>JBPOIW010000191.1:0-15766 GCA_052034165.1 Planctomycetota bacterium | reverse complement strand
TGTCCTGGTCGAGCAGCCCACTAGGTGAGCTGGCCAAACGAACAACGACTCTGGGGACGAGTTGGGAAGAATAATCAACCACGGCGTAACGCCGCAGCAAGATGGTCTTAGAACGCTGCTCTCTCCCACTCGAAACCGCCGCTGATGGTATCGTGGTCTGCGTCAGAAACAAAGTCAGGTGATTGAGCAGATTTCAGGCGGGCGGCTGATACGCTGCTGGTCAATTACGAAAGCCTTTAAGTTCCATGCTCTCTGCATTCTTGCGACCTAACCTGGCTTAACTCGCTGTCATCGTCCGTATCTGTTGCAGCACGCCTTTTCCGATTCGAGGGATCTGGCGTTCGTCGGCGATCAATCATGATCTTTACGAAATAACCTCCCGTACCACGCGGCCGTGGACGTCGGTTAAGCGGAAGTCGCGACCCGCATGGCGGAACGTCAAACGCTCATGATCCAGCCCCAGAAGATGCAGCATGGTCGCGTGAAGGTCGTGTGTATGCACGGCATCCTCTGCGGTCACAATCCCGTACTCATCGGACTGGCCAAACACCATTCCTCCTTTGACACCGCCTCCGGCCATCCACGATGAGAAACACAAGTTGTGATGCTCGCGTCCAGCGTGATCGACTTGCTGATGAAACGGAGTGCGTCCGAATTCGGTGGTCCAGACAACGAGCGTCCGTTCCAGCATTCCTCGCTGTTTGAGATCGGTCAGCAGACCCGAGATGGGCTTATCGATCGCCTGCGCAAGCCGTATGTGATCCCCCATATCTCCGTGTGAGTCCCAGTTTCCGCTCGATCCAACATCGATGAGTTCAAGAAACCGCACGCCTCGCTCGGCCAATCGGCGAGCCACCAAACATTGCCAGCCAAAGCCACTCGTTGCTCCACGTTCCAGTCCGTACAGTCGCAGCGTATCTTCTGTTTCCTGCGACAGATCAAACGCTTCCGGCGCTTCTCGCTGCATGCCGAACGCCGTTTCGAAGGATCGAATCCTCGCATCGAGCGACTGATCGGCAGCACGTTGCGCAAGATGCGATTGATTCAGTCTGCGTTGAAAAGCGAGTTCCATTTGCTGCAACTCGGTGGCCGGATTTCGCGGTCGGATGTTGGGCAAAGGCTCTGTGCCCGGCATCACGTGAGTACCCTGATGGCAGGCTGGCAGAAAATCGCTGCTCCACGTTTGCGCACCAGCGTAGGGTGCTGCGGGAGCCAGAACCATAAACGACGGCAGATTCTGATTCACTGTACCCAGTCCATAACTCACCCATGATCCCGCACTGGGTCTCGCGAACTGCGCAGAACCCGTGTGAGCAGCCAATGTCGCTTTGTCGTGACCATCGCTTTCACAGTGCATCGCGTTCAGAACACACACATCATCGATGACGGAACCAACGTGTGGAAACAAGTCGCTGACCCATGATCCGCTCTGACCATACTGCTTGAACGCAAACCGCGGCTTGATCAAAAAACGTGTATACTCTCCGGTCTTATTGAGCCATCGCGAGGCCGTAATCGACTTGCCATGATCCGCTATGAGCTGCGGCCGATGATTGAAGGTATCGATATGCGAAGTTCCGCCAGTCGAGTACAGGAAGATGACTCGATCGGCCTTTGCGACATGGTGGCCGTTTCTGGCTTCCAGCGGATTCTCAGAAGCCGCCTGAAGATCGCTGCACATGCCAGCCAAAGCGAGGGCTCCGAATCCGCCCGATGCTCGACTCAGAAACTCGCGACGTGTTTGTGATTGGTACATAGTGGACTGTTCCAATTTCAGTATCAAACGTTTGTCTGATCACTAATCGACATACAAAAACGCATTGCTCGTCAACAGAACTCTCGCCAGAGCCGCCCACGCCGCGATGTCGTTTTCACCTGTCGAATTCTGACTCGCCAGCTTCTCTCGATAGGCCGACACGAACGCGATCGCATCACGGACGACGGCATCCTCCGGAATCTGCCCGTGAGCCGTTTCAAAGGCCCAGCGTGTTCTGGCTTGGTCGTCACCCGGTACGGAGACCACACGCCGCGCGAAGCCCTCAGACAATTCATGAACGAAAGGCGAATTCATCAAGAACAATGCCTGTGTGGGAGTCGTTGTTGGCTGACGAGAAGCGATGCTCTGGTTCGGATCAGCAGCATCGAACAAAGCCAGATACGGATGACGCCGGTTTCTCTGCACCATCAAATAAACACTGCGATGGTTGGAATCGTAGACGGCATGAAACGGGTTATGGATCGAGAATCCCCACGTATCGACCGCAGGAAACGGATGGGATTCCGGAACGTTTCGATCCAATCGCCCACTGATCGCAAGCATTGCGTCTCGAAGGGACTCGGCATCCAATGTGCGTCGTGAGTACCGCCAGTACAAACGATTGCCCGGATCAGCCAGAAGGTTCGCATCGTTATCCACGCTCGCCAACTGGTACGTTCGAGAGTTCATAATCAACCGATGCAGCGACTTCACAGTCCAGCCTGAAGCGATGAACTCACCGGCCAGCCAATCGAGCAACTCCGGATGCGTCGGCCGTTCGCCACGCGAGCCGAAGTCGCTGGGCGATGAAACCAAGCCCTCTCCAAAATGCCATTGCCAGACTCGATTCACAAACACGCGTGCCGTAAGTGGATTCGTCGGTCGTGTGATCCAGTTTGCCAGTTCAAGTCGACCGCTGCCGGATCCCGCAGGAACCAGTTCCCCGCCGAGCAATTCAAGATTTCTACGAGGGACCTCATCACTCAGCCGATGTGGCTCGCCACGGAGTTGCACTCGACTATTTGTGGGCGCTCCCTCGGCGACGCCATAAGCGACTGGGTAGAGAGATTCGGTCACAATCGTTTGTCTGCGTTCTGTCAGCGCCTTAACTTCGCCATCGAGCATTGCCATCTTTTGTTCGGCATCGGGGTCAATGTTTCGGGGTGCAACTGGCCCGGAACCCGGGGCACCAAACGCGGTTTCACGAAGCCCGAGGTTGTCGAGGTCTCGTGCACAGGCTGCTCCCGCGACATGTCCGATTCCGTCACAGATAAAGCAGTCAATCACACCATCCCAGTTCGGCCCCGTCTGCCTCTTCTGAAACTCGGTAAGATCTTCTTGTGTGCCAACGATGCCGGAATACGTCCTGGTGGCCGGGTCGATCGTCAGTCGAAGCGTATACCACGTGCCGGGCTTGAGCTGCCGAATGACCTCCCACCCGGATCCATTGCGAATGGCAAACTCCGTCGCAGTCGCGCTACATTCAACGGCCAGCGACTCGACAACACCTCGACCAAGGAAAAACCGAAACGCGCCCGGCTCCTTCGATTCCTCAGCGGACCGAAAGTCGATCGTAAAGTGCATCAGCCTGTCAGGCGTCGCCCGCAAGCTGTTTTCAAAGACGTATCGCAGCCCGTCGTTCGGTAGCCCGCTTCCAATCCGAATGCCCAATTTGCCTGAAGGGTGAATATGATCGAACGGACTTTGCGCGGCAGCTATGACTTCGATGGGGCCGGCACTGAACCACGGTTTGCCCGGTGGCTTTCCAGCCTGCTGAGCCTCGAAACCAAGATCCACTCCACCGGCCAACAAGTCCGGATCAAGCTCCGATCGCTGGCGTTTAAGAACGGCAATATCATTGTCCAGTTGAGCAAGCTTTTCAGCCTTCTCTTTCTCCAGTCTTGCGACTTCATCGGGAGGCACGAGAGCCGGGAAACGCGAAGGACGCTTCTGTTCTTCTCCGCCCGGAAATGCCCACTGCGTGCTTTCCATAATGCCATAGAATGCATAGTAGTCAGCGGCGGAGATGGGATCGTATTTGTGGTCGTGGCATCTGGCACAGCCCAACGAAAGTCCCAGCAACGAGCGACCAACTGAGTCAATCGCATCCCCAAAATCAAGGTACTGATAGTCAGGAGCGTCCTTGTACCCATAGCGTTTGCCGATCGCCAGAAATCCTGTTGCAGTCACCCGATCGGCATATTTTTCCGGCGGACCGTTGAGAGCAAGAATATCACCAGCAATCTGTTCGCGAATGAATTCATCAAAGGGTTGATCTTTGTTAAATGCGTTGATCACCCAGTTGCGATACTTCCCTGCTTCACGCACCGGATAGTCGGAACCATCGCCCGCCGTGTCTGCATATCGAGCGACGTCGAGCCAATGGCGTCCCCAACGTTCTCCATAGGCAGAGGACTCCAGCAGGCGATCCACTAATGTCCTGAATGCGTCTGCGGATTCATCGCGCAGGAACGCGTCGATCTCTTCGGGCGTCGGTGGAAGTCCGGTTAGATCAAACGTTGCTCGACGGATGAGCGTGCGCCGGTCTGCATCTGCGACCGGCGACAATTCTCGCTGTTTCAGTTGAGCATAAACAAACGCATCAATGGGATTCCGCGACCAGGGGTCCTCGGGGTCCTGAGGTGGAACAACAGCTTGCAGAGGCCGAAAAGACCAATGCGATTGGGACTCTTCCAGACTCAATCGCTTCGAAGTCTCTTCGGTGGATTCACGCCGAGGATCAGACGCACCGCGCTGAATCCATGCTTCGAGATCTGCAATCTCAGCCGCAGTGAGTTTTTTTCCGTTCGGAGGCATTTGCAAATCGGGATCGTCGTGTCGAACAGCCCTGATCAGCAGACTCTTGTCCGGCTCGCCTGCAATGATTGCCTCACCGCGATCACCACCACGCATCCAGGCGTCTCGGGAATCAAGTCGCAGCCCGCCCTCCTGCTTCTTTGCTCCGTGACACTCCTGACAATGCTTGACCAGCAGAGGACGCACACGGGACTCGAAGAAATCTTCATCGCTCTCGGCATGACAAACTGGTTCGAAGAACAGCAAGCCTGCAATGACGGCTGCAACAGCGAGTGGCGTCAGTGACTTGTGACGGATACTCATCACGTGCCTCAGTCTACAAAAGTTTATTTCCTGACAACGGAGTGATTGACAGAAATCAAACACGATGGACTTCCCCTTGCGATCGTTTCTGAATCATCTCTACTGAGATGTCGAAAGGGGTTTCGTTTGACCGACGTGCATGATAACGTCCAGAACGACATTCTGGCTTTGTTGTCGCACAATTCACTTCCTTTTTCGACCCGGGTATCCGGGTGTCCTTCCGCGACGACATGTCTCCAACTTTTCGGTGGCTGCTACGGAAAAATAATAGTCTGAATTCGCGGTGAAATTGGCGAGAGATCTGAGTGCCCGGGATTCCTGGCGAAATCCACGATGACCGTTACTATGTCTCCGCACGAGGTAAATTGAGGGCGTGTGATCGCGGAATACCTTCCGGAAATCGGCCTCAATCGTGGACGCCTACACAGTAGGTCCTCAATGCTGAAGCAGTTTGTTCATCAACCCCAACAACGAAATCAGAAATAATGAAGATCGATTCCGTCGATTTCTACTACCTCTCCATGCCTCAGGTTCTGGACATCGGCGATGGCAGCCAGGATGCATTACTGGTTCGCGTCGCTGCTGGCAATTATGTCGGCTGGGGTGAGTGCGAAGCGGCTCCGCTGGTTTCGATTGCCAGCTTGATTTGTCCGATGTCACACAGTGCCTGCAAGCCAGTGATTGCTTCCGTCGTTGGCCAGGAAATTAATGACGTTGACGACATCCGTCGCATCGGAAATCTGGTTCGTGCCAATAGTCTCGATTTATTGCAAGCGGACCATACGCTTTCGGGGATCGACATCGCGCTGTGGGATTTGCTGGGCCGTCGACTGAATGAACCTGTCTGGAAACTGCTGGGCTACAAGTCTCGGTTCCCAAAAACGCCGTATGCATCAGTGCTGTTCGGCGATACCGCTGCGGAGACACTTCAGAAGGCGAAGTCCATAGCCGCACAAGGATTTCGAGCGGCCAAGTTTGGCTGGGGGCCGTTCGGATTATCAACTGTTGAAGCCGACTGCGATCAGCTCGCCGCCGCCCGCGAAGGCTTGGGAAAAGATGGCATTCTTCTGGTCGACGCGGGAACCGTCTGGAACACAGATCTGGACGCCGCGCTCGCTCGACTGAAGATGCTGAAAGAAGTCAACGCCACGTGGCTGGAAGAACCATTCGTCTCCGGCGCGTTGTCTGAGTATCACGCGTTGTCCCTTGAAAGTGGCTCAGTTGGCATGGCCGGCGGAGAAGGCTGTCACAACTTCCACATGGCCAAACACATGGTCGACTATGCCGGACTGAAGTACGTGCAAATCGATGCTGGTCGAATCGGCGGTATCACGATCAGCAAAGACGTGGCCGACTACGCTGTCGCCAAAGGAGTGACCTACGTCAATCACACCTTCACGTCTAACCTCGCTCTCTCGGCATCGCTGCAGCCCTTTGCCGGCCTAGAGTCGCATACGATTTGTGAATTCCCAACAGAACTCAAATCACTGGCGCGAGCGATGACAAAGAACCACATCGTTCCGGATAAGGGCGGCCTTCTTCACGTCCCCGACGCCCCCGGCCTCGGCATCGAACCCGACTTCGAAGGCATCGCTCCGTATCTCGTGGACGTTGATATCCGTGTCGGTGGTAAACAGATCTACTCAACCCCTGAGTTGCGATAGTATTCTGCACTGCCCAGACATCAGCATCACGTTGTTGTCCTCAGCATAATCGATGCGGCTCCGACACGACCTGAGCCCGTCAACAGGAGATTCCTGACGATGACAACCTCCATCGAAAGCCTCGCCCGGCGAGGTTTCATTCAGCTGGGTGGAACAGGCTATCTCGGGCTGACACTTGGCGGACTGATGAATGCTCAGGCCGCCACCGCGGAACGGACCGATGTGACCCCGATTCGGGCCTGCATCCTGCTATTCTATTATGGCGGCCCAAGTCATCTCGATACCTACGACATGAAGCCGGACGCACCGGCTGAAATTCGAGGATCCTTTCAGCCGATCTCCACATCGGTTCCGGGGCTTCAGATTTGCGAGCATCTGCCGCACATGTCTCGCGTCATGGATAAAGTCGCGATTGTGCGCAGCGTTCATCATCAGGCCAGTTTGCATGATTCGGCATCCATACATGCATTGACCGGGAGACCGCTCGAAGGTCCAGACCGAGAACTGTTCGCATCGATCCCTCAGTTCTATCCGAGTTACGGTGGTGCCTACTCCTACTTGAAGAAAGCAGCCGGGCACGAGGTTCCGTTTGCCGCTCTGCCGTATGTCTTTCAGAACGTGATCCCAACGCCGTGTCAGGGAGGCGGCTTTCTCGGCAATGCTTACGACCCGCTGCTGATTGATGTGGACCCGGACCAGAAAGTCTATCCCGTCGAAGTCCTGCGTCCTCGTGATGGGATGAACGACACTCGACTGGGCCAGCGCAGAGGTCTGCTGGAAGCATTGAACCCATCAGCCAACAGAGTGAGTCCGATCAGCCAGTTTTATGACAGAGCGTTTAACCTGCTGGAATCTGAGACCATTCGCAAAGCCATGGACATTACTCAAGAGTCTCCTGCGATACGTGAACGCTATGGCTATGGTGCCGCGCCGATGTCTCGAGGCGAGGTGAATGGTGGAGGTGGCGAACTGGGGTTCGCTCGCCAGATGCGAGGTCAGAATCTGCTGCTTGCTCGCCGACTGGTTGAAGCCGGCGTTCCCTTTGTCAACGTTTATGACTGTCGACAGCAGGGGCAGAACTGGGATGCTCACGTTAACTGTGAAAGCCAGCACAAGAACTATCTGCTGCCTTTGGCTGATCAGGGCTTGTCAGCTTTGATTGAAGATCTGGACCAAAGAGGCCTGCTGGAATCCACGCTGATTGTCGCGACCGGTGAGTTCGGCAGGACGCCGACGATCAATGCGAGTGCCGGGCGAGACCACTGGCCCCACTGTTACTCGGTGTTGATGGCCGGCGGTGGCGTGCGAGGCGGTGCGGTCTTTGGATCCAGCGATAAGTTCGGCGCCCATCCGGATACTGACCCGGTAACGCCCGGTGACATTGCCGCCACAATCTTCTGGCGACTGGGGATCGACCATGCCGCCAATATTTTCGACCAGACCGGAAGGCCTCATCGCCTGACCACAGGCGAGCCTATTCAACGGCTGTTCTGAACCAGCGTCTCGCCAATATTGCAGCCCGGATGCAGAAAGACCATCAGCGGAAACTGCCCGTCACCACACCGTTGGGGCTCCGACTGAATGTCGACTTCGCCCCTTGTTAGCGTTGTTGAATCCGCCGAAATCATCGCACCGCTGAAAGGCAAGAGCCCCTTTGTTCCGCGATATGCCTAACAAAACTTCGAGCGACGACTTCGCCAAGCCTTACAGGAACGGCATTTCCAATCAGCCTCCCAAGAGTACTGAAGCATACGCGTTGTACTCGTTTGAGAAACTGGTACGACTTTGGAAACGTCTGTAAGAGTGCTGCTTCCCTGAGTGGAATGTTCCTCGGAACATTGGACATCGAGGAAAGCTAACATGACACGATGGCCCGTTTGCAGGGTCTATTGGACCCTCCTTTTGGCGATGGATGACCATCTTTTCTCAACCGTCGCTGGGTCCTGGTAGAAGAAAAATGGGCTGTATTGTGAAATCGGTTGCCTCTCACCATGTAGCGGGTTGTGATGAACTACTTCATCGTCCAGTCCTCCACTGGCATTCCGTCTACTCGGTTAAATTCACGGTTGTTGGAAACCAGAGTCAACTCATGTGCGACAGCGATTGCTGCAATCATCAGGTCATTGGGACCAATGGTAACGCCTCGCAATTCAAGGTCGTCGCGGATTGTCGCGTAGTTTCGAGCTGCGGCGTCATCGAAAGGCAGCGAGATAAACGACCGGCACCATGATCAGGCTGCTTTTTGACGGCCATCGTTTGAATCTGTTCTCTGCACTTCGATCGCCAGGGCCTGCGCGGCCAGCACCGCTGCCTGTCGATAGTGGATAAGTGTGATGAGTCCCGGAGGGCTGCTGTTTTGGGCCAATTCTCTCGCTTTCAGTGCGACTTGCTCGGCAAAAAAAGCCTTCCATTCAGCCAATGCCTGCGCTGCTTCCGCCCGAATTCGAATTGTTGTGTTTTGATCCATGGTGACCTCGCTGTCATGTTCTGTTGCCGCAGTTTAACTGTGTGCACGTCGCGGGCAAATGTCAGTTCGGAGATGATCGGAACTCCGCATGCCGAAGCATAACAACGTCCCGACCCAGCAAATTCGGCCGAAGTTCGTCGCTCGGCACAGTCCGCGAGACTAATGTCAGGGTTCGTGAGTATTTCCGCGCGCGACCGCTGTCGGGAATTTGATATCAAACAATTGGAAAATGCCGCCTTTCAACCACGGCTCAAACAGGTCCAGGTCGGGCAACACACAATGACTCCACTTCTCGCATTCATTTCGATCCCGCTCCTTATGATCTCGAGTTGCGCTGGCCTGGCGTCAACGGGAACAATGTCGAGCAGTTCTCCCGATGAAGCAGTGCACTGCGATATGGCGACGCTTCACAGGATCGAAAGCGGTTTCCATGTCATCGATCCATCAGCTTCACAGATTCAACTCAAGGATCTGCAGGCCGGTCAACAAGTTCGGCTCGTCACATCTGCTTCTACGGTTGCAGAACTAAACGTGGGCGGTAGCCTGGACACAACTGAATACGTCGGAACGATTGATGCAATTGACGATAACAACATCCTACTAAAGGATGCATCGGCTGTGACAGACGCGATAGTCGTTCAAACTCCACCAATCCTAGGCCAGGTTCCTTACATCAGCCGGCTCTTCACGTACACGTCCCGTGCGAAGGAAACTCACCCGTTGTCTCATCTCGTAACGATTCCTCGCTCGAAGGTCATTGTGGCACTCAGCACGGACTCCGAGTTGGTGGAGCGCATGGGTGTTGATTTCGACTTCAACGCCAATAAGTCGGTTGAAAGAACCGAAGTGGAATTTCTGGTTCGGAAGCAGAGCAACCAACAACTGTCGGAGTGAACATCTTAGTTGAACAGCGCCATGTTCGGCTCCTATACAAGCACGAAGCGCAAGCGAGTGAACACTTTACGACTCATGCACTCACTGGCGCTTCGTGCTTGTATTCTCAAAGGTGTTCGTGAACATGGCGATGTCCAGTTAAGCTACCGGAACAGTGTGCATCGCCTTCCTGAGAACCTTCCCTTTGGCGCAGGAAGGGCATATGTTCATGGCCGTCGCCGGGTTGTCGGACAAGAATGTCCAACCTACGTTTTTAGACTTGGAGACTCGGCTAGCGCCTCAGGCTCAGGTTAATCTCATCGGCGGCGCGGAGGCCGGACTGGTAGGCGCCGTCGGCGGTTCCGTAGTAATCGACACTTGTGGCTTCGCCCGCGAAGAAGAGTTTGCCATCAAGCGGACGACCCAACTCGCGGCGCATTTCAGGGGTTGAGCCGAGGGAGCAGAACGAATACGAACCGCGAGCGAACGGATCGGACGCCCAGCGAGTAATCTGAAAATCTGTCGGTTCGGGAATGTCGTCTCCATACAGAATACGCAGCGTCTGCATCGCACTTTCGACCATCTGTTCATCGGTCAGAGCTTCAATTTCGCGTCCACGAGTTCCCGCGTTGAAACCCAGCAGAACCGGCTGGCCTGTGGTTCGCACAAAGCTGACCCACTCGGTCCACTCACCGTGCTCTTCTGCAATGTACTCCAGCCAGTCGACATCTTTCGGCCAGAAGACTTTTGTAAATCGAAGGTAGCACTTGTTCAAAACGCCCATGCCAAGTGTTGCGATCGCCGTCTGCTTCTTTTCTGGCAATGCAGGCACAAAACGAACATTGCCGGCTTTCAACACACCAAGCGGCAGCGTGATGAGAACTCGATCTGCTGTAAACTCGCGAGTCTTCGTGACAACACGGAGCGGAGTTTCCTGCCAGTGAATCTCCTGAACCTCTTCGCCTGTTTCAATTCGCAGCCCCTGTGACAGATGCTTCGTGATCTCGTGGAAGCCGCTCACAAACAGTGCATCTTTTCCCGGATAATGCTTTGCACTGTCGTACCAATGCGCGGAAAGCTCTTCCGCACTTCCGGCATATTCCTGTTCGATGTTTCCGCTGAGCACAAAGTTGAAGTAACGCTGCGTGTTCGGATCGTCATCATCAAGATCAGCCAATAACTTTTCGGCCACGCTGAGGACGGAGGCATCTTTGTCTTTGTCCTGAGCCTTCTCGATGCGATCGAAGAGTTGTTCTCGAATCTCTTCCAGACTTTCTTCCGCTTCGTCATCAAGCGGTTCACCATCTACATCATAGACGATGGCACTGTCGTAGCTGGTCGCGATGCGTTTGGCCTGAATGCTGTCCGCAAGGCTGGTGATTGGATTGCCTTTCACGCCGTGAATCCATGAAGCTCCAAGATCAAGCGGCAGGTCCGGCCAGCGAGTGATCGTCCAGATGCGGCCACCGATTCGGTCGCGCCCTTCCAGCACGACGACGTTATGTCCCGCAGATTGCAGCTTCTCAGCCGCTGCCAATCCCGAAATCCCGGCTCCGATGATCAGGATGCGATCCATGAGTTGTTTCTCGTCGCGGGATTCAGTCGATTCGGCTGTCTGAACAGAATCCAGTCGCGCCATCGTCAGTCCACATAAAGCCACTGCATGTCGGCGTTTCATCTGAAGTCGCAGAAAAGAGAGTGAACTGAGTGGCATATCCAAAGAAGACGACTGGTACGAAAACGGGATCCGCGTGTAGCGACCATAGGACCAACACCACGCTGATCAGTCTCGTCCTCAAAACGCGCGTGTCGAATCATATCTAGTCGCCCAGTTCCAGCACCACCATCGAATGAATTTCCAGCTTCGGAACCATCACGGAAGAACCGGCTTCGTTCTTGTTGACCTGAAGTTCAAACCCCTCCGGCTGCTGCACGGCTTTGGCAACCTGATACCGCGCATCGATCGCGATTTCGATGTCGTGAATCGGCACCGTTTCTTCCCGCAACGGCACATCGTCGACGGGCAGTGCATGGTGAGCTGTGGTGTTCAGGTCGTTGAAGAGATGCACAACCAGTCTTGAACCCTGCTCTGTCTGCTGACGCATAATCGTACTATGAACACACATCGGGGCTTTCACCTGTATCGGCGGTGATTCATTGGCTGCCCACGTGATCGCATGCTTCAGAGCCAGCCGCTGATAGGGATACGAATAGAGGTAATAGCCGGCATCAAGGCCCGCAGCAAAATAGACGACTCGTCCTTTGCCAAATTGGTGCGTGACGATTGCCGGATGGTCAGTGACGTCGGGCGTCCCTTTGAAACGAATGGTTCCCGGTGTTGTCTGACTGGTTGAAGCGGCTTTCACCTTCACGGCCGGACCTTTGAACGTCACCTGCTGGCGATGAACGTAGGTTCGCATCTTTCCCTCATTCAAAAACGAATCGGGATCCTGGCGGAAATCAAAGACGTTCTTGCGTTTCTCCCAGTAGTCCGGGCCGATGGATTTTGCAAAATTGACGTCCAACTCTTCAGTCGGTTCAGCGGCGTTTGTCAGCAGGCCGCGATAGTCGGCGCCGAATACATCCGACAAGGCAAAGTTATCTCGCGGCGTTCCAAATTCATCGAACAGCGATGCATCCAAACTGGCGACGAGTCCACCGCCGTTGGCAACGAACTCACGCACGGCCGCGACCTGTTGCTGATCAAGGCATGCCGTATTCGGCAGAATCAAAACCCTGTAACGAGCAAGATCTTCGGCATTCAGCTTCCAGTCACTGATCACAGTAGTTGGCAAATGCTCTTCGACGACGGCTCGAAAAGTCCCGAACACATTCGCCAGATAACGTTCCTCAACCTGACCAGCACTTCGGCCGTAAAAGTTGCGAGTATTATCGCTCATGACCATCGCGGCCCAGGGCTCTGGTTGTTTACGAATCAACCATTCTTTGCGGCGCTGCAGTTCGTCCATGCAATCATACAGGCCCCGCTGCAGGTTCTCGGCCTGGATCACAGCAATGCTGGGAGTGGCTCCGTAAGTCGCGGCCAGCAACATGCGACGCTGAATTTCTGTTGGCGGAAAGCTGTCATTGCCGTAAGGATTTCCATGACTCAGGAGATACGGCTCACTGAACGCGACTCGGTGATTCGTACACGCCCAGATGTACGCGTTGGCAAACGCAGAAACGATGGTCGTGCCTCGGTTGGATTCATCCATCCAGAATTCCTGGTCAGGTGCATCCAGCAACAGATTCATCCGCGCCGGCATATTGCGAGGAATGCTGAGAAAGTGCCCGTACCGCCCGGCGTTTGTCGTCCAGGTGACTAATGCAACGTCCGGCTTGATGCCCTTCAATCGCGTCTGCATTCTTCGCACGAGGTCTTCCATCCGTCGATCAGCCCAGTGCTGGTACTTACGGAACTCGATGTCATTTAGGTCCGTATTGGGAATCTCAGAACCGGTTTCGTCGCGAAAATTCTTTCGGCAGTGTTCGCAATAGCAGACGCCACCGTAATGCAGACCATCGAAGCTGAATGCGTCAACATCGGGGAACTTTGTCAGGATCTCAGCCAGTACCTCAATGAAGAAATCGCCGTACGGCCCCAGCAAACACAACATGCCGCCGTGTGGAAACTTCGCCATGTCGGTCTGAGGAATCTCGGTCGTATTGGTCGCGATGCGTCGCCAGTCTGGGTGGAGCTCATACGCTTCAGCCTGAAGGCAAGGCGGATACACACCAAGAATGCGAACGCCCAGACGTTTGTACTCCGCGATATCTTTCTCGAGTCGATCGGGCGGGACGTGTGGACTGCGTCGCTTCAGAAGCTGACTGTCGTAGTAAGTGTAAAACGGGTCAACGAACCCCATTTCACTGAGCCGCACGCCGTGCTTCACCGCCAATTCGCGCTGAGCCGTATTCATCACGGACAACGTATAACCGCAGCCCAGCGTATCCTGCAGCCAGTCGGGGATTGCTATCTGATGGAACGCCTGCCGATCAAACGGCTGAGCAGCAATTTCGCGATCCCAGATCTTTTGCGGAGCTTGGGCACTAGCCGTTGATTCAGCCAGCGTAGCCACACAACAGAAGCACACGATCCGTCGCAACATGCTGAAACAAGTCATCTCACACTCTCCATCAGAAAAAAATTCTGTGGGGAGTGTAGTTGCGACAATCACGTGGCGACCAGCGAGCGTGTTTTATCTCGGACCATCAGAAATCAAATCGATGGCTTTCGGCAAAAGATCACCGAGGCTGAACTTACTGAGCTGCCTCAATCACAGTAACTGCAGCAAACCCGATGGACGGAGCGCCGTTTTGGCCGCTGGCGTTGAGGTTGATGTTGAGGGCCGAACGCCATTCCTGATTCTCGCCGATCCATTGCAGGCCTCGAGCAAAATTGTCGGTCCATGTTCCTGTGTAGCCGTTGGCCAGTGTTTCCGCAGCCGCCTGATTGAGTCCTCGTATGACTGCATCGGACACAGTCAGCCGAAATGGATGTTCCTCGGGCAATGCATGCAGCAACTCCAGGAGCTCACGCATGAGGATGTTGTGATAAACTGCGCAGGCGTTGTGAGCGTCAAACCAGCGACCGGTGGCCATTTGCCCGGGTAGGACTCCGATCTGTGCTTTCTCAACAGCCGCATCCAGGTACTTTGCTTCTCCAGTCGCAGTGGCTAATCGTGCCAGCAATCCCACACTGAATGCATTGTAGTTCCAGTTCGATACCAGAGGCCGAGACATCGCCCAGTCGCCGGACTTACGAGCAGCCTCCAGATACTTCTCATCCTGAGTCAACTCCCAGGCACTGATCAGGGCTCGTCCGCAAAGTCCGTTGTCGAATTGAAGGCCGCCGTCGGAAGCGTCGTCAGGGATCCATCCATCGACAACAATCTCAGGATGCTCCTTGATCGCACGAGCAACGATATGGCCAACCTTGTCGCGCGGCTTGAGACCGGGTCCAACCGGAAAGGGAAACACACCGGACGAGTGTTGTAGACCAACCAGCCAATCAGCCCCCTGTCTAACGATCGCCGTTAGCTCTTCGCGATGCTCAGGGAACAGCATGGCCGTTCTAGCCAGTGCATCAAGAGGCCAGGCAGCCTCACGAAGTCCTGCCTGCATCCTGGCGGGATCACCGGTCGGATTCTTTAGCCACGGGAGTCCTCTTTTGCCTCGATCAATCTCTTTGACCCATCGCTCTCGAACCGTGGCAACGGAGAACGAAGACGGATCAATGGGTGGAAAGTACCGCGTCGCCGTTTCGGGATTGCCAGCCCACGGGCCGAAGATTTCAATCGCCTCCTGAACGGCTTTTCGAGTCGCCTCGGCATCCCTGGCCGCAAGAGCTTCACGGCCGCGTTCGAGTGCTGGTCGAACTTGTTTCAGAATTGTGTCGGGCGGTTTGACGCCCGGACGCACCTCATCGGCTGACGAAGATTGGTAACCGGAAAGAGCAACGAAAACGATCACGTGCGTGAGAAGGCAACAGCGGGTTGTCATATCAGGAATACCTTTCACAACAGCGTCACCCTCGAATCAGCCGCGACGCAGGCGGTCTGTTGTTTTGGCCGTTGACCGCCCAGCCGCAGGCACCGGCTGATACTGTGGTTAGCCGGCGCCTGCGGCTGGGCAGTAAACGCAATACCGTTCAATATTTTCATAAATCGCGGCTCCTATTAGAGTTAGGTTGAACCACCAACCACCCTCGCAAGGAGCCGCGACATGTCTGAGCAAGGACGCTCTGACCTCTCTTCAGTGGTCAACGAACGGACTTTAGATCGTATTGCTGGACTCGAAAAGCTGATCGCCCCCGAACTTGTAAAACAAGCACTCGCAGCGACAGGTAAGCAAGTGACTCGGGAATGCAGATTGAATAACGAAGTG
>JBPOIW010000059.1:0-12340 GCA_052034165.1 Planctomycetota bacterium | reverse complement strand
GAGCGATACCACAATCGGAGGATTATTCCGCTTCGACATACTCCGTTTGAATTTCCGTGTTCGGAAGGTTCTTTGTGAGTTCAGCGACGGCCGTTTCACTGGCACCGAGTGCGGTTCGAGTCACCTTGAGATCCTTCAGTGTCTTCAGATGAAACAGAGACGCAGCTCCAGCTTCTGTGACCTGCGTTGATCCGATGTGAAGGAATGTCAGAGACTTCATGTCCTTCAGCAACACCAGACCACCATCAGCTAGCTTACTGTTGTCCAGATTGAGCCACTCCAACTTGGTCAGAGGAGCCAACTGAACTGCTCCGGCGTCCGTGATTTGAACTCGCCACAGATTGAGCTTCTTAAGATTCGTCAGTTTGGCGAGGTGGGCCATCCCCTCATCAGAGATCAGCGAGTCTTCGCTCAGATCGATCTCTTCCAGTGTTTTGCAGCCGGACAACACTTCCAGACCGGCGTCACTGACCTGAGTACGAGCGAGACGCAGCTTTCGAATCTTCGGATACTTTGCGATCAATTTGCAGGTGTCGTCATCAACCACCGTCCCGGCCAGATAAAGTTCTTCCAGCTCCGAGAGACCCGCCAGAGCTTCCAAACCGGGAGTGCCAATCCACAGGTCATCCAGTGCCAGAACCTTTAATGACTTACAGGCCGCCAGAAGCTTAAGACCTTCGTCACTGATGGTCGTTTTGCCACTCTTTCCGGAGAATCGCAGAGCACGCAGGCCGGTGAAATGAGCCAGCAGCTCTGCCGACTTGTCGGACAACTCACAACCACGCACGTCCAGACTGACCAGTTTCGGAACAGCTTTTTCCAGTGCAGTCAGAATCTCATCGCTGAGGGTGGACTCCGAAAGATTTACTGTTCGCAACGAAGGCAACCTGGCCAGCAGCCCGATGATGTCGGGATTGACTTCCAGCTTCGCGAGGCTCACATCAACAGCCGCCCCGGAATCATCCGTCTTGACGACAGCTTTCGCTTCGCCAAGAGACTTGATCGCGGAGGTTTCAGCTTCACTAATTGGAGGAAGTGCAGGTTTCTGAGCAGGCTTTTCCCCGCAGCCAGAGAGAAGAACCAAAAGTACGGACGGGAGAAAATACCGAGTAGACAGCACAGGAAGGCTCCCAAAGAAAACAAAGGACCGGGCAACAAGTTCGGCGATCATAACGACCAAACGATCGATCCGCAGCCGAACCAAGGTTAGCTCCGACAATCGGGCCTCAGCCCTTTCAGGCACCAAAAAAAGTAGCGTGGGCTTCAGCGCACTTTGCCCAAAGCCGGAGAGAAAGTTGTCAGAACAGTGTCGCGAGTCGAAGGACGAAGACCCAGTGGAAACATACGATTTCTGATAAGCGACAGGAGTGGCTCAACTCTCAGAAAGGATAGCGAGGCTTATGCGAGAACTATTGTTCATGGGAATTCTGTCCACCTTGCTCATGTCGCCAGCAAACGCCGACGAATGGCCAGCATTACCGAGCAAAGACGGAGCAGTGGAAATCCCGGCTCAGGAATGGTCACTTCGTCCGGGACCGCGAAAGATCCGCATCTTAATTCACTTCCCGGACGGAACGAAGGAAAGTGTTCAACAGGACACCGGACTGATGCTGACGTTGCACAACTGGGGAGGAACCGATTGTGTCGGGACCGCATCTCCTGGCGTGCTGGCTCGAAAGCTGAACGTGGTCGCGATCTGCGTCAACTACTTGCAGAGCGGACAAGTGGATTCGATTCAGGGGCCGGAGCCCTATGACTTCGGCTACCTTCAGGGACTTGATGCCTTGCGTGCTCTCTGGTTTGTCCGGAGCAGTTTGCAGCACCAGAACATCGGCTACAACGATCGTCGCATCTATTCCACAGGAGGATCCGGCGGCGGCAACGTGACGCTGATGGCCAATAAGCTCGCACCGCGAACATTTGCCGCAGTGATCGACATGTGCGGCATGAAAAAGCTGTCTGATGATATCGCTTTCAATCTGCCGGGTGGCAGCGATCTGAATGCTCGCTGGAGTCAGGACAGCGCAAACCCGTTTTTCCTTTCGCCCGACGCGCAGGAACTGAGATTCGTTGGGAATCCGGATCATCTTCGTGAAATGAAACGGCTGGGCACCGAGTCACAGATCACCGTCATTCATGGTATCGATGACAAGACCTGCCCTTTCCCTGACGCTCAGGAAATGGTGGCTTTGATGCAGGCGGGAGGCCTGAAGGTAAAACCCATCTTTGTTGACCAGGCTCGGATCGATGGCGAGACCTACAAATCAACGGGACATTCACTGGGCGACCGAACACGAATTGTTCTCGAACAAGCGGGTGTTCAGAGTGAATCGTCGACACTCAGCGATGTGTCACTTCCCGTTCGAAGTCAGGAACAAACCGACTTCGATCACAAAGATGTAATTCGCTATCGAACATCCTCCGGAGCATTCCTGATCGACTACAGTCAGGGTTTCCCGATCGGCCGATTCGAAGCAGAGACAACTCTTCCGGAGTATCCGGATCACCAGGATCTGTCATACCGAATCGATTCAACTGGTCAGCAGACAGAGATTAAACAGACTTCAGACTGGGAACATCGCCGAGATCACATCCGCAGACATCTGGAGCGAAGCACCGGAAAGTATCCTTCACCGCTGAAACGAGTCCCCCTGAATCCGACTATCTCTGAAGAAGTGACGCTGAATCCTCCGGCGGTGAGTCGTCCTTTGCTGAGAAGAAAGCTGACGTATCAGTCGGACGCTGAGAGTCGAGTGCCGGCGTATGTCTTCATTCCACTCCCAGAAGGCTCAGAGGGCGAAAAAGACCGCGACAAGAATCCAGCGACCACAAGAATCCCTTATCCCGCCGTGTTGTGTTTGCAACAAACAACCTCAGCAGGAAAAGATGAGCCAGCCGGTCTGCAGGGCGACCCGGACATGAAATATGCGATCGAATTGGCCGAAGCTGGATTCGTCACAATTGCTCCCGACTACCCTTCATTTGGCGAATACACTCATGATTTTGAAGCTGATCAGTACCAAAGCGGCACGATGAAAGCGGTCTGGGATAATTCTCGAGCCATCGATCTGCTGGAAACGATGCCCGAAGTGGACCGCACCAGAATCGGCTGCATCGGTCATTCTCTGGGAGGTCACAATGCCATTTTCACGGCGGTGTTTGAGCCCAGAATTCAGGCGATCGTATCCAGTTGCGGCTTTACGAGTCTCTCGGAGGACGACCTTCCCAGTTGGACGGGTCCTCGCTATATGCCCTTGATCGCGACGTCGTTTGAAAACGACATCCGGAAAATGCCGGTCGACTTTCATGAGCTGATAGCAGCCCTCGCCCCGCGGCCGTTCATGGCCTGCTACGCGGAAAAGGATGATGATTTTTCAGCGTCCGGTGTTCGCCACGTGCTGCAACAAGCCGAATCCGTGTACAAGCTCTATAACAGCGAAACACGCCTGCAGTCAGTCGGAGTCGAAGCGGGCCATTCGTTTCCCAAAGCATCGCGAGAACGAGCTTATCAATTCCTCGCCGAATACTTACGGCACTAACGGAGACCTAACCCATGAGCGAACCAGAATCTCAGCCCCTCACAGCCGCGACGTTGTGTACAACCCGCTGCGTACCGTGCGAGGGCGGCGTGCCACGAATGACGCAGAAGGAAGCCCAGGAGCAACTCAAAGAATTACCCGGATGGGAATTACTCACCGGCC
Organism: Planctomycetota bacterium; assembly: GCA_052034165.1. Classification (GTDB taxonomy): domain Bacteria; phylum Planctomycetota; class Planctomycetia; order Planctomycetales; family Planctomycetaceae; genus SXXK01. Next base: position 8,639 of record JBPOIW010000059.1, on the reverse strand, counting down.
CGGATCGAATCAAGAAGAGCTGGACGGTCAAGAATTTCCTCGCGGGCCTGGAGTTCTTTCAAAGCGTCGCCGCTGTTGCCGAGGCCGAGGCGCACCATCCCGATCTGCATTTGGTCGGCTATCGAAATCTCACGATCGAAATCTGGACACACGCAATTCAGGGGTTGTCATTGAATGACTTCATCCTTGCTGCCAGGATTGATCAACTTCCCATCCGACTGAAATAAGGAATTCCCGTGGCCCGCTTCCCCCGAATGTGCAACATCATCCAGCGATTCGAAACTCCTCGGGTCGCTGATATCCCCGGCGAAATCCGTGCTCAGATGGAATCCCTTCGCCTGACGGAGAAAATTCGACCCGGGCAGAGTGTCGCGATTCCGGCGGGCAGCCGAGGCATTACCAATATCGCTCTGATTCTGCGGGAAATCGCCGCTTACTTCACATCGATCGGGGCAGCACCGTTTCTTGTCCCCGCGATGGGCAGCCATGGTGGAGGAACCGCCGAAGGCCAGGTCAAAATGCTGGCCAGCCTGGGGATCACGGAAGAATTCGTCAAAGTTCCGATTCGAGCGACCATGGAAACTCGGATTGTCGCTCAGACTTCCAACGGCATGCCGGTGCATTTCGACCGATTCGCTTCCGAAGCTGATCACGTATTCGTTGTTGGGCGAGTCAAGCCGCACACAAAATTTGTCGGGCCGGTCGAATCCGGCCTCCACAAAATGATGCTGATCGGCCTCGGTAAACACGAAGGCGCGAAGATTTACCACAAGGGAATTCTGACGATCAGCTTTCCGGAAATCATCGCATCAGTGGCTGAACGAGTGTTAGACGTTTGCCGCGTTTGTGGCGGCATGGCGATTCTCGAAAATGCCGAAGACGAAACGGCGCTGCTGGAAGCCGTTCGTCCCGAAGAATTCGGAACGCGTGAACCTGAGCTGCTCAAACTGGCCAATAGATGGCTGCCACGGCTGCCGTTTGACGAGATCGATCTTCTGATCGTCGACCGCATGGGAAAAAACATCAGTGGCGTCGGGATGGATGCAAACACCATTGGACGGAAGTTCATTGATCACGCGGCGACCGACAAGGATCTCGTGCGCTGCCGACGCATCATGGTGCGTTCATTAACGAAGGAAACCTACGGCAACGCAACCGGAATTGGTCTGGCCGAGTATACGACTCAGCGATGTGTCGATCAGATTGATCATGAGATTACTCGAATCAACTGCGTTACAGGCAATCATCCTGAAGCGGCGATGATTCCCGTGACTTTGCCAAATGATAAGTTAGCGGTCGAAACGGCTCTGCAGACAATCGGAATGGTCGAACCGGAGAACGCTCGAGTCGTCCAGATCTCAGACACATTGCATCTGACCAAGGTCCGCGTTTCGGAGGCATTCTTCGACCAGGTCCGGGCCAGCAGTCATCTCAGCTTTGACGGGGAACCGTTTGATTTTCCGGTCGGCGAAGATGGCTGGATGAAGGATGTAGACGGGGAACATCACTAAACTCCGGTACCGTAGTCTGTTACCGCGTAGTCAAGCAGGAAATATCATTAGCCGGAACGCGTTAGCGTCCGGTTCTTGTCACACAGTGACTTCGGCTTCGGCATTTTCGTTTAACGGCGAGCCGCAGGCAGAGGCGAAATAGGGCAACGGACGCCTACGGCTTGCCGTTAAACAATTAAATCAACAGCCCGGCTAACGCCCGGCGCCAAACAAAAAAACGGCTGAGCTGCCCGAAGGCGACTCAGCCGTTTCGTGTTTTCTGTGCTGGAAAGTACCAGTCAGACTACTTTCCCTTAGCAGCTGGCTTCTTAGCAACTGGAGCCTTTGCAGGCTTAGCAGCGCCGGTCTTAGCCTTGGTTGACTTGGCGGCACCAGTCTTTGCCTTTGTTGACTTTGGTGCAGCTGGCTTTGCAGCGGCTGTCTTTGCCTTTGTGGATTTTGCTGCAGTTGTCTTTGCTGCGGTTGTCTTTGCTGCGGTGCTCTTTGCGGCCATTACCATTTCCTCCGTGAGGATTCTTTGACACCGATGAAATTTGCAGGATGTCCGCCGGTGTCAGGCACGAACAACCGCGAGTACTCTTAGGTTGCGGTGGGGCCAAAAAAGACCCACCTGTGACAACCTTCAGGGGTTATAGATGAGTTAAGTCGATTGCGTCAAGAAGAAATCCCAGGACGACAAGGCGTTCCTGACTTCAACCTATCGCTAAGTTGGCGAACGTTGGCATCTCATGAAGGACAACAACAGTGTTGTTCAGTCGGCGTTGGTGCCTGGGTCATCACACCGATCATCACTCTTCCGACCCCTCACAGCAGCTCCGCACACATCGCACGGTAGCCCTTCCTTTTGGTGAGATTATCAGGGCTCCGGATATCGCGTCTTGACGCAGGCAGACCGGCAGATAGACTGAACTGCACGATTTGTAGCCTATGCTACATTCGGTAGCGAAGAAAAAGGAAGCTGGAGTTATGCAGAAGTGGCTGCTCAGTGCTGACGCATTAGCGTGTCGCATGGCGATTCGAAACGGGTCGTTTTTGCACCGGTTTTTGCTGACTTTGCTGGTGCTGTGCACCGGTTGCCAGAACGGCGATCCTTCAACCGCAACGACCAAAAACAGTTCATTGAGCAACGGTGGACGGCTGAAAGTCGTGGCCACCGTCGGCATGGTAGCTGACATTGTTCGAGAGATCGGTGGCGAACGGATTGAGCTGACTCAGCTCATGGGTCCGGGGGTTGATCCTCATCTGTACAAGGCCACGCGAGACGACGTGCAGCAGATCATGACCGCTGACCTGGTCGTCACCAATGGCCTGATGCTGGAAGGTCGACTTGAAGACACGTTCAATCGCATCGCGCAGAAAAAGCCGGTTTTCGCGATGACCAGAGATTTGCCGCCGGACCTGCTTCTGAAACCCGACGGCGCAGGTGATCACCCGGATCCGCATGTCTGGATGGATGTCGCTGCATGGGCCAATTGTCTGGATGTGATCACCGAAGGGCTCAGCAAGTCACTGCCCGACCATGCCATGGAGTTTCAATCTCGCGCTGTTGAATATCGAAAGAGTCTGCAGGCTCTGCATGAATATGGGCTGTCCGCGATCGGTTCCATTCCGGAATCCAGTCGAGTGCTCGTGACGTCGCACGATGCGTTCAACTACTTCGGCCGTGCTTACAACCTGGAAGTCCTTGGAGTTCAGGGGCTGTCGACAGAATCCGAAGCCGGGTTACAGCGGATTAATGAACTGGTTGATCTGCTGGTCGAGCGAAAGGTACCGGCCGTCTTTGTAGAAAGTAGCGTGCCTCAAAAGAACATTCTGGCCCTGATCGACGGCGCGAAATCTCGCGGACACGACGTGAAAATCGGCGGCGAGCTTTTCTCTGATGCCATGGGTGCCGCAGGCACTTATGAGGGAACTTACCTCGGCATGCTCGACCACAATATCACGATGGTCGCCAGAGCTCTCGGCGGAACCGCTCCGGAACGCGGCCTATCCGGCAAGCTGGCGTTGCCCAAGGAACAGCCATGATTCAGAGCTTCATCGTGCCGCAAATCAGCCGCATCAGTCGCTGGTCGTTAGCCCCCGGTTTGGAACCGGACGCTAATGCGTGCCGGCTGATAGAACCATTATCAGGCTCTGATTGGTGTGAGGTGTCGACATCATGACGATCACCCCGCCGCCCAATAGCTCGTTGCCGCTTTCCGTCAGAGATCTCACAGTCGCGTGGTACCGCAAACCGGTGATCTGGGATGTTGGTCTTGATGTCTCTCCCGGGCAATTGGTCGGCGTGATCGGCCCCAACGGTGCCGGGAAAAGTACGTTTCTGAAAGCCATCATGGACCTCGTCCCGCGCGCCTCGGGGCGAATCGAGATCTTTGGCCAATCTTATAAACGCAGTCGTCATCGAGTTGGCTACGTGCCTCAGCGCGAAAGCGTGGACTGGGATTTTCCTGTAAGCGTTCTCGACGTCGTGACCATGGGGCTTTACGGGAAAATCGGCTGGTGCATGCCCGTGCGTCGACATCATCGTGAGGCTGCACTGCGAGCACTCGAACGCGTCGGCATTGGCGAATTTGCCAATCGACAAATCAGTCAGTTATCCGGTGGCCAGCAGCAACGCACCTTCCTCGCCCGCGCTTTGGTGCAGGATGCGGACTTGTATCTGATGGATGAACCATTCGCCGCAGTCGATGCCGCGACCGAAAAAGCCATCGTCCAGATTTTGCGGGAGATGAAGCAGGCCGGCAAAACTGCGATCGTGATTCATCATGATCTGCACACAGTCCCGGAGTATTTTGATTCGGTGGTGCTGTTGAACATGCGAGTCGTCGCGAGCGGTCCGACGGAGACCGTTTTCACCCGAGATAATCTCGAAAAGACCTACGGCGGCCGACTGACTCTGCTGGACGAAGCCACCGAAGCGATGCGACGTCGGGAGCGGACGCTGTGAGAACTCTCGCTGCTCTCCAAAGCTTTCTCGCATTCGCATCATCATCGTTGACGGATCTCTCTATTCGCTGGCCCACGTGGTTGGAATGGAAACGCGTCTTGTTCCTGCAGGACTACAACACGCGAGTTGTCATGCTCGGCACAATGTTGCTGGGCCTGGCGGCTGGCATGGTCGGTAGCTTCACCCTGCTCCGTCGCCGCGCACTCATGGGCGATGCGCTCAGTCATGCAACTTTGCCTGGCGTTGGCTTGGCGTTCCTGATTGCTCCCAGTCTGGGATTAGCAGAAAAGTCTCTGCCGGTTCTGCTCACTGGTGCGGCCCTGAGCGGCATCGCCGGAGTCGTTGCGATTCTCTACGTTCGCAACCTGACACGACTGAAAGAAGATGCGGCTCTGGGAATTGTCCTGAGCGTCTTTTTCGGTGCGGGGATTGCCATTCTGTCGATCGCTCAGCAGTCCGTCGGACATTCGGCCGGGCTGGAGTCCTTCATCTACGGCAAGCCCGCGTCGATGATAGAATCGGACCGGCTTCTGATCGGATGCTCCGGAGTTCTGACGCTGCTCATCATGGGCGTGTTGTTTAAAGAACTCACGCTGCTTTGTTTCGATGAAGGCTTCGCGGCGTCTCGCGGTTACCCTGTGCTGCTGCTGGACCTTGTGCTCATGGGGCTGGTCGTGATCGTTACGATTATCGGACTGCAGGCTGTCGGTCTGGTACTGATGATTGCCCTTCTGGTGATCCCAGCCGCGGCTTCGCGCTTCTGGACTCGCAGTCTCAAGCAGATGATCTTGATCTCTGCCGCCATCGGTGGTGCCGGCGGATTTGTGGGAGCCGCCATGAGTGCGTTGTTCAGAAATCTCCCCGCCGGAGCAATGATTGTTCTGGTCTGCAGCTCGCTGTTTTTCATCAGCATGATGTTTGGGACGGAGCGAGGACTCGTGGTGAGATCATTGCGGCGTCGAGATCTAAATCGCAGCGTTGATCACCAGCATCTTCTGCGTGGGCTGTTTGAGCTTCAGGAATCACGCGGCCCCAAGGCTGGAATCCCCTTTTCCGAACTGCTGGCACTGCGAAGCTGGTCGTCGCATCGTCTTCTGAAAGAGATCGAACGATGTCGGCGACGAGGTCTGGTCTTTCGTGACAGTGATCAGAATCTGTCACTCACCAGTTCCGGTGTTGTTGAGGCTTCGCGGCTGGTGCACGAACATCGGCTCTGGGAACTGTACTTGATTACTCATGCGGACGTCGCGCCAGGACGAGTTGACCAAAGCGCGGATGCGATCGAGCATGTGCTAGAGCCCGAACTGATCGCGCAACTGGAGGAGCTGCTGCTGCAGAAACGTCGAGTTCAGGGCATCGCTCCCAGCCCCCACCCAGTTGATGCGGAGCATGCCTCATGAGCGCGCTCAGCAGTTGGTCATGGGACTACGATGGCTGGATCGTTCTGGCCGGAATCCTCTGCGCAGTGGCAGCGTCATTGCCCGGAAATTTTCTGCTCCTGCGGCGGATGAGTCTTCTTGGCGATGCGATCAGTCACGCCATTCTGCCGGGCCTCGCAGTCGCTTTCCTGATCACCGGCAGCCGTTCGAGCCTTCCGATGTTTCTCGGGGCTGTAGTGGTCGGACTACTGACCGCCGTCTTCACCGAATGGATTCGCAACTTCGGAGAAGTCGAAGAAGGTGCCTCAATGGGCGTCGTGTTTACCACGCTCTTTGCTTTGGGACTGGTGATGATTGTCCAGGCCGCCGATCATGTCGATCTCGATCCGGGCTGTGTGCTTTACGGATCGCTGGAGACCACCACCTTTGACATGGTGGACGTCGCCGGGACAGAAGTTCCACGTGTGGTGCTGGTGCTGTCCGCAGTGACCGCGATGAATCTTCTGGTCGTCGTGCTCTTCTTCAAAGAGCTGAAGCTCAGCGCGTTTGATCCGGCTCTGGCCACGACCTGTGGCATCAGTGCCAGGCTCATGCATTATCTGTTGATGATCATTGTCGCCGTTACGGCCGTCGCCAGCTTTGAGTCCGTCGGCAATATACTTGTTGTCGCCATGTTTGTTGTGCCACCAGCGACCGCGTTCCTTCTGACCGAACGACTGCGTTCGATGATCATCGTCAGTGCATTGATCGCGGCCCTGTCCGCGACTTTGGGGCACGTTTCCGCATTGGTCGTGCCCAGTTGGTTTGGTTATCGCAGTACCAGCACATCCGGGATGATGGCTCTGTGCGCCGGCATTCTGTTCTTTGTGGTTTCGCTGTTCGCACCTCAGCATGGAGTATTGATTCGGATCCTGCGTCGCCAGCGGCTGTCTCGCAGAATTCTTTCCGAGGACCTGATTGCTCTGCTGTACCGTATGGACGAAAGAAAGTCGGGAGTCGTCGCGTCGATCGACCAGCTACGAGCCGCCCTGCTCTCCAGTGGCTTTATGAGTTCTCATCTGATGAAGCAGCACGCACGAAAAGGCCATGTCATCGCCACGGAGAACGGCTACCAATTGACAGATTCCGGTCGCCGTCTTGGAGCCGAACTGGTTCGTTCGCACCGCCTTTGGGAACAATATCTGGTGTCAGAAGGCGGCGTGGCCGTCGATCGAATCCACGGTCAGGCTGAGCAATTGGAACACTTCACCGGCCGCGAATTGCGAGACCGTCTGCAACAGGAAACCTCGGCCCCGGTAATCGATCCTCACGGCAGTCCGATCCCGCCAGAGTAGCGAGAGCATCGCGATGTGCCCTGCCCTGCAGACAGTCTGTCCGTTGATTTCCGAATCCAAACCGCGCTATTGTTTACCGCCCCGCCGGAGGCGCCGGCTACGAGCTCAGCCGGCGCCTCTGGCTGGGCGGTAAACGATCCGGGTCAGGGCTCCGACAACTTCTTCAGGATGTTGCGAGTGATCTGTTCGACCACGGCGTCGCCGCCACGCAGGCCGTGAGCCCAATCGGTGGAGCCACAGGTGAAGACAGTCCCGCCGTCGGTGCGAATACCCAAACATGCCGCGCCGACTCGACCCTGTTCCCACTGGTCATACCACTCACAGTCGTCCGGAGCCCATTGAGCCTGGCAGGTTGCCAGAACTTCAAACGACTTGGGAGTCCCATCGCGATGAGTTGGGGAGGGAACTCCGTCCTTCCACTGCAGCTCACAACCGTCACATTCGTAACCAACGATCGTGTGCTGGCCGCCGAAACTGTCGCCGGGCTTCAGATTTGTATCGGCAAACATCCAGTGATCCGGCCGATGAACCGTAAACGCTCCGCTGCCATCCATGAACTGGCCGTGGCTTTTGTGATATCCGCCGTAGAGAAAGCCGACGCCCGTCAGGAGATTTTCCGGACGTTTCACCAGATGGTGGCTCCATGTCGTCGTCAGCAAACTGTGATCGTCCGTCTTGAACACCGGATCGAGATTAAACGCCTGCTTGTAACAGGTCAGAGCCTGTCCGTTCTCTTCGGGACGAACCTGCCAGCAGCACGTGTTCCCGCTGAAGAAGGCCACGTTCCCGCCCTTTGCGATCCATGCTTCCAGCCGATCACGCATCCCGGCCGACCAGTATTCGTCATGGCCAACACTCAGAACCAGAGAATAGTGTTCCAGTAGATCCGGTCGTTGTTCCAGATCGAGATTCGAGCAATAGTCGATCGCGAAGCCATTCGATTCTGCCCATGCGACAAACGGCTGCTCCCAGTTGGGAAACAGACTGCTTTGAGGTCGCTGAAAGGATACTCGATGCCCCTGCAGGTTGGCTCGACCATGATACGCGTACAAGCTGCTGCCGCCCCAGTTGTTGTAAGCGTTGTAGGTGTTCGTGGCGAGCTGAAGCAGGATCCTCACGTTTTTGTCGAAGCTTGATGGACGCACAATGAACCATGACTCCATTTCAGCCGTCCGGCGGTTACGAGCGACAAACTTTCCACCTCCGTCGGTCACCTTAACTGTGGCGGTGTAGTATCCGGACTTCCATTCGGACGGAACTGGCATCGAAAAGCTGATCGGCCAGCCACACCCATTGGCGCTGGCATGTTCAGGAATCGGATGAGCTCCGCCGCCCGGGATGCCGGACTTCTGAAACACCACTTCTCGCTTGGCACCGATGCGAGCAATCTCCAGGCTGTATTCGGCGGCTGTGGTGGATGTATGAAAGGCCAGATCTTCGTTGGCCGCAACGCTGGTGCGATCCGGAT
>JBPOIW010000039.1:0-107106 GCA_052034165.1 Planctomycetota bacterium | reverse complement strand
GCTGGAAGTTCAAGTTGTCCTTCGCGAAATAGTAGATCGCGTTGTCGCGTTTGGTCTGAATCTTGATGTAATCCAGATCTGGATTCACTGCGCAAGCGACGTTGCTGGTGAGCGTCCATGGCGTTGTGGTCCAGACGAGGAGATACTCCCGGGCTGCACTTTGTCCCTTCTCCCCCGATCCGGGGGAGAAGGTGGCCGTCAGGCCGGATGAGGGGGTTGATTGTTCTGCAGCGTTCGAAGCCAATGCAGCGGCCCCCTCACCCTGGCCCTCTCCCCCGGCGCGGGGGAGAGGGGACTTGGAGATGATCGGAAACCGCACGAACACACTCTTATGCGTCGTCAGCTTGCGACCTTCGGCAATTTCCATCTGCGAATACGCACTGCCGCCGCGGCCCGACAAAGGCATGACGTCGTGGCCCTGATAGATCTTGCCGCGTTCAAAGCACTTCTTCAAAAAGGTCCAGATCGTTTCGTTGGTCTCGGTGCTGAACGTGAAATAGCTGCCGCCCCATTCGGGGTTGCCGAGCTTTTCAACAAGTTGATGAGCCTTCGCGGTTTCCGTTTTGCCACTGGGAGCAGTGATCGTCACTTCGTCGTCAGTACCGAGATGCTCCGCAAGTTCGCGAAGCTGAGTTGGATTGTCCCAATCCATCCAATAGCCAAGTCGCTGCGACTGTTCCGTCTGGCGAGCTGCAAACCGGAGCACTCGTCGTTTGCACTCGTTGACGAAGTTGTCGATGCCGAATTCATGAACGGCGGTTTTCGTCCCAAGCCCAAGTTGCTTTTCAACTTCCACTTCGACCCACAGACCCTGGCAGTCAAAACCGTTTTGGTATCGCTGATCATGGCCGGTCATCGCAAAGAAACGTTGATACGTATCCTTATAGGTGCGTCCCCAGGCGTGATGCACACCCATCGGGTTATTGGCTGTGATCGGCCCGTCAAGAAAGCTCCATCGCTTGCGGCCGGCGTTTTTCTGGCGAAGTTGACGGAAGATCTGTCGGATCTCCCAGAACTTTAAAACGGAATGTTCGCCGGTGACAAAATTGCTGTCTGAAACGGGTTGAAACATGAGTCGAAACGTGGCTTCTGGGAATCAAATTGGAATTGCCGGACAGGCCGTTTAGCCCATCACCGGGAAACGAATCTTAGGAGATTCGTCGCTCTCGTACGATCCAGTGACAAGCAAATTCAGGTAGTCACCGTTTGCAAGCGATGCATATGTTTAGGGGTGTCGGGGCGGTCTGAAGACATCCCGTTGATTTCGATGTTCGCTCGAACATGACTTACTCCGAGCGTTCTCGATAAGAAGACATTTGTCGAGGTTGTCAGGCAAGTCGAATATCGATCGAAACCGGTGCATGATCGCTGACTTCGAGGCCAGCTTCGCGATGAATGGATGCGGACTCGAATAATGGTCGGGCGGCCTTGTTGCATAGCAGGTAATCAATTCGCCAGCCGCGGTCCAATTCGCGTGCTTTTCCTCGATTCGACCACCACGAATAAGGCCCCTGAATATCGCCATGGTATTCTCGAACGAGATCGTGCCAGCCGGAGTGCAGTAGATTTCCAAACCATTCTCGTTCGTGCGGCAGGAAGCCCGATGTTTGCTCATTGGCCTTCGCGTAGAAAATGTCCTTTTCCGTGTGTGCGATGTTGATGTCGCCGCCAAAGATTGTGGGCTTTTGTTCCGTCCTTTTTGAGGACCAATTGATGAAGAGATTTAGCCAGTCATTTTTCACGGCTTGCCGATCAGGGCCTGAAGAACCAGATGGAAGGTAGACCGACGCGATGCAGAGGCGGTTGATTTCGGCCTCGATCAGCCGTCCCTCCGAGTCAGGGCTGGACGGCGACAAGCCCAGTCGGTGCGTATGAATGGGATAGCGTGACCAAATTGCGGTTCCGGAATAGCCCGGTTTTTCGGCTGGATTCCAGATCACATGCCATCCGTTGGGAGCTTGAAACTCGTTGGGCAACTGCTCAGGTCGCGCCCTGATCTCCTGCAGCAATAGCACGTCAGGCTTGATCGAGTCGAGGTGTCGCTGGAATCCTTTTCGAATCGCCGCACGCAATCCATTGACGTTCCAAGTGGTAACTCGAGTAGTGGTCACAGTTTCCGGGCTTTCGTGAGACTTTGGGTGTTAGTTTGGTAAGTTTGGGGAATTGAGTGGCTTTAATCAGATCCGACGAATTATCCGGATTCTGAGTTGCGTTGACTTAGTCAACCCCGGCATAATTCTAGGTCAGGGTTCGAGACTCGATGCAAATGCAAGGGGCTTTCGCTGCACGGTCCTTATTTTCGAAGTTCGAAATGATAGTCCCCGAGAAAGGGAAATCTTCAGATGAAGTCTAATCAGTTTTTCTCCGGCATTGCACTGGTTGGATTGGCGGCGTCTGTGACCGCTGGTTCGATGTACGTCACAATCTCTGCGGCTCAGCAGCAGGACGCACAAGTTGGCTCGGCTGAAGATGCCAGTGCCAGTGCCCCGGAATCCGTGGTTGTGCAGGCAGGTGGGTCGTTGGAACGGACACTGGCTCCCGATCAAGTTATCCACTCAAGAAGCCATGCCGTGGTACTTGACTCTGAAGGAGCATTCTCGGGGAGACTGTCGGGGCACTTTTCAGGTGCTGACATTACTGCAGCGAGCGGCATGACCGTCAAGGTCATACAGGGAGGGATGGAAGTCGGGAAAGCGATGACGGACGATCAAGGTGGGTTTCGGATTACAGGATTGAAGCCAGGTGTCGCGGCAATGCTTTCATACGGCGAGAATGGTTTTCTTCTTTACGGTATAAATCTTGTTGCATCAGAAGATGATCAGCCGTCGGAGAATGAGATAGATATTGATTCCGCAGTAGTCTCGGGAGCCGACCTTTCGATCGTCCGCAAAATAATTAACTCGAAGTTACCGGATGGTGATCTTCGATTCAAGGGTGCTGTTTCTACTGATGACGAAGAATTTCCTGTTGCTGCCGGGGAAATATCGACTTCGATTGTTGGGCATCGTATTCAGCTTCAGAAGGATGGTCGGCTGAAGGGTTCGATTAATTTGATGGATGGCCGGACTGGGCTTATTCGTGAGATAATGGATCTTTCGATTTTCTTTGTCCGAGAGGGAAAGATCGTAGGGCGAACGGACGTTGGTGCCAACGGAGAGTTTTACGTTGCTGGGTTAGCTCCGGGTATCCATAGTGTTGTTGGTGTTGGAAAAGACGGGACATTTGCGCTTAGTGTGGAGATCATCGGATCTGAAACTGAGATCGCGAGTTTGCCGGAGTCTCCATATCAGACTGTTGCTGTTATGGCTGCGCTGGATATGAACGTTGCTCCAGCGGGTGCAGGTGATTTCAACAGTGGGAATGCATCTGGCTTGACAGGTGGTAGTGTGGGGTCGAGTGGAGCACCCCCGGCTGGGGCGCCGCCAGCTCCGGCGCCTTCAGGTGCTGGTGGTGGAGGAGCAACCGGTTCTGGCGGAGGGTCCGGTGCTGGTGGTGGAGCCGGTGCCGGGGGCGGAGGAGGGGCGTTTGGTGCCTTGCTCGGTGGTGCAATTGGGGCCGGCGTTGGTTATGCTGTGGGTCAGGATGGCACTCCTGCGAGTCCAGGCACCTGATCGCTTTCAGGCTTGAAGCCCCGGGGAAACTCTGGGGCTTTTTTTATTGGTGGGTTATGGGAATGTTGGGGACTATGTTGTCTTGGGTCTAAATGCTTTTACTCGGTTTCCATGAGTTTCCAGCCTTGCCCCGCCTATCAGATCAATACAGTAAGGAATTGCGGGCATCACGGCATCGAGGCACTCCTTGATCGCCTTTGGCTGTCCTGGTAGGTTCACGATTAGGCATTTAGCCCGGATTCCTGCTGTTTGCCGACTCAGGATTGCAGTCGGAACCTTTTCCAGCGAGACCTTCCGCATAAGTTCCCCAAAGCCCGGCATCATTTTTTCGCAGACGTCTGCAGTTGCCTCTGGGGTGACGTCCCGGAGAGCGGGGCCGGTTCCACCTGTCGTAATGATCAGGCAGCAGTTAAGTTCATCCGACATTCGTCGCATTTCCTGAGCGATCAATGGTCGATCGTCTGGGACGACTCGGTAGATCGGCGACCATGGCGAAGCGACCACCTCCGTGAGATAGTCCCGAATCGCCGGCCCGCCCAGATCTTCGTATTCACCTCGACTGGCACGGTCTGATACTGTGATCACCCCGATATGTGCAATTGTTTCCATGTGAGTCAACTTTCCGTCGTTCCTGATGAGGTCTAAGAATCTTCCCACCGCGAAATTCCTGACCTGCACACCGTCAAAAGCTTCCCAATCATGGCAGTCCGTCTATGATGCGGCAACCCTGTGGGCGTCAATGGCTACACTGTTGAACCAGAATACTCCCCTCAGTTCCTTCCACGCAGGCCGTACGACCCACTCATGTACGGCACCGCTGAATGCAAAGTTCGTTGAAAATGTCTAACACAACTTCACTTCCGTCAGGCGCTCCGGCATTTCTGGATTCGCCTAATGAAGGATCTGGGAATCGTGTCGCCGGGCACAGTACAGGACATGCCCTGAGTGCGAAGCCTCGCTTTGATATGGGCACGCAGAACGTTGAGTTCGCAGAGGCCCAACTGGAAAGCTACCTCCGCGACCGCAATTCTGTGTCTCCTGACTGGAGAGATTATTTTGATGAGCTGAAGGTTGTTGATTCCGGTCTGACGCCAGAAAGTTTGCAAGCGCCGTTTCAGGCCGAGAGTATCTTTCATAAGTCGACGGAAGTTCGAGTTGATCCGTCGACTTCTGATGCTGTGATTCTTCAGGAACGCCTTGATCAACTGATTCGCAGTTACCGCGTTCGTGGTCATATCATCGCGAAGATTGATCCATTGAATGCTGAGCGTCCCAAGCCGGCGGAGCTTGACCCTGCGTTTTATGGTTTCACCGAAGAGCACATGAATCGAAAGTTCTCGACTCAGTGGGCTGGTGGGCCTGATACGCAGACGCTGCGTCAGCTTGTCACCTGGATGCAATCGACTTATTGTCGATCGATCGGCGTGCAGTTTATGCATATTGATAGTATGCAGGTGCGACAGTGGCTGCAGGATCGAATGGAGCGGACAGCCAATCGGCTTAAGCTGTCTCGGTCAGAGCAACTCCGGATTCTCGAACGACTCAGCGATGCTGTTGTTTTTGAAGAGTTCGTTCAAAAGAAATATGTTGGCGCCAAGAGCTTTTCTTTGGAAGGCGCTGAGAGCCTCATTCCGTTGCTCGACATGGCCATCGAGCGAGCTGGAAGTCAAGGGACCGATCTCATTGTGTTGGCGATGGCTCATCGCGGCCGCCTGAATGTGCTGGCAAACATTATGGGCAAGAGCCCATCAAAGATCTTCCGCGAATTTGATGACGTGGATCCTCAGTTGAAGATGGGCCGTGGTGATGTGAAGTATCACCTTGGCTACAGCTCTGATCGGATGACTTCATCAGGTCAGAATGTCCATCTGACATTGTGCTTTAACCCAAGCCATCTGGAATTTGTGAATCCCGTCGCTCAGGGTCGCCTCCGTGCAAAGCAGGATCGCAATGAGGATTTCGATCGTCGGAAGAGCTGTGTTATTCTTGTGCATGGCGATGCAGCATTTGCTGGTGAAGGCGTCAGTCAGGAAACGTTGAATCTCAGTGAGCTACCTGGCTATCAGACCGGCGGTACCGTCCATATTGTTGTGAACAATCAAATTGGCTTCACGACTTCGCCGTCGGAAGCTCGGTCGTGTACTTATGCAACCGATGTTGCTCGAATGTTGCAGATTCCGATTTTCCATGTGAACGGTGAGGATCCGGAAGCTGTCGCGCAGGTTGTTCAGCTGGCGATGGACTTCCGTGCGAAGTTTCATCGTGACGTGATCATCGACATGTATTGCTTCCGCCGTCGTGGTCATAACGAAGCCGACGAGCCTGCCTTCACTCAGCCGACGATGTATCAGGTGATACGAAGTCGCCAGACAGTCTTCAATAGTTTCCTGGAGTCGCTCGTCGGACTGCGCGAGGTGACAAAAGAAGAAGGTATGGAGATCGTCGCGCGTCGAGGGCAAATGCTGGAAGCAGAACTGCTTGAAGCCAGGAAAGAAGGCTTCAAGTACCTTGAAGACAGTGGCGGAGGTATGTGGAACGGTTACTTCGGAGGATCTTCCGCTAAAGCCGATTCTCCTTTCACTGGAGTACCTGCGGAAACGATTCGCAAGGTCATGTCTACGTTGACATCCCCTCCGGAGGGGTTCAAGCCGCATCCAAAGATTGAAGCGGTTCTGGAGTCGCGACGAAAGATGGCGGCCGGTGAAATTCTCTTTGACTGGGGTGGGGCAGAAATGACTGCCTTCGGGACCCTTGTCCACGAGGGAACTCATATGCGATTCAGCGGGCAGGATGTTCGACGAGGAACATTTAGTCATCGCCATGCTGGACTCTACGACTTCAATGATGGACGAGTTTGGATTGGTCTACAGCAAGTGGCTGCTCGTCCAGAACACGTTGAGATCTATAACAGTCCGCTGTCAGAAGTGGGCGTACTCGGATTTGAGTACGGTTATAGCCTCGATTGCCCGGACGGGCTTGTGATCTGGGAAGCTCAGTTCGGAGACTTCGTTAACGTCGCTCAGGTAATCATCGATCAGTTCATTGCCAGTGGTGAAGACAAATGGAAGCGACTCAGTGGCATGGTCCTGTTGCTTCCTCACGGCATGGAAGGGCAGGGGCCTGAGCATTCCAGTGCACGACTGGAACGGTTCCTTGCCATGGGGGCTGATGACAACATTCAGGTGGCAAATCCGACCACTCCGGCGAATTATTTCCACTTGCTTCGGCGTCAAACGCTCCGACGCTGGAAAAAGCCACTCGTCGTTATGACCCCCAAGAGTCTCCTGCGTTCCAAAGATGCGACATCTCCGCTTTCGGAACTCGTCAGTGGACAATTCCAGGAAGTCATTCCAGATACCACAATTCCAGCAGAAGCTGTTCGCAGAGTTTTGCTGTGTTCCGGGAAAGTTTATTACGATCTCGCGAAGTACAGAGAAGACAACAAGATCACAGACGTGGCGATTATTCGGATTGAACAATTGTACCCATTCCCTGCGAAGGCTCTGGGTGAGGTGTTGTCGCAATACCCAGAGAAGTTGTCATTGTTTTGGGTTCAGGAAGAAGCACGCAATATGGGCGCGTGGGGATTTCTGAGAATGAAATATGGGGAACGCCTGTTGGATCAGTATCCGTTCCGAGGCGTATGTCGTCCAGAGTCTGCCAGCCCTGCTACAGGTTCTGCAACGAGTCACAAGATTGAACAACAGACAATTCTTAAACAGGCATTTGAACTCGAATGAGCACTCAGGAAATCGAAATCAAGGTTCCGGCCGTTGGTGAGTCTATCTCCGAAGTCTTCATTGGAGAGTGGTATGCCGGCGAAGGAAAGTTTGTGGCAGCCGATAAGGATGTTGTCGGACTTGAGACGGACAAGGCGACCTTTGGAATCCCAGCGCCTGTGGGGGGGGTTGTAACTCGGATTCTCAAGAAGGCTGGTGATTCGGCATCGATCGGCGAAGTGATCGGGTATCTTCAGCCGTCTGATGCTCCTGCCGTGACTGCTGCCCCGGCTCCTTCGCCCGCGCCAGTGGCTTCAGCGCCGACGGCCCCGGCAGCTCCTGCGAAAGCTGGTGGGCATGTTATGCCAGCGGCCGCGTCCGAGATGGCGAAGAACAATCTTCCTGCAGGCTCAGTGGCAGGCACGGGGCCTGGCGGTCGAGTCTTGAAAGAAGACGTGATCCGCACTGTTCAGGCAGGGCCTGTACGTGTCGGTGGAAGCCGTGAAACGCGCAACGTGCCTCTCAGCCCGATTCGCCAGACAATCGCCAAGCGGCTGGTTGAAGCTCAGCAGACTGCCGCATTGCTCACGACGTTCAACGAAGTTGATATGACCGCGGTGAAAAAGCTGCGAGAATCGTATAAGGACGTGTTCGAAAAGAAATACGGCGTGAAGCTGGGCTTTATGTCGTTCTTCGTGCGGGCGGTTGTGGCTGGCCTTCAGCAGTTTCCCGCCCTCAACGCGCAGATGAACGGTAAGCAGCTCACGCACTTCAATTACTGCGACATCGGGATTGCCATCGGCGGCGGTAAGGGACTTGTCGTCCCTGTCCTGCGCAATGCAGAGAATATGAGCTTCTCCGATATCGAACTGGCAATCGTTCAATACGCGGTCAAAGCCAAGAACAACCAGATCACCCTGGAAGAACTCGAAGGTGGCACGTTCACAATCACCAACGGTGGCGTTTACGGCTCGCTGTTGTCGACTCCGATTGTGAATCCTCCTCAGAGCGGCGTCCTTGGGATGCACGGCATCTTTGACCGCCCGATTGCGGTCAATGGCGAAGTTGTGATCCGACCAATGATGTATGTCGCACTGACTTACGATCATCGAGTCGTCGACGGTCGCGAAGCGGTTTCCTTCCTGAAGCTTGTGAAGGATCTGATTGAAGATCCAACGCGGCTGATTTTAGAAGTGTGAACACGTCTTTGGTGTAGTAGGTCCTTTCTTCCGGATCCGCAGGAAACGACCTTCGCCGCCATGCGAACCCTAAAGCGGCAACATGTTGTGGCAACGGTAAGCTGCGTTTGAAAGCAAGACACGGGGTCGGATCCCGGCAACTTCCCTGGGCCGACAATCGTGGAGTGGCTGCACATATCTTCGCGGCAAGCCGCGAAGTCCTCCTCGGCAAGGAGGACCTACCGCAAGTTGCGACGGCACTTCTGGGCAATTCTTCGTTTGCGATAACTTGAACCAAACACGCCGCTGGAAGAACATGTGTCTTCCGGCGGTTTTGCTTTCACGCTCTTGCAGGTAGTTTTCGAAATGTCTGAATCATTCGATCTGATCGTTGTAGGTGCTGGCCCTGGCGGATACGTCGCCGCCATTCGAGGCGCTCAATTGGGGATGAAAGTCGCTGTCGTCGAACGCGAACAGAAGCTCGGCGGGACCTGCCTGCGAGTGGGTTGTATTCCCAGCAAGGCACTGCTGGAAACAAGTGAGCTATACGAACAGTCTCAGAAGCACTTCGCCGAACGAGGACTCATCGTTCAGGGCGTGACGCTTGATATCGCAAAGATGATGAGCCACAAGGACTCAGTCGTCAGCACGCTTGACGGCGGTATTCAGGGCCTGCTGAAGAAGAATAAGGTGGAGCGATTCTTTGGCCACGGCAAGCTGAAGGGTGGCGGAGTCGTCGAAGTTACGGGTAATGCACCTGCAACCATCACCGGGAAGAAGATTCTGATCGCCACTGGCAGTGTATCGTCATCTCTTCCTGGCATTCAGCCGGATGGAGATCGTATCGGCACCAGCACGGAAGCCATCGCCTGGCCGGAAGTCCCAGAGCACCTCGTTGTCATCGGTGCGGGTGTGATTGGACTGGAACTTGGTACTGTGTGGCGTCGACTGGGCGCGAAAGTGACTGTTCTGGAATATCTGCCTCGCATTCTGCCGGGCGTAGACGAACAAGTCGCCAACGAAGCGAAGAAGATCTTCGAAAAGCAGGGCCTGACGTTTAAGCTCGGAACAAAAGTCACATCCGTCACTGCCGCCGGGAAGACCTGCACTATCACAATGGAAGGCGCTGAACCGATTACATGTGATCGAGTGCTCGTCGCTGTCGGTCGCAAGCCGTGTACGGATAACCTTGGCCTGACAGAAGCCGGCGTGCAAACCGACAAACGCGGTTTCATTCAGGTCAATGCCGGGTATCAGACAACGGCTGCGGGTGTCTACGCCGTCGGCGACGTTATCGGTGGTGCGATGCTGGCCCACAAAGCCGAAGAAGAAGGCATTGCCTGTGTCGAGAAGATGGCGACCGGCCACGGTCACATCAACTACGGAAACATTCCCGCCGTTATCTACACGTCACCGGAGATCGCATCCGCTGGTGCAAACGAAGATGCATTGAAAGCCGCCGGAATCAAGTACAAAGCTGGCCGCTTCAGCTTCGCCGCCAACGGCCGTGCTCGGGCAGCAGGCCATACCGACGGCTTCGTCAAAGTCCTGGCCGATGAAGCCACCGACCGAGTCCTCGGAGTCCACATCATCGGCGCTCATGCCGGTGAACTCATCCACGAAGCCGCCGTCGCCATGGAATTCGGAGCCAGCTCCGAAGACATTGCCCGTTGCTGCCATGCTCACCCGACGCTGTCAGAAGCAGTCAAAGAAGCGGCCATGGCTGTCGACAAGCGAGCGATCCATTCGTAGGCTTGGAGTTGCTCGAGTTGTATTCGCAAGTGTCATGCGGATAGCTCGCGCACCGATTTCAGCAATTGATCTGAGCTGCGATTACAGCGGATTGGCGCACTCTGAATTCATCTGATCAACAAGGTGTGGTAACCGTCGGCGAAGGATTGCATCGTGGTGACGAATGTGGCCAGCCAGAATGAAGGCCAATGCGCGGGCGGATGTTGGCGAACCGCTCATGATCCCGATGCGGCTCTATGCCGCATCGGGAAGGTTTCGAATCAGCAGGATGTTGGCGCGGCGGAGTGATTCGAAAGACTCAATGATATCTGCCAGCGGAGCAGGGCGTTCCTCAGAGGCCTCTGCAAAGAAGAGCTCGTCAAATCCCGGCAATGGGGTCGTATCTCCACGAGCGATTCTCAGCAGTCGGTAACCGAAGATTCTTTCGCCGTCAACAAGATGATCGAGGACTTGTCTGATCTTCCATGTGTACGGCGAATGGACAGCTGTTGCCTCGGATTCAGAAATCCCTCGCCAGAACACAGGAATCTCGGCCAGTTGTTGTTCCAGCACGTGCAGGACATCATTTTCGGGAACGAGGCGGATGTCGCCAGCAAAGAAATCAGAATATTCATCTTGAGCGGGACGCATCGAGAGTCTTCCAGAACACGTTTCTCGGGGCATTGAATCCGGAGATGAGTATGGGGCTGAGCCTTGTAGGGTTCTCTGCAGGTTGGCTCTACGCGATAACAGTTTAGGCGGTGACGCCAAGAAGGATCCACTCTACACAAGGCGTTCAATCTGCCAACGAGTATGAGGCTTTGTCCCCTTCACAATATGCATCGCTGAGCGAGCAGAGAATTCCGAATACGTTTCGTTCGCCTGCTCAGGCCTGAGCCCGCCGGAGTGAATGTGCAGCAGGTATCTCAAGGTCAGCGGCTCTTGTTTTCTGGTCGTGATGGATGTCTTCATGCAGGGCGATGCACAAAGCCAGCCATCGTCGCGGACATGCCACCCGGTTGGCTGGCCGGGATTGGAGAGATGATCGAAATAGGTGATCCCTTCGATCTGATTGCCCTCGCGATTGGTCGGGCCGCTGTAGTCAATCCAACGAGCGGATTGTTCAAACAGGTTCTTCTCCATTTGAGCTCCCTCGCTGCCGGCCAGAACGCCGCCGCCAAAGACGGCTGAGATAGACTTGGCGACCCGAACCGCAAGGAATCCAAAGTTTGTCTTTTCAAACTCGATCGATTCCGACACTGGTACGAAGCGGCTTTGAAGTTCCAGAGTAAACTCATTCTGCGCGGCCAATGGTCGGATTTCGCAGATCAATTCCTGCTTCAGCAAGGGAGCTGGATCGTGGCCATCAAACCAGCCGAGCTCCACCGCCATTCGACAAGCATCGTCACCGTCGTCATAGGCCAGCCAATGCAGTTGCCGAATCACGGTTCCCGAAGCATTGCCCCAGAAATCAATTCCCATCACCTTGTGGTGAGCAAACCAGATCGACTGATGATGATCATGATCAGGGGCACCGGGATGCCCCATGCGAGTCAGCAGTGCACCTGATGGCGCGACGACCGGAAAGAAAAAGGGACGAGGATAATCGTCACTGAAATTCCACCGCAGGATTTCTCGATCATCAATCGAGACAGACGTCTTGTGACCGGGAAACGGAATCATTTGACATCGTGGCACGCTGTGCATGAATCCTCAGACCTCCTGCCTTCCGAGCCGCTTGTGTGGCTTGTTACCGTGACACCATGACACCGCGAATCAGGATCGTCGGCAAATCGCAGGCATCGCGGCAATACCGCCAAAGCTGATACTCTTTGCTGCAGTTATTTGCCGCCATTCCGAAGGAACATCTGCCCCAGCACTGCCGGCGCGCTTCCGTAGACCTGCTGAATCGCTCGTGCAGCATCAGGGTTCGAGCGAAGTTCGCCGACAAGCTGTTGAAAGCGTGCAGGTCCGCCCTGAGACAGGAGGAATTTCACCAGCAGGTAACCGACGTCACCAACTTCTTCAGGTGCCAGCGTTCCGTCATTGAACAGTTTTCCGGGATCGTCAATTGTTGCTACTGCCTGTCCCGCGCGATTTGGAACGGCTTTGACGTAGTCAGGGTTCTCTTCAATGCCGGATTCCAGCAGACCAAAGCCTTGTTTCAGCCAGTCTGGCAGTGCAGACCCGTCTCGAGTCAGATAACACTGGCTGATGAGCGACTTCAGTAATTGCTCTGCAGAGAGTGAATCGGCTGACTGTGTATCGCCGACGTCATGCATCGCAATATAGGCCGTTTCGAAGTTTGCATTGAGCACCGTGTGGCCTGAGACGGCCTTGGGAGTTCTTCGCCCATTCATCAGCACCGTATTGAATTCTTCGTAGTCGAATCGTTCCGCCGTTACGAAGACCGCGAGCCGCCCGCGAAACGCTTTTTCCCCGGCAGGCAGGCCATAAGTTGATGTCAGCTTTGTAAGGTGTGTTTCTGCTTTTTCTCCCAACTCTTTCAGCCGGTCTTCAGACGCTGTACCATACAAATAGAAGTTGTTTGTGGTTGCCGAAACTCCTTCTGTTTTCGGGGAAACTCGCTTCCACAGTTCCGCCGTCTGCGTAATTCGACGTTCGGCAAACTCTGCATCTGACATTGAAGCCAGCTTGGCCGCTTCCATTTGAGCTTCCGTTGGGACGATTTCTCTCAACGAAGCTTTCGCGTCGTTTCCATCGAAATGAGCACCTTCACGGATCCAGGTTTCAAGAGCCAGTGCCTGCGATTGCTTAAGCTGAGCCTGCCCGGCTGGCATCTTCAGCGGTTCCTGTCGCAGCACGAGGTCGACGATATAGCTTTCGTCGGGCTTGCCCGGGACGATGGTCGTGCCCGTTGGGCCGCCTTGCAGCAATTGTTCGAAGGTTGTGAAGCCGAAGTTACCGCGAGGGTTGTTTCCTGAATGACATCCCATGCAGATATTGACCATCCAGGGAGCAATGTCCTTTGAGAAAGAAACGGTCTCTGTGCCGTCTGCCTTCACAACGGTCACTGGCGGTTTCTTGACGACCATCGAGTCACCGATTGGGGCATCCTGATCTTTGCCGTCAAAGGCAGCCCCTTGTTCGATCCAACGAGCGATCGTCATGATCTCATCGTCAGCCAGTTTGGCTCGCCCACGTGGCATTCTCTGTTGCTCGTTCTCGGCGACCATGCGAAGAACGAGACCGCTGCGCTGAGGAACCCGGGGAACGACGGGGACACCACTTCGTCCTCCTTTTGCAATCATGTTGTACGTGTCGAGGCGGAGGTTCGCACTGGCCTGGGCTTCACCGTGGCATTGAAGGCAGTTTGCATTCAGGATTGGAGCAACTTCCTGTTCGAAGCTCACCGGGATCAGATTCTTTGCTTTCTCAAGGTTTGTCTTGAACGTCGCATAGGATCGATCTTTTTCGTCCTCGGCAATTGCCAGTTCCTTGATGCGGTCTTCGGTCTTCTTGATCAGCTCTTTGGCCTGATCGACTTCCTTCTTCTTGAGCATGCCCTGAACCTCTTTCAGCTCTTTGCCCAGCGCTGTGAGTTCTTTCTTCACTTCAGGGGGCAACGCACAACGTCCCTCTGCCGCAAAAATTGAAATCGTGATCGCGACGAGGGCTGGCAAGCGAAGAGTTCGAGAGATCATAAACGGTATTCCAAAAACCGACTGGAGAGGTGAGGTCTGGATCAATATGGTCCGCAGGTGAATGAGGACCATAATTCTTCATTAGTTTCGATGCACACGCTGTTCAGATCAACACTGATCGGTAAAGCACCACGAAAACGCCGTTGAGACGTCAGTTGCGGATCTGCCGAAAGTATACCCTTTGGCTTTGCAGAAATGCCATTCTTTATCGTCTTTCGAGACGCGGCAATGTGTGCCTCTGGCCGATTGCCGGATCATTGACAAGGCCGCCTTGGGGAGGACAACCGCACAATCACGATTCAGGAACAAGATTGGGCTCCTCCTCAATCAAAATGCGGTTTCACTTTGACGACACCCTCAGCCATGCTTAGACTGTCGGTCCTCCCTACGCGCCTTCCCAGCCATGTGTTCTTCGGAAAACCTACCGTGATGGCTGTTTATATCACACCCGCAATGTCTCTCCGCCGCACAGTTGTTCTGGCTGTCGCATGTTCTTTCGGTGCGCTCATCGGCTGGCCCGAAGCGTCCGCTCAGGAACCCGTCATTGATCGACTTGATGTGGCGAATTTCCGGCCCGGGCAGAAGGCTACGGTTGTCGTCAACGGTAAGCAGTTGATAGGGGCCAGCGGTTTATGGACGCCAGTCGGTACGCTTCGGCCCAAAGAGGGCTCGGATTTGACGAAGGATCAGCCAGTTACCCTTGAGGGTGATATCAAGGCTGATGCAATACCGGGCATCTACCCGGCGCGAATGGTGACGAATCATGGCTGTTCGGAAGCGGGATGGCTGGTTGTTGATGATTTGCCATCTATCGCTTTAACGCCAGAGAGTCAGGATCGTGTCGCAGCACAGTTGGTTACTTTGCCATGTTGTGTTGAAGGGCAGATCAATCCTGTGTTGTCCCGGTTTTTCCGCGTCGTATTGACCGCTGGTCAGTCCGTCAGCCTGGAGGTACTGGCTCGCCGACTAGGCTCGGACCTTGATCCTGTAATCCGGGTCACCGGGCCCAATGGCAGCGAGATTGCCTATCGTGATGATCTTCCGGGGGCAGAGGGAGATACCCAGCTTCAGTTCACCGCAGCAGTGGCTGGCGAATACCGAATCGAATTGCGAGACGTTCGCTTCAGTGGCGGAGCCCGCCATTTCTTTCATCTGCGAATGGGGAAGATGACTCTGTCCAGTGCGACGATGCCGCGAGTGACTCAGGCCGGTGGCAAGGTTTCTTTGGTTGGTAGTTCGG
The DNA here is from genome assembly GCA_052034165.1 of Planctomycetota bacterium. Lineage (GTDB taxonomy): Bacteria > Planctomycetota > Planctomycetia > Planctomycetales > Planctomycetaceae > SXXK01. The sequence continues at coordinate 91,962 of JBPOIW010000039.1, read as the reverse complement.
GAGAAGTTGTTGGCGAAGCTGCTGCGCAGAGTTCAGCCGATGTGCCTGCCGTATTGGTTCCAGTTTCATTTCGGTCGCCCGAGTCGGATGCCAGCACGCTTGGAGCCGTCCTTGTAACCACCGGTGTTTCTCAGAATGAAGTTGAGCCGAACAATACACGAACTGAATCCACGGCTGTGGCGGCTGAATCAGAGATGCTGACGGGGAGCTTCAGCACGAAAGGCGACTCTGACTGGTTTAAAATCTCCGTGGCAGAACCTACTGCTCTTCTGGTGGTCACTCGGACTCGTGAGCTGAATAGTCCGACCGATGTGATGCTTGAACTCTACAACGCGGAAGGCGGAAAGGTGGTTGAGAACGATGACGTGGGGCTTCGGGATGCAGAACTGACATTCATGCTGCCTACTGCCGGCGATTACTTCCTGAAAGTCGATGAAATTGCTGGTCGTGGTGGTTCAGAGTGGATTTATGCCCTGGACGTCTTCCGCGGGCGAAAGGCCGTTAAGGTGACTGCTCCCGCTGATCGGATTAATGTGCCTCGAGGTGGTAGTGCGGCGATGTTGCTGGCAGTCAGAAGAATTCACTACGACGGTCCTTTGAGAGTTGAAGCTGTCGGATTGCCAGCGGCCCTTTCAATGACTCCCTTCACCATCGGAGGAAAACAGAGTGCGATACCGATTGTACTGACAGCGAAAGATCCTGCTGCAGCCGCGTCGGATGCAGACTGGGGGCCATTAACTCTTCGTGTTACAGCACCGGATGATGTTGGCGTACCACCTGCTGAACTCCAGCTTGCCCCTCCGGCACCTAAAAAAGCAGATGCGGAACTGTTTCGGAGTGCGCGCGTGAGGACCGATCTCTTTGCAGCAGTCCAGCCTGCCGCACAGTTTTCATTGTTGGCGGAGCCAGCCAGTATCAACGTCACCCAAGGAGCTTCCGCAACCGTACTCTTGAAGTCGACCCGTATCGCAGAATGGACCGAGCCGATCGAAATCACCCTTTCGACCCCGGCCGATCAATTGCCCGCGGGCATCACGGTGACAGGCGGCTCAATGGCTGCGGGGGAGTTGGCTGTTACGATAGCTGCGACTGCTGACGCCCCGGTTGGACCTTTCACTGTTTTCCTTCAGGGAAAGTCGAAGAAGGATAAAGTTGAACCCGTTCATCCCGTTCCGCCAATTGTTGTAGAAGTAGTTCCGAAGTAATCTGACACGTTATTGTTGTTTCGCTGCTGAAAAATCCCACCTCCGAGTTGCTGCTCCGGCAACTCCCTGATCAGCAAAAGTTCCTGGAGAGTGCGTATTCAGGCCAATGCCTGGCTACAAAGAATCGCAAACAAAGGCTTCGTCACTATGCTCCGCTCAACCTGCCTGTTGTTGATATTAGTAAGTGCTTCAGCTTCTTTTGCTGCTGAGCTACCGACATTGTCGCTCTCTGTTCAACCAGCCGAGATTGCTCTCGTCGGTCCTCGTGGCGTGCAACAGTTGATCGTCACGGCGAATGGTGATGCTGCGACAATTCATGACGCTACTGGGCTGGCTGAGTATCGAACCGACGACGCTGCTGTCGCTGTCGTTGAAGGCGGAGTCGTAAAGGCGAAAGGTAATGGGACCACGACCGTCCATGTGATCCGTGGTGGCCAATCAGCATCAGCTAAGGTGACTGTGTCAAGCTTTGAAATGCCGGCTCCAGTCTCCTTTCAAACCGAGATACTGGCGTCTCTTACAAAATCCGGCTGCAATATGGGGGCATGTCACGGGTCTCCATCTGGCAAAGGCGGTTTCCGTCTTTCTCTTCGAGGCTACGATCCTAATGTAGATTTGGTGACGTTGCGAGGAGAGTTCTTCAATCGACGTTCGAATGTGCTGAGCCCTGATGAAAGTCTGCTGCTGCGAAAGCCGTTGATGGAAGTGGCTCACGGTGGTGGTCGTCGGCTGCAGAATGGAGATCCCAGTCATCAAGTTTTGAGAGACTGGATCGCGGAGGGAATGAAGCTGGATCCGGACGGCGCTGCGACTTTATCACGGATTGAGTTATTACCGTCTCCAAGAGTTCTCCGAGATGGCGCTGATCGACAGCAGCTGATTGTCAATGGTTATTTCAGCGATGGATCCGTGCGGGATATCACAGCACTGACGGCGTTCGATTCATCGGATGAAGGCATCGGCATGATCTCACCGTCCGGAGTGGTTTCTCAGCAAGGCCGTGGCGAAGTGACCGTTCTGGCCCGATACTTAGACAAAGTGTCTACAACTCAACTCACTTTTCTCACCGAGCGTCCTGATTTCCAGTGGCCGAATCCCTCAGAGACCACGGAAATCGATCGACTGGTGTTTGGGAAGTTGAAGCAGCTTCAGATCCAGCCGTCAGAGTTATGCAGCGACACCGACTTCCTTCGCCGGGCAACTCTCGATCTGACTGGTCGCCTACCGTCTTTAGAGGAGTCGCAGCAGTTCCTCGCGGATCAGTCTCCAGACAAGCGTGCTGCCGTCATCGATCGATTACTTGCGACCGATGACCATGCTCGGTTCTGGTCCATGAAATGGTCCGATCTGTTGCGATCCAACAGCAAGAAGATGACTCGAACCGGCGTGCATAAGTTTCGCCGATGGCTGTTTGATGTCGTTAAGAACGATGTGCCATTAAATCAGTTTGCCCATGAGCTGCTGACCGCTACCGGCAGCACTCAACAGAACGCTGCCGCTGCTTATTGGAAAGCAAGCCGTGACGAAATTGATGCCACCGAAACGACAGCACAGTTGTTCCTTGGAATCCGCATTCAGTGTGCGAAGTGTCATAACCATCCGTTTGAAAAGTGGACTCAGGATGACTACTACGGCACAGCGGCCGCGTTCATCCGTGTGGGGCGTAAGGAGACAGGGCTTCCGGATGACGAAATGATTTTCGTCAAAGCGGGTGGAGAAGTGACACAGCCTCGTACCGGAAAACAAATGAAAGTACGACTTCTGATGCAGGGAGATGTTGATGTTCCAGCAGACCAGGATCGCCGCGTTGTTTTTGCGGATTGGCTGACAAAGAACGACAATCCATTCTTTGCGAAATCCCTGGCAAATCGCATTTGGGGGCATGTGGTCGGAAAAGGGATTGTTGATCCGGTCGACGACTTCCGGGACTCGAATCCGCCATCCAACCCGGAACTATTGAATTATCTGGCCGACGAGTTGGTAAAGAGTGGCTTCTCTTCACGCCACCTCATTCGCACAATCATGACAAGCCGGGTTTATCAACTGAGTTCCCAGAGAAACAAATATAACGCCGACGATGAAATCTATTTCAGCCATGCGACAACTCGCATGCTGACGGCAGAACAGCTTCTCGATTCCATCTGTGCGGTGACCGGCTTGCCGGAAGACTTTGCAGGGATGCCGGGAGGTACCAAAGCTGTCGAGTTGGTTGACCCACCTGAGGGCCATAAGTTTCTTCAGGTCTTTGGCCAGCCGCAGCGAGAGCTTCCCTGTGAGTGTGAACGATCCACGGACAGCAATTTGTCTCAGGCTCTGCAGTTGATTAACGGGCCGACAGTACACAACAAACTGCGGTCCGATGCCGGGAGCGTGCACAAATGGGTTGCTGGTGGAAAGTCGGATGCCGAGATTATCGAACTGCTGTATTTGACGGCATTAAGTCGGCCTCCGCTGCCTGAAGAGCAACAGACAGCACAGAACCACATCAAGGCCAATGAAGACCGAACGCGGGCTCTGGAAGATATTGCCTGGGCAGTCATCAACAGCAAAGAATTCCTCTTCCAGCATTGATGCATTCGTTTTGCGTGAGGTTGACCAAGAGAGGTCTCAAAGGCTGCCGCGTTTTCGTGGAAAATTCAGTTCGCCTTGTGGCGATCCACAACAAAACTCATGTCAAAGATGAGAGATTCCGGAATGGCTGGATCCCTGCTGGGCAAAAACCTCAAGGAAAAGATGCAGCGCGGTCAGGCTGTCTTTGGAACCTTCATCCAGTACACCGTGAATCCGGCGATCGTTGATGTGCTCCCGGAAGGGGCGTTGGATTTTGTGATTGTCACGGCAGAACACAACGCGTTGGAACTTGCGGAGTTTCTGCCTTTGAAATATGCCCTGGCTGCGAAAGGAATCGCATGTCTGGCAAGGACACACAGTCGTGATCCGGATGACGTCTCAAAAGTCTGCGACACATTTGATGGAGTCGTTGTTCCTTACGTTGAAGACGTGGAACATGCTCGCCGTCTGGCTGCTGCCGCGATTTATCGCCCATTGAAGGGACTCGCATTGGAGCGAGTCCTTCGCGAGGGAGTCTGGCCTGACGAAAAAAGTCGCCGGTATGTCCTCGAAGACCGATGCCAGAACACCGTCTTTGTGCCCATGATTGAATCTCTGGCAGGTATTGAAAACCTTGAAGCAATCTGCGGAATTCCGGGAGTCAACGCGATTTTTGTCGGGCCCAATGATCTGACGACAACGATGGGCATCCCCAATGAATACGATCATCTGGATCTCATTGCCCTGCTGAAGCGAATTATTGATGTCGCCGATCGTTCTCATATCCCGGCCGGTTGCTGGTTTGGCAAGTCAGAGCAAATGCGGCGCACGATCGGCCAGGGTTCAAGGTTTGTTGTCTATTCAAACGACGGCGCATTTCTGCGTGAGTCGATTGCGAACTCCTTCAGCGAGCTGCGGAGTTGACCGTGATCGAACAATTGAGAGCATGCTGACGTAACAGACGGATTGACTCATTTGTTCAGGATCTCATTTGGGCTACGCGCGTGTGTACCGGGAGGCGACACAGCATAGAGCTGAGCAGTTTCGAGAAGCAGGCGATTGGGTCGTGTTCGTGCAGGTCAACGATGCGTTACGTCGATTCGAATCTGCCAATCAACCCAATCTTCCGAATTGCTGATCCAGAGTGCCACGACTCAGCGTCAGTGATGTGGGGCGGCCATGGGGACAATGGTGCGAGTCATTGACAAGATGTCTCTGGCGAAGCAGTTCCTGCATTTCTTCTGCCGTAAGGCGATGCCCGGATTTAATGGCGGCTCGGCAAGCCATCGTATGAAGCATATGATCCAAAAGATCACGTCTGGACATCTTACCGTCGTTCTGCACCAGTTGTTCTGCAAAGTCTTTGACGATTCGAGCCAGGTTGCCTCGCGGAATCAAGGTTGGATGAGACATCAGCAGGATTGTCGTTCCTCCAAATTCCTGAAGTTCAAAGCCGATTTCTTTCAACAGCTCCAGAGATTCCAGTAGCGCAACGCATTCCGTTGCGGTGCATTCGATCGCATCCGGGATCAGGAGTCGCTGACGTTCCACTCCGCCAGACAGGATTCGATTTCTCAGATGCTCATAGAGTATACGTTCATGAAGTGCATGTTGATCAATGACCTCGAGCCCCGCATCACTGGCAACGACGATATAGCAGTCGTGAATTTGAATGGCCCTGAACTCACTCTCTGTCAAAGCCGTCACAGAATGAAGTGATCGGTCCAGCTGATCGTCAGGGATGGAGTCGGCGAACTTGTTCTCCGTTGCGGAAGCTTTTGATTCGGGAACATTTGAGGGCGGTGCTGTCAGTTCGCCGGCATTCCGATCCTGCGAAAGCCCTGCAGCCTTCTCATCGACACCAGTATCGGACGGGGGCGGATTGACGGGCTGTTGAGAGAGTGGTTGTTCGTACTCTTCTCTTGCCGGGCGAGATTCAATCGCGAACGCCTCGATCACGGCAGGATGCGAAAACACGGAACGATCATTGAATGTCGATCGGTGGGCGGCGAGAGGCCTCTCTGGTAGCCGGGAAAATTCGCCAACGCGGGGGGGAGTCGTGATCGGCGCATGGGACGCCCAGAGGTCGAGTTCTCTTTGGGGTGCTGCTGGCGATGTTGGTTTGTCAAACTTGAGTTCGTTCTTCGAAGTGGGTGAAGCTGAGCTACCAACTTCGATGTTCGAGCGAAACTCAAGGGTCAGAAACTTGTCCCGAAGCGTTTTGAGGAGTTGTCGATAGAGTATCTGGCTGTCCTGAAAACGAACTTCACTCTTGGTGGGATGAACATTGACATCAACCATCGCCGGAGGCAGTTCGAGGAACAGAATGCTGACAGGGTGTCGCCCCACCATCAACAGGCCGCGATAAGCTTCTCCCAGAGCATGCTGAAGGCTGCGATCCTGAATCCAGCGACCATTTAAAAACAGATACTGATCCTTGCGAGTCGAACGGCTCAAAGATGGCTCGCCGACATATCCCCAGAGCCGGATTTTCTCTCCGGATGGCAATTCTGATTCTGAGGTGACGCTGATCAGGTGGTCGGCGACTTCACTGCCCATGAAACGTCGAACACGTTCCAGTGCGTTGGCGGAAGCAGGCAATTCATACACAAGCTTCTCATTGTGACGCAGGACCAGATGCAGGTTGGGGTTCGCAATGGCAATGCGGGAGAACTGTTCTGCAATTTGACCGAATTCCGTCGCTGGCTTTTTGAGAAAACGTCGCCGTGCAGGAGTGTTGAAGAACAGATTGTGAACTTCCATCACCGTGCCGGCTGGACATCCGCAGTCTCGATTGACCACGATTTGTCCGCCATGGCTTTCCAGTTCTCGACCAACTGGACACTCTTCCGGACGTGTGCGAATCCGAAATCTTGCGACCGAGGCGATTGATGCCAGAGCCTCACCTCGAAACCCCAATGTGCTGACATGATCCAGATCAGCATCGGAGCGAATTTTGCTGGTAGCATGGCTGGTCACCGCCAACAGCATATCCTCCGGATGGATTCCTTCACCATTGTCCGAGATTCGAATCAAATCCATTCCACCATTGACGATGTCAACTTCGATTCGAGTGGACAGGGCGTCAACGCTGTTCTCCAACAATTCCTTGACCACGCTGCCTGGTCGTTCAATGACTTCTCCCGCCGCAATGCGGTTGACGACATGAGCATCCAATTGTTGTATTCGAGGCATTGTGCTGACAGACTAAGGGCGGGGCTGTTCGGTAGTAATTCTCCGTTGCCTCGGAGTATAACCGGATTCGCATTTGATTTCCTGCCGGACAACGAATGCGTTGCACGCCTTCAAAAGCATGGTTCAGGTGACGGGTCCCACCAGACTTGGCCCCCCGGCAGACCTGAACCAACAGGGGACTAAGGGAAATGGATCGTGAAACATTGCGAGCTCTGCAGGCTCCTTTGAAGTTGCAATACCAGGTGTCACCGGACACCGCGAATGTTTGTCTCAAAGCCGAGGGCGTCGTGGAGTTTGATGTCCCGGGTTGTCGGGTCGCTTTGCCATGCAACGATGGCCAGTTCATCAAAGCGGGTTTGCATCCGAACGCGGGCGGTGACGGGACCCAGGCTTGTTCCGCGGAGCTGCTCCTGCAGTCGCTTGTGACCTGTGCCGGAACCACACTGGCGGCGGTGTCGATATCAATGGGTCTTCAGATAAGTCGGGCGTTGGTTCATGCCAAAGGCTGGCTTGATTTTCGGGGAACCATGGGAGTCGATCGAACTGCACCTGTTGGGTTTACCAATATCGAAATGCTGTTTCAAATCGACACACAGGCCGACGAAACTGCCGTCCGAAAACTGATCGAATTAACGGAGCGTTACTGCGTTGTTTACCAGACTTTGATCGCCAGTACGCCTGTCACTTCAGGACGGATTCAATAAGCGGCCGGGAGCTGACATATCCACTCCGCGGTTTTACTGCTTCGCATTAGTATCCGGCGTTGGTTCAAGTGCTGGTTGAGCATCTGCGGGCTCATTTGGATCAGACGGCGTCTCGGCCGACTGGGCCTGTCCCATTGCTCTGTCATAGAATTCATCAAGAACGTCGGAGAAGTCTGTCTCCTTGCCAACACCAAGACCTTCTATTTGTGCCTGAACAAGATCTGTCGGTATGGTCAACAAAGCACGATGGCGGACCTTAGTGACGACGGGAGCCTCAGGATACATTCCCATCATCTTTGAATCGGCGAAACGCACGTCCGCAGTGATCGCAGCCAGTTGTTCGACGGAATCAGGATTTGTTTCTTCAAGGAGATGAAATTGTGTTCTTGCATCTGAAGTTGCAAAGACAGCCAATTTTGGATTCGCGACGGATGCATCTTTCAGCAAGTGGAGGAACACGAGTTCGTACTCACGCTGAGCGTTTGGTTTCGCTGCAACGCCTTCAACATCCAGAGTGTACTGAAATGCGAGAATAAGAGTTCGACACAACGCCGGGGTAAATGCCTCAGTCTTGTTCCAATAGACACCAATGGTTCTCAATTCCCCGATGGACTTAGCGATCATAGGCTCAGCAAGAGCAGCCAGCGCTGGTGTATCCAGTCGAACAAAGGATGCTCGAATCAGCGGGCTCAGAATCAGATGCCCCTGCTCGTCATGGTAAAAAGAGGGTTGTACCGTCAGCTGATGTGCCTTCAGGTAGTCCTCGATAATTCCTCTGGTCACCCCCGGCAGTCCTTCACCGAGTTCTTTGCCCAGTTGAAGCCGAATGGAGAACGCACATCGTCGTCCAAGTGGACCAGCCGATCCTTCTAAGCACTCAACAAGGGGCTGGATCACGTCGGTCCCGGTTTCGAGCAACGAACAGGCACTTTCTGCACTCGACGCTCTGTAATTGCTCTGTACAGCACTGAGTGTCCATGGAACTGTTTTGAGGATCCTGTAGTCTTCTGCGATCGGGACTTTGGAACTGATACCCGTGAGCATTAATCCCTTTGACTCTTTCAGCAACGACCTTTTCGATGATGAGGCTGCCAGGGCCGATTGATCCGTAGACTTTTCGCCATCTGCGCTCGACCATTTTTGTTGTTCTCTTACATGGCTGACGACAGTAAAGATCGAATAGCCAAGCATTAGAACCGTAAATGGAGCCATCACCTTGTTGAGTCTCATCGTGCCACTCTTTTGAAGCCATGTTCCAGGTGTTTCCGCCTTTCATTTTGGCGGAGTTGATCTTTTTCAGGACATTGCGAACACCGTATCCTCGACGTCGGATCACAGACACCAGCAATGTGCCCTCAGATTCGGCCGGAGTGTATCGACAAACTAAATTGCCAGGGAGGCAATTTCCAGCGGTTTATCCTTAGAAAAACTTCGTTCTCCTTGCGTAGTCTATCGAGGAGATTGCCCATGTTTCCCATGGAGGCTATTTCAACCTGTCATGTGGAGTCGTTAGGCTTTGCCTGATTGTCAGCGAGAGCCGGCTCTGCTTGCGCTGTGTCTATGACAACAACGCAGCCAACGAAGGCTAAAGGATTCGGTTCAGGGACATTGATCGATGAGTAGTTTCTTAGCTCACGGGGAAACGAGTATCCTTGTCCAAAGAACTGCGTGGCGAGCGGCCTCTTCTTGTCTCTCAGAGAGCTTGCATGTGTTGTGAGAATGGCATTACGGTATTCCACAACGATATCTTGTAAAGCGGTGTCGTGCGGACCACCGAGAGCTTTCCAGAAGGCTTCTTTGAGCGTCCAAATGGCAAGCATCGCATTCGGATCTTCAGTTAACGCTTCTTGCATTAGTCGGTGGTGCTCGAATTCATTGATAAAGGAAAGACCGAACGCACGGGCATTCACCTGCTGTATAGTCTCGATGTCGACTCCCAACTCATAACGAATGTCGCTCAGGGCAATTGTGGTTAGATTCCCGGTGTGAGACAGGCTGATGCTGGCCACTTGGTTTCCGTGAGAATCCACCAGGATGGGTCGACCCGATTCCGTGGAGTCCACGATCAAATCGGCCGAGTTGGTGCCGAACTCACATTTCAGCACAGCCCGAATCACGAGTCGGGAGTTCAGGAACTGCCCTTTCTTCTCCAGCGGTCTGTATCTATTCCAGCGATCTCGATCTCGATCGGTCAGCTTCGCGTCTGCAAGTCGAGAGCCCAGTGCGGATTCTGTGGTATCTATGCAATTTCGACTTTCTGCAACCCAGAGCCGGCAGTTTGGAATCAGGTGGAACGGGCCCCAAAGTTGTTGTGACATATTGGTGCGACGACTTAGATTTACATGTGGTGTTTTTCAGCAGGCGATTATGAGCGACGCTTGACGCATTGCTCAGGCCGGAAGGGGATTCAGAGTCGCCCCACGATTCAGATCTTTCGCCCTCAAGATCAGGGATACGAGGCTAACATGAGATTCATTATCCTGATGATTCGTCGAACTGTTCATGCCCAGCTCGTTATTCAGCATCATAAGAGGGCACGCACGGAAAAGAGTGGCCGAATGACGAAGCAGCGATACAATATAATTTCACAAGCTACTTTCAAAACTGAGGCATTGCGGTAGGGCTTTGCCGATCTAATTGCTGAAGTGTTCGATTGTACTCGGAGTCCAGTGTCTGCCGCTGCTTCTCATAGGCTTCAAGTGGATTCACCGGAGCTGGACGCAGCCCAGGCACGGAACTCTGAGGGGCGCCCGAACTTCCCGTTCCCCACGAAGGCGAGTTCTGTGGCGGCGCTGTGACTGGCGGGCGACTCATGGCGGATTGTTCCTGCCATCGTTGAGACTGAAGTTGTTGGGCTCGCAGTTGCTGCTGCTGCTGGTTGGCCCAATCCTGAGAGGGCAGGGCAGATCCTGGTTGCTGGTACATAGCCCCATTTACCATGGAGTTGCTGCCAGGAGAACTAACGTTATTCATGTTTAGATTTGCAGTTCCTCCCGAAGGATCAGCAAATGCTCCGCCGGCAGGACTCGAACCGCTCACCGGGAAAATCGCCCCAGGACCTGCATTCAGTCCGTCCATGTAAACTGCAGGGGAGCCACTTGAACTGACTGGTGCCGAATACCCGTTCGCTGACGCGGCAGGATTTTGAAAAGCGACCGTTGCTGTGGGTGTGTTGAATCCCAGAGGCTGACCATAACTGACGCTGCCGTTTTGGGGTGCCTGAAATGTACCGGACGAATGGATTGGTACGACTCGGGCTGGCAGCGGATTAAGGCCAAGTGGTTGGGGAGCGGCCACTGGAACTGTGTTCATTGGACCCGACGATGCCGCGTTTCCATGGCTGTTGTTGAGAAGGGGCATCCCATTGACAAGCGAAGTGGATGACGTCGGATTCATCACAGAAACGTTTCCGTTCGCAGGGCCCCTGTTCAGCATCTCATGTGACATACTGACGCCGGATGTTGACGTAGCTCCAGAGGTTCCAGGAGCGTAGAAACCGGGATGTGCTAAACCTTGAGCATTGCCGGGATGGGGCGACTCTGCACCATATGCACTTGTTCCGGTCGGAGAAAATTGTCCTTCCGACTGCCGAGCATCTAATCCCTGACCACTGCCAAGCCCATTGCTCAAAGTCTGGCTGTTCTGAAACTGTCCTCCTGATCGGGCCAGTTCCGCATGTCGGGCTCCGGGAATCGATATCGGGAGCCCCGTGTTGGCATCATAGGCAGATCCGTTCGGCAGGCCATTACGGTTCGAGACGACCTGAATATCAGATCCCGTCATTGGCTGCTGCTGTACCTGCGGCATCATCGGCTGTTGATTCATATGACTTGCAGGCTGACCGACAGGCTCTGGAGAGATCCCCTGACTGGCTCTGCGTCGTTCCGCTTCTAACCGCTCTCGCCGCGCAAGCTCCTGCACTTGCTCGAACGTGGCGTTGGGCGGGATGGATGTTGTTGCATCCGTCTTGAATGCAGCTGTTACGGCCGTCGTCTGACCCTCAAGTTGAGCCATGATCTGCATGGCTTGCGCGCCGGAACCGAACCTGGAAATCACGCGACTCTCAGCAGCCTGGCGATTTCCCTGTCGTAAATCCAACAATGCCAGATTCATCTGAGCACTCTCATGCTGCGGATTCACCTCGATCGCATGATTCAGATAACGAGCTGCTTCTGCATATCGATTCTGCAATAGGTATGAATATCCAATATCGCAAAGAAGATTCGCATCCCGCGGTCGAATTCTTAGCGCCTGACGGTAGTGATATTCTGCATCCGCCCACTGTTCAGAAAGATCGGCCGCCATCGCCAGTCCATGATGAGCTGTCGCATTATCAGGCGACGAACTGAGCACTTCATTGTACGCAGTACGGGCTTCTTCGAATCGCTCTTCCTGCAAAGCCAATTGGCCATCGGCAAGCAGGCGGTCGACCTGCTCCTCGGCCATAGGGGTTTGCTTCACAGACTCTTCCTGAGTTTCTGATTTGCGACTTGCGAATTTCGGCAACTGCAGGGACGAACCGCTTTTCTCTGGAGATGTTTTTTCTGCTGATTTCCGAAACGGATTCCACGCAAAACGACTGGACTCACTGGACTGACAACCGGTAAGCAGAACGATTAGTGAAAGTGGCAGCAGCAACGACGACCAGCGATATCCTGACATGGTCAGGTCTCCAGGCGAATACACGGTGAGAAAGGGGAGGAATGCAGATTTCACTGACATGGTCAGCAAGAATCATGCGGAGAGAGGAGCGGAGATGGGAACCAGAGGAGATGAGTGCCGTGTTGTAATGGAATTCGAATGTTTGTGTCGAGACGAACCCCAGACATCAGTGTAAAGCGAACGAGCGAAACACTTTAGAGTGATATGGCTGGAAAGAAACCGGGTGTCAAAAAAAGAAAGCAGCCTGAAACAGGCTGCTTTCAAAAGAAGCTAAGATCCAGAATGTTAACGGTCGGCTCTGTTTAGAAGCTTCCGCCATTTCCATTACCGCCCGCGGTGTTGTTTCTTCCTCGGATCTGTCTGAACCGCCCGTAGTCCTGCTCACCTTCCATCGAATTAATGCCATTGCTGTATGGCTGAGACACGACGGTGCGCTGATCGGCATCCTGATTGCCCAGATCGGTCAGCACTCGAACCACGATATCGCGACGAATGAGATCCAGTTCAGGGTCCGCATTATTCAAGCTTCTCTGCACCAATACTGGAAATGGTGCCGATGGCATTCTTGCTGCGATCTCCATGATATGGTCGCGACCGTAGGGCGTCAGCTCGGAAGAATTATCCACGAATTCGTTTCGGTAGATTACGAAATCGGCTGCTTCACCATTGGTCTCCATCATATGCCAATGAGCTCGGTTCACAGCTCCCAGCGGAATAACATCCGGGATTGCATAGCGGCCACGAGGATAGCTCTTGCCGCACCATGGAAAGCATTTGGAATACCAGCTGCTTGAACAGCCGGAATTGTCACAAGACGAGCCGCACTGGTCAGAACAGGTATTGCATTCCGAAGTTGTGCAGCAGTCATTGGTTGAGCAGCACCCTGAGACCATCAGGCCTGTAAGTGCCGCTGTGGCGAATTTCGCCCGAAGAGTTTGCGTCAGATTCATGTCAGTGCTCTTCCTGTCTGCACATCGTGAGGAACGGTATTAGTAGTCCAAGTACAGTCTGATCCGAGATCCCCAGGTAACTCCAGATCCCATGCGATTCAGACAAGTTGTCAGATCAAAGCCTTTATCGCTGGACAGGTCGGCTCCACCCTGCAGGTTTCACGGTCGTGTTCTGTGACTGATCTTCTTTTTGAAAGACCGATTTCATCCTGGTCAGCATTCCCGGCTTCTCCTGCGACACATTTCCCTGAGCAGGAAATGTCTGTGGCGGCGCTGGTGGCAGAGGACTTGAAGGTCCCTGCTGAGGCATATACTGAGACGGCGGCGCGCCCATGGGCTGCTGCATCTGAGGATAGCTCTGCATTGGCGATGTCTGATACCCTCCGCCTTGTGGCATTGAGTATTCTGGCTGTGGCTGAAGCCCCTCACTGAATCCCTGTGATCCCGAGACATAACCTTGCCCAGGCATGATAGCACCAGCGCCCAGTCCCGGACCGGCCGTGTAGCCACCGTGATTCACCGCGGGATTGTAGAGACTATAGCCCTGCGGAATTCCATGCATTGTTCCGCTGCCATACGGTGAGATCTGATACACCTGATTGTCGGGCGTACCTTCGGTCTGACCTCGGTGCCAGAACTCATCATCGCTTGGATGAGTTGCGTTGTGACCTGGCACAGGCGGAACTTCATCCGGCTCCATCGGTCGAACAATCTCAGGAGAAACCAACACCAGAAGTTCGGTCTCTACTTCGGAAGCATTCTTCGACTGGAAGACTCGAGGGCCAATGTAGGGGATGTCACCGAAGAGAGGCACTCGGCTTGTCTGCCCGATTGTCTGTCGAGAAATCAGACCACCGATGGCGAACGTTTGACCTTCACGCAATTCAACCGTCGTCTGTACACGCTTTACGTTGGTGCCAGGAATACCATTGACGGAGTTCGCGGCATTCAGTTCGCTGAATTCGGGAACCACCTGCAGTCGAATCAGATCGCGATCCATCACAGTCGGTGTTACGACCAGGCTCGTACCAAAGCCGCGGAATGACGTTGCCTGCCCCCCACCGAGACCGATAATTGTCGGGACAGCAAACTCACCGCCAGCCAGAATGCTGGCTCCTGTGCCGCTGATACAGACAATCTGCGGCTCTGCCAATAACTTGATTGTACCGTTGGATTGCAACCAGCGAATCAAAACCGAGATCTCACTGTTTTCAAAAATACCGCTCAGGGTTGTGCCGGTCGCGCCTCCCATGGAAGACCCAACCGCATGGCGTCCGTCACCGAACACCACTCGCCAGTCGAAACCAGCATTTCGCATTTCAGAGCGATTGAGTTCTGCAACAACAACCCTCATCTTGACATTGAATTCTCCCGGGATGGAAAGTTCATTGATGACGATGTCGCGAAATCCATTATTCACACCGTTGTTTCCGCCGCCGCCACCACCGTTGATCCCATTGAGGCTCCCCGAAGCGGCCAAAACGTTTAGCCCGGCGCCATTGTCGAGATCGTTGAAACGTCCCAGTGATCGCAGTACTTCCGAGCGTACGATCTGAAGAATGTTCTGAGCTTCTTCGCCATCATAGGCCTGACCTCGAACCAGTACCTGAGCGCCAACCGGAATCAAGGCTACTGCTGAGTTTGGAAACAGCTGGTGGAGTCGACGCTCCAGCTTGCCAAAGTCAATGGTTCGCTGCTCTTCAAGACTTGCATCTCGAACGACTGAAACTTCATAAATTGAAGGAGCAGTCTCGTCCTCAAACCACAGTGTGAGGTCCGTCTTTCCAAGTTCGAGCCCAACGACGCTGATCTCTTTTTCCGAATACTGCACGTAGTTGGCAACGGTAGAATCCGTGACCGCAATTCGACGCACGCGTTTGTTCGTGATCACCAACTGACTATGCCGACGTTCGATATCAAGCTGATATTGCGGCTTGAGCAGTTTGTCGACGTTTGGGCTCAACTTTGCATCGACTCGCCCGGAGACCGAGGAGTCTTCAAGCTGAAGCGTTTGCATCTGGGCTGGCTGAATGACTTGCTGAGGTGCAGCCTGAAAACCGTCACTCTGCTGGGCCTGAAGTGTACCACCGAGCAGGCAGACACTGCTCACCGCTCCGGCGAGCACTTGACGCAATGGTCTGGTTCGCAGGCATTCGCACCATTTCCTCAGTGGAAGACCCAGACCCGCAAAATCAGCTGACATTCGAAGTGCTCCTTCCGTGTCGCAACTCCGCGAACGACCGTTCCTGGACGCTCGCGTTCCGTCACTTATTTGCCCTGAACACAGGTGCCACAGATCCATGCGGCAATCGGCGAAGGGTGCCTCATTCACTGAACGGGCAAAGTGCAGAATTCAGCTTTGGTATCGACGTGGGGTAGACGCTCAATGAATCGGGACACGAACGTATTGTTATTCTCCCCACAAGAGCGGGACGGTTCAGCCGGTTGCGTAAAATAGTCCGACTTATCCCAGCAAGCTTGAGCTGATCAGAGGAATAGTGGTGTGGCGCATCTATTCATGGAGAGGTGGGATCAGGCCGAGAGATCCAGACCTTATTATTGATGCTCCCAATATCGATCCAGCTCCCTGAGTTTCAGCATGCTGGTTCAATCCTTCCAAAACCCTGTGTCATTAAACAAAGAAGCCGGTTCCGCACAAATTGAGCATCGGTCGTTTCACAGACCGGCAATTTTGTGCAGAACTGGCTTTGGTCTTCAGGAAAAACAAACGTCAGAACTCAGCAGGTCGCAAACGAGTAAAGGCTGAAAATTCTTCCGGACGCTCTTCGAATTGACTCACCAGACGATGGTGATGTTTGTGGAAGGAGTTCCCGGGTGCGCCCATGGCCGCCGGTAGCTGTGGTAAGGATATCGATGATGAATGCCTCCACCGTCCATATTTGGCAGCCCTTCATATCCGCTCAGAAAACTTCCAACGGCTGGACTACCGTAGTGAGCATCGCCTGACCCGTAAATGCTGCCCGCTCCGTAGAAACTGCCCAGTTGCATCATCCCACCACCAAGACCACAACAACCAGTCGCAGCCGAAGTACACGCACAGGCATTTTCTATGGCCGGAGCAACGCGAATCGGTTGTGCATACGCCAGAACAGGCGCGTTGTATGCAACTTGTGCGGATGAGCCATTGCAATCGCAGGTGGCTCGACGCCCATGATGGAACAAATCACCGGCCTCTCCGGAGTTCGTAACCAGCAGGAAAGTCGCCACTGACATCAAAAGATGGATTCGTAAACTGCTTTTCATACCGCTAATGTCTCCCGGAAATTGTCGTACTGTCAGAGTGATGTCGATCCGTGGAGAATGACAGTGGTGACCACGGCAATCTGATCTACCCGATCTTTTCACTGTTGCGCGAAAGAATGGCCACTGGAATATGGGAAGTAAAGATTTGACGGTCGGAACGTTCGAGATGCGCATGCGACGCTGACCTGAACGGCTCACCGGTTTCTTCAGTTTTGGAAGAAAATGATCCCTGCTGATCGTCCGATGTATGAAGTGCACCCACATTGACCGTACGTTCCACGGAGCTGGCGCAACGGCAAGTTTATTACTGTGTATTCGACCCTCGGAGGGATTCAATGCGTCGATCACTCGTCTTTGCCTTTGCTGTCACGCTTTTTAGTGCTGTTTCGGCGCAGGCTCAGGTTGGCATGCCTGGAATTCAGTACTCCAATACCGTTGCCGGTGGTGATGGAGTGCAGCTTTATCCGTATGATCAACAGGATCCATGGATCCACGGTTACTTTCAGCGCTACCCGGCCTATGGCGGCTTCTCAAGTTTTCGCCCCTACAATTATCGGCACGTGTTCTCACAGACTCAGATCGCTCAAGGCTGGGGTGCCGCACACGGAATGCCTTACTCTCAACAGTTCTGGAACAAGTATCGAACCAGTTACCTTGACCAGAACCTGCACTCTGAAGTCGCTCCGATGCCATACTCTCCATCAGCTGAAGCACAACCTCAGCCGCTGATTCCGCGTCCTGGAATGTCGGTTTATCAGGCCAGCACCGTGCGACCGATCGGCTATGAATCCGTTGCAAATCAGGTTGTGAATCAGGCTCCAGGCCGCCCTGCGACGCATGATGCACGCCCGGTGCATGTATTTCCAAATCGCTAGACAACGACTTCAATCGTCTCCCCATCTGAAACGCTTCACGTTGAACTTGATTCAGCATGGAGCGTTTCATTTTTTGTCGTTTCAATATTTGTGGAGGCAGACGCCACGATCGTATGGGCGAGTTCGCAAGACTCAAGCGGTGTGTTCGTGTTCGGTGGGCCTTACTTGTCACCTGTTACGGAAAACGGCCGGAATCCTGAGCGGCGTGACAGGTTCGCTTCGGCGCATGCAGGCACGCTGTTCGCGAACAGCATTGAGGGCCAAATCCTGAATCGATGAATTTCTTTCAGGAGACCCATCAAGGCTTGGCAGACAATCACACGTTTGATCGGCTAACATGCGGGCCATCCCCGGGCGTCGGGTTCTCCCGAACTTATTCACCTCAGGTCGTTCGTGTGTCTCGTCAAAAACTCCAGAAGAATACCATTATCGGATTCTTTGCCAGCCTTCTGCTTTCAATCGTAAAGCTGGTGGCCGGTGTTCTCGGGAGATCCAGCGCGCTGGTTGCGGATGCCGTTGAATCATTTGCAGACACCCTTGGATCGATGTTGGTCTGGGAGGCTCTGCGAGTCGCTTCAAAGCCTGCCGATGAAGACCATCCCTACGGCTATGGAAAAGCAGAAGCTCTTGCATCGCTGGGCGTGGGAGCAATGCTGGTGGTCGCGGCGTTCTACATCGTCGTGAAAGCCTTTCATGAAATTGTCATTCCTCATCAGCCTCCAGAGCCGTGGACCCTGGTTGTGCTGATCATCATCATCGCGGTCAAAGAATTGCTGTTCCGAGTCGTGATGAAAGATGCGAATCAGTATGAGTCTGACGCTGCCAGAGCCGATGCGTGGCACCATCGCTCCGATGCCATCACTTCCTCAGCAGCTCTGGTTGGAGTCGGCATCGCCGTGTGGGGACCTCAACTCACTGGCATCAATGGTCTCGTCATGGCAGATGAGGCGGCGGCAATTCTGGCCAGTGGCGTGATTCTGATCACCGCTCGACATTTGATCCGGCCGGCGCTAAGGGAACTTCTGGATGCCACATCTCATGAACTGGCGGCAAAGGTGATTGCGATTGCCGAAAGAGTTGATGGCGTTCGATTTATTGAAAAGGTGCTTGTCCGAAAGAGCGGAGCCGGGTTTCATCTCGATATGCATGTGCAGGTCGATCCGGATCTTAGTATTCGAGTCGCGCATTCTCTGGGTGGAAAAGTGAAAGCAACTCTCAAGAAAGAGTTGCCCGGACTTGTGACAGCGTTGATTCACGTCGAACCGTTCGAACAGGTTCATTCCGGGGATGTTTTTCACCGCGCGCCAGATGTTGCTTCGAGCGACAAATCCAATGTGTGATCTTGGCAGTGGCCTGTGACCAATGCCGGCTTGTGCAAAAGTGATTCAGGCATGAGTTTGTTGCCATGCTGCGTCCATTTCATCAGCCACCGCTTCATATGTGACGATTGAATCATGAACATTCCATACGTCATCAGGTTTGAGGTACAGCCGACGTCGATCGAGTCCAGAATCTCTCACATCTGAATCCTTATCCTGCATCTCTGCAGAGACCAGCAGGTATTGCTGTGATCGCAGTGCGGACCAGCCATCGCCTACGAGACGCAACAGCCGATCGCCCTCACAACGGAAATCTCTCAGAATGGGTCGCAAACTCTGAGGCCCTATGGCGAGAGTGGCCGTGTTCTTTGATTCAGCTTCCGTGTTGCTTGAAGCTGCCGCATTCGTCGTTATCTGCGAATGGTCCTCTGAGGGATCGCCTATTAAATAGTCAGCAAGAGTTGGCAGAAGATCAAAGCTCCCGGCCAGCTTTTGTAGTCGCCTGACATGCCCACTTCCGTCATCAATCCAGAGTGGAACATGAATCAGACTTTCCTCACAACCACCGATAAATGGCGGAGCAACGGCTCGCGTTGAACCACGCAGTGAAGAAACAATCAATACCGGCTGCTCAGCGGGATTGTCGGAAAAACGCTGGTATAACTTTGTTATCTCTCCTGCGATCAGCGCGGACCATGCGGAGTCTTGCTTAGAGCCGCCGTTTCGAACATCAATCCAGAGTAGATCGGCGTCCCTGAATCTCGAATCATCCACCATCAGTTCTGACAGTGACTCTCCGGACTCTGAAGGGGACTTCAGAGAAATATGAACTGTGTTGGCTCCGAGTTCCATTCCCTTCAATAAAGGTGGATCGGTATCAGGATCTGCCGAACGACCAGCCTCGCCCAGAACAATGCTGGCCATAAGGCAACCATGCTGTGTCAACAGTTGCTGAAAGCTCCGGACGGTTGCTTCTCCACCCAGCACATCAGTGGTCGTGACGCCGATGCGAGTATCCTGAATCAGGTATTGTTCGAAGAACGCGGATTTTATGTCGAGATCATCGAAGGTCGTGTATGCCTCCCGCTCCGTCGACTTTGCTTCGTTGTCTGCCAAACTCTGATCGTCGGCATCGGGCTTCTTTTCTTCTGTCTCATCAGAGATTGCGGTCGAGTCTTCGTGAACATACTCAAGCGTGTGCTTGAGTGGCACGCTCTCGAACATCAATACCCAGACGGATCGACGACGCTGGCCCGGTTGTCTATTGAACACTCTGGATTCCATTTTAAGAAACAGGGAACAGATCGAGTGAAGCGAACAGAGAAGCCCGATCAGAAAATCACCTTGGCACCACTGTGGTTAGTTTTCCAGCATGGTACGCAACTGAATAAGAGCAGGAATGAACGTATCTATGGTCTGCTCGACGGGCTCTTTCTCCTCGGTCTCACAGCGGCTGAGAGCAGGTCGCAACTGTTGCCACTCCGTGATGACCTCATCGCATTTAAGGACAAGTGCTCCCTGATCGCGGCCGGAATTGATCAGCTGTGTCAGTTCACGGCAGCGTTCTGAAAGCCGTTGAATCTGAGTGCCCAGAGCCACATCCTGCTGTCCTGGTCGATTCAGCCATCGTCGGACAATTAACTGGAGATGATCGGCCATACTTTCCAGCGTTGCGGCCTGTCGTGAGAGGGCTCTTCGATCAAATGTAACCGTCACTCCGATCGCATCCTGTAACAGATCAATCGCCTGACTGACACCTTCAATCCTGCGTCGGATCTCCGGCGTCCGAACTGTCACCATGTAGAATTCGAACAATTCCCAGCGTTCCTGCAGATAAAGCCAGGCTTCTCCCACCGCAGGCAGAGATTCTTTCCGAGTCACGACATCAGTCAGGTTCTGAGCAGTACCGAATAGTTCATCAGCAGCAGCCGGCAATGACCTGTTGTCGGTCAGAGACATCATCTGTTCCAGTGTGATTGATCGATACAATTCCGCTAGTTCGCGTTCCAGCGTTTCCGCCATTTTCTGAACCATCGGTTGGTCAAAACTGAACTCCAGTCTCAATAACTGATGGATGGTTCTGTGCGTCTCCTGAATTCTGGCCGCCGTCCGACTCACAGTGCGTGCGGAGTATTGATCCAGTTCCGGCCGCAGCATCTGCCAGGACTGAAACAGATTTCGGTATTCAGCAACAACAGTCTGAAACTGCCCGCCACCAGCAGCAAGATTCGCAAACAATGTCGTCTGATCCTGAAGCTTACGAAGTCTGGCCAGAAGTCGATTCCGGTCCGGAGACAACGAACCGTCGTAGCTCAATTCATCCGTCAACGTTCTGAGATCTGCCGACAGAACATCAGCAGCTCGAACAAGTTCACGCATATTGAACTGGTCTCTGATGCCCAGAATCTGACAGGCCTGCGCATCCGACTGACTGATTTTCTCGGCCGTCTGTCGCAACGTCGACGAGCTGCCTCGTGTTGTGCCAATTTGATGAGCAAGTGGCTTCCAGGCCTGATCCATAGTCTGAATGACAAGCTGAATTGCCAGATGATTGTTCTCGCGGTCGGCTCGCTGCTGCCCGGCCCGAACGATTCCCTGAAACTGAATCACATCAGCTGTCAGCCGCCGCAAATCCGGGTTCCGGCGTCCCTCTTCCGACACGATTGCCGATAAAGCATTCGCGTCCTGAGCCATGGATGCCAGTATTCTGCGGATCTGCAGCATCTCAGGCGTTGCCTGAGTCGGGCGAGGAATCTCTCCGATGACGGGTGGAACAGGTCTCCCCGGACCAAAAGATTCCCTTCCCTGACGTTCAAGCTGAGACTCAATCAGAGCCCTCAGGAGATCTTTTGCAATTTCCTTGCCCGCTTCCTTCCGTTGGGCCATCGCCTGTGTTTGACAACAGGCGATGGACACGCACATCAGTACCAATATTCGCCGCCAGAGTATTCGCCGTTCGCGTCGCTCGTGGAAGTGCTGTCCGTTCTGCATCTTCATGAATCACTCCTTTTGAAGAGCGGCAAGAATCCCTCTTCGACTGCATAGACTCAAAATTTCGTTGCCAGTGGAATTGGTTCTGGGGTTTCACATGTGGATTGTCACACATGCCGAGGAAAGGACGGCGATGAGTTCATCAGTCCAATTGACATCGAATGTCGGCGTCTTTTCCCTTTTTACCAACTCCGGGCATCTCACCGTTCAATACGTTGTCGAATTCTTAATCATAACGCCAGCGGGACATTTTCGGCAGCGAACCTTCGGGTGGCCCAAAACAAAAACGGTGATCATCTGGAATTCCTGCACTCGATCGAACTCCGATTGCGATGTGAAGGAGAGGAGTCCGTATTCTGCTTTTGAAGTTATCCGGTATGATGTGGTTGCAGCAGCGAGACTTGTGGCTGTGCAGTCAATGAAAGTTAGTGTCACGAAGGCAGAGCCCGTGTTTCTGAGATTCCTGTTGTTACTGGCAATCATACCGTTGGCCGAACTCTGGCTGCTTATTGAGCTCACAAAGAGAACCAGTCTTGGGTGGACCATCGCACTTGTGTTGTTCACCGGGATGCTGGGGATGAGTCTCGTGCGGTGGCAGGGCATGATCGCACTTCGGAAAATCCAGCAGCAGGTTGTTTCTGGTCAGTCACCATCCTTGTCGATTATCTCCGGTGTTCTAATTCTGCTTGCGGGAGCATTCCTGCTGACACCTGGCATCATCACGGATACTGGGGGGTTTCTCCTGTTGATTCCTCAACTGCGAATGGCACTGGCTCGCTTCGTTCAAAAACGGTTAATCAGCACTGCTGTCAGCGGCCTGCAAGGTTCGGTCTGGGTCAGTTCGTTTTCGACGGGTGTCCCCCGTCCAGATTCGGCAGACTCCGTCGACTTATCAGACCCCATCGACTCAGCACAGCGGCCGAGCGTGCAGGTGATTGACCCGAATCAGCCAAAGCTCAGACCCTGATCATTGGTGTCCTCCGGGTGCGTGCCACACGACTTCAAACAGTCGACCACGAGATCGCTCGAACGGCATTCGAGGGGTCAGGCAAATTCAGATTCTCCATCGCATTCAGACAAGTTCTCGAATAACTTCGCCCTGATCAAGAAGGTGCTGCGGGCGCCCCTGAGGATCAATGATCGTCGTTCGATGCGCCTCAATGCCGAGGTGGTGATAAATCGTTGCAAAAACATCTTTGTACGTGACGGGACGTGAGACGACATCGCTGGCTGTTCGATCGGTGGCCCCGATAATCTGTCCGCATCGCAAACCGCCTCCGACCAGCAGAGCAGGGCCCACCTGAGGCCAATGATCCCGCCCACCGTTCTTCGGATTGATTCTCGGGGTACGACCAAACTCGCCCCAGACAACAATCAACGTGTCATTCAATTGACCTCGCTCTTCGAGATCCATGATTAACGCTGCCAGTCCATGATCCACGATCGGCAACACATGACGCATTCGAGGAAAGTTGTTGCTATGAGTATCAAAGTCACTGATGGAAAGACTCACACATCGGACACCGGCATCCAGCAGTCTTCGCGCCAGGAGAAACTTTTGAGTGGCCCCGGGATCCTCTGATGTTGTGTTCGGCCGGCCTCCAGTGGCCGTCAGAATGTAGCGTTCCAGCACGTGCGGATCTTCCCGGCTGAAATCCAATGCGTCTGACAACGTTCCGGACGTAAGGATGCCGACAGCCTGTTCCGTAAATCGATCCATGGCCAGCATCGTTCCCGCTGAGTCAACTTCACGTCGGAAAGTATCAAACTGAGACAGCAACGTGGTACGATCTGTCAGCCGATCCAGACTAATTGTCCCGTCGAGTTTCAGACTGACAGAATGGTTCGATCCCAGGCGAGCTAACTCATTCTTCATTCCCGGCTCAAGTTCTCGGGCAAACAGGTGAGAGATATCAGGTCGAAACGCCTGGTAGGCTGGTCCCAGAAATCCCGGTCTCGCACTGTTTCGAACCAACGCACGTCCCTGCATCAGATCAACGAAGACGGGAGACTCATCTTTGGGCGATCCCTGAAGTTTGGTGACAATGGACCCCAGGGCCGGGCGCCCCCCAAGAGATTCCAGATTCTTTGCTTCGAACCCGGACTGACACTGGAAGGCATCATGAGCACCCGCAGAACCGACCAGAGATCGAACAAACGCTATTCGACCCGCGATCGACGCGAGTTTTGGAAGCAACTCACAAATGTGGATCCCGGGAACCGATGTTGCGATCGGCGCAAACTCGCCACGAATCTCCACGGGGGCTTCGGGCTTCATGTCGATCGTATCAAGCTGCGGCGGGCCGCCATCCAGATGCACAAACACAACACGTTTTCGCGTGGCCATCTGCCCGGGAGTTTGTTCTGCCCTGAGCAACCCGGACAGCGATGCTACTGCTCCCGCAAAGACTCCTGTCCGCAAAACATCACGTCGTCGGAGCTTAGCGGTCGGCTGCCCGTTCGTCTCTTGCTGTTGTTTCATAGTTGGATCACTCCTGAAGAAACCGAATCGACGATGAAGGATCAAACTCTACATCCTCGGCTCCAAAGAGTCACGACGAACCTTCATCGAAGCCTCGACCGTGCCAAATTTCTGATCATCGCAGGCCACACATTGCGATCAAGACATCTCGACTGCTCGCAGATGACTACTTGCACCACTGCTCCCACTGTTCGTCCAGCCATTGACTGTCTGGTGCTGCATCCGTGATTAAGTACCGGTATTTGCCCCGGAAGGGATGCTCGCGATCGATCAGGAACTCATCATCGACGCAAGGTGAAAATACAAAGTACGGTTTTGTGGGGTGGATTCGTGCGGCCTGAGGCGCGCGAAAATTGTCGCGATGACAAAGCACGGTAATTGTCACGGCGTGGCCGTCCATGCGGCCCGTGAGAGCCACCCATCGCGTGTGCTCATGATTGCCCCTGATTCGATCGGAACCGTGATCATTCACGAACTCACCTGGATCACGCCTGGCAGCGGGATTCGGTTGATCACCGGACTTCTGGACATCACCGTCTTTCTCGGTGAGCCATGTAACAGGCCCTCGGAGTGCTAGTCCACCATAATGATACTTCTGGATAAGCAGCGGCTTGTCTGTTAATGCGGACTGAGTTGTTTCCAGATCGAATCGATGATGCGAGCCATCGGTTTGAAAAGCTTTGATTCTCCATCGTTCCCGCAGAACATCGACGACAGGGGCTTTGACGGCTTGATGGATCAGATCACATTCGAATCCGACACCGTCCTCCTCCTGAAATGTTCGAACGATTCGCTGATGCAGAACTTGCCCGGTACCACCGGCAAGATTCCAAAAATCAATCTCGCGATCGTGCCAGGTTGTTTTCACCCAGGCGGTGAAAACTCCATCCTGATGAGCATGATCGAATGGATACATGGCCGTGACCACGTGGCCCGCCGGTGATGCCACCGGATGCAGGAATCCAGAGCGTGAGTAAACCGGATCAATACCATCCGGGACTGTGGGGGCCTGCTTTCGGTAGGAAAGAATGAGCTTCTCTGACTGTTGAATGGTCACCTCTGACTCAGACTCTTCAAGCTGCAATGTTCCCTGCGATACCTTTCTGGAATAGGTCAGCGGTATGGATGTGGCATTAATCTTCTCCTGCGAGAACAGTTGTTTCGTTTCTGGGACTTTTTCACTCAAAGCTGTGACAACCAAAGCTGCAACGGCGCGGCCGCCTTCGGAATTGAGATGCGTATGATCTGCCCCGATCTCGGACATCGGTTCCAGAGCTCGCCACGCGGTTGCACCGAGCTGTTCGCAGTGTCGAATGCTGAGCGAATGCAGATCAACCAAGGGAACGTTCTTCTCCTTTGAAACGATCGTGGTTGCTTCTGCATACTCTGTCAGAGTTGATGCGATGCTTCCATCTTTTGTCCATGTTCGTCGAGTCAGAGGAGTAATCAAGACAGGCACAATTCCCACTGCTCGCGATTCGTCGACGAATGCTCGCAGATGATCACGGAACGCATCGGCAGCGGCCGATTCACGCTCGGGGCCTTTTCCAGGCTGGTCGTTGTGGCCAAACTGAATCAAAAGGAAGTTGGGTTTCTCATCCAGACATTTTTGCCAGCGTCCTTCGGTACGATAACTTCGTGAGCTCCGGCCACCTGCGGCCAGATTAATACACTCCACGTTTTCACTGCATAGCTCGGCAAATCCTTTGCCCCAGCCCGCCTCATCAGTCACTGTGGAATCGCCTGCCAGTACAAATCGAATTGTTTCGGAGTTAGGATGCTCCTGAGCCCTGGTCTCTGTTGAATAAAAAATGAACCAGATTCCAATCATCAGAACCAACGGCTGCATAAGTCGATTCGACTTTTTCATGGATCACCTCAGGAAACGCAGGGCAAATACATGCGATCAATTGTCGTAATGGTCATGCTGTGGGCGAGTACAGTCGCAGCTCAGGATTCGGTTTACAAGAATACTTTACCTGCAGATCCTCCGTATTATCGGGTCCGCTATGAGGCATCAATCGTTGAGGGCGAACTGATTTATCCGGCCAGTTATACGGTTTGGGTACCGCCAGCCGTCAAACGTCTCCGGGGAGTCATCGTCCATCAGCACGGATGTGGAGAAGGTTCGTGCAAATCTGGCCTGACTGGTGCTTACGATCTCCATTGGCAAGCGCTGGCAAGGAAACATGATTGTGCATTGCTGGCTCCGGTCATCGAACAACCGGAGAAGGCCGATTGTCAGAAGTGGTGCGATCCAAGAAATGGGTCGGACGCAGTCTTCCAGCGGTCACTGGTAGACCTCGGGAAGCTTTCGGGGCATCCAGAGATGGCAACTGTACCCTGGGCAATCTGGGGTCACAGCGGAGGCGGTCACTGGGCAGGCGGGATGGTTTTGCTGCACCCTGAGCGAGTTGCTGCGGCCTGGCTTCGTTCCGGCGTGCCACCGCTGACCGCTGTAGAAGGCAAACCCAAACCTTACGAAATTCCTGAGGCGGCCTGTGGAGTTCCCATGATGTGCAATATTGGGACTCTGGAAGGTGTCACGGATAAAGAAGGACGTTTCTCTGGGGTCTGGCCGGGTGTTGAAGTGTTCGCGAAAAAACTTCGCTCCCGAAATGCATTGTTGGGGATCTCCATCGATCCCATCTCCAGCCACGACTGTGGGAATCAGCGATATCTGGCCATGCCGTGGTTTGATGCCTGCCTGACGGCCCGACTTTCAAAGACCGAAAATTCAGAACTCAACCAGCTGTCCCCGACGGAAGGTTGGATCGCACGATTAAGTCCCGGATCCAGGGAGATTGGAAAGCCGATTCCGGCGACAGGATTTCAAGGAGAGCTGGAGACATCTGTCTGGCTGCCCAATGAAGCTGTCGCGATTGCGTGGGCACAGTATTCAAGTGACACCGCAGTGCAGGATCCTACACCGCCTCCCGCCCCGGAGACGTTGGTCGTGAGTGGCGCGGAACTAAAGTGGACTGCCACGGCAGATCTTGAAAGTGGTCTTGCGGGTTTCATCATTGAACGCGATGGCGAGCTTCTGGCCAGTCTTCCCGAGCAACCCCGAAATCCTTTTGGCCGCCCGATTTTTCAGAACCTTTCCTATAGTGACACGCCTTCTCAGCCCCTTGTGGAAATGAAGTACGCGGACGTCAGCTCAGTCAGTGGAAAGGTTCACCGATATCGAGTTTTCTCCGTCAACACTGTGGGAGTCAGATCAGAGCAGGCAGCCGAGCAGCAATTGAATTAACGTTTGGTGGCCAAGATGAGCCCGGCGTTGAAATGCCGGCGTGGAAATGCCGGAGGAGATCCGCCGCAAGAAAGGGTCTTGAGAACCGCTCTGGCCTTAAATCAGGCGTCGGACTAGACTCTGGTCAGGAAACGGCCGAAATTGCCGTTCATTTCTAATTGCTGTTCAAACACAGACGCAAGTTCGACAGGGAGGTCGGCGTGTTTCTGGTCCGCACCATTCGCAGACGGCTGGTCTCGCTGTTCGCCGTTGCGCTATTGTTGATGACTGGAATGGCAGTGATTGGAATTTATGGATTGGTCTGGCATCAGGAAGCGGTGGACGACCTCGACTTTTTGCTGCATCGAAGCCCGAACCAGGAACATCTGAGTCGCTCGATCAGCCGCATCACAGAGGTCCTGCACAACTCATTGGACCTCCGCAAAGAGCAGGCGGTCAGTGAACTTAAACATGTCTACCTTGAACATGTGCAGGACGCCGAAACAGCACTATTCGATTTTCGCCGCCGCATCGAAGCGCTGCCGTTGACCGCTGAACTAACGATGCGTCAACGAGATCAGGTGCTTTTCCGGCTCGATAAGATCTACGCCGAGATTCATACGCTCCGACAATTGTCTCGCAATCTTGTTCCGATTACCGGGGTTGCCGGGTCTGAAATGGATGCTCTTCGGTTCGATGTGGGAGGAGCGGTCACGAGAGCCCAAAAAGGACTGGAAACGCTTCCTGCGTACCAGGCGAAGAATTGGGTTGTACTTTCACTGGAAAAGGAACGACGGCGATCTGCTCGAATGTTGCAGATTCTGTCTTGGGGCCTTGTTGTTGTCGTAGTGAACTTTGTGGGAATTCTGGTCTGCGGTTTCCGATGGATCTCGATACCTCTGCGCAAGATCGCTCAGGGATGCACTCGCATTGCCAATGGCGACATCGCCCACAGGCTGCCTCCGGTGTCACGCTGGCAGGACGAGTTCGCGGATCTGGTCGCGGGAGTGAACTGCGTCGCCGACCGTTTTCAGCAGGCGGAAGAGGAACTGCTGCATAAAGTTAAAGAGCGCAGCGAACAGCTGGTCCGGTCACAGAAGCTTGCCAATGTGGGATTTCTTGCTGCTGGCGTGGCGCATGAGATTAACAACCCCCTCAGTGCGATTTCGATGGCAGCGGAGTCAATGGAGTTTCGGCTCTATGATTTGATTGGACTTCAGTCACAGGAAGCTCGAGAGATCATGGACCGAGTTGCGATGATTCGTCGCGAGTCACGACGCTGCGGCGATATCACCGCAAGGCTGCTTGATTTTTCGCGCGGAGAAAAAGCTGGCAGGCTGCCCTCTGACATCGCTGAACTGGTGCGTGAGGTTCTTGTTATTGTTCACCACCTTGGACAGTTCCAGGATCGACTTATCGATTTCGATTGCGATCGTTCAGTCATTGCGGAGGTCAATTCCGCGCAAGTGAAGCAGGTAATTCTGAATCTCGTTGCTAACGCATTGCAGGCAACACGACCTGGGGGAACCGTCCGGATCAAATTGCAGGAGATGGTTGACAGTCTCGTGCTGTCAATTGCTGATGATGGCTGTGGAATGGACCAGGAAACCTTGCAGCATGTGTTCGACCCATTCTTCACGACTCGGGAAACAGGGCAGGGGACCGGGCTGGGATTAAGTATCACTCATCGGATCATTGAGGACCATGGTGGAACTGTCACGCCCATGAGTGACGGAATTGGTCACGGCAGCACCTTCCAGATCCGCCTTCCTCGACGACAATCGCAGAAATCAGCGGCCTGATCGCTGAAATGCATTCCTGATGAAGCATTTTGTACGTCTGATTCAACAGACAAGCCCAGCCGCTGTTTGAGTACCGGCGGTCGATTGGCCCGGGAAAATGATCGGGACTGAGATCTTGCAGGGAAACGGTCCGATTACAGCATACTTCGACAAAACAATTCAGGTTCCCGGCGTTCCAGTACGAAACAGGCTGGAATGGGAGGAATTCTGTGGCTTATACTCGCGGGGATATTCAGTTCGAGTTTTTTGCAAAGAGGCGGAGAGAGAGAAATGGCGGGCAATTCCCGGGGAGTCGTAATGGGGTCAATGGGAGTCGCGGGGCTGATGGGTCTGGCGGCGATCCTGGACTTGGCACTCGGGTTTCCATTTGGCGGCCAGATGGTACTGGACATCATGTTTATCCTGGCAGCTGGCCTGGTCGTGTATATGGGGATCGACTGCATGAAGGACATGCGATAAATCGCCTCTCGACCTTGCTGATGCAAGCGTTCGCGTCATGCCCGGCCGAGGTTTGATGCAAATTGATTATGCATCCGGCATTGTGATTTCTGCTGACAACACGACAAGGAGGTCGGACAGTGGCAACGTTGCTGCATCAGCAGCTCAAGCAGCATTACGTTTCAGACTCTGATCGACATGAAGTTGCCGTCGGAGCTTTTCGCATTGACGCGGTCGACCGACGAGGTCGCTTGATCGAGATCCAGTGTGCCTCTTTGTCGGCAATCCGGGACAAAATTCGGACGCTGGTGGAAGATCACCAGGTCATCGTGGTCAAACCGCTGGCGGCTCGGAAAAAGATTATTACGCTGAACCATGCAGGTGGCGAGACCATCAGTGCTCGTTACAGCCCGATTCGTCAGTCGCTGCCGCACTTGTTTCTTGAGCTCGTCCATTTCGGAATCTTCCCGCACCCACGGCTGCAGTTGGATGTTCTGCTCACCGAGCAGGAAGAAATACGAGTTCCGCCCACGGCGAGAAGTTCGTGGCGAAAGAAATACAGTGTTGACGAGCGCACGCTGGTTACCGTGCAGCAGCACCTGAAACTTAAAACAGCTTCGGATTTATGGAGAGCACTGGACCTGAAGGTCGCCGACGAATTTACGACGTCGGATATTGTTCAGGCAGCTGCGATGCCTCGCTGGCTGGCACAGAAAGCGGCCTGGTGTTTTTGCCGCATGGAATTCATTGAGCCTTGCGGCAAGCAGGGAAACACGGTTGTCTACCGACTCAGAAGTTCAGTTCGCCGAAGACTTCGAAAGGCTGCGTGAACTAACCCATGCATCATCGAATACGATGGCCGCGTAGATCAGAACGGGACCATTGTCCGACTTAATCGCTCAGTTCTGCAGCCGCAATTCGTTCGCTCCCTTTTGCAGATCGAAGCACACGGTCATCTTTTCGCCCTGCCGAAAAACTGTGCCGGCTTCAAGATTCTTCGAGCTGGAGACTTCTTGCAGAGGTCGCGTCTGACCCACTTGGTGAAGCTGCGGAGCGCCTTGCCCAGACGGTAGTTCAACGGTGAAAGCAGGGCAGGCATACGGGGCTTTAAATAGGAAATCTTCTCCCTGTCGAATTATGCTCGTGAGTTCTTTCGCGGCCCAATACCGTGCAATTTCACTCAATTTCATCCAGAGCAAATGATCATATCGCTGATGAAGTCTGTCGACGACTTCTTTGAAAATGTTGAACCCGTATTCCTCGCCATTAACGTAGATGCCGGGCCAATGGCAGACCAAAATTGCAGGTTCGCCTTTGTCGATGACCTGCGGCAGTCGACCACCCTTCAGATCGGCAGTGATGAATTGATCGACGGAGCCTTTTTCCAGTCCGTCCCAGCCTCCAAACCAGTCCCCGGTACAACCAATGATCGAAACGACACATTTCGGATCAGTAGTCTCCAGGCCGGATGCGCGTTGGACCAGTGGAGCCACACTTTGGTCGTCCGTATACAGATCACGGAAATAATGAGGGATCTCCGTGCTAAAAACTTCACGGCAGGAATTCATCGTTGCCTGACTCAGTGCAGGACGCGCGCGATTACCGAAACCTCCCGGAGTTGTGACACCTTCGCAGGTCAGCCCGGCGTTCTTCAGAATCTGCAATGCATAGGCCAGATAGTCCGTGAGTTCGTCGGACGACTTACTGACGCTCCAATCCCAGTTCTCCATGAACCGCGCGGACCGCTCTTCGTATGGATGGCCTGTCTTTGTATTGATCACGAAGGTGTGAGTTACCATTTCCGGATGAATGTCCCAGTTGGGAACCATCCGCTCGCGAACGACAGTCAGACTGTTTTCAAGATCGGTTCGCGACCATCCGGGGAGTCGCTGATCAACTCGTCCCACGCAGGCGGGATAGGGGACGATGCTATATTTGCCTTTGATGTTTCGTTCGCCGCACCAGTCGCCAAACTTGCGGACAAAATCATCGGGGATCTCCCGAGGAAGCTTGCGCCAGTTCTGGAGATAGCGGTCCGGAAAAACCTCGGCAAACTGAGGGATTGCGAAATGAGCAAGGTTCACCAGACACGTTGAATCATCAATGATGAAGCTTACAGGAACCCGTGCTCTGGGGTTGATGATGCGAACACCATCCGGAGCCGGGGCAGGGCGTTCTCCAGCGGGAGGAAGTTCGCGAGTCTGAACCAACCCGGCGCTTGAAACGCCAGACATAATGGGAGGGAGAGCACCTGCTGAAATCAATCCCGCAATGCTCCGCGAAAGGAAAAAGCGTCTATTCGAAAGCCCTGTCACTTCCGCCCCTCCGGTGTACTTCAAGAAATACTTGCCAGAATGCACAGAACGTGTCTTACTTGTCGGACTCGACTCATCATAGTCGGACCTGCACGAAATCTGGTGCCGCTAATCAAGTTACAGAGTCCCGTGGCTGATTGCATTTGTGAGCAGACTGTGGTTAGTATTCCAGCGGACCGCTCGCATTTCAGGCAATTCTGAGCAAATTGCACGCACTCAGCTATTGAGTTGCGCTGCGTTTGGGGGACTGCGAGCATCAAGTATTTCCTTTAACTTAAGTCACCATGGAGATTTTCGTAATGGCGGAATCGAACGTTGAACAATCCTCCGGAACGGGCCAGAAATTGGTCTTCTGGGGATGTTTTATTGCCCTCGTAACAACATCGTTTGCATTTATCAGCCGCATTACGCTGTGCACTGTTCGATTTGGAACAGAGTTCAATCTTGATCAGGTGAAGATCGGTGAGCTGATTGGTGCGGGGATCTGGCCGTTCGCAATTTCAATCATTCTGTTTAGTCTGGTCATTGACCGAATTGGCTACAAAGTCGCCATGTTGTTCTCGTTTGTCTGTTTCGCTACCTACCTGACGTTGGCGTGCCTTGCGTATTCCAAGGTTCAGGGAGTGGAAGGCGAAGCCTTGATAGCCGGTCAGAAGGCGGGGTACGACCTCTTATATCTTGCCAGCATCATTCTGGCTTTAGGTAACGGCACTGTCGAAGCCTTCATCAATCCCGTCGTTGCCACGATGTTCAACAAAGAAAAAACGAAATGGTTGAACATTCTGCATGCGGGCTGGCCAGGCGGACTTGTTTTTTGTGGATTGGCAACGATCTACCTTGAGGAGACGCTCAAGACAGGTGACTGGCGAATCGTTGTTGGTCTGGTTGGGGTACCTGCCGTCATTTATCTGCTGATGCTGTTGGGTGCGAAGTTTCCAAAGAGCGAGCAAGAGTCCGCCGGCGTTTCATATCGTGAAATGCTGGGCGAGTTTGGCGCGTTTGGAGCATTGGTTGGGTTCGGTTTGATCTTCATGCAGCTGGGCGAAGTGTTCGGCTGGAAGGAAGGTTCTTCAAAGTATATTGCTCCAGTGTTAACCGTAGTTCTCGCCGTTGGATTCGGGGCTTATACAAAGAGTCTTGGCAGAGCGATCCTCGCGTTTCTGATCATTATCATGATGCCATTGGCAACGACCGAAATCGGCACGGACTCGTGGATCAGCGGCTTGATGGAAAAGCCAATGGAAGCTGCAGGGCGTAATCCAGTGTGGGTTCTTGTCTACACCTCGGCGATCATGATGGTTCTCCGATTCTTCGCTGGCCCAATCGTACATAGTCTGTCTCCGATCGGCTTGCTGATCACCAGTTCTGTGCTTGCCATTGCCGGGCTCTTTGCATTGTCCAAGTGTGGCAATGCAGAATTGCCAATGATTTTTGCAGCAGCCACTCTCTATGGCTTCGGCAAGACATTCTTCTGGCCAACGATGTTGGGTGTGACAGCGGAACAATGTCCCAAGGGCGGTGCTCTGACGTTGAACGCAATCTCCGGGATTGGCATGATCGCGGTAGGCGTACTGGGAACCCCGTTCATCGGTTATGTTCAGGCCCAGACCGCCAGTACGGTACTAAACGAAAAATCCGCAGAGGTTGCCAAAGCGGTGATTTCTGACAGAGAATTCATGGGGATTGCCTATCAGGCAATCGATCCGGACAAGGAAAAAACGGTCACGGACGAAGCCGGCTTGGCCCATCTTTCTGACGCGAAGAAAAGCGGTAGCTTTGAAGCGTTGGGCAAGATGGTCATGTTCCCTGCCTTCATGCTGGCCTGTTACATAGCGCTGTTCCTCTACTTCAAATCGAAGGGTGGATATAAGGCTCAGTCTCTTTCCGGGCACTAATGACTGCTGAGTCGTCCACGCAAAGAGTTATTATGATTTATCCTGAAAAGCCCGGCATGGCATGCCGGGCTTTTCTGTTTCCATCGAATGAGCGCGGCTTCCGTGACACAGTATGGATCTGAAGTGAAAAGGGTGTGGAACGTGGGCAAAAAAGGATACGTGGCGACGCCCATGTCATTTCTTTGAGTGGGGCTGCACACTTTCTTTCACGGTTAAAGGATTTCGTCGTTCCTGTGGTGGCTTTCGGAGATTTGGAGAGGACTCTTTCGAAAAACCTCAATTCTCCGATCTTCCGACGCACGACCGAAAGTATGGCAGAACCGAGGGAAAACGGGGCTTGACGCAGTCGATGTAGAAATCTGCCGGAACTTTTCGCCCGCCGAATTCCGAACGAGAGAGTAGATTTCTTCTGACAGCGGCGGTTCCATATGTGGAGTCGCCTTTGCTCTCTCGCGAAAGGTTGAATTCATGCGTCTGATTGTTTGTGTTGCCACTCTGGCGGTCATTGGTCTCTCAACAGCAGCATCAGCGGGCGAAAATGCCGTTCATGTGCTGCCAGCCTCCACAGCAAGTGCTTCGGTTCCTGTCGTCAATGTTTCTCAGTCCAGCAGTATCTTCCAGCCTGTTCGCCGAAGCCAGGGTGGATTCTTCAGTCGAGTCATGGAGTTGGAGCGTCGCAAGAATGCATGGTTGCGACGAACCTTCCTTCAGTAAGCCACAGATAGAAAACAGGACCTGCGTTCTGCACAGGATCTTCCGGAAGTTCTTGACTGGCCGCTGGTGCTGTTTACCTTTCCAGGCTCGGTGTCGGCCCTTAAGACCGGCGTGTACGAATCAGGCGTGAAGTCTAATTGGCGTCCCGCTCTCCAGGCCCATGGTGCGGTTGAAAGAGAATTGAACCTTCTGAACCGCATGTATCGTGAAAGGTTCCCTACGAATATTCCGGGATGGAGTAGCGAACGCTCCCCCTCCTCAGGCCCGGAATTAACGTCCGTTATTTGAAATTCGATTGAACGCGATCGACTGTCCTGTCAGTTGGTCGCGTTCTTTTTGTTTGGTAGCGTGGAAGAGCCTAGACGGGGCTGCTCGTGCATTTGCGAGCTTTGTGCGCCGCCGTTTTTCCGGCCAGATTGCGGGAAGATCCAGCATAGGCCTCCTGGTCTTCCAGAGGTTGCGACTCCACTCCAGCACTCCATCGAAGTGCGTCGCCCGATGGTGGAATCTTCCGAACCCATACAACCCGCGCCAGGCAGTTTCCGGTTTTCCCGTAGTGTGCGGTTTTGACGCGAAGGTCAGGGAAGCTTGAAGAGCGATCACTCCGATAGCCCACTGCGTATCGGTTCGACTGGGATGATCGAACAGCCTGCCTCAAAGTGTTGTCTCGGGCAACACTGTCGCCTCGCTTCATGGACGAACTTCAGCAATGCTTCTCTCCAACCTGCGCTGCCGAAAGCGATGCTTACTGATTGCTCTCAGTTGTTTCTTCGCACACGCTCCTCAATTACAGGCTCAACACAGCATGCCTGTTCCTGCCTGTCCCGGTCGCGGACTTGTGACGCCCGGTAGTGAAGGCATGTGGTATCTCGACGGGTGTTACGGGTGCCAAATGGAGGGAACGGATTCAGAAGAAGGCAATCCTTCGACTCCGCATCTGCTTCCGGACTTCCTGCACGAGTACAATGGCATTGCTGCAGAATATATTTACACCGGTGAATTCTTCTCACTGGCCCATGGAGGCATGGATCGGAATCGAGGCACCAAGTATCGAGGTAACCTTGACCTTGTCCTGACTGCGGACACTGCGGCCATGGATCTGTGGGAAGGTGGTAAGTTCTTCCTCTACGGAAACTCATTCCATGGTCGTACGCTGACTGCGAATCACGTGGGGGATACGCAGTTTTACAGCAACATCGACAGCAGCCCCCGACCCGCAGATGAGTTTCAGGTCGCAGAATATTGGTACGAGCATTCGCTCGCCAATGGCGACATTATCGTGAAGGTCGGCAAGCAGGATGCGAACGCAGATTTTGCTTTCGTGGATCTCGGCGGTGACTTTATTCACTCCTCGTTCGGTTTGATTCCCACAGTTCCACTGGGGACGTGGCCAAACCCGGGCATGGGAGCTGCTGCGTTTCTGAATCTTACCGACATGATCCATTACAAAATTGGAGTCTACGACGGCGCTCCCACATTTGGCTTACCGACCGGGGCCAGCATGGCGTTCTCCACAGTGGGGGATTTCGGAGCCATGACTCTGCAGGAGATTTCCCTGACACCACAGTTCGGAGCAGACGGCGATTTACCCGGCACAATTCGACTTGGCAATTGGTACCACACTCATTCGTTTGACAATCTGCAGACAGGCGTAGGCACAATCCATGGAAACTATGGATTCTGGGCATCTGCCGACCAGCTATTGTGGAAGGAGCCAGGCTCAGACGAGGAGCCTCAGGGTTTGGGCACGTTTGCTCAGTGGGGCTGGGCTCCTGGTGATCGCAATGCGGTCGAAAGTTACTACGGAGCCGGCCTGACGTACCGAGGTGCAGTCAAATCTCGTGACACGGATCTTGTTGGAGTCGGGATCGCGTCGGCAGGCTTTTCGGCAACTGGATCCAGTCGTGAAGAGGCTGTTGAAATCTTCTATAAGACTCAGATCGCAGAATGGATCACCGTACAACCCGACATGATGTACATTGCCAATCCGAGCGGCATTAATAACGATGCTTTCATCGTGGGGCTCAGGTCAGAAATTGTGTTCTGAAAGAATGTTGACATGCTGCAAGCCCGATTATGCTGGAGTCCCGCTTCGTAGCCCGGGATTGTTCTTCTGAATAGAAACCGGACGTCTTTCAATGAGAAGAGCCGTCGCGAAACCCGCACTTCGCGACGGCTCAGACCCCGAAACTGCTTGACTGCAGTGAGGATACCAAATTGTATTCAGCACAGACTGTCTGATCAGACCGCACCTGAGCCAGACAGCTGACTCACAAGTTTGACCTCATGAGTCGGCTGAGATTCATGTTGATATCATTCAGTAGCAGTTCCGATGATGAGTTCTTCTTCTTCTTCCTGAATAATGATACGAGGCGTCACCATCAGCATCACGCTTTCGGTCTCACGTCCCACACCACTATTCTTGAACAATCGGCTGATGTAAGGAATCTTATTCAGGATCGGTACGCCAGCCATATTTCGGCCTTCCCGCAGCCTCTTGATACCACCGAGGAGTACGGTACCACCGTCCGGAACACTGACGACGGTTGATACAGTCAGGTTAGAGGTAATAGGCAACTGCAATGTACCTGCAGTTCCACTACCTTGCTGACCCTGCTGACCGCCCTGGCCTTGCTGGCCACCGCCACCGCCGCCGAAACCACCACCGCCACCGCCGCCGAAGCCGCCGCCAATTCCGCCGAAGCCGAACTGACCACCACCACCGCCGCCGCCGCCTTGTCCTCCAAAGCCACCACCACCGCCTCCGAAGCCTCCGGAAGCTGCTCCCCCACCGACGTTGGTGAAGGTCTGCATTTCAATAATCTGATTGAACACCGGCAGGATGGACAATCGAACGTACCTTCGGTCCGCAGAAACGACTCCGTTGACCGTGAGCGTCACACCATCCAGAGCCTGACCAATCACCGATTGGAAACCGATACCGCCCTGACCTACAACTGGGATCTGCTGTGCCACATAGTTGCGAATAATGTTGTCGCTGACACTGGCCGTTTGCCCGTTGTACATTGTGACTTTAGGAGCGGTCATGATGTTCGATCGAGAATCACCCTGTGCGGCCTGGATGAAGAAGAATGCTTCGATATCACTCAGGATGGCCATCCCGACCTGGATACCTGCACTTGGCTGGAATCCACCAAAGTCTGGAACGCCGATTTCAAACGATCCCTGACGGAACTGAATGTCGTAATCTTCAGTAAACTGATTTGGACCTGACAAACCTACAGTCTGACCATTGAAGTCGTCGCGAGGGGAGTTGACTCGGTTCACACGGTCAAACAGTCGACCGGCACCACCGCCTTGCTGGCCTTGCTGACCCTGCTGACCCTGCTGACCACCACCTCCGCCACCGCCTCCGTTCTGTGTGTTTCCTCGAAGGTCCTGTCCCTGTTGCCCGCCACCGCCACCACCACCACCAGCGGTTGTGCTTCCCGGGAATGTCAGCTGGCGAGAGCCAAAGGCAGGTACACCCGCTGGATCACCGAGGTTGTCCTGAACGTTGAAGTCGAAGTCGACACCAATTCGTTCAAAGAAGTTGTCAGAAACACTGATAAATCGCACTTCGACAGTCACCTGCAAGTCCTGCAGCTTTCGTAGCTGCTTCAACAAGTCAGCGACCTGCTCATGTGTCGCAGCCGTCTGGCGAATCACAAGGCTCAAGGTATTTTCTTCAGTGCCGATCGTCCCGCTTCCACCATCAACGTCCCATGTGCCGGGTTCAATCGTCGTTGTCAGCAGGTCGATAAGCCCCGAGAAGTCTGCATGATTGTCGGAGTAGTCAACGGTCGCACCGGAGTTGGTTCGTCCGTTTCCACTGATGTTGACGGACAGGTCATCGTTGACCTGATACAAACCCATGCCAGGACTTTGCAATTGATCCTTGCTGCTCCTGGAGTTAGTTCCAAGCTTATTCGCAACCGGGACAACCAGATCTGCTACGTTGTAGGTCAATGTTACCAGCTTGGTTTCCTGCTCCAGTCGATTCGAGATCATCAGAGTCTCATTCTCGATCGTGTAAACCAGACCACCGGCCTGATCCAGCAGCAAATTCAAAGCACTTCGCAGAGTAATCCCGTCCACATCAATGCTGACTGGCTGATCGGCTGTCAGACCTTCCGTTTCGATGGCCCGAGTCTGCATGGCGATATTGATACCGTGGACCGTTGCGATGTGTCGGATGACTTCCGTCAAAGCCACATCATGGAAGTGCAGGGAGACTTTCTCGCCGAGACTCTTCTCAATCTGCAGTTCGCTCTCCGTGCGTTCACGGCTGTCTGCACGGCCGTATTTCTCGCGACGTTTTGACAGATCTGTCCATGACTTTGCATCCGGCATCGAGAAGTCACCACCCGGAGGCATGATCGAAGCCAGTTCGACGTCGTTCAGTTGCTGCGTAAAGCTGTCTGCCTTGCGTTCACGTACGTCGTTGTTGAAGGCGACCTGACGCTGAATTTTGGCCTTCTCCACCATGATCGTGGCCTGAGGAAGGTCCGGATTCAGGTCCTTTGCCTTCTTGGCCAACAGTTCCGCTTCTGCGTAGCGATGTTCTTTCATCAGTTCGTTGTACTGATCAACAAGCTCTGCGAACTCCTGCTCGATCCGAATCTTTGATTCGGTCTCGCGTTTGATCGCTTCCATTACGTTGCGATTCTTGTTCTGCTGAGCGATGTTTGGTCCCTGCTGATCCATGTACTCGCGAATCGTTTCCTGACTGCGACGAACATAACCACCCAGAGTATCCAGCGACTCCTTATTCAGAGGAGCTGCTTCGACCGTCGCAAGTGTGTTATCCAGGATCTGGAGAGCCTCTTCTGGATTATCCTTCTTCAGCTTTTCAGCTCTGAACACACTGTTCATGACTTCCGTACGCAGACGATCGTAGCGAACATCAGACTCTTCAGTCGCTGTGGTCAGCGGGTCTTTTTCGTTCATTGGGCTCATAGGAAGTTCGTTGTCGAGAGTGATCGATTCACCTTCCTGGCCCGATGCCAATTGCACATCCGGAGCAGCAGCAACGTTCTGCAGAAAGTCCTGCAGCTGACGACGTTCTTTGCTGCCGAGATCTCCGGCGTTCTTCGACGCTTCAGAAAATGCGGCTCTGGCAGCCATTCGATTGCCACTGCGAAGAGCGGCAATACCTCTGCGATAAGCCTGAGAGGCCGACTCGCCTTCCGGGGCCAGAACCGGGAAGTCAAACTCTGCCTCGTCGTTTGAAGCAAGTGAAGCCGTTGCACGTCCTTCAGGAGTGACATCAACAGGTTTCCCGGAAGCAATTGCATTCCGACCGTTCTTTTGATCGCTGTTCTGAGCCATCAGCTGGGCTTCTTCCAGTACTGTCTCAGGACGATCTTCCAGAAGTCCGAACGGAGCGTCGTGCTGTTGAGCCTGAATAGCAAGGTGCTGAGCCTTCTGGTGATCACCCTTGTTCAGAGCTGAACGGGCATCCGCCACAAGTCGATGCGCTTCTGACCCAGTCGCTGTTTCCGATGCTGCAACATTGTCGGTGCGCGGCGTCTTCTGAGACTTCCCCTGACCTCGGAGGGCCAGCTCAATATCATTCAGAACAAGTTCCGGACGATCATCAAGAACATTGTACGCGACATTCAATTCTGATGCCTGAGCCGCCTTTTCACGAGCAACGCTCAGTTTGCCATGGACCAGAGCTTCACGAGCTTCATGAAGAAGCTTACGGGCCATGATTGCATCCTTCGATGCATCACTCTTCGCTGAAGCAAAGGTTGAATTGACGGCTGCACCGGTTCCCTGCAGACGCTTAATGTCTCGAGTTACCAGCGTTGGATTGTCTTCGAACATTCCGTAAGCCACGTCAAATTCAGCGGCCTGATCCGCAAACTTTGCGGCTTCTTCCAGGTTGCCGGCATCCATCGCGGCACGGGCCTGAGTCAACAGGGCCGTTGCCTGCTCATACTCGCTGTCCGCATTCTTTGAGCGAACGGCGGATTTCTCAGATGACTTGCTGCCACCCGCAACAAAGGTTGACGTCTTCGTCTTTTTGTCGAGGTCGGCAATAACATGCTCCGGGCGATCATCCCACAGTCCCCACGAGGCCTGTAGTTGTCGAGCCTGAACAGCACGCGAACGGGCCGTTGCGAGATCACCTTTCGACATGGCAAACCGTGCTTCCTTCACCAGTCGCTGAGCCTGCTTCTTCTTCAGCAGGTCATTACTGGCCAGCGGAGCCTCAACTTCAGGATCTGCCAGCTCCTCGAAAGGATTGACTTCTTCTGAGTCTGCAGGGGCAGAATCATCTGCCTCGGCCATCTCTGAAGAATCACTCTCTTCGCCGAAGTCAAATTCCACACCTTGCTTCGCCACAGGCCGAGCAAGAGAATCAAGAAACTCGTCAGGAGTCTCTTCGCCTTCATTCCACTCTGCAGACAGCGAGGCTGCTGTTTCAGCAAGTCGGCGAGCTTCGGCAGTTTTGCCTTGCTTTGCCTTCTGCCGAGCGTCCTGAAGAAATCGTCTGGCAGCAGCATTATAGTTGCCAGCAGGTTTTCCGGAGTCAGTTTGAGCTGACAACGTTCGTGACGGATCGCCGCCGCTGAACAAATACAGCGACACGGCCATCACCGAAGCGCATGTGATGAGTCCGATGGCCTTTTGCAATGTAGGATCCTCCTTCAGGAATGCGCGACAGAGCGACCAGGCTCTGGCAGCGATCGTCCATGATTTCCGAACCAGTCGATTCTGGTGCGGACCATGAGTCAAATTAGGTAACTCGATCCGAGCCCGGAATCCGTTTCCGGGGACTCGTGATGTAATCTGATCTGAGCTGTCTTGATTTTCC
Source organism: Planctomycetota bacterium (assembly GCA_052034165.1). GTDB lineage: Bacteria > Planctomycetota > Planctomycetia > Planctomycetales > Planctomycetaceae > SXXK01. Next base: position 50,543 of record JBPOIW010000039.1, on the reverse strand, counting down.
GCTCGTTCACTGCCTCGCAGCGCAACAGTCGGACAATCGTCGCGGGGTGATAACTGTTGCGATCCGGAACGGTCAATACGGCGACAGCGTCAATTTGGACTCATTTTCTTCGATTCCTGCTGGCGTCGCGTCACTTCGGCATTGCCTGCCGAATTCACCAGGGCCAAGGCACTGCAGGCCGAATCAGAAGGGCATTTTCAGCGTTTCTTGCTGAGAACAATGGCGCGGGGCCGTCGCCCGTTGACCCCAGCAGCGACGTTTTGGGGCACCCTGACCGCTACAAGACGGCCTTTTGAACAGAATTCAGTCTGCAGATCCTGTCTGACGAAAAATTTCTCCGCGCTTGAGGTTGACACGACGAGACGGGCTCTGCCAATTCGGAGACAAGCCTCTTCGACTTCCTGCGAATTCGATTGAATCCCTGCGGATGCGAGCGCGTCGCCTGGGGGAAAATTCAGCGTACACACACGGGCTACCGTCAGAACCCGAATAATCCTTAGTCACTTCGCAGACTTCCGGACGTTCCTGCCAATCAAATGTCAAGTCCCCCCAGTTATGCTCGATCGATCCACCCGAGTTTGAACAGGCGTCCTGCTGGAATTGTTTTAGGCTAGAGTACAGGCGGAAAGACACGGCATGAGCACAACGATTGCCAGAAAAACAGAGACCCTTCAGGACGCGCTCAGAGCTGTGATCAGCTCAGACGACTGCGAACTTCCAGTGCTCCCTGAAGTTGCCGCTCAGTTACTGAAACTGACCAGCGACGTCGACTGCGAGGTGGCAGACATTGTGGCATTGATAAAACGCGATCAATCGCTCACCAGCCATCTGTTGCGCATCGCTAATTCTGTTCGTTACTCCACAGGAGTAACTGTCTCTTCCATTCAGCAGGCTGTTGCAAGGCTGGGGCTGCTTTGTGTTCGAGAAATCGTGGTTCTGATTTCCTGCCAGTGCAAGATCTTTGATGTACCGGATTTCGAGGCGCATGTTCGTCAGTCATTTCGAAGATCACTTGCAACCGCGGCTTTCGCGCAGGAGATCGCTCGAGTTCGTCGCATGAACGTTGAAGAAGCGTTTCTATCCGGTCTGCTTCACGATGTTGGACGTCCCATTCTCTTTCAGGCACTTGCAACTCGTCGGCGTCGATACGGTCTGGCGGCATCCGACGAAGAGATTTGTAAAGCTGCAGAAACGCATAGAATAGCGCTCGCTGCAAAGCTCATCATTTCGTGGGATCTCTCAGCTCGTGTTGCCGAAGCGGTACAGTTTCAGCTTTCACCACAAGATGCTCCTGGATGCTTACAACAGGCTGCAACCATCAATCTTGCGAGCTATCTCGCAGACAACGCTTTGTCCCCGGGATCAGCTTCAGAGTCTTCAGAACTGCATCCCATGCTCTCTGTGCTGAGCATTTATCCCGAGCAGTTTCAGGGCATTCTGCGAAATCAAAATGAAATCCTGGAATGGGTTAACTCAACCACATGATCTCTGACTGCCCGACATTTGATGTGCTTGTGATCGGAAGCGGACCCGCAGGTCAAAATGCCGCGTTGGAAGCCGCAGAGCAGGGGGCTCGTGTCTTGATCATTGAGCAGGAGCCTCAGGTTGGTGGAGCCTGCGTTCAATATGGAACCATACCCAGCAAGACTCTTCGTGAGACGGCCCTGACTCTTGCCGCATTTCAACGTCGCAGTGGAGATGTTTACCAAATCAGCCGTGACGCGAAGCTCAGCGTGACAAGTTTGATGAAGCGACTGAATGACGTCGTGCATGCTCATCAGGAGACAATTCGAAACTGTCTCGAACAAGCCGGGGTTGAACGAACATACGGTCGAGCCCGGCTTTTGTCGGCTCATGTTGTTGAGATTACGCGTGTCTGCGGTGAGCAATCCACGGTGAGTGGAAATACGGTGATCATCGCGACGGGATCGCGACCACGAAATCCTCCGAACATCAGAGTTGATCACGAGAATATTCTTGATAGCGACTCGATACTTTCGATGAGCTATCTGCCGCGATCGATAGCAATCTTCGGCGGCGGAGTCATTGCCTGTGAATACGCTTCCACTTTTTCATCTCTCGGTGTTCGGGTCACAATGCTGGACAGGGCCAGTCGGCCACTCAGCTTTATCGATGCGGAGCTTGTGGAGTACTTCCTGCGACAGCTCCGGGCTAACGGAGGAGAATTCGTCGGCAACTGCGAATTAGCATCTGTCAAATGGGACGGCCTGAGTTCTGTTAGAACCGTATTGTCCGACGGACGGATATTTGATTCCGACAAGGCATTCGTGGCACTCGGTCGTGTGGCCAATATTGATTCGCTGGGGCTTGCTGAAGCGGGGCTCCAGGCTTCTGACAGAGGTCTTCTGACAGTCAATGAGTTTTGTCAAACTGCCATCCCAAATATTTACGCGGTCGGGGATACCATCGGGCCTCCGGCCCTGGCGTCTGCCTCAATGGATCAGGGGCGAAGAGCCGTTATTCATGCTTTGAGCGGTGTGAGAAGCAAAACCAGTCTTTCGCTGCCGACCGGGATCTATACGATTCCGGAAATCGCCACTGTCGGAATGACCGAGCAGGAAGCCAAAGAGAAATTCGATACTCCCAGAATCGCACGGGTAAGTTTTGAACGGATCGCGCGAGCACATATCACAGCAAATCCTTCTGGAATGCTGAAGATGGTGACGTGCCCTGACGGCGTGCGCATCCTGGGTATTCAGATCGTCGGAGACGGGGCCACTGAGCTTGTTCATATCGGTCAAATGGCGATGATAGCCAACCTGCCAGTCGACACATTCATTCAAACGACGTTCAACTTTCCAACGATGGCCGAAGCCTATCGGCTGGCCGCTCTGGAAATCGTCCATACTCGTGAAGCCAAAGACTGTGGTCAGCAGACTCGGAAGCGGGGCCAGAATCTCCATGCCCCATTGGTTCTCAGCAGCAATCTCTGAGACTTAATTGGTTTCCGCTGAACGTCTTCACTTTGTTTCAACGCGAGAGTTTCTCAGGCAAATCGCGACTCTGTTCGGGAATCCCTACCGGTCGTCAACAATAGAATCTGTCGATTCGTCATAACCGTTTCAGCGTCTTTATCGAACGATGACTTGTTGAAAAAATTCCACAGGAACCATCCAAAAGCGTTCAATAGTTGAGTGAGTTGTAGCGGGAGTTAAAATGCCACCCCCTGGTCATAGGGTGGTGATGTCGCCTCAAGGAAGATTTCTACAGCAGCGTGACAGTCTGATTTCATTTATAGAGTCCCAGTCTATGTTCGAGCGCATCACTAATTTCTTTCGGCCTGAGGATGCTCAGAAGAAGGCATCAGTGGCACTCGCGCGGCTGCTGTCCCAGTATGAAATGGACGGCATTGCATATCGAAATGAAATCACCCAGAGTCGACGACGCAGTGAATCGAAACAACTGGCTCTTGGCTGCTGGATTATTCCATTTGAAGCTGATCGCCCACAGATTCTGGATTTCGCCGCAGTTTCCTCGGCCGTGACCTACGACATGCGACGCGCTGGCGTGGGAATACTGACCGTTAAAGCGATTGAGTTGAAGAACTTTGTTATCGCTCTTCCTGATAAAGAGGGCGTATGGCGCTTCTTTGAATGTGAAAAGTGTCACAACTCCAGAATTCCGGGCGGATGGAATCTCTCCGGACTCAAGTTGCTGAGACTGATCGAACTTGAATATCGCGATGTCTCAGTCTTTCGCGACTGTATCCATGAAGACGTGAACAGTGCCGCCCCGGCAGGCTGGAATGGCTGATGATTGGGCTCTCTGATCAAATTTCCCGGGGGGCTCTTTTCAATTCTTCCGGAGAAATAGTTCGGCAATCAGTGGAAAAGATGTTTCGGGGAAACGGATCGATGAGAAGTCTGATACTGGCTTCCAGTCATACTCAGATTGATGCCTGCTGTCGGCGTTCATCACATTCCCGGTATCGACACACTGACCCTGCCGACCCTTATTTTCAGCCTGAACGCAAATCCGAAGAATTGGACAACCTTCGCGTGACACATGGCCGCTTGCCTGTCATTTTGTAAGCTCTGTTCCGGTTTGGACACGGTTTACTCTCCCTTCGACTAGCCCATGCGATGGCCCATCCGCAATCAGATCCTGATGCCTTTCGCCCTTTTGCAGGGCGTTGTCATCATGATCATCTCGTTCAACGCCTCATGGACTGCAGCACAACGGGCAGAGCGTGAATCCATTGCACGCCTCAATCAGGTTGTGAGGACGCTGGGTGAGTCTCGATTTCCTGTCCAAAGCTCAGTCCTGGAACAGATGAAGGGGTTGTCGGGGGCCGATTTTATTGCGACCGATGCCCGAGGGATCCTGACAGCCTCAACGCTTCCCGAAGCACGGGCGTTATCTATCCTGTCAACACCGCGAGCGGCCGTGTCGGATCTTGGCCGACTCAGTGAATTTCAACCGGTTTCCGTCGCTGGTGAGACGTGGCTGATTGGCGGTGTTCAGGCTCAGCGGTCGCCTGATCTGAAGGAACTGCTGGTGCTGATCCCGGAAAGTGAATGGCAGGCTATTCGCAATGAAGTCGTCTTTCCACCGCTCCTCATTGGAGGCTGCACTCTTCTGGCCATGGTTGGGCTTTCTTATATGATCGCCGCAAAGCTCGGTGCTCGACTCGATCGTATGCAGCGGCACGTCGGAAAACTGGCAACGATGGAGTTTGAGAATCTGTTGCCGGTCTCAGGCAATGATGAACTCACCAGTCTGGCTCTTTCCATCAATCGGATGGCAGTTGATCTCCAGCGAGCCACACAGCTCATCCGAATGTCCGAGCGCACTGCTCTGATTACGCAGGTTGCCGGCGGTTTAGCTCACCAGCTGAGAAACTCAATCACCGGGGCTCGGATGGCGATTCAGTTACAGATGAGAAGATCTCCGCACAGCAATGTGGAAAGTCTCCTTGTGGCAAATCGTCAACTCAGCCTGACCGAAAATCAAATTCGCGGCCTGCTGAGCCTTACTCGGGATGCTCAGCAGGAACCCGTTCCCGGGCAGATTGATCAGATACTGGACACAATTCGTAGCTTGCTTGAACCTCAATTCGGTCATTCAACAACGCGACTGGAGATCGCATTTCCCTCGGAACAGAATCTGAATTTATTGGCTGTCTCGGATGCCGAACAGGTACAGTCTGCGTTACTGAACTTGATCCAGAATGCATTGGAAGCGTGCCGCCCCAATGGTCAGGTTCGTGTGGTTGTCGCCTTAACAGAAGATGAAATTCAGATTGACGTACTTGATAACGGCCCCGGCATTGCCGACCATGTCAACGGTCGAATCTTTGAGCCTTTCGTGACAGGAAAGCCTGAAGGTGTCGGTCTTGGCCTGACGCTGGCCGCTCAGGTCGCTGAATCCGCAAATGGCAAATTGACCTGCGATCGCATTGACTCCTGGACGCGATTCCGTTTTCAGATTCGACGCATTCGCTGACTTTCTGAAGCACTGAACATGACTCACGTCCTGATTGTCGATGATGAACCGTCTATCTGCTGGGCCTTCCGCGAATGCCTGACAGATGAAGGCTTCTCCGTGGATATCGCCGGCACGGCTGAGCAGGCCCTGGTCATCGCTGCGCAGAATATTCCCGATGTCATTGTAATGGACGTGCGGCTTCCAGGAATGGATGGTCTTAAGGCCATGAGGCAACTGCGTGACAAGTCAGTCGCCGTCCCCGTCATCATCATGACGGCCTTCGGAAGCCTTAAGACAGCGGTTGATGCCATTGATGGCGGTGCATTCGACTACCTGACGAAACCCATTGATCTGGACAAGGCCGTGGCCGTTGTCCGACAGGCTGTTTCAGCATCTCCGAAGTCATGTTCGGCAGTCACTACGGCCATAGATTCAGACGATGCGTTGATCGTTGGTAGTTCTCCGAAGATGCAGGAGGTCTTCCGTCGTATCGCTCTGGTCGCTGAACGAGACGTTCCCGTACTGATCACGGGAGAAAGCGGGACCGGAAAAGATCTCGTGGCCCGAGCGATCCATCAGCACAGTCATCGCAAAGGTAGTTTCGTCCCGATCTGTATTCCGGCACTAAGTGAAACCGTCATTGAAAGTGAACTCTTCGGCCACTCCCGCGCTGCGTTCACCGGAGCTGATAAAGATCGCAATGGGCTACTGGAACTCGCAAACGGAGGCACGGCATTCATTGATGAAATCGGTGACGTCTCGCTGAACCTGCAGGCCAAGCTTCTACGCGTCCTTGAGACTGGAGAACTGCGACCGGTGGGAAGCAACGATTGCCGAATGGCATCATTCCGGCTGGTTGCTGCCACTCACCGTTCGTTAGAGCAGAGAGTCTCTTCAGGAGAGTTCCGAGGTGACCTTTTCTTTCGCCTGAACGTGTTCCGCATCGAAGTTCCGCCGCTTCGAGAACGTCTCGAAGACCTTCCCGCGCTTACACAGAGATTTCTTGCGAACTGTCCTCGCGGAGAACGCATCCTGCAAATATCAGACGAAGCTCTCGATGAATTGGCGAAACGGCCATGGCACGGGAACGTCCGGGAACTTCGCAACGTTGTTGAGTCAGCCAGCGTTGTTTGTCGAGGCGATACGATTCTGCCTCAGCATCTCACGGATCCTACGTCGCTGCTGAAGTCGGCATCAGCAGAAGCATCAATAGATCCAGTGACTCAACTCAACTCTGCAATCCACGCATGGACGACGGCTCAGCTGAGCAATCCGCCCACGGTCGTCGATGACCTGTATAATCGTTTCCTGAAAGCAACAGAGCCGGCACTGTTGTCAACCACGCTTCAACACTCCAGCGGACAACGCGGTGAGGCTGCCAGGATCCTTGGGATTCATCGAGAAACTCTCAGGGACAAACTCAGACGAGTCGAAGAACCTCCAAAGTGAAAACCTGCATACCTGTCGCCGGAAACAACAGGATTTTACTCGCTGTGATTCAAGGCAGATAACATTGCCTTATCGCTCGTGAATGGACATCGGAAGTTCACGGATCCTGCAACGCTCCGCCTCGCCATGGCAACAGAGCAGGGGGATGGGCGAAACACGAGGGACGGTGCAGTGAGTTCACTCCACTACACTTGCAGTGTTACGGATCAGTTTTCGTCCGCACGTACGTCGATGCGGGGCCATTTCGATGAAAGTTCGGCGGGCCTACCCGAACGGAATTGTGAGCACTCAGTTCCGCACCGCCGGATTCACCCGATTCGGAACAACTTCTTAACATCAAATCCTGAGGATGGCAGGGCAGAGCCGTGCCGGTTTTTGCAAGCGCCGCCAGCGTCATGAAGTCAGAAGTATCTCCGACAAGGATTCCACCAAGTAGTTGTTTTCCATCCATGGTAAACAACAGCTTTCGGTAAATGCCTGCAAAAGCATCTTCCTCGGACAGGACAGCTACATTCTCTGTATCTGTCTCCCACTGACCGAAACAGGCAACGTCAACTCCAAGTCGTCTTAACTTCAAGGACAGATCGTCACTCTCGAAGGGTCGACTGTCTCCACAAAAGTTGGCGGCCACGGTCTCTGCCATTGCATAACCCGGCGCAGTAACTCCGAACTTTGTGCCTGAATGCAAAACGCACTCGCCAATGGCGAAGATTCGTGGATCACTGGTCTGCAAGCGGTCATTGACCTCTATACCACCTTGCTCACCAACGGTAATTCCGGCCTGACGAGCCAGTTCATCGCGTGAACGGATGCCATCTGAAATGATCAACATATCGCAGTCGATTGACGAACCATCATCAAGCACAATACCGTGAACGTGGCTCTCACCTCGCACCTCAGTCAGTGTCTTTGACAAATGGACATTGACCCCGACGTTACGAATTCTCCGAAGCAGAACTTGCGAACCCGCTCGATCAAGATGGCCCGACAGCAGTTGATTTCCCGCCTGAACTATATGAGTCTGCAACCCCAGTTCACTCACAGCGCCGGCAACCTCTAAAGCGGAAAGTCCTCCGCCAACCACTGCGCAGCTTCGAGCTTTCCTTGCGGAGGTTATGATGTGCTCAAGGTCATCAGCAGTCCGATAGACGAATACACCCTGCTTTTGAATACCCTGTACTGACGGCACACAGGGATAGGCTCCCATGGCAAGAATCAGCAGATCGTACTCAACGTTGACGCCTTTCATCGACCGCACAACATGACGATCTCGGTCAATATGGATGGCACGGTCTGCAAGGTGCAATGTTATGCCAACCGCTTCGTACCAATCTCGCCGTGCCAGCAGTAACTTCTCGGCATCCCGTTGAGCTGTGAAGCTGAAAAGTCCTACCCTATCGTAGGCCGATCGAGCTTCTTCACAGAAGACGACAAGCTTGTAACGTCGCCGCTCATCAAAGGCGGTCAACTGCTCGCAAAACCGCAGACCTACCATTCCGCTGCCGATCACGACAATGGTTTGTTGTTCTGCGGAACTCATCGTTCGACTATCCTCTGGAGAAATTCAGCAGGCTGACCATCAGCCCCATCGAAACAACAAATCTAACACCACACGCCACTCTCATCGTGAAGGATCGCCACGGGCACGAAGTTCAGTAACCTTTCGAGCCGACTCTTCCCACGCAGGAGTTGTCGGAAAACTCCCTTTGATCGATCATACCGAGCGCCGTTCTCTATGCGGTCGGATCCGCTGAAAGACTCTGACAACATCGAGACAGGGACCCTGGCTTTCGTTCTCTCCTCAAGGCCTTGAAGATGCGTCCCGCTTTCTACAGTGTCCGGAAGCACCTCGTCGTCTGGCCAGGCCTTCAAAAAGACTTGCTTTAAGGTTCCGGGTTTCGTAGTGACCGGATACTCTGAAACTTGGTAGATCGTGATCGATCGAAACGGCCAGCCTCCGACTGCTGATGATCAGCAACGAAAGCACCGAACAAATCTCTCACCGCCTCGGAATCCTGAGGAGTCCTTGATGACAACCCAAACAACGCCTGATGGACCTCCCAGCATTTACGCATGATGACTTCGGCTCCCGAAACTTCAGGAATGATTCTTCATCAAACAACAGACGCTTGTGACGCAGTGAACACCTTTCGAGTGATCCCCTGCTATTTTCTGATACCTTGAGTGCTCCGCGGTCAGTCCGTCCTCAACTAGAAAGCCAGAGAACGTCTTCATTCTTGTTCTCACGCCGCAGAAACAGGGCAAAACGCATACCGATGGCGATTTTTCTTTGCTGATCATGTGTTTCTATTGACGTTTCTGCGTCAATTGCCGTGACTGTCCTTCGCAAATTTCCCCTTGATTCTGATTCGTTAAATGAAATGCCGCGGTGTGGCCAAAGCCGCTGCTACCGACCTTGGCAGCACTGCCTGAACGATTTGCACCAGATCGACCAGTTACGGTTTTATCACCCGACTGAGGCATTGGCCTGCGCAGATTGCCGGACTTCCTGATATCTCTGCTCCCGGAGATTGACCGGTCTTCTCGTGTCGTGTGGCCTTCACGCTTCTGAGGCAAGAGTCAGCGGGTTCTCAGTATTGCGGTCGCTATGACTCTCGATCGATTCGTGACAGCGCTGCCGTGGTGGAACTCGATGGGGCCTCAGACGCCGTGATTTCCATCAAGTTCGAGTGATCCATCGATTCTTCTTTGTTCGTAATTTGACGACACTCACGAATCCCCGGCCGGCAATTTCTTCCTCAGGTCCGCATGAGGCACCTCGAAAGGAATGCGAATCGCATCGAGAATGATCTGCGTCTCCTGCGGTGAATGATGACAAGTCCGCTGCGAATAGAGTTCTTCATCGTGCTCAATCAAGGCATCGGCTGCGATACAATACGGGAAGCAATCGTTTTTGTGTGTAGATGATATCACGACTTGAACAAGTTGAATTTGCAACGGGTATAAATTGCGATCTCGACCCGTATGAGCCACCCGTAAAGAAAGCCATTCCATGATGAGCTCCGGTGCTGAACCGAGATCAGGCGGACCTTTCCCTGCTATGATCCTGAAAGGACTCGCTTTTGGACTCTTCCTGCTCGGAACGGCTGCTGAGGCCGATGAAATCCTTCCCGGCACCGTTCCACTGATTCTTGATCGACCACTCGATCAAATAATGGTCGAGGGCCTAAATGAGTTCTGCCTGCGGGAGTTGGCTGCAGCCCCTCGACTTCGTTCAGAACGATGGAAAGACGATCTGGTCAGCCGTGTCACATTGGAGGGAAGTCTGACGGGGCGTCGCGATCGTTTCCGAAACTTGATCGGGGCCGTAGATGTTCGTGTAACCTCGGATCCACGGGAGGCCAGGGATTTTGAACTGATCACTACTCTGAATCAGTCATCCATCGTGGCAAGGAGTCGCGGAGTCACAGTCCATCGTGTTCGATGGCCAGTTCTCGCTGGTGTCTCCGCCGAAGGATTGCTCTTTGTCCCTCACAAAATTCGAGCCGCCGTCGTTGCTTTGCCTGACGCCGACTGGACGCCGGAAATGTTCTGTGGGCTGCAGCAAGGTCAGCCGGAAACAGCGAGGATTGTCCACCGCCTGGCAGAAGCTGGTTGCATCGTTGCGGTGCCAATGCTGCTTAGCCGCAGCGACGAGTACTCGGGAAACGCAGAGATCATCTTTACAAATCAGCCGCATCGTGAGTTCATCTACCGTCAGGCATTCGAGATCGGGCGACACGTCATCGGTTATGAAGTTCAGAAGGTGTTGGCCGCAGTCGATCTGTTCGAACACTGGTTAGAACGCTTGCCACCGGGGCAGAATATCGTAAAGGCACAGATTGGAGTCGTCGGTTTTGGCGAAGGAGGGCTACTTGCACTTTACGCAGCCGCTATCGATCCAAGAGTTGAGTCATGCTGGGTGAGCGGATATTTTCAACAACGTGAATCGATCTGGCGGGAACCCATCTATCGCAACGTGTGGGGGCTTCTGACGGAATTTGGAGATGCTGAACTGGCCGGCATGATTGCTCCGCGAAGACTTATTGTGGAAGCCGCTCAAAGCGTGATCATCACAGGACCTCCGGTCGCCCGCATTGGTCGCGCGAATGTTGCCGCTCCGGGGCGAATCGCGACGTGCTCCATGGATTCTGTTCGGGCGGAGTTTGATCGAGCCTCAGTGTTCTACTCCTTACACGAACAGAAGGAAGAGCTCATTCTTGTCACAAGTGGGGAGACTGGTGATGGCCCACCGGGAACGGAATTCTCGTTGAAATCCTTCGCTGATGGACTCGGACTTGGTGACTATCTTGCCGCTCAGCCGACACCAGGGCTGGAAAATTCTCTCGTTAACGGCAATGTGGACGACCTTTCACGCGACGCCAACGCAAGGGAAAAGAGACAGCTCGATGAGTTGCAGGCTCATGTGCAGAACCTGCTGCTTCGCAGTCATCAGATACGAGACGCTCGCTGGCGATTAGATCCTGCCGCGGCCGACGAGTGGAAGAGTCAACTTCCAGTGATGCGAGAATGGGTACTTAAAGACCTGATCGGTCGGTTGCCGCATCGGCGACTGCCACCGAGGCCTCGGTCCAGAAGAGTTCTCCAGAACGAGGACTATGTTGGATATGAGGTCATGCTGGACGTCTTTGATGACGTGATCGCTGCAGGAATTCTGCTGGTGCCCAATGGAATCTCACCCGGCGAGAAACGACCTGTCGTTGTTTGCCAGCACGGGCTGGAAGGAACGCCGCTGGACACCATTTCCCGTGAGGCAGAACACTATCGCTACTACAAATCGTTCAGCGAGGAATTGGTGAAGCAGGGCTACATCGTCTACGCGCCCCAGAATCCCTATCGGGGTGGAGACAAATTTCGACAATTGCAACGCATGTCGAATCCACTTCAGCGTTCATTGTTCAGTTACATTATCGCTCAGCATGAGCAAACACTGGACTGGCTGGCCACTTTACCTCAAGTCGATTCCACACGGATCGCATTTTACGGACTTTCCTACGGCGGCAAAACGGCCATGCGCGTTCCGCCTCTCGTCGAAAAGTACTGCTTGTCAATATGCTCCGGCGATTTCACTGATTGGCCACGCACGATGGCATCCAACAATGAGAAGTTCAGCTATCTGTTTACGTCGGAGTACGAAGTTTTCGAATGGAACCTCGCTCACGTGGCCAGCTATGCAGAACTCGCAATGCTGATGACACCTCGACCGTTCATGGTCGAAGAAGGGCATCGCGACAGCGGTCAACCAAGTGAATGGGTGGCCGGAGAATTTGGCAAGGTCCGCCGTCATTACGATCAACTCGGTTTGGGCGACCGAGCCGTTCTGGAGTTCTTCGATGGGCCACACACAATTCACGGGAAGGGCACTTTTGAATTTCTCCGCCGCCATCTGAAGCCGCCTCAGCAGCCATAACGGTCCGCGCCTGCTGGCATCGTCTGGTTCAGTGCAAAAACTGCTTACCGCCCAGCCGCAGGCGCCGACCCATAGCCGATTTTGCCGGCGCCTGCGGCTCGGCGGTTAACGAGGAATCTCTCGATCGGCGTGTGACGCATTGGCGATCTCAAATGTTGATCGCTTCAAAACGGCCAAATGGAGGCTGAGTTCACCGGAACTCAGCCTCCATCGAGCAACGCCAACACTACATATTGATCTCGTATCCCTTGCGATTCTCTCGCGACAGGAACGAGTTTGCCTGATCGTCTCCAACGATTTCACGTTTGACCGCATCCCAGTTCAGCGGACGGTTAAGACGCATCGCAATATTGCTCAGGTGGCAAATTTCCAGCATGCGATTGTGAGACCAGACGTCAGAGATCGGCTGCTTGCGAGACTTCATCGCGTCCGTGAAGTTGGCCGTATGATTCTCGCTGACCGGACCACCGTAGACGGCTTCGATTGCCCCTTCCGGCAGCGGCTTGTCTTTCAGAGCTTCGACAGGCTGCCCCGTGATCTTGCCGCGATTGACGAAGAAGCGACCTTCGGTGCCTTCGAACAGAATACCATTATCACCTTCGCTGGTGATGATCATTTCAACGTCGTTCGGCATGTCGACCTTGATCTTGAAAGTCGTCGCCGCGTTGTACTGATCGTTCACAACCGGATGTCCGTCCTTGTACTCAACCGGCAACTTAAACTCCACAGGCGTGACCTTGCTTGGGCCGGTTTCTGTTGCACCAAGAGCCCAGCAGGCGATGTCCACATGATGAGCGCCCCAGTCAGTGAGCTTGCCACCGGAATACTCATGCCAGTTTCGAAACGCGTAATGGCAATTGCTGTGTAGAGGCACTCCACCACCGTATCCAGTACGCATCTCAGGGAGTGATCGATAATCAACTTTCGGAGCTGGGCCGAGCCAGAATTCCCAGTCAAGCTCTTCCGGTACTGGAGCAACTGGAATCACGGGCGATGCTTCCATTCCGTTAATGCCGCAGGTGACTCGTTTCACGGTACCAATACGGCCGGCCTTGACCAGAGCCACGGCCTGAAGGAATCGTTGGTCAGATTCCGTGCGCTGCATTGTACCGACCTGGAACACGCGACCGGTTTCCTTCACCACTTTCTCAATCAACTTGCCCTCAGCAATCGTGAGCGTCAGCGGCTTCTCACAGTACACGTCTTTCCCGGCATACATTGCTTCCACAGCGATCTTGGTGTGCCAGTGGTCCGGTGTGGCAATCATGACGGCGTCGATATCTTTTCGATCAAGGATCTTGCGATAGTCCTTGTAGGAATCAGGCTTCTTCCCCTGGCCTTTTTCAACGTTCTCAACGTTGACGCCGAGAACCTTCGAGTCAACATCTGCCAAGGCTGCAAAGTCTGCGAACTTGAACGACTTGCTTGTAATCGTCCATCCCTGATTTCGCAGACCAATCGTCGCGAAGACTGGTCGATCGTTGGCTGATTGATAGCCGAATGCTCGACTTGTTGACGGGACCAGGATAGCAGCAGCCCCCGCTGCTGCTGCAGAGTGAAGGAAATGACGACGAGTAGACTTGCGAACAGACATCAGGAAACTCCTCTGGGGATGTGAATTACGACCAGAATGTGGGAAGAATGAGTGCACGTTCAACACGATCGCCGCTGACTTCTGCTATCAGCATCAGGGCAGAATTTGCACTCTCACGGCAGGATGGTAACCAAAATTGACGACGATAGAACTATTTTGATAACAACATTACTGGCGTCGCTAAATCACGCGATGATCTCATGGATCGGTTCACCATGATCAATATCAAGTCGTTTGCGTCCTGGGAGTTCCATCTGCCGTGAATCGAGCCCAAGCTGTTTCAGAATCGTGGCATGAATATCGGTAACGTAGTGACGATTCTCTGCCGCGTGGAATCCGATCTCATCCGTCGCTCCATGGACGACTCCTCGCTTCAAGCCACCGCCCGCCATCCAGACGGAGAAGCCGAAGATATGATGATCGCGCCCATCGGATCCCTGTGAACCGGGAGTGCGGCCAAACTCCGTGGCGAAGACAACCAGCGTGTCGTCCAGAAGTCCTCGTCGATCCAGATCCTCCAGCAAGCCACCGATCGGCTGATCGACCGCCAGTGAATTGTTGGTATGGTTGGCTTTTAAGCCACCGTGAGCATCCCAAGCTCCAGCTCCGCCAGCCCCATGCTGAATCTGAATAAATCGCACACCACGCTCGACAAGTCGTCGGGCTGCAAGCAACTGCATTCCAAACGTTTTACTATGAGCGTTGTTGATCCCGTAAAGCTCCTGAGTCTCTGCCGTCTCCTTGGAGAAATCAACGACTTCCGGCACAGACTGTTGCATTCGAAAGGCCAGCTCATACGAAGCCACTCGCGCGGCCAAGGCCGGGTCGTGAGGATACTCGTCGCTTCTCAGAGAATTCAGTTGCCCGATCAGATCCCTGCCGATCTTACGAGCGTTGAGGGAGAACTCTCGCTCAGGCCGACTAAAGTCCAGCGGATTGTTGGGATCGATTCGCATTGGTACCGCATCATGAGCAGGACCAAGATAATGCCCATCGCGTTTGTTCCAGTATTCTCGATTCCCAATCGAAATGTACTGCGGCAGATTTTCGTTCAGCGAGCCCAGCCCATAGTGAATCCATGCACCCAGATTGGGGAAGTCGCCATCATTCGAATGACGTCCGGAGTGAAACTGCGTTTGAGCCCCGTGATTGCTGTCAGTCGTCCACATCGAACGAACGATTGCCAGTTTGTCGACGTGCTTCGCGATGTGAGGAAACCAGTCACTGACCTCAATTCCGCTTTGACCGTGTTTCCGAAATCCCACCTGCAATGGGTACAGCAGGTTTCTTTGATTGCCGTTTCCATCGGGCACAACGAGTCGCTCAATAGCCAGCTTTTTAGGATCCTGAGCTTCCGCAAATGGCGTTTCTGCAATCGTCTTGCCGCCATACTTCGTCAACATGGGCTTAGGATCAAAACTCTCCATGTGGCTGAGACCGCCATTCATGAACAGCCAGATGACGCTCTTCGCTTTCGGCACCGAATGGGGATACCCAGTTGGCGGAGCCCAGCCACCGTCGCGAGCATAACCGTCTCTCTGCAACAACGCCCCAAGAGCCAGACTGCCGAAACCCATCGCGGAATTTAAAAGGCAGGAACGGCGGGGAAGAGCAGAAGGGGAGAAGTGGAGATGGGGAGAGAGGGGGAGTTTTTTCATGGGAGGGTCCACTTTTCTGAATGATGAATCATGTGAACTATCATCGTTTATCTCAGCGTGACGAAATCGTTGTGATTAATCAGTGCCCAGATCAGATTCGTGCGAGCCGTTTCCGGTGAGTTACCTTCCGCCAATTCTCGCCACGATTTTATCGCGGTCATGCTGGCGGCCACTTCGGCGTCGCTGGGGTTAATCCCTGTTACAACTCGGAACGCCTTTCGAACAAAGTCGACTTCGTCAGCAGCGCCTTCAGACAATCTCAGAGCAATTTGCTTTGACGAATCCAGAGCCAACTGACTATTGCTTAACGCGAGCGCCTGCTGTGGAACGATGCTTTGTTCGCGGCGATAACAATCTTTGACCAGAGCTTCATCGAATGTTGTCAGAAACAGATTTCGTTCATTGTTCGAGTGAAAGAAATAGAGGCTGCGTCGAGTTGATGTCGCCTGTTGATCGGCTGGGATGGATGGTCCGCCGATTGTGGAGTCCAGAGTTCCTGCCGTCGAAAGCAATGAGTCTCGCACCAACTGTGACTCCATCCGAATCGGGACTCGTCGCCACCAGTAGCGATTCTCCGGATCTTTCACCGCATTTTTTTCTGCTCCAGCAAGCGAGGAGCTCATGCGATACACGGCCGATTCAACAATCAACCGATGCATGTGCTTCATACTCCAGCCACTGTCGATCAGCTCAGCAGCCAGCCAGTCGAGCAGCTCCTGATTCACTGGCGGGATTCCTTTGCGGCCGAAGTCAAACACCGTGGGCACCAACGGCTGTCCCATGTGTCGAGTCCAGATATGGTTGACAGCCACGCGAGCCGTCAACGGATTACGACGATCAGTCAGCCAATTCGCGAGTGCCGTTCTTCGGCCGGTGCTGGTTGAAGAAAACTTGACCTCCGGATCATCCTTGCCTGAATTGAAGAAGCGAGTTGGCGTCCAGGCCGCACCGGTCATTCGGGTAAACTTCTCCTCTGGTTTGATTTCAGCCTGCCCTGCTACCAGAGATTTTTCGTGAGCCATTCGAGCATCCTCGACCGCCTTTTCAGCCGCCGCTTTTTTATCTCCGACGGCAGAGAGCAGCGATTTTTCAGCTATTGCAAGAGCATGAGCATTCTTTTCCACCTGAACCCGGCGTTCTGCCATGATTGCTGCGGCGGATTTCTCCGGCCGTGATGCGTCTGCTGGATCCCACTCTGCTCGCTGAGCATCCGCGCGTTTCTGAGTACTTTCGAGCTCCGCAACTGCAATTACCAGAGCCGCTTCGGCAATTTTCAAATCGGCTCGAGCACTTTCAGTCGCGGCCTGAGCCATCTTCAGCGTCTGAGGACTACTCAAAGGATCAGAGCCCGGCATTCGCAACGGAAGCTTTGGATCAAGGGGGCTGATTGTAAACTCATGAAAGGCACAGAGTGCGTCAAACGTGATCAGTTGCAACGCGCCATCGTTGCGGGGCAAAGGTGATTCCCATGCGATCACCGGTTCGTCATCCAGCGAGGCGTTGACCAGGGTGTCTCGCACTTGAACTCGAAGTGTATAAGTTCGATTCAGCTCAATTGGCATGGCTCGTACAGCTTCGCCAGCGGGATACATCCATTGGCCACCTCGATGCCATGCAGCCTGCACCTTCGAGCCGCCTGCAACGGCACTGACATAAACATTCTGCTCACTGTCAGTTGCTGCGGCTGGTTGCGTCGGATCGGCCTGAGTCGCATCGAACGTGATACCAACGCTCCGCCACTGACTGCCCCCGAGGATTGTGAATCGCATGGACGCCTCGAAATCACGCGGCGCCTTTTCCAGCAGTCTAAGGGCCGCCCGGGTCGGGCCATCCATCTTTTGTTCAAGTTTGCCGGGAGAATGTGTCCAGTCACCACCAAGCGGCTTCCATCGAGCCACGTCCAGCGTTTCGAATTTCTCTGTTAGCAGAGGACGCGGCTTGTCATGCTCGGTGAGCTTGCTCTCTTCGTTCTTCTTCAGAAGCTCGGCTTCTTTGGATTCCGCAGCCTGCAGTTTCTGTTGAGCATTATGCACATCGACTCTAGCAGCTTCAGACTTTTGCTGTGCCTTCGAAATGAAGGCTTCAAACACCCACGGCCGACGTGCCGGCTCTCGGGCTTCTTCCGGAAGCTTCACAGGTGAGATTGTTAGATCTGAAAAACTCAGCACCTGTGGAATACCGGGCTGGATGACTCTGGATTTGTCAGGGTTTCTTTCATCACCTCGAACGTAAAAATAGGTTGGTTCGTCAGGCAGACCGTCAAAGATTCGAGGAATTCCATCGCGAGTCAAATCAGACTCACCGGGCACAACATCCAGTCGCACATGGTACGGTTCAAAGAACGCTCGCAGCCGATAATAGTCTTCCTGTGCGATCGGATCGTACTTATGGTCGTGGCAACGTGCGCAGTTCATCGTCAGACCGAGAAAGCCCTTGCTGACGTGTTCAACCGTTTCTTCCATCCATTGCGGTCTGTTGAAGAGCCAGTAGTTTCGCGCGAGATATCCAGTGGCCCGGAGTTTCCCGAGATCATCCGGATGCATTTCATCTGCCGCCAGCATCAGACGAATCATCTCATCGTAAGGCGTATCTGCATTTAAGGATTCGACAATCCAGTCGCGCCAGTGCCAGATATGCTTCTGACTGTTTCGCAGCTGGTCGCCAAGTCCCCACCAATCGCTGTACCGCCAGATGTCCATCCAGTGTCGCGCCCAGCGTTCGCCGTGACGAGGATCATTGAGCAGTCGTTTCACGGTCTGCTCATACCAGAGCGGTGAAGGATCCGCTTCGCAGGCTGCGATTTCTTCCGCCGTCGGAGGAATCCCGATCAGATCCATATGCAGACGTCGCAGTTGAATAATTCGCGGCGCTGCGGGCTGAGGCGTGAGGCCATGTTTCCGCTGCTGTTGCTCCAGAAATGCATCGATCGGAGTACGACACCAGTCAGAAGAATCAGCCGGTACCGCCGGCCGCACAATTGGCTGAAACGCCCAGTGTTGTGCAGGATCAGCTTCTGGCCGTTCATCGGCCGGCGATACTGCTCCAGCCTCAATCCAGCGGCGAATAATTTCAATTTGTTCGGCGGTGAGAGGCTCTCCTTCTTCCGCTGGCGGCATTCTTTCTTCTGCATTTGTGGCCGCGACACGTTTCAGGAGAATGCTGTTGTCGGCCAACTCCCCGGAGACAATCGCAGCTCCGGACTCACCACCTTTGATGGCCAGTGCGGCGGTGTCCAGACGCAGCCCGGCTTCTTGCTTCAGAGCTCCATGACAGGCATAGCAACGTTGCTGAAGGATCGGCTTGACCTGCGTCAGATAATCGACGGGCCCATCAGCAGCGATCGTATCACAGACGCAGAGCAGGGCAGCGAGCCAGATGAAAACAGTCACATGTCCCGTGACGCGAAAACCCTGAGCATCATGGTTCCATGGTCGCATAGAAGACGAAGCTTGATGCATGACGATTCATCATTCGTTGAAAGATGTGGAACGCAGTTCCGGATTTCTGAACGAGACTTACAGCACAAGCTTACCGTCAATCCGAAGGCCATTGAAGCCTCCGTACATTCCCGTCCCCCAACGAAAAGGCTTCCGCTTGGTCCGCCCTTCAAGCTTTTCAGCCAATACACCAGAGATCATCGTCGATCCCAGGCCCGGTATTGCCAGACGCTCTCACTTCTTTCGCAGATCCATCCTGCAATCTGAATCGGGCGGCACGGGCTCTCCGACTTTTTCGACAGGGTGGTTGAGCAGATACTGCCAGACCGACTCATGCAGGAATTTTCCTGACGGATCTTTTACGGCAGCACCGCCGGGGACGACAGAACTATGAGCCCGCTTTTCGTCATTCTTGACATCCGTGTTCGTGATCAGACGCCTTGAATTTCCAAACGGGGCCGACACCTGATCGACATTGATAATCGGGCCGAACTTTGACAGCCCCAGCAGTTGCCAGCTTCGACAATAGTGGTCACCACTCCAGCCGCCATCGAGCACATGACTGAATCCGAAGAATCGATTCTCCTCAGTAGCTGATGGCAGACCCTGCCAGCTTTCGTACTGATCGCGCGGCCCGCAGAACATCACGACTCGGTCAACTTTCTGATGTTTCGCAAAGCGGGCGGCCGTCGTGGAACCATGGGAACTCCCGGCCATGATCACTCGATCCCAACGCAGACCGTCTTCAGTGCTGTTGATGAAGTATCGCCATTTCCCCTGCGGATTCTCTTTATCGAGCCACTTCACGAACTGAAAGGCACGCTCCATCATTCCATCGGGCTTCGGGATGGAGACAACGTCACTGAAGTCTTCCCCGGTGGCCGCTTCAAGTCGGATCTTCCCAAGGAAATACTCATCCGCCGGCGCAGGCTCTTTTCCGAATTTTCCGAACCATCCGTTGGCATAATGCACCTGAATGGCATGCAGCCCGTATCCGGAAACTCGTTCGAACAATGGCTGACTGTGCCCCATGAGCCAGATCACAAGCTTACCCTGCGGAGCGACGCGAGTATCCACAACGGCATTCTGCAGATCCTGCGGCTTTCCGTCTTTTTCAAAGACGAATTCGATCTCCGGGTGCGCCATAGCCCTCGGATCAATCTGGCTCGCGCGAGCTTTCAGCTCATACCTTTGTGGCGTCTTGTCCTTAAACTTCAGTTCCGGCTCCGCACCATCAGTTACCACCGCGAGCGTTGCGATAATCAGGCAGGAGAACACGCAAGAGTGGTGACGGTAATTCATTTTCAGCGATCTCCGGATTTTGATCTACTCATTGAGCATTACATTGCAACACAGCCTTGACGCAACATCAAGCGACGAATGTCACTCTATAGATTGGCTAAAGAGCAGTGGGGCTCGAACAATTGAGGCAATGCGTCCGTCTTGCCTTAGCAAGAGGCGATTGTGGTGAAGGCGGTAAAGCCACCCAAAACTGTCAGGATGTCTCGGAAGTGCGTGTGCATTAGTTGGCTTCAGGTCAACGATCGCAGAAATTCTTTCGCGTCAAATAGATTGGCTCCCGTTCCACAGATCATTCCGGAGCCAAAGCTGCGATGACTTTCTTCGATTGCTGAACATCGGGAGTGAATCGGTGTGCACGTTGTCGCAGGATATTCCTCAAGAGGGAACTCTGCGACTTTCCGAGCGGGTCAAAACTGTTCAAGATGTTGATTCCGCTATTGCACGCTCGATGTCGCTGTCAGACAGACTGCCTCCACTCGTGTGTTGATGGTCAATCCCGGTATGTTTTCACTCAAACGAGTCCGACAGTCGGGATCTTCACGTTTCCTCAACCATTGTCGATCAACATCAGCGGCAGTAGTTTAGCCTGTTGATGTCCCCCTGTTGCTGGAGCAAAAATTGAAACGCTTAGGATTAGCCTTTTTGTGCTTGCTGTGTTGTTGTTTGTCTGTAAGCGCGGATGATTTTCGAATCCTGTCATGGAACGTCGAAAGCAATCGTCCGGGACAGCCACCGGTGAGCGATCCGGCCACGATTGCGGCTGAGATTCGTCAAATGGCCGCCACTGAGGCAACTCGTTTTTCCATCCTTGTTCTCAGCGAAGTTGAACCGGTAACAGTCGATCGCTTTCAGTCCGCTGCGGCGGAAGGACTTGGCACGACGGTTGATTTTGTAACTTCCGCCAGCGGTGGATTCGGCGACACAGACAGTCTGATGTTGCTGGTGGATTCGACGAAGTTCGAAATTCGGGATGCTTTGGAAATCCACCGCCACGGCGGCTTAAAAGGAAACTTTACGAATCCTGCGGACGCTTCAGAACCCGGAGCCCTGCGTGCTCGTTCGCCACTTGCGGTCAAGCTGGCTTTCAAGTCAAGCGGAGCAACCTTTTGGGTCATCGCCAATCATTTGGCCAGAGGAGAAGCAGACCTGCGCACTGAGCAAGCTCGCATGTTGCGTCAATGGGCCATGGATTCTCGTGAGCCAGTTATTGCGGCTGGCGATTTCAATTTTGACTTTGACTTTAAAACTCAACAGGGGAATCCTGGATTTCAGGCGATGATGGAAAGTGATGTCTGGACCTGGCTCAAGCCTGATCCAATGGTTGACTCCAACTGGTCCGATGATCGCCAGATCAAGGATCGACGAGTTGACCGTTATCCGGATTCAATTCTGGATTTTGTCTTTGTGGCCAACGATGCAAAAAAATGGAATGGAGTTTCCAATGTCGTTGTGCGGCCCGGCGATTTTCCGGACAGCGACAAGACCAGCGACCATCGGCCTTTGTTAACTGTTTTCCGGCCGAGGACCCCACCGGCACAATAGGCATTGATCGATCGTGTGCTGCGTGAGGCAGTCTCCGTGACTTAATCGTTTACCGCCCGCCGCAGGCGCCGGCATTTCTCGCAGCAGCCGGCGCTTGCGGCTGGGCGGTAAACAGGAATGCGCGATCAACAGCAAGCGATTCGTCCCGGTGGCAACCCATTCTTCTTCTGCAGAGCACCCTCATGTCGGCTTCGAAATTACTGGTTGAACGAATTCGACACCTGCTTTCAAAACGTAGAGGGATTACCGAAAAGAAAATGTTCGGTGGAGTCTGCTTCCTATTGAACGGGAACATGCTGGTCGCCGTGTGGAATGACTCGTTGATCGCGAGATTGGGTATCGAGCAGGCCGAGATTGCACTGACGGAACCGGATGTCCGCGAGATGGATGTCACAGGTCGCCCCATGAAAGGCTGGATCATCGTTGAGCCAGATGGAATCGACAGCGATCGACAGCTGACCCGGTGGATCGATCTCTCAATGACCTTCGTACGGACCCTGCCAGCGAAATAGCGACATCAGATAGCTATGGCATTCATTCTTAACGTGGACCATCCCGATGACTGGCTGGCCCTGAACTTCGCGGCAATAGTCTTTTCTTGTTGGACAGACCAGCGTTTCAGCAGGACAATCTGCCGAGGTCCGCAACAGGAGATTGCCAATGTTGAGTCATGTTTCACGTAACGCCGCCAACATTCGGGGCTGCGCTGGTTTTCGCCAAATGTCTCGTCGCAGTGCCGTGCAGGCAGGAATCTGCGGCGCGTTGGGACTTGCGTTGGGGGACTTGCTGACGCTGGAAAGTCGCGCCGATGAATCGACCAATCAGGCATTCTCTGCTGTTGGCTCGAAAACTAAACTTCCGGCGAAAGCATTGAGCGTTATTCAGCTTCACCTGGGAGGTGGTTGGCCACAGCAGGAATCACTTGATCCGAAGCCTGAAGCTCCTGTCGAGTATCGTGGCTCGTTTGGTGTCACGAAGACAAAGAATGGCGATATCTTTAGTGACAACATGCCTCGAACGGCTGCGATCGCTGACAAGATAACAGTCGTGCGGAGTCTCGTCGGCCGAATTCCCGATCATCAACAGGCGACCTATCATCTGTTTACCGGCTATACGCCCACGGCTGTGATCGATTATCCTCAAATGGGCTCTGTGGTCTCGCATGAACTTGGCGTTCGTGGTGAACTTCCGCCCTATATCGCGATCCCCAACAATCATAGTTTTGCTGGAAGCACAGGTTTCCTGAGCAGTACCTATGGAGCGTTTGATCTCAACGCGGACCCGGGACAAAAAGGATTCAAAGTCCGCGACTTCTCGATTCCTGATGGGGTGACAGCCGACCGCTTTGCTCGCCGTAAATCTGCCAGAGATGTGATTGAGCGACAGATTCGGGAACTTGAAGCGGACCCGGCTACGCTGGAGACGATGGACAGCTTCTATCAGCGAGCCTACACGCTGCTGACCTCGGCCTCCGCTCAGGCCGCCTTCACGCTGGACGGCGAAACCGAAGAGACGATGCAACTGTATGGGAGAGATGTTGTTGGTTTGCGAGGCCCGGACAATCAGTTTCATCCCAAGGGTCTCGCTGAACGTCTGATTCTCGCGCGGCGTCTTGTTGAGGCGGGCACTCGATTTGTCACAGTCACTTATGGATCGTGGGATTCTCATGTCGACGTCAGAAGTAACTGTCTCGATCAGATGCCGGCACTGGATCACGCCATTGCCGGACTTGTCTCAGATCTGGATCAGAGAGGTCTGCTGGATACGACATTGTTCTGGGTCACATCAGAATTCGGTCGCACTCCCAAAGTGAACTCCACAAATGGTCGAGATCACTGGGCTCGATGCTACTCGAATCTCCTGGCCGGCGGCGGATTTGCTCGCGGACTGATTTATGGCGCGAGTGACTCGACTGCAGCCGAACCAGCACGAGATGCTCTGGTGCTGGAAGATCTGCTGTTCACGATTTATCACCAGCTAGGAATCGATGCCAATAAAGAGCTCGTCGCCTTCGGCACAAGGCCCATTGAGATGATTAAAGATGGCAAACTCGCCAAAGCACTGATCTAATCGAACGTCCGTCCGAATGACGGGTTCTCGCTCGTCGACAAAACCTATGCGGCATCGCATCTGGTGATCCCGTCCGATGAGAGAAATTGAACTGACAACACCACTGGCTATCGATTTGGGCCGGAACGAGGAACAGCGTCCCGCATGATCCACCTTCATAACAAAATGGCCCGATCTTCTTCTGTTTCGACTGTTCGACTTCTGGCTTCATTGGCGTTGGTTCTTCTGCTGTTCCCAAAACAACTTTGCGCCGGAGCCATGTTGTTGCACATCGGGTCCACGAGTCCACGCATGGCTCAACGCGGCACATCTATCGACGTGACGGTTCAGGGAATGTGCCTGAAGGACGCTCGTGAAGTCGTCTTCTATAAGCCGGGCATTCGAGTCACCAGCATTGAAGTACTTCCGAACCTTGCTCACCCCATCGGGTTGGCTCATGGCGGTCGTATCGAAGAACAGATTCGCTGTGTGTTCGAAATCGCACCAGACTGCCTGCCCGGCGAACATCCTTTTCGGATCCGAACAGATACAGAAATCACTTCGCTGGGAACATTTCATGTTTCGCCCTTCAAGATGATCGACGAAAACGAGCAGGGTTATAACTCCAACGACACGATCACCACGGCACTGTCGGTGCAGCCAAATACAACTGTTCGAGGCCGAATGGGAGCGAGTGCTCGGGGAGATGTGGATGTTTATCGAGTGACCGTTGCGGCTGGCCAGACGCTGTCGGTAGAAGTGGACTCGGTCAGAATCGCCGACATCCATTATGGTGATTCTGCCTATGATCTGTCCGTTCGAATTCTGGATGCGTCCGGGCGCGAGTTATCGGCGAATGACGATAACTCTTTGCATCTTCAGGACCCGATGGCGTCAGTCCTCGCCGCAGGCAATCATGATTACTTTGTCGAGGTGAAGCGATCTCTCTTTGCGCCTGCTGACAAAGACTACTGTCTGCACATTGGAACGAATCGACGTCCACTGATCGCGTATCCATTGGGTGGCACGGCAGGCTCTCAGCAAGTTGTTGAACTGGCTGGAGATCCCGCAGGTCTTTACGAGCAGACGATTCAAATTCCGCCGTCACAATGGGCTTCCGGCAATACCTTTGAATACTTCGGAGAAGCTCCTTCGCCGATTCTCCTGCGATCGAGTCGCCTGCAGAACCTGATGGAGGATAAAGAGGCGGCGGTCACGGTCGTTGAATCCCTGCCGGTTGCATTGAATGGACGGATTGATCAGCGCGGCGATGGCGACAGGTTTCAAGTCAGCGTCAGCAAGCAGGATCGCTGGCGTGTTCGAGTTTATGCGGCAACGCTGGGTTCACCAATCGACCCTACGATCAGGATTCGCCCGGTCGATTCCGGGGGCGTTCAGGGAGAGCCAGAACTGGAAGCCGATGATTGTTCATTAGTTGACCGCGATGTTTTTGGAACCAGTTTTCGGAGCGGCGGCGGCCTCAAAGAGATTCTCGATCCGTCCGTCATTTGGCAGCCTCGTCTTGATGGTGATTATGTCATTGAAGTCTCGGATACGAGTGGAGTGAGCGGCGGAACGGCGGTTTATCGAATTGAAATTGAACGCGCTGTTGATTCCGTCCATACAGTTTTGATGAGCACTGCGTTTGACTGGGAAGAGTGCATACGAACCAGCGGTCTCGTCGTTCCGCAGGGCAATCGCTGGACAGTCAATGTCAGTTTACCGCGAGGGCAGGGCACGAGTTTTCAGGGAGAGTTGGAACTGATTGCACACGGACTTCCGCATGGCGTGACAATGATTAGTGGCCGAGTGCCCGCAGGACGAACAATCTGGCCTGTACAATTCGTCGCGGATGAAGGTTCCCAGCCCGGCACTGCCTTGATCACACTGGAAGCAAAACCTGTCGATCCGAACGTTCATCTTGAGAGTCGTTCACAACAGATGATCCCGTTCATTAATCACTCTGGTGGTGATGCGTGGCGGACGGTGAGGCTCGATCAGTTTGTCTTTGCTGTCACAAAGTCAGCACCGTTCTCCGTGGAAATCTCCGCTCCACAGGCTGCTCTGGTACGAGGCGGAGAACTGGGGATTCCTGTGCGGATCATTCGACAAGAGGGATTCAATGATCCGGTAGAAATCCAGTGCGACTGGGTTCCTCCGGGCGTCTCGGTCCAGCCCGCACAGATCATTCCTGCGGGAGTCACCGAGGCCGTCTTGCATATCACGGGAGATCTCAACGCCCCTCTTGGAAAGTGTCCGATTGTTCTTTCTGCATCGACGACTCGGGACGATCTGGATGCGTACCTTGGCACTGGCCGCATACGAGTCTCCTCTTCGCTTGTTGAATTGATCATTGCCGAGCCGTTTGTGGAGATTAGTAGTGAACCGCAGACGATTCGTCGTGGCGAAAGAAAGAAATACAACTGGACCATTCAGCACAAAAGTCCGTTTGATGGCAGTGCCTCGATCAAACTACTGGGACTACCTCGCGGCGTTAACGTACTCGAACCGCTTCCAATGCTGACTCGCGATAGTAAAGAGGTCTCCTTTGAAATTGAGGCCACGAATGAGGCTTTGCTGGGCAGCGTTCGAGGCGTTTCATGCGAGATCACTGTCGAGACTGCTGGTCAGGAAATTCGACAGCGAACCGGAAACGGAACACTTCGAATCGATCCGAGACTTGAATAACGCCCGCAGAAAACAGCTTTTGGCTAACCGTTGAAAAGATGTGAAACACTTGACACGTTCGCCGGAACAGACTCCGGCTGACGTCTTTGGTGGACCGAGAACATTTATGACAAACAGAGTTCGATGTTTAAGATCCATGCGATTTTTCTGCGTGGGATGCCTGCTGGCAATTCTTTGCGCCGGCGATCTACTTGCAGACGAAATCAGTTTTCGACGCGATGTCATGCCCATTCTGTTTCGAGCAGGCTGCAATGCAGGAACCTGTCACGGTTCTGCTCGTGGCAAAGATGGATTCATGCTCTCCTTGTTCGGTTACGACGCCAGCGGCGACTATGAACGCGTCGTCAATGAGATTCCTGGGCGTCGAGTAAACCCGGCAGTACCGGAACAAAGCCTGTTGCTTCTGAAGGCGACAGGTGCCGTGCCACACACTGGAGGAAAGCTCTTTTCGAAAGACAGTGAATACTACCAGACACTTCTGCAATGGATTGCTGCCGGTGCTCCAGATGACACTGGAGATGTTCCCGTGACGACAACAGTGATGCTTTCGCAGGAACGATATCTGTTTGAAGCCTCGAAGCTGGAAGAGGCCGCAACCGTGACGGCTCATGCCAGTGACGGTTCTTCTCGCGACGTGACTCGACTGGCCCGCTACTTTTCCAACAACGAAAGCGTCGCGAGAATCGATGTTAATGGAAACATCACGGCCGTTGGTCCGGGCGATACGCATGTGTTTGCTCGGTTCAGCCGTTTCACCGTCGGCGCAGAAGTCATTGTGCTGCCCGAGAACGATAACTTCGTGTGGCCAGATCCACCGAAAGCCAACTACATCGATCAACTGGTATTCGACCGTCTTCAGAAACTGCGAATTGCGCCGTCAGAACTTTGCGACGATGCAACCTTTCTGAGACGCGTGACACTCGACCTGGCCGCACGCACTCCAACGCTGGAGGAGTTTCAGGCATTTACGGCTGATGATCGACCGGATAAGCGAGCCATCAGGATTGATCAATTGCTCTCTGACGATGCCTTTACGGACTACTGGACCGCTCTCTGGGCGGAACAGTTAAGAATCATCGGCGGAAACTATGCTCCGGATGCCACTGACATCAAGGCGGCCGATGCCTTCTATTCGTGGATTCATAAGCAGATTGAATCGGGCCGACCGATGAATGAATTTGTCGCAGAGATGGTCGATTCGTCCGGCAGCAATCTGACGAACGGACCAGTGAATCTCTACACCATGCTGGTTCACAAACCTCAGTTCGATCCGAAAGCCTTTGCGGCAGATTTTTCTCAGGTGTTTCTTGGAGTGCAGATTCAGTGTGCCGAATGCCACAATCATCCGTTTGATCGCTGGACTCAGGATGACTACTACAGCTTCGTCAGTTTCTTTACAGGCATGAAACGAAAGCCTGGTGTGGAGCCTCGCGAGCGCCGCATTTATTGTGATCTTTCGGCTCCTCCGGCAAGACATATCGTTGATGGCCGTCCCATGCCGCCGAAAGTGTTGGGCGGAATCGATCCGGTTCCAGCAGGCGGTGATCCTCGCACCGCATTGGCTGCGTGGCTGACTGCTCCAGAGAATGAGCTATTCAGTCGCAATCTGGCAAACCGAATCTGGGCTCAGTTCATGGGACGAGGCATCATCGAACCCGTGGATGATGTTCGAGCCAGCAATCCGCCAGTCAATGGTCCTCTGTTGGATGCTCTTTCGCAACGACTGGTTGAAGTCAAATTCGATCTTAGAAGTCTCGTCAGAGATATCTGCAACTCGCGCACATACCAGTTGAGTGCGAAACCCAATGATTCCAATAAGCGTGACACTCGCCAGTTTTCCCATGCACATCTGCGACGATTGCGGGCCGATGTGCTGATGGACTCCGTCGTCATAGTGACGGGCGTTGACCGACGGTTCAACGGATTTCCGGAGGGAACAAAGGCGATCGAATACTACCCGCGTGAAGCTGGCGACACCGAGGGCCCCCATTTCGGCGATCCGTTCTTCGCAACGTTTGGCCGATCAAGTCGAGGAACCGTCTGTGCCTGCGAAACAAAAAAGGAACCGACGTTATCGCAAACGCTGCACTTGGCCGTCGGCGACACAGTTCGAGACCGAATTGCAGCAAATTCTCACATTGCCCGCCTCCTGGAGTCGAAGTTGCCGCCCGAAGAAATCATTGAACAGCTCTACATTCGCACACTTTCCCGCCGACCGACGTCGTTTGAGCAAACAGCGTTGAAAGAACTGATTGGCGAGAATGTCGCTGATCCACAGGCCTATGAAGACATCTTTTGGAGTCTTTTGAATTCGACAGAGTTCGTGTTCAATCATTGATGAGCCCTTAGCGGCCTGTTGATTTAGTCGCTTGATCCGCCGCAAGATATTAGTCGGCATTAGCCCCGGTTGTTTTTTGGGTTTCAGCCGCGAAAACCGGACGCTAACGCGTTCCGGCTGATTAATTTAACAGGCTCTTGAGCATTCAGACGTTCTTCTTCACCGTACCCATAGGCATTGATCATGACGACCAGTCCGCTGACGCTTCACACAAAGAGGACCGCCCGTTTCACGATAATGTTGCTGACCTTTTTTGCCATCAAAGCCAATGGAGATGAAAAGATCTCGGTCAACTACGACGACCACATTGCGCCGATTTTTCGCAAGCACTGTTTTCAGTGCCATGGTGAGTCGAAGCAGGAAGCCGGTCTGAATCTTGCGAGTTTTGCGACCTCAATCAAGGGAGGTAGTGGCGGAGAAGTGCTCATTCCGGAACGCTCCAACGGCAGTCGCCTGTTTCAGGCCATCACAGCGGAAGATCCCGCAGAACGGATGCCTCCGAACAATGATCCTCTGCCAGCCGACGATGTGGCCATGATTCGAATATGGATCGACACTGGTCTGAAAGAGAATCGCGGCAGCGCGGCTGTGCCGGCGCGCAAGATGAACTTTGTTCCTTCTGCAAAAGCGGCCTCTGATGGCCCGGCTCCGATGCCGGACAACCTGCCAGCATTGCCAGCCATCAAGTTGAATCGACCGTTTCCTGTTCTTGCTGTGGCTGCGAGTCCTCGTGGAGAATTGGCGGCCATAGGCAACTACGAGCGAATCGACTTCATCAATACGGTGACGCGAGCTGTCATCGGTTCCGTGCCGTTCCCGGAAGGTGAACCACACGTGCTGCGATTCAATTCTTCAGGAGCAGTCCTGCTGGCCGCTGGTGGTCGCCCGGTACAACATGGCAGCGCAGTTTTGTTCGATGTGAAAACCGGAAGTCGTCTGGCTGAGATTGGCAATGAAACAGATGCCATCATGGCGGCCGATATTTCACCTGATGAAAAGCTCGTGGCGGTAGGAGGATCTGGTCGAACGATCAAAGTGTTCTCAACAGGCGACGGCACACTTCAGCAAACACTCGTCAAACATACGGACTGGATCACGACGGTCGCCTACAGTCCGGACGGGAAACTTCTCGCCAGTGCCGATCGAGTTGGCAACATTCATCTATGGGATGCCAAAAGTGGAGGCGTGGTCCTGCCGCTTTCCGAACACAAGGGTGCAATCAAAGCATTGGCCTGGCGATCAGACAGTCAGATACTGGCGTCATGTGGTGAAGACGGACTGATTGTCTGGTGGGAGATTTCAAAAGGCTGGCCCGCGATATCAAAACCCGATGCCCATCCTCCAGTACGTCCTGCTGGGACGTATGGAAAGATCGCGAATGGAGTCCTGGATGCGTCGTTTAGTACCACTGGCGAACTGGTCACCTGCGGACGAGATGGCCAGATCCGGATCTGGTCCACCGACGGCAGTCCGAAAGCCTCCTTCTCCATTCATAGCGAAACCAACACACCAACTCAGAAGCGTTCTGTGCGCGTGGTGCCATTACGGTCTGTTTTCGCTAACGGAAATGACCAGATCCTTGCCGGTGACTCCGCCGGTCAACTGCATTGGCAGGATGTCCGTTAGCCGCCCGTTCTGCGTAGCTCGGCAACATTATTCAAAGTGTCGCGAATCTGATCCGGTTTTGTCCAAGGCCTCGATAGTTTTCACTCGTATCACGGGCGTCTCTAAACTGCGTGGCTTCCTGTTTTCTCGTTCGTCTGCATCGAGCGGAGGCATTACGGTTCCCTTGAGCAGAACGGGCTGGCCGATATGCAACTCCGCGGCGGATTGAGCTTCGCGACTGGCCGCAAAATCCAGATTCCAGGTCTGGTCAACGGTGCGGACCGATAGATTCGGAACATCACTTGTGGTCGACAACGCGGCTCGCAAAGTGCCTCGAACAGCCACTTGAGCGCTGTCTGCATTTTCGGCTCGCGAATCAACGGCCGAGATGTGTTTGACGTCGATGATCCAGCGAATTTTGTTTTCAGTACCGACGACCTTTCTGAGTGCACCAATGACCTGCACCGGCTTCTTGTTGTGCTGTGCGGCAAGTTCTCGATCATTATCGGTGGCAAATTGCAGTTCCCAGGTTAGCCCATGAAACGTGATGGTTGTTCCTGTCGTCTCACCGCCGACAGCGACGATGCCGTGACGCAAAAGGCCGTGGCACTTCACTGACACGGCAGGGATCTTTGTGTCATCCGTCGAAATTACTTCGTCAGCTTCAGCATGGACGTGCCGTGTGCACGTATTCAGAAGAATGACGCATAAGAAAAGCACTGCTTGTCGCATGGATGGCTCGTTCGCTACTGGACAATTTCAGAAACGACCTACCGTAAACGGGCGGGGTCTATGATCATTCGATTCTCCACCAGTCGGCGTCGACGAGGGATGTCAGCGAGAGGAGGGCCGGTAACGGGAGGCGTGTTTCCCGATGGTGATTTGAGTAAGAACGTCAGGTCAAGAACTCCGCCCTGAATCTTTGCGGGAGCAGCGTACCCCCAGAATTCGCGGAGTGCTGGGACAGGCCGAGCGTTTTCGTAAATCAGATCCCTGACTTTAGCCATCTGAGTCGGATCCTGAGTGGGAGTTCCAAAGGTACGACTCCAAACCAACGCCGCGGCACCTGCAACGTGCGGAGTTGCCATGGATGTGCCACTAAAGGACTCATACCCGTTGTTTCTGACAGTGCTCAGAATATCAACGCCCGGTGCTCCGATGTCGACAGATTGCTTTCCATAATGACTGAACGAACCACGCTGGTCTTTCACATCAATAGCACCGACAGAAATGATATTGGCCTGCCGCAGTGATGAAGGATAACTGGGACGCTGATCGTTGTTGTTGCCACCACCACCTGTATTTCCCGCAGCTGCGATAAAGAGTACTCCCTTTCGCTCAGCACGCGAAACAGCTTCGGAGAGTTCGGGCGACGTATCGGGGCCCCCCCAGCTGTTTGAAAGAATATGGGCGCCATTGGCGACACCCCAGTCAATGCAGCGAACAGCATCGGACGTTGTTCCGGAGCCATCAGGGCCCATGAAACGCAACGCCATGATCTTCGCATTCCAGCTGACACCTGTAACTCCGATGCCATTGTTTCCGACTCCGGCAATTGTTCCCGCACAATGAGTTCCGTGATCCTGTTCATCCATGGGATCATCGTCGTTGTCAAAGAAATCGTACCCATGTTTTCCAGCTCGGGTCCACATGTTGTCCTTCAGATCCGGATGGCGGTAATCAACGCCCGTATCAATCACGCCGACGATGATGTTTGCGGCATCGTGGGTGACCGGCCACACTTTCAAGGCGCCACTATTCTGCATTCCCCATAGTCGATCCAGCATCGGGTCGTTGGGTCTGCCGTCGGAGGCGGCCGGAGGTTCGTCGCCAGTCTGTGAAACCGACATGATGTAGTCCGGAGCCGCATAGGTGACAGCATTGTCAGCCATCAACGCTTCTACGGTATTGGCTGTGACCGTCCCGCCGTGCGGCTCCACGATCAGGAACGAGCCATTTTCGTAATCTTCAACCAGATTCAGACCCGCAGCTTCGAGAGTTGCGTTTGTGGGTTTGGAGGTCTGATCAGAATAACTGATCAGCAGCCGAGTGGAACGTTCTTCGGCGGGCGGAACTTCCGTGTCGACATGAGTCGCCATGGATTGCACGGTTGGAACCTGAGTCTCCGCCACTTCGTAAACAGCTTTCCCGTCTCGACACATTCCTTTGTAGTGAGATTTAGCCCGGCGAACGAGAACAAGTTCCGCTGAAAGTCGCTTCTCGGCGCTGCACTTTGCACGCATACGGTAGCGATCCGCAAGCAGCGGCTGACTCAAATACATGCTGCAAAAGATGAGAGCCACGCATTTCTTAATGAGAGACGAGTTTCGGCGAATCGAGTGACTTGCCGTTTTGAAGAACTGATAGCTCATAAATTC
This sequence comes from Planctomycetota bacterium, assembly GCA_052034165.1. GTDB lineage: Bacteria > Planctomycetota > Planctomycetia > Planctomycetales > Planctomycetaceae > SXXK01. The sequence goes on along the minus strand of JBPOIW010000039.1, from coordinate 17,624 downwards.
GTCCTTGATGCGAGGTCCGGTGACGGACGCTACCGCAGTGTGCGATATGGGTAAAGATCATTCCCTTCGGCCGCAACGCTTCCTGCTGGTGCTGTCAGTGCTTTCTGTTTTTGGCGGAGAACAGGGTTTGACGCGGATAGCATGGTCTGAAATGGTGCGGACGAGGGTCGGCTCATGGACCGGCAAAATCGACCTTTCGCCAAACGGTCGCTTCTGCATACACTGCCAGTCTCCTCTCGCAAACGGCATTATTCGCCAGATCTCTCTTCGGCGATTTGTGTCAGATGCAAAACTCACTTCATGTGATCCGTCTCTCACCGATCTCACCTCGATGGCTCTCGCCATGACGGGTGCAATCGAAAACGGATTGCAGCATCCTCTCTCCGTGCTGCGACAGACATCATGAGAACGTCTTCTTCACGCTGGTTTCGTGACCTTCGGCTTTGCTGCGCCGCCACTTTGATGGCAGGCTGTGCAACTGTTAACGGACCAGGCGCCGTTCCGGGTGGATACGCCGGGCCGGTGCGTGGCGGCTACCCGCCGATCGCGTACATTCCTTATCCCGGTGGTCCGCCATGGTACAACGTCGGTTATCCACGGTTCCCGAACAACCCCTATCCTCCAGTCGTTCTGAATCCGACACCATCACCTGGCACGCCATATCCGGGCACACAACCTGGTGGGACATTGCCCAATCCATTTCCTGAGCCTACTCCGACGATCCCTGTTGGACTGCCGGGCTCCCAGACTCCGGGCGATGATTCTCTGAATTTCTGGAGCCCGTGGCCTCTGCCTCCCCGCGGCAATTCATCGACCGCTTCTGTAAGTCAAAGCAGACAGATGGGAGACAGTGACATTGCGGGACGCAGGAACTCACTCGCTCATCAGATTTCTCAATCCAATTCCAGAATTCAAGCGGCGTCAGCGGGTGGCGATCGACAGTTCGACTTCTTTGGTGACAGCGCCACGACGCTTGATCATAGCCTGAAGTACCATGGCGGACGGACGATTCGCGATCTCTACTACGTCAACCTATATGTCAGCGGTGACAAGAAGTGGCCACGAACCGACGTTGAGCAGATTGATCGTGTTCTGGCGGCGGCAATGCGTGACGAGCATCTCAACAATGTGTTGCTACAGTATTTCGAAAATCAACCCATTCGATCGACGGCCCTGCCGTCTCATCCGCTGGTGGGCTATACTCCGGGCACTGTGACCCGCGGTGACATTCAATACATGATCGGCTGGCTGCATCGTCAGGGTTTTCTCAAATCCTTTGATCTGCAGAATACCGTTTTCAATCTGCTGCTGCCGCCCGGTTCAGTGTTGACAGTTGATGATCGCGCTACGATTGCTGTTACTGACGAAGTGGCTGCCAGTATACCAGGTGATTCGAATAGCGTAGTGCCCGCGTTTGAAGAAGGTAGCTCGTTGACGGGATTGGCTGGGTATCACGGCTCGGTCGTCACGGCTGGCAATGAACGCGTCTACTACTCCGTCAGCGTCTACTCGGAGCGTGGCACAAACCAGACAACGAATGGCATCCCCGCTTTCAGGGAACCATGGAAAAACGTCGTTGCCACACTCTATCACCAACTCGTCGAAAGTCGCACAGATCCGGATGTGGAAGAGGCGATGAGGCATGAGCCTGACGAGAATGCAAAACAGTATCTGGGATGGGCTTCGGATTCTGGCTTGGAGGCTGGTGACGTTCCCCTTCTGACGAATAGTTCGCTGACCAGTGTCTTTCGTGAAGTCCCTTTGGCCAATGGAAGTGGAATGGTCCCTATCCAGTTGCCATGGTCCAACGCGATTGGAGGCCCCGAAGGTCCGCGTCCCCAACCGCATACACAACCTTGAGTGTTGCGTTTCCAATCGGTCGGTCGATCTGTCGCATCACGATCGATCGATACGGACAGACTGCGGACCTGGTCTGAGCTCATGTGGAAGAGATGAAGTTCGAATCAGCCGTTGGCAAACAGAGAGTTCAGATATCCTGAGGCTCGAATGAAATGCGGCATCATTCATCAGGATCTGCGAAGCGATATCCTACGCCTTGCTCCGTTAGAATCAGTTTCGGGCGAGATGGATTCTCTTCAATCTTCTTTCTAAGAGTTGCGACGAAGACACGCAGGTTGTGAGTTTCCTCAACGTTCAACGGTCCCCAGATCGTCTTCAGCAAAAATTGGTGCGTCAGCACCTTGCCGGCGTTTTTCACCATGACGGCCAGTAAGTCGTATTCGATCTTCGTCAGGCGGATTTCCTGATCGTCTTTGAAGACGCGACGAGCAGCAAGGTCAACTCGAAAATGGCCAGCAGCGTAGCTTGCCTGTGGTTGTGACTCGCCGCCTGCTCCAGCCCCCTCTGACCGTCTCAGGATCGCTCGCAGACGTGCCAACAACTCTCCGACATGGAAGGGCTTGGAGAGATAATCGTCTGCTCCCGCATCCAGGGCGGCCACTTTTTCGCGTTCCTGATCTCGGGCAGACAGCACTATAATCGGCACACGAGACCAGCCACGAAGTTCCGTGATCAATTCGCGCCCTTCACGATCTGGAAGTCCCAGATCCAGCAACACTGCCGCGGGTGATTCCTGCAGGAGCAAACGCAGGCCTTCACGAGCGTTTTCGGCCTCTTTGATTCGATAGCCTTCATTGCTAAGCGACGCGTTCAGGAACCGGCGTATGGCGATTTCGTCGTCAATCACAATGATCAGAGGAGCATTAGGTTCCGCAGTGGTCACACACGCATCCTTGGGAGTTCCGCAAACGACTTGACTGAGCCCGATGAATTCTTCGCGCTGCTGTGGGGAATTTTCGACTGTACCCCATGGCCCGGATACCCTTGATCTTTCCATCCCTCGCGTGAGCAATGCCCCGTCCAATATAACGATTGCCGAGAAATCTGGAATGAACGCCTCAGCATATGCCTGACCCCACAGGTGATGAAAACGAAGATTATTGGTCAGAGAATCGGTATCCCACACCTTGTTCGGTCAAAAGATGACGCGGCATCGTTGGATTCTCCTCCAGCTTACGCCGCAGAACTGCAACTGTGAGTCGCAACTGTGTCAGACTCCGGCTGGAATTATCACCCCAGACCTGAACTGTCAGAAAATGGTCTGTCAACAATCGATTCGCATTCCTGACCAGCAGTGCCAGCAGGTCGTATTCATAAGTTGTCAACGAGACAATGTCTTTGCCTCGCCAAACAACTCGGTCTGCCAGGTTCACTTCCAGTTCTCCGGTATGAACGTGCAGACTTGCAGGTGTGTCATCCCCGGCCTGAGCCGCATGCCGCAGGGCGACGCCGATTCTGGCCAGCAGCTCCCCAGTCCCAATAGGCTTGGTGACATAATCATCTGCACCGCCTTCAAAGGCGGCGACCTTATCGCTTTCCTGCGTTCGTGCTGACAGCACAATAATCGGAATCTGAGAGTACTGACGCAGGCGTCGAATCACTTCCACTCCATCAAGGTCCGGCAAGCCCAGGTCGAGCAACAGGAGCGCAGGACTGTGCTCTCCTGCAAGCCGAAGTCCCTCTGTGGCTGTTTCTGACTCGAGCACTGTGTACCCTGCCTCAACCAGCGCCGTGTGAACGAACTTGCGAACTGTGAATTCGTCTTCAATGATCAGAATTGAACCTTTCACAGTCAACCTTTCAATCAGCTGTGCCAGAATGGTCTTCGAGATTCAAATGAGGAGGAACACCCTGAACCGGCAGGCGGACCCGAAAGATGACGCCCGTCTTTTCTGTACGATTCTGTGCCGTGATCTCGCCACCATGGGCGCGAACAATGGCTCTGCAGATCGCAAGCCCGAGTCCCGCTCCTCGAGAATCCGGCTTTGCGTTGGCTCCCCGCTGAAATTTCCCAAAAACTTTAAGTTCGTCACCGGCCGCCAATCCCGGACCAAAGTCCGAAACTTCAATCACTGTACTCGCCCCGTCGGTCCATCCGGCGATGTTGATCGGAGTGTCTGCCGGAGTATAACGGCAGGCATTCTCCAGCAGATTCACCAGAACCTGTTCGATCAATACGGCATCAAACTGTCCCAATAGCACTTCGGTCGGCAGACTGACATTCACGGGCCGGAGGCCGAGCAGATGCTCGAGTCTTCGCAAAGACGAACCCACAACATCTTCAACAGGATGCCATTGCTTCTCCACAAAGAACTGAGCCGATGTGACCTGAGTCAGTCGCAGAAGATTCTCGACGAGCCGAGACAGGCGATCTGATTCCTCGAACACCGTCTGCAATAACTCACGCTGTGTGGTCATAGTCATCGCTGGATTCCGAAGGATACTGCTGGAGGCTCCCGAGATGACGGCCAGTGGTGTCCGAAGGTCATGGGAAACGGACGACAGAAGAGTATTGCGCAACTGTTCGGTTTCCACTTCGACTCGAGCGTTCTGCGATTCCAGCATCAGACGGTCACGTTCGAGAGCCATCGCAATCTGCGTCGCATAGTTTTCCAGAATCAGGCGATACTCGGGCATGTGAAGTTGAGCGGCATCGTCATGTTGAACCGCCAGTACTCCTACCGTTCCATTGGGTGAAAGCAGCGGCAGATAGAGATATTGTGCCGACGGAAGTGTATCGGTCCCCCGTCCCGCGATCTGAGCATGACCGTAAACCCACTGAGCAGCCCCGATTTCTGAATGATTGGAAGCGAATTGACTATGCTGCGAGAGAATCGGCTGAATGTGCCCATCCTGAGGCAGAAAGATCACCGCCTTGCCTCCCAGCACTTCGCTGATAGCTCGTTCCGACTCCGCAGCGATAAAGTCCTGGCCATTGATTCCTGATAGCTTTCGGCCCAGGCGATACAGAGCCTCCGCTCGCCTTTCATTGCGACGTGACAGTTCGGCCTGTCGACGGACGCGCGCGGCGAGAGTCGATACACTCAGCCCCACAAACAACATGACAGCGAACGTGATGAGATACTGAATGTCATTGATGGCGACCGTATGATAGGGCGGAACGAAGAGGATATCGAACAGAAGCACGGCAAGGACAGATGCTGCAACAGCCTGGTTCCGTCCGCAGCGAAAGGCCACGACGACAACGCCCAGCAGATAGACCATCACCAGATTGGCTTCACTCAGGCCAAATGAGTTAAACAGAGTACTCAGGCCGGTCGCAATTGCCATCACCGCAAGGGTTCCCACCCACGGTTGCCAGCGGAACTTCGGTTTCGAGGAATGTCCGGACATCGGGAGCGGTTCCGATGCTCCTCGGATCACATACACGTCAATGTCTCCGCTGTCGCTGATCAGCCGATCGACGACGGAAGGGCGGCGAAAAAACCAGCGAGATGCGGAAGGCTCTGACTTACCGATGACTATCTTGGTGACATTGCGCTGTTGCGCGTAAGCAATTGTTTCAGCAACGATATCGTCGCCGGTTAGCGCCGTTGTTTCGGCGCCGAGACGCTCGGCCAGTTGCAGATTGGTAATGAGTCGGCCACGTGCTTCTTCAGGCAATCCTCCCGTCTGAGGTGTATCGATGCTGACAGCGACCCAGTCTGCATCCAGCGAATCGGCCAGACGCTTGGCCGCACGAATGACCTTTGCGGATGTTGGACTGGGTCCAACGCAGACAAGCAAACGTTCCTGCGTGGCCCACACGTCACGCGTCGCTTTTCCGAGTCTGGCCGTTTCCACATCCGCATGCACTCGTGTCGCAGCACGGCGAAGTGCCAGCTCACGAAGCGCAGTCAGGTTCTCCCGACGAAAGAAACTCTGAAGTGCCTTGGCGGCCTGTTCGGGAATGTAGACTTTTCCTTCCCTTAGCCGCTCCAGCAGGTCTTCTGTTGAAATATCAATCAGTGCCAGTTCATCAGCGCGATTAAACACGGCGTCAGGCACTGTCTCGCGGACTACGACGCCGCTGATCTGCGCAATGACATCATTCAATGATTCAACGTGTTGGACATTGCACGTTGTGTGGACATCGACACCAGCGTCCAGCAGCTCTTCGATATCCTGCCAACGTCGCACATGCCGCTGCGTGGGTGCATTGGAATGGGCCAGCTCATCAACCAGAATCAGATCCGGCTTTCTTGCCAATGCAGCGTCGAGATCGAATTCCCGCAATGTGGTTCCGCGGTAGGGAATCTTCAGGCAGGGAATCTGTTCCAATCCCTCCAGCAGAGCTTCCGTTTCCGGGCGGCCGTGCAATTCCACATAGCCAACCACAATATCGACGCCTGCAGTTTTTTCGCGTCTTGCATTCTGCAACATGGCGAACGTCTTGCCGACCCCTGCCGCGTACCCGAAGTAGACCTTCAGCCGTCCACGTTTTTGGTCAGAAGTCTGCGTTTCGCCTTCTGTCTTCACACGTGCCAGCATTTGTTCCGGCGTAGGTCGGTTATGATCAGGCATGGAGCTCGGATACTCTCAAATATTCAAAGCGTCTGGAATCCGTTGAAGGCGGTGCCCACATCGATTTCTGCTATTTCCCAGCGGCATCCAGCGAAAGATTGAGCCGCAACACATTGACACGCGGCTCCCCGAGCAAGCCAAAACTACGACCTTCCGTGCTGCTGGCAATTAACTCTCGAACCTGATCCTCATTGAGATCGCGAGCTTTAGCGACTCGTGCCGCCTGGTACTCCGCCGCCGCTGTGCTGATATGCGGATCCAGCCCGCTCGCCGACGCGGCTACAAGGTCTACGGGTATTGAACCTGTCTGATCCGGATGTGTGGCGCGGATGGCCTCGACTCGGCCCTTGATGGCATCGAGCAATGCCGGGTTCGTCGGACCCAGATTGGAACCACTCGAAGCCGCAGCGTTGTACGCCGTCGGACCCGTCGAAGACGGACGACCCCAGAAGTAGCGAGGATCATCGAACATCTGTCCGATTAGTTCTGAGCCGACGACTTTGCCATCCCGCATGATCACGCTGCCGTTGGCCTGGTGGTGAAACACTGCTTGGGCAATTGCTGTGATCAACGCCGGATAAGCGACGCCGGTCAACAGCGTGAACAACACAAACAGGACAAGGCAGGGGCGAATATGAACTTTCATGATTTGACTCCGTCGTGAACACTTTTCTAAGTTTGGTCTACGATGAACGGATGGTCTTCTCGTCACTGGTATTCAGTGAACGTCTATGTCAGCCCCATGCTGACCAGCAAGAGATCAATCAATTTGATCCCCGGAAACGGTATGATCAGGCCTCCGAGCCCGTAGATCAGCAGGTTGTCACGCAACAGGCGATCCGCTCCGACGGCGCGATATTTTACGCCCCGCAGAGCCAGAGGTATCAAAATCACAATGATGATCGCGTTGAAAATTACGGCCGACAGAATCGCACTTGCGGGCGTTGCCAGATGCATCAGATTGAGGCTATTGAGCACTGGATAGGTGGACGCAAAAGCTGCCGGAATAATCGCGAAATACTTGGCCACATCGTTCGCGAGGCTGAACGTCGTCAGGGCTCCACGCGTCATCAGCAACTGCTTGCCAATCTCCACCACCTCGATCAGCTTTGTCGGGTTCGAATCAAGATCGACCATGTTCCCGGCTTCTTTGGCCGCTTGCGTACCTGAGTTCATCGCGACTGCGACATCTGCCTGAGCCAGTGCCGGCGCGTCGTTTGTGCCGTCACCGGTCATGGCGACCAATCGCCCGCCAGCCTGATGTTCGCGAATCAATTTTAGTTTCGCTTCGGGAGTCGCCTGAGCCAGGAAGTCATCAACTCCGGCTTCCGCAGCGATTGCCGCAGCCGTCAGGGGATTGTCACCGGTGATCATGATGGTCTTGATGCCCATCCGTCGTAATTCGCCAAATCGTTCCTTCATTCCGCCCTTGACGATGTCCTTCAGATAGATCGTCCCCAGCGCGCGTGGGCCGTCGGCGACGACGAGCGGAGTGCCGCCTCGTTTGGAAATGTCCTCAACCGTGCGACGCACCTCAGCAGGAAGCCCGCCGCCACTTTCACGCACGAAGTTTTCGATCGCATCAGTCGCTCCCTTGCGCACACGCCGGCCATCCAGATCGACTCCACTGATCCGCGTCTGTGCCGAAAATGGAATGAACGTCGCATGCAATTCACTGATGTTGCGACCTCGCAGGCTATATTTTTCCTTGGCAAGTACAACGATGCTGCGTCCTTCGGGCGTTTCATCCGCCAGCGAAGCCAGTTGTGCCGCATCCGCCAGTGCAGCGATGTCAGCACCCGGAGCCGGAATCAACTCCACAGCCTGTCGGTTGCCGAGCGTGATCGTTCCGGTCTTGTCGAGCAGCAGTACGTCCACGTCACCCGCGGCTTCGACAGCTCGGCCGGATGTTGCGATGACGTTGGCCTGAATCATGCGATCCATCCCCGCGATACCGATGGCAGACAACAATCCGCCGATCGTGGTTGGAATCAAGCAGACCAAAAGTGCAACGAGCACCGTCACAGTAACGGGCGAACCCTGTCCTGCCGCTGTCACGCTGTAAACTGAGAATGGCATTAACGTGACGCAAACGACCAGAAAGATAATTGTCATCGCTGCCAGCAGAATGTCGAGCGCGATTTCGTTGGGCGTCTTTTGGCGTTTGGCCCCTTCGATCAGGGAAATCATTCGATCAAGAAATGTCTCACCGGGATTCGCGGTTACTCGCACGATCAGCCAGTCGGAAAGTACGACAGTACCACCCGTCACGCTGCTACGGTCGCCTCCACTCTCGCGAATGACCGGCGCACTTTCGCCCGTGATGGCACTTTCATTGACCGATGCGACGCCTTCGATGACCTCGCCGTCGGTCGGCACCATGTCACCGGCCTCAACAATCACGACGTCTTCTTTCCGCAGCTGGGATGCTCCGATCGTCTGCCATTTCGCTCCGTGTCGAGGCTCGCTGAGTTTCTTGGCTGTGACATCGCGTCGGGATGATCTCAGCGAATCGGCCTGAGCTTTTCCGCGGCCTTCGGCCATCGCTTCCGCGAAGTTCGCGAACAGCACGGTGAACCACAACCACGTGGAGACTCCGAAGATGAAGGCTGGAGATTCGCCGCTTCCGGTCGACAGAGCGTGAAGGCCAAGCCCTGTGGTGAGAATGCTTCCGATGAAAACGATGAACATCACCGGATTTCGCAGCTGACGCATCGGGTGGAGCTTGGTGACCGAATCGACCATCGCCTGCTTTACGATGTGCGGATCGAACAGGGATCGAGATTTAGCGGTCATGAAATTACCTCGTATGCCGTGCGTAGTTCTTGAAACCCACGGGCACATGAATGCGAATTTGTCTTCGGAAATTTGAAATTCAAGATCTGAAATTCAAGATCTGAAATGTTCACACTGCCGTCATCTGCAGGTGCTCAACGATTGGTCCCAATGCCAGAGCAGGTACAAACGTCAGTGCCCCGACTAACAGAACGGCCCCTATCAGCAGTACAACGAACAACGTGTTGTGAGTTGGCAACGTGCCAGCACCCGCTGGTGTGTACTTCTTACGCGCCAGCGACCCGGCAATCGCGAGTACTGGAATCATCAGCCAGAAGCGCGACACCCACATCGCAATGCCAAGGGCCGTGTTATAGAAGGACTCGTTCGCGGTCAGGCCGGCAAAGGCACTCCCGTTATTGTTGCCCGCCGACGAGAACGCATAGAGCACTTCCGAATAACCGTGAGCACCAGGATTATTCAAATTCCCTTTGATCTCTTCTCCGGAAACGTAGTCAAGTCCAGCACCGCTGACTGCCACCGCAGTCCCGATCAGCACGACCAGTGGCGGAATCAGAATAACGAGTGAAGCCATCTTCATTTCGTAGGCCTCGATCTTCTTGCCAAGGTATTCCGGTGTGCGTCCCACCATCAGGCCTGCGACGAAGACCGCCACGATCGCAAACATCAGCATGCCGTAAAGCCCTGAACCAACTCCGCCGAACACGACTTCACCGAGTTGCATCAGCCACATCGGAACCATGCCACCCAGCGGCGTATAGGAATCGTGCATCGAGTTCACGCTGCCGTTGGATGCGGCAGTCGTCGTCGCCGCCCAGATCCCTGAATTCACAATCCCGAAGCGAAGCTCCTTACCTTCCATGTTGCCTCCGGGCTGTGTGTCACTAGCGACCTGATCGACGCCCATGGCGATTTGCGACGGCACTCCGGATTGCTCCGCAGCCACAACGCCGATCACCAGCGGCACAAAGATCACCAGCATCGCCGTGAGGATTGCCCAGCCCTGTCGACGGTCACCAACCATGTCGCCGAACGTCCAGCATAAGGCTCCGGGGATCACCAAAATCGACAGTACCTGCAAAAAATTCGACAGCGGAGTTGGGTTTTCATACGGATGTGCCGAGTTCACGTTGAAGTATCCACCGCCATTCGTGCCCAGTTGCTTGATCGCGATCTGCGACGCCGCTGGTCCCATGGGCAACTGTTGCTCGGCAATCATTTTCCTTTGAGTGATTGCATTTCCTGCCGCATCGAGGGACGGCGTCCCATCGTCCCGGATCACGGGTTCGTCGATACTGATCGGCTGCAGCAGTGCAACGGACTGATAGTGCTGAAAGTTCTGCACGACACCCTGAGACACCAGCGCGAGTGCAAGAACAATCGAAAGAGGCAGCAGGACGTAAACTGTCGAACGTGTCAGATCGACCCAGAAGTTGCCAATCGTCTCGACACTACGTCGGGTGAATCCGCGAATCACGGCGATCAGAACGGCGATCCCCGTCGCGGCCGAAAGGAAGTTCTGGACGGACAGTGCCAACATCTGAGACAGGTAGCTCATTGCGGTTTCGCCACCGTACCCCTGCCAGTTGGTATTAGTCGCGAAGCTTACCGCCGTGTTGAACGCGGAGTCGGGCGAGTTCGACGCAAACTCCTGTGGGTTCAGCGGCAACTGATCCTGCAGTCTCAGGATCATATACACGAACGCAAAGCCGAGGATATTGAACAGCATGGCCGCGACGGCGTAGTTCTTCCACGTCATTTCACTTTTTGGATCAACGCCGGCAAGGCGATAGAACAAACGCTCGATCGGTCCGAGCACCCGGTCCAGACCACAGGGCTGGCCCTGAAACACGCGGGACATAAACCATCCCAGGGGTTTCACGGTTGCCAGCAGGACACCGACAAACAAACAAATCTGCATCCAGTTTTTAGCGGTCATGCGAACCACTCCGGCTTTAAAAGGGCCATCGTCAGATACGCCAGCAGCGCAACTGCTGCCAGCAACCCAATGAGTTCCGGTCCGTTCATCGTCCGCCCCCTTGAAGTCGATCGCAGAGCACGATCAGACCCCACGTTAAAACACACATGCCGGCAGTGATGCCGATCATCACGAAATCACTCATGTTGAACACTCCACTTTGCGATGGTCGATGAAAGCCCCGGGCCTTCCGTTCCATGTCTCAAATGATAGATCTCGTCATATCAATTGGGTGTCAAAACCAGGCGACAACGCATCAAGACTTTGTCAAGACGCGGATGCAATGGTCCGTCGTGCATAGAACTCGATGTGTGGATGAAACGCGGCAGTTCTGCCTTGATTAGCTGGACAGCGCCATGTTCGGCTCCCTTACAAGCCCGAAGCCCGAAGCCCGAAGCCCGAAGCCCGAAGCGCGAGCGAGTGAACACTTTGCGACTCATACACGCTGGCGCTTCGGGCTTGTATTCTCAATGGCTTTCTTGAACATGTCGCTGACCAGTTAGGTAACGCCAATGTAACCCAGCATTGATAGAGCTTCACGGGAACTATCACGACAAGGGGCGGGAAGGCTTACGACGTGCCGCATTTCCCGTCGCTCTATCTTGTGGATCGCAAGGGCACACTTCGAGTCGCATTGATTCACGAAGAAGGACTCGAATCTGCGATTGAGACGCTGCTTGCGGAGTAGTGACGGGTTGAAGTCTACGATGCGATTTGTTGTGGTTGAGTCATTTCACGCAGTGTTTGCCAGACAGGGATTAACCTTGGTGCAAGCACTGCTCGGCGGCGCAGTCTCGATTTGCTGTCTCGCGAAGAAAATGAAACACAGATTTGCAGGTTGAACTTGCGTGGCACGCTGGTTTTTGGATGAGAGTCCTCACTGAAGCTTTTTGTGCCTGCGACACACTCGCACTGCGTGGAAGTGCCACCCAGCGTCCGTCGACCTCACCGACGAGGGCACGTTGTCAAACCTTAAAATGTAGGTTGGACATTCTTGTCCGACTGTGGGTTTCGACGGGTAAGAATGCCCATCGTACGCAAAACTGACCGATGGCTCAGACTCCCTCTGGTCAGGCCGACCATCGCGGGGAACGATCTATTCTCCTGGCCGGAAGAAGTGACGTTGGCGGACGTCAGTTTACGGCACGCGGAGACAATCGTGGCATTTGCCGTTTGCAGGCGATTCCGGTTTGAAGATTAGTAGCTCACCTGAGCCGTCGCGCCGGGTACGAACGCGGGATACTTTTCTGCCGCGAGGGTCTGAGCTTGTGCACTGTTCTGAGCTGGCACCATGACCACCATCGGTCGAGCACGAACGCCGGGACGAGGCATCAGTTGCACTTGCCAGATCTCAGCGATTCCAGCATTCACCGCCATCATGCTCAACTGCATCAACTGAATCTGCTGACTAGTCTGAGCCGCGGCTTCCTGGTTGCGGTGGTATTCGGCTGCAGATGCCTCAGCAAGAAAGCTTTCACGGTTTCGCTCGTCCTCGGCCGTTGATTCTGCCTTCCATGTGTCCCAGCCGGCTTCGAGAACTTCTCGTTCCTTCTCTGAAAACAGGAACAAGGGAACTGCGATCTTCTCGCCGTTTTCAAGTTCCATCAGGACGCCGTCGACAGTGAAGGATTTTTCTTTTCCTCTCAGCTTTCGGCCCCAAAGCGCAAGATCAGCGTCCGTTTTCACAGACTTGTCGTCGAACTCTGCCACAATCTTTGGCATCATTTTCTTGTAGATCTCATCCATTCTGCTCAATGGTGTCTTGTTGACCTGGATCGCTCCTGACTGAGTTGTGATCACCAAAGTGCGTGTTCCGTAACCGATCACGCGACCTCGAAGACTGACTCCTTCTCGACCAGTCCAGGTCTGCATTTTCTCCGGAGGAGCATCATCCGTTTTTGATTCCAAATACTCCTTTACGAACGCCTGATCGGCTTCGCTGAGTTCAGAAACGACATACGCCTCAAGCGTCTTGCGTTTTCCTCGCAGCAGAATCGTTTCAGGGCTGGCGGCAATGAGATCTCCTGAGAACTTGTGCTTGCCAGTTGCGTCGGTCCAATCACGTGCAAACGTGATCTCTGATACGAGACAGAGAATGGCGACAAGCAGGGTTGCTATGGATTTGGATTTCATCGTTCGCTCTCAGGACTGACATGGAGGGGACACACGGTTGGAATGAGTATTCCGGGAACAGTCGATTCCTGTTCGTTCCTCGGCGTACCATTGGATCCGTGGAATTGCGGCAACACACGAATTCTAGAGGAAATTCAATCGTCATTGCGACGAACTTGTGGCTGTTTGTAAAACGATTGAGGGCATAATCCGGCCATGTTCTGCCCCTGGGCAGAACAGCGGCCTGGGAAAAAATGCAGAACCTCATTGGGATACGGAATCTGAAAGGCGTCTCTTTCTCTGCCTGCCGGGACAGCATAGACTCCCTTCAGGCTGACGATGTCCGGGGGGACAATGTCAGTCGGGAACAGATGCAGGGACAACATGTCTTCACCGACTCAAACAGTCACTCAAATTTCGATTCCGCCGAAAGTTCATGCACTGATCCGGCGTGTGCGTTTTCGATTACGGCGTGATGCCGTGGCCACGGGTGTCCTGCTCACGGTGTGTTTTGCGGCCGTGGTCTTCTGGGTGACGACAACTCTGGACATTGGCTGGTTTTTGCTTCAGCAACTTGAACTTCCTGTCGGTCTTCGAGCCATCCTGCTGGGCGTAATGCTGCCCGCCGTGTTATGGCTTCTGGCAAGTCGTGTTTGCTTTCCACTCCTGCGCCGCGTTCGTGATCTGGACATCGCGTTGATTCTGGAACGACGGTTTCCGCAGTTTCAGGATCGCCTGATCACATCGATTGAAACATCGAAAGGCTTGCCAGTCGAGGGGCCGCTGACACGCCCGATGCTGGAAAGGTCGATTCATGAAGCAGAAGCTCTCGCGGCGACCGTCGTCTCTGATGAAGTCTTCGACATTTCGTCCGTCAAACGGTTGAGTGTCTTCGCCGGCGGGTTGCTGCTGTCTTTGCTCATCACTGCCATTGCTCAGCCACAACTGCTGACTCGCTGGTGGAGCGCATTTGTTCGATGTGATGAAACCTATCATGAACGAACCACGGATCTGAAAATGGTCGCGATTGCTCAACCGGGCGACCGGCCCGTCGAGTTTGTTCCGGCGGGTGATCAACTTCTTTACCGTCATCCGCGCGGGGCTGATCTGGAACTCGAGATGTTTGTTCCGGACGGCGGCTCCGCCGAAGGTCAGGAATGGATCGTTCCAGACCGTGTTCGAGTCGATGTTGTCAGAGCGGATGGTTCACGAAGTCGAACGTATGTTTCTCCGACATCATCCTCGAACCGAAGATTTCGTTTCGTCGTGACGCGTCTGCAGGAACCGATTACTGTTGAATTGCTGGCTGGAGATTATCGCAGCAGAACACCGTATCGCGTAGATGTTGTAAATCCGCCCGGGATCGATGGGATCCTGCTGAAGTGTGTCTACCCTGAATATACCGGCTGGAATCAGCAGCGAGAGACGTCAATTTCCGTGAATGGCAGTGAGGTTCAGTTGCCGATCGGAACATCGTTTGAACTGACGGCGACCTCCAGTAAGTCTCTGCGAGGCGTGCGAATTGTTTCCGATCAGTTTGAACTTGCAGGAGACCAGGATGGCTCCACTCTGACCATGAGAAACTCACAGTCGTCAGACTCCAATGGAAGAAAACTAATCACTTCGGATGGGATGGCCTTTTCTGCTCGATTTGAGATTATCTCACCTCTGCCTGAAACAGCGAAAGAAGTTGTCGCCTCAACTGGTGCAGAGCCGATCGCAACAACTGTTCCGATGACTTCAGACGTGGATGTCCTGAAGATTCCGTCGAATGCCAACCTGCGTTTCTTCCTGCATGATGTCGACGATGTCATGACTGTCAGCCCGGAGACACTTCGAGTTCAGGGGCTGGAAGACAAGCCGCCGGTTGTTGTGGCCCAGATGACGGGCATCGACAATGCCATCACGCGATTCGCGAAGATTCCTGTTGCTGGCAGGATCAAAGATGACTACGGATTGAAGTCAGCAACTTTTGAGTTTCTGGTCGACGATGAATCATCGTGGCGGCCAAGGCCGTTTCGTTCGATTCCGGAGAAAAACACGACCGACTTCGAACTTCGCCGCAGTGAGACTGAGGCTTACGAACTGTTCGATGTTCAGGTGCTGGAACTGTCGGAAGGGCAGACGCTGACGCTGTCGATCACGGCAACGGATGCAAACATCTTTCCGAGCCCCGGTGTGACTCGTGGTGAGCCCATGTTGTTTCGCATTGTCAGCATCGAAGAGCTTCTGTCGCTGCTCTACACGCGTGAGATTGCTTTGCGTGGCCGATTTGAGGAAGTCATCAGCCAACTGGAAGAACTCAATAATGATCTGCTGTTCCACAAGGATGTTGCTGCACGGGTCGATGCGGCAGGGACAAACGCGGTTCAGGAGGATCGAGTCAGCCTGAATACCAGTGCGACGCGCAGTGGCAACAATCTGCGACGACAGGCGAATGAGCTGAGTGCCATCGTTGAAGGCTTTGAGGAAGTCGTCCGCCAGTTGATCAACAACGCCGTGCCTCCACAGCAACTGGCTGAGAATATGCGATCATCCATCGTGGATCCTCTGAAGCTTGTCAGCGCGGAAATGTTACCTTCCGCCGATCGAGCCGTCAGTGCCCTCAGAGTTGCGGCCCAGGATGGACAGCCGACGGAATTGCTCGTCGCAAATGCGAATTCGGAGGTCACAAAAGCCATCGTGGCTCTGAAGCTGGTTCTTGAAAATGTTCGAGATATGGCGGAGTTTCATGAAGCTCTCCGCGATCTGAAGGCCATCCTTGATGAACTGCAGAAGAACAGGGACGAAACGAAAAAGCTGCAAAAGAATCAGCTTATTGATGATATCCTGAAGTAATGATCAGCCGTTGTGTTACCCACGACCCATTGCTGAACCGGATGTGAAATTCTGACCGCCAAGTCGAAGCAGAGCAGGAGAGCTACTCCTGGGGATAGATCACTATGAATATTCGCAGCATGATCTTTGCGGCAAGTTTTTGTACCTGCTTGTGGATGTGGTTCGGCGTCGTTGCTCAGGAACCGAAACCATCAGCTGGGGCTCCGGATAAGAAAACTGAGCCCAAAGTTGTGACACCTAAGGACCTGCGTGACGATGCGCTGGCGATCAGCGGGCGGTATGCTCGCTTTGAACGCATGCTGACTCAGATGGCCGATATCCTTGGACGTCAGGATCCGGAGCGGGCCGATCTGCTGCGACGTGCCTTGGGTAAGGGGCGCGAGGATCAGGTCAGGGAGGATATCGCGATGGTTGTTGAGTTACTCGAAAAGAACGAACTCGGGACGGCCACCGAGAAACAGACTGAGATCGTCGGCAGTCTCGAAACCTTGCTGAAGTTGCTGCAAAGTGAAGACCGCCGCAGCAGTGTTGAACGTGAGCAGGAAAGACTCAATGGCCTGCTGAAAGATGTTCGAAGCATATTAGCGGAACAAAAATCCGCCCGAGCTGCAACACAGAACTCTGAGGCTCCGTCGAATGCAGCTCCCGGCCAGCAAAAAGCGCTCGAAGGTGCGAAGAAGACGCTGGAATCCATGAAGGAGCACGATGACCAGCAGGCTGAAGCAGAGCAGGGCGACGAGAAAGAAGGAGACGAAGCCAAGGATCCGGACGGCTCAGAGGAATCAGACGGGAAGAGTGGCGGGAAATCAAAAGATGGCAAGTCGACCAAGGGGAAGTCGACGGAAGGTAAGCCCGGAGAAGAGAAGAAGAAAGATGGCGATGGTGAAGGGAAGGATCCCGAGGGCAAAGATCAGGAAGGCAAGAAGAAGGGTGATCAGGAGCCCAAAGGCGACAGCGCCCCCGACAGTAAACCCGGTGATGGTGAGCCCAAGGATGGTGAGCCCAAGGATGGTGAATCGAAAGACGGCAAAGACGGGAAATCAAAAGGCTCTGGCTCAAAGTCCGAGCAGAAGTCATCTGGCAAGAAAAAATCGGGGGGTAAGTCCGGAGAAAAGTCCGGTAAGGATGAACCAAAACAAACTCCGGGTCGTGAGCAGCTTGAGAACGCCCAGCAGCAAATGGAGCGTGCACTTGAGGAATTGAAGGAACAGGAGCGGGAAAAGGCTCTGGAACACGAAGATGAAGCACTTGAGGAGTTGCATGAGGCAGCATCAGAGCTTGAAGAAATGCTGAAGCAGCTTCGTGAGGAAGAAAAGGAGATGCTGCTGGCCTCACTGGAAGCCCGCTTTCAGAGAATGCTGATTGCCGAGACGCAGATCCAGGAAGGAACGGTCAGTCTGGCTGCAACACCTCAGAAAGACTGGCTGGATCAATACTACGGGCGGTGTCGTGAACTGGCTCAACAGCAGACAGAGCTTGCCAGCGAATGTGCACAGACAGTGAATCTGCTACGGGA
>JBPOIW010000225.1:0-17937 GCA_052034165.1 Planctomycetota bacterium | reverse complement strand
CACTTCGTTATTCAATCTGCATTCCCGAGTCACTTGCTTACCTGTCGCTGCGAGTGCTTGTTTTACAAGTTCGGGGGCGATCAGCTTTTCGAGTCCAGCAATACGATCTAAAGTCCGTTCGTTGACCTCTGAAGAGAGGTCAGAGCGTCCTTGCTCAGACATGTCGCGGCTCCTTGCGAGGGTGGTTGGTGGTTCAACCTAACTCTAATAGGAGCCGCGATTTATGAAAATATTGAACGGTATTGCGTCTAAACAGCGAGCCACGGCAGGGAAAAGAGGCGTCAAAAACAAAGCTGTGGTATTCCACTTCTGTGCAAAGTCGAATGTTCCTGTGTTCCCCATAGGCAGTGCGGGTCCGGACTACGGTCTGAGCACAGGTTGATTGCCGGAATACGGGCAAAGTCTTAATCTCCCCTCTGTGTCTACCCAACCCTAGTTCGTTTCGTGTTATTCAATCATGTGGATGCATCTCTATGAGCACTTCGAATCAGAATCCTTTTGCGAACGATCCCTTCAATCCTTATGCAGCACCGGACACTGCTGGATTTGCAATCGATAATGCGGGTGGGCCGGCCCTGGCGACTCGAGGGCAGCGGTTTGCTGGGGCGTTCATTGATGGGCTATTGATGCTGCCGCTCATTGGTGTTGTGCTTTGGTTGACGGCGACCTCGACCGTTGCGGCCCCGGGTGGTGCACCGCCGGAAGTTCCATTTTTGATGACGCTAATGATCGTCCCTATATCCATTGCGTGGTTCCTGATTTTGCACGGCTACTTACTTGCGACGAAGGGGCAGACGATCGGCAAGATGGCTATGGGAACTCAAATCGTGGATGCTCAAACGGGGGCACTCGTGCCGCTGGTGCCACTGTTTTTCAAACGAAATATCTCCATTCAGCTTTTGACACTGATCCCGCTCGTCGGGAACTTCATTGCACTGATTGATGCGTTGATGATTTTCCGCGGCAGTCGCAAATGTCTTCATGACGATATCGCCGGGACAAAAGTTATCGTTTACCAGCCACGCTGATCGGTGACGGGAAAACAAACGTGGACATTCGACCTGAAAGACAGGTTGAATGTTCATTTTTGATCCGATCGGAACTTTGAGCGAAGGACGAACGATATGAATCTCATGATCGATCGAATCGGCCGCATTGCCATAAGGTCGCTTTCGGCGGCCATGACATTCGTCGTTCTCCTCATGGATCCGCCGTCAAACGTTTCGGCTCTGGCGCAGGAGGCGGGCCATTTGAGCGGCCACAATGGCGCGGTCATGATGGCCGCGTTTGCAGAGGATAATGATCGAGTTGTCACGGCCAGTTCCGATCTGACGGCAAAGCTATGGGATGTCAGGACAGGCCAGGTTCTGCAGTCGTGGGGCCAGCACACTGGGCCTCTGTATTGTCTGTCGGTAAGTGGTGATGGAAGAACGCTGGTCACAGGGGCACAGGATAATACTCTGCGAGTCTGGAGCATTCCGTTAAGTCGACCGATTCGGAGATTCGCTGAACCCGGCCCCTCTGTTCTGGATTTAGCCTGTACGGCGGACGGAAAGTCGTTGCTGGTTGGTTCCGTCGATAAGTCAGTTCGCCTGCTGGACATCGCCTCACCCATCGCCTCGGGAGCAGGTGTCGTGCCCGCGGCGATCATCCCGGCGGCCATTCGTCAGGGGCATGCTTCGGAAGTTGAACTGGTCGCCTATCGAAACGACGGTGTTTGTTTTGCGTCGGCCGATGCATCGGGACAGGTGCTCCTTTGGAGCCCTGATCTGGAGACGCCGCTTGGACGTTGGAGTGGTCACCAGGGCCATCTTGTTTCCCTCGGTTTCTCCGCTAACAATCAACTTTTGATCACCGCCGGAGATGATGGTTCAGTCCGAACCTCGCAACTGATGCCAAGTCCTCCCAAAGTGCTTGCGAACACTGACGCGGCCGGCCAGCAACTTGTGCTGGTGAATGGTCAGCCTCAGACGCTCATGACCACGGCCATGGGGACAATTACGCTGTTCAATCTTCAGACCGGTGAAACCTTGCGAGAGTTCCCCAGGTCCGAAGTCGCCATGAGTGATCTTGCGATGGCCGCGAACAACGCGTTTGTCCTGTTGAGCAGTGTTGACGGAAGTACGCGACTCGTCAATTTTAACGATGGCACATGGCTCGGAAGTGTTGCCGGACATGATGGAGCGATCACTGACGCGGCTGTGTTTTCGGATGTTCAGCGATTTGCGACTGCGGGTCAGGATGGCACCGTTCGCCTGTGGAAGCTGCCGGTCGCCGCGACGGCGATGTCAGGGCACACCGGGCCGATTCGAGGCGTCGTGAGTGCTGCCGGTGGACAATGGTCGGCAACGTTCTCTGAGGACATGACAACTCGCATCTGGAACGCCTCCGGTGGTGCAGTGTTTCAGCTTGGCAATCATACTCAGCCGGTCAAAGCCATCGCAGTGCAAGATGACGATGCTCTGGTGGCGACGGGTGATGCGGAGGGAACTGTCTGGGGCTGGAATCCTGCGAACGGTGCCGCGGAAGGTGTCATCGCTGCTCATTCCGCGGCAATCACGGCATTGGCGTTCTCTGCAGATCGCAGTAGTCTCATCACTGCGGCGGCCGATGGAGTGATCCGGAGCTGGGCGTTGCCGCTTCCAAAACAGAAGCCGGCCGCTGGTGAAGAATCGCCGAGCCCGAAGTGGGAGTTTAAGTTGCCTGACAATACTGCGGTGGCTCAGCTGGAGCGACTCTCGCAGGACCAGGGATTGCTGGTGGCGTCAACCGGTGGTTCGCAGATTCTCCGACTCAAATGGGATGGCACCGAGAGTGCTGCGATCACTTCACCGGCCGGTGCGATCCGTCGACTGGATGTCGCAGCAGGTGGGGCGAGATTTCTGGCGACCAGCGACTCCGGACACATTCATCTGTTCGCCGCTGACGGAACCGTGCAGAAGACGATGCCGCCGATTGCTGGTTTAACGGCCGCAAAGTTCGACCGTGAGGGGAAAAATCTGTTGATCTGCGACGGCCAGCCACGTGTTCGAATCGTGTCCATTGAAACCGGTCGTGTGCAGGAAGAGATTTCGGTGGCGACACCTTGCTTCGATGCGGACTGGATCGGTGCGGAACAGCGTTCGGTGATAGCCATTGGAGCGGCCAACGAGGTGACTCTGGCACATCGATCCCTTTTGCGGCTGTGGGAGGAGATGCCCGGCGGTGCAACGTCCGTTGCGTTTGTGCCGAATCAGCAACAGCTCGTCGCGGCCGGAGCAGACGGCAGGATTCGGTTGTGTTCGTTATCTGACGGAGCGATCATCAAAACATTAGAAGGATCGGCAGCGTCGGTTGCGGAGATTGCCTTCGCTCCGAATGGCCAGACTCTGTGTACTGTGGGTGATGTTAAGACTTTGCAGATCTGGAAGATGGCCGATGGAGTTCGTTCCTTTTCATGGGAGCATCCGCAGCCTGTTCGATCGGTGACTGTGTCGTCCGATTCGACACGAGTCGCCACGGGATGTGCGGATGGCCTCGTGCGAGTGTTCGATATCACGACTGGAGCCCTGTTGGAGTCGTTTCGCGAACATGCTCCCGGGACTTCCGTGCGGTCTGTGCGTTATGCAGGTGACAGCGCCACGTTGATTTCTACCGGTGACGACAAAACGTTGCGAACGATGAAGACGTCGGTGCTTCGATCGCTGCCGATTCATGCCGGGGCGATTCGGGATTTGGCCATCGTCAATGGCGGGGCTCAGGCTTTGACATGCGGTATGGATGGCAAAGTCGTGCTGACGAATCTGACCAACGGAAACGTCGATCGCAATTTTATCGTGGGCGATCGCAAGCCAACCGCTGTGGCCAGCCGACCGGATAATCAGCGAGTCGCGGCCGGATTTGATTCGGGGGATGTACTCATCTGGAACGCCAACAACGGCGAACAGCAATTGCTGACATTGACTTTCGGTTCACCGATCACGGCGATCTCGTGGAGTGCTGATAATCGCAACCTGCTTGTTTCCGCCGCTGATAATATTGTGCGCGTTTTCGGGCCATCGCTGCCCGGTGTTCAGCCACCCGTCGAACTGATCCTGCACCAGCAGTTTACGACAGAAGCGGCGATTACCGACCTGCTGTTTTCCACAGACGGTCGATCGATCTGGACGTCGCTGGCCAACGGTCGAGTGGACGAGTGGGCCTATGCCGGGCCGCAGCAACTGCGACAGTTTAATCACGGCGGGCCGGTCTATGGTGTCGACAGCAATCGAGATGGCTCGACAGTGATCTCCTGCAGCACCGATCAGACCGTGCGAGTCTGGGATACAGTAACAGGGCAGCAGAAGTTTCAGTTGAATGGGCACACTGGTGCCGTGCATGCGATTGCGATGAGTCCGGATGAGACATTCGCGGTATCCTCGGGAGCAGACGGCACTCTGCGATTGTGGGATATCGTTGGAGGTCGCCAATTAAAACAGCTCACGACGTACACATCGACCATGTACTCCGTGGCGATGCATCCACAGGGAGCGTTGATCGCGGCCGCCGGTGCTGATCGAAAAGTGCATGTGCTGGACATGATCACGGGGGCTGAACAGAGAACTCTGGAAGGTCACACGGACTATATTCATTGCGTCACATTCAGCCCCGATGGAGAGCAATTATTATCCTATGGTTATTCCGGACAATTGAAGCTCTGGAATACGGCCGATGGACGATTGCTGTATGAATCTCGCGTGGGCCGAGTCGGCAATTATGCTCAGTTTGCACCGGACGGTCGCCGAGTCATCCTCGCCAATGGTGACGGCACAGCCAGCGTTCATCAGTTGCCTTAGAGACCAATCCATGAAGCATGCTCTGTTTCTCGCGTGGCGATCGTTGTTGTGGAATCGCGGACGTTCGCTGATTATTGTGCTCAGTCTCGCGATCACGATCTGGCTGCCGGTGACGGTTCGTCTTGTCCTCAATCAATTTCGCAGTGAAATTTCTGCTCGAGCTGCCGCGACGCCTTTGATTGTGGGAGCCCCGGGAAGCCGAGTCGACCTCGCATTGCATGCTCTGTACTTCGAAGCCATGCCTCCAGCGGAAACCACAATGGCTCAGGTCGATCAGATGACGTCGTCAGATCTGGGCATCGCGATTCCTCTGCATATTCGTTTTCGGACGCAATCTCAGCCGGGAGTTGACGGAGCCCCCATCGTCGGAACTTCGCCCGAGTACTTTGAGTTTCGAGATCTGCGGATTCAATCAGGAGAGATGTTGTCCCTGCTGGGCGACTGTGTTCTGGGCTCTCGTGTCGCTGCGTCGATGTCGCTGAAGCCCGGGGATTCTATTCTTTCCGCACCGCAGAATGCGTTTAACCTGGCTGGCGATTATCCGCTGAAGATGAATGTCACGGGAGTGCTGCAACCATCGCATTCACCGGATGACGACGCCGTGTTTACGGATGTGCGAACGGCCTGGGTGATCGCCGGCATTGGTCACGGCCACCAGGAGGTCAGTCCGCAGACGGATCCGGCGCTGCTGCTGAATTCTGACGACAAGACTTCCGTCACAGCCAATGCAGGAGTTCTGCCATTCACTGAAATCACGCCGGGAAATATCGACTCATTCCATTTTCATGGAGAACCCGAATCGTTTCCGCTCACGGCTGTGATCGTTGTGCCCAAAGATGAAAAATCCCGCGTGCGAATTCTGGGACGATACTCTGCGGCCGACTCGACAGCTCAGTGCCTGAAGCCACCCGAGGTTGTGGAGGAACTGCTGAGTATTGTGTTTCGCATTGAGCAGATGGTCTGGCTGTGTTCTATTGCAGCCGCTGTAGTGACGGGCCTTCTGCTGGCACTGGTCTTGTCACTGTCAATGCGACTGCGGGCTGCCGAGATGATGACGATGTTCCGCCTTGGGTGCAGTCGCATGACAATCGCCACGCTGCAAATTTCCGAAATCGCCATCACGATGGTGACGGCCTCAATTCTTGCCACTTCCGCCAGTTGGCTGACGTTTGTGCTGGCGAGCGATTCATTGCGGCGGCTGTTGTTCTGACGCTTTTAAGCGTAGTTGTTGCGAGCTTTGTGATGTCGGGATGTCTGCGTGAAACCGACGGATCGTGTTCTTTGCGTCCGGCGATGGCTGAACGTGTACTGCGTTTCGAAACGGCACACCGATTCGGGAGGCAACATCCGGAATGTGTAGCATCCGGAAGGGTCGTGTTGGTTGAAGCCAACGCTACGGGGGCAAAAGGGTGGATGCAAAAAGAAATCGATGCGAACGACACTTTCCGGTCGCGTTGGGGTTTGGTGTACGTTGATTGTCTGGAATGGGCGATTATCTCGTTGAAAAGACTCGTATCCTTTCCCGTCATCGGCGTTATAACAGACGGCAGAGCGATCATCGTTAAAGTGTGTTCGATTGATTAAAGGACCCTCAGGTATGGTTTCGCGTCGTGATTTTGTGAGTCGGGCAGCATGGATCGCTGCGGTCAGTGCAACGCCAGGATTGTTTGCGAGGGATTTGTCGAAGACGCCTCGAACCACTGAAGGGCCGTTTTACCCGGACAAGTTGCCACTCGATACAGATAATGATTTGCTGATTATCACCGACGGTATCACTCCAGCTTTGGGCGAGATTACTCATTTGACCGGCCGCGTTCTGGGGCTCGACGGGGCTCCAATGAAAAATTGCCTTGTCGAAATCTGGCAGTGTGATCAACAGGGAGCGTACCTGCATTCGGGAACGTCCAATGCCGAAAAACGCGATCGCAATTTTCAGGGCTATGGACGATTCCTGACTGATCCCGAAGGACGTTACTACTTCCGCACGATCAAACCGGTTGCATATCCCGGGAGAACTCCGCATATTCACTTTGCGGTCAATCATGGCAAAGAACGATTGCTGACGACGCAGCTGTTTGTGAAGGATGATCCAGGGAATGCTCGCGATGGCATCTACAAATCGCTTGGCGATCAGCAGGCCGCAGTCACTGCGGATTTTGCAGCGATCAAAGATTCAAAGATCGGCGAATTGGCCGCGGCGTTTGAGATCATTGTCGGGCAGACTCCTGAAGAGCCGGATCAGCGTGGACCGGATCAGCGTGGACCAGGTCGCGGCGCGCCGCCTCGACCACGGTGACACTGACTGAGTTCATTCAGAGAAGCCTGTAGACCGCCACGGCCAATCCAATGGGTCTTGATACGGTGTTAGCAACGTGCAGAAAGCGTAGCGGAATTGGCTACGCTTTCTTGCACGGCCCGTATCACGATTCCGTCTGAATTCGTCGCTCTTTGTGATGACGCATTTTTCGGCAGTGCTGTTCGATCGTGTGGGAAAACTCACGAACGAGCTGCATCTGTTCTTCGATGCGTTCCAGAGCAATCCTGGAATCATGAATCGACCGCATCCGCCGTGACAGCTGATGCCAGTCGTGACTGCCCTGTGGTGGAACAGTAAGATCTCGCGCGTTGCCTCGGACCATACGCAGGCAGTCGATGAGCTCGCGCAGAAACACGTAAGCCCCTTCAATGGTCTCTTTATCCTGCGGGCGAATCAGACTGAGTCGCGAAGCCTCGTGAAGCACCATCAGCGTATTCGGATGCCGCAGCGTCAGGAGATCGCGACCGAACGTTAGCTGCAAAGCCTGCAAAGCATATTCACAGTCCACGATGCCGCCGTCGCTGAGCTTTGCGTTGATGGAACCGCCACGAACCAGTTGTCGCACCTGGCGCTCTCGCATGGCACGCATCGAAGAAAAATCGAACCAGCCCGCAGAGTAAATTGCGGTGTGACAGGCGTCAGTGACTGTTTTGCCAAAGTCCTTGTCCCCTGCAAAGCATCGAAATTTCACCATCGCCTGGCGTTCATAGGGCCATGCGGGGCCATCCATCCCGTAATAATTCACAAAGTCCGTCAGCGCCACCGCACATGAGCCGGCCTGACCGAAAGGTCTCATGCGCAGGTCGACATGAAAGATGCCGTTCTGGGCCGCACGAATTCCGGTGGCGACTCCACCGACCATCTGATCGAAGAAGACCGAATTCGAAATACCGTCGGGGCCCGAGGTGCGGCCGGGGGATTCGTAAATCAGAATCAGTTCGATGTCGGATGCGAAGCCCATCTCGACACCTCCGAATTTGCCCAGACCGGCGACGGTCCAGCGGCAATCCGTGAGTCCGTCTTCGCTCCGGGGAACTCCATGCTCACGAACCAGTCGTTCCCAGGAGATCTCCAGTGCACGGCACACGACGATCTCCGCCAGCTCGGTAATTTCCTCGGAAAACGCTCCGAAGGGGCGGCAATGTCCAAGCACGTGACGCATGTCGATGCGAAACAGATGGCGGTCCTTGAAATTATTCACAGTCGCCCAGGCCATCTCATCGGTGGTCGTGAGACTAATGGCTTCATCCAGTTCCAAAGACAACGATTCGCGACACTCCCGAATCCCCAGGGCTTCGGCGTTAGCCAGCAGAGGAAACAGCTCCTGATGGCGTGACTGCAAAAAAGTTTCCCACAAATACTGACTGATCCCCAGAACTCGCGCGACAGCATGCAGTACGTTCGGCCGCAGCAGAGACTGCATATTGTCGGGCCACGCGGAGGCTGGCTGCAGCCGTGACACCAGTTCACGGAATCGTGCCTGAGCATGGTGCGGATCACTGGTCGAAGGCAGCCAATGAGTAAACTGCTTGATCAAAGTCGCTGCCAGCTGCAGCTCCTGCAAACGTTCTTCACTCTCAATCGGGCGACCGTTCCGTTCACGAACATACAGGACATCCTGAACTCGATCCCCTTCCGCATCGATAATCGCACGGCGGACTCGAAAACGGCTCAGCGACAAAGCGCTGGCCAGTTCATACAGAAAGCCCCACGAGTCCGCACCGGTGATATTCATCTGAGTCAGAACAGAACCCGGCAAACGCACCAGTTCCACTTCAACATCGTCGGATCCCGATTCGCGTTCGGCCTGATCCGGGACGGCATCACAGAATCGTGCCAGCAATTCACTTCGGACTTCGTCGATCCGTCCAGCCCGTGATAACTGGCCAAGGCGTGAGATTTCTTCCTGCAGCGACAGAGCCAGCTCTTCGGCATTCGCGTTCGCAGTCATGGGCACAACGGAGCGATCAAGACGTACATCAAAACAAGCGAGAAACTTGCCGTTAACGCAACGATCACCAAAACCGTTGACGCCTTCCCCCGTGAGCGCGTCGCCGCGGCGAATGTCGAGACGGCAAATCGAGAGCAGCCCGCAAATGGCTCCCAGCCACCCGGAAAACTCAATCCCGGCAATTGTCAGTTCCCATAACTCATCATCAGCTTCTGAAACCTGCTGACTGGTCACGACGGCCGACTCACCACTGTCCAGTCGCTGGAAAATCGCCGCCAGAGTTTCCTGACGCCTGAGACGCTGCCGATCGGTCAAAGGCTTTGGATTGGTCGGAACTGGCATCAGCTCGCCGACGATCCGTGATTCTGTGGACTGCACCGTGATATCCTGCAATCGCTCACCATGCAGACATTCATCGAAGATCGCACGGACGGCTCCGCGATGTTCGTTGAAACGATGCATCAGCGTTTCTGCGTCAGGATAATCGAGGCGATGAGCCAGCCATTCCAGCTGCCGTCGATCTTCGGGCAGTTCATGAGTCTGCTGGTTATGCAGCAACTGCAGAGAATGCTCCACCGTTCGCAGAAAAACATAACCGGCTCGCAATTGCCGATACCATGCCGCGGTGATCAGACCAAACTCCGCCAGCCGCACGAGAGAATCGAGCGTGTTGAAGCTCAGAATTCGAGGTTCGGTTTCACCATGAATCAGCTGGAGACTCTGGACCAGAAACTCAACGTCGCGAATGGATCCAATTCCCAGTTTGACTTCTGAATTCAGTTTGCCACGCTGCCGCAGACGGTATTCGATTTTCTCCTTCATCTGCTGAATGCTGCTGCGAACCTGAGCCGCTGTGCCGGAGAACAGCAAGGGCTCCATCGTTCGCAGGAATTGCTGGCCGATGGTCAGATCGCCCGCAACGAGGCGAGCTTTCAGCATCGCCTGTTTTTCCCAGATCGCCGCATCATGAAGCAGATAATCCGCGTAAGAATCAATCGTGCTGACCAGCGGGCCGGCTTCTCCCCATGGACGCAAACGCAGGTCGACTCGATAAAGAAATCCGGGCGGAATGTTCTCGGCCAGACCATCGATTGTGAGCCTGGCAATCCGCTGAACTTCGGACGTATCACGATCAGTAATGAGCACGAGGTCGATGTCGGAACTGTAATTGAGTTCTTCGCCGCCATGTTTTCCGAGAGCAATAATTGCGAGGCGACAGTCGGAGCTCCTGACTTCGGCACACGCGATGTTCAGACAACACTGGGCCATCGCATCGGCCAGAAGCGAAAGCTGCAGCGTCACGAATCGCAGATCCAGCAATCCAAAAGCGTCGCACATGCCGATGCGCAGGAGTTGTCGGCGTTGATAGCGCCGCAGTTCTGTTAGTCTCCCTGGTCGCCGCGTGTGTTGGTCCGCGACCGTCATCGCTTCGGAAACAAACTGTTCCCGCGACTTCATCTCCGCGGTGCGACCATGCAGCGTCATGTTGGTTAACCATGACGGATCGGCCAGAAGGATCTGAGTCAGAAATGGGCTGCTGCAGGCCAGTCGGGCCAGAATCTCCAGCGAGCGTCGAGATTGTTCAAACAGCGCGAAGGCATCCAGCTGTTCTGTCGCGTTGCGAACATATTGATCCATAATGTTCAGCACGACGCCGCGCAGAGGAGCTTCGCGGACAACTCGCTCCAGCGTCTCATACCAAATCGGTGTGGCGTTTGGCGTTTTCGAATTCGCTTTCGATGCTCGATAACCTTCAGAAGCCAGCCAGGCATCTCGAAGCCGGTGCAGAATTCTGACCCCGGATGGTGCATCGGCTATTCCGAACTGCGAAAGCTTTTCGCAGTTGGAGTCAAAGCGTTCTTCTGTCAGGTATTCGAAGCGAGGAAACATGAGCTACTTTGCTGGAACCGTCGCTGGTGCGGCATCTCCGGAGAACGGGTGCACATCCACAGACTTGAAGTCGAGATCTGTCGTCGGATCATGCCCCTGCAGACTCAAATGGCCGGCGTCAAGTCGTTTGCCCGCACGCGGGTTCGCGTTTGGTTCGCGAGTATCCTGCCAGTTGACAACCTGATAGCCGTTGACCCATGACGCAAACCGATCCCCCTGCGCGATCAGCACCGCCGTAAAGAATTCTCGATCATTCGCCGGGACATAGCGAGCGGCCACGCGACGAAAGATGGCACCTGTCCCGGAATCTGCCGGCTTTGAACGGTCTCCGTCTTTGATCCCATTGTGCAACTGCATTTCATAACCGTGCGATGGGGCCACTTCCGTCCCGGTCTGTGCTCGAAAGAAGACACCGCTGTTCAAGCTGTCGCCGTTGATACGAGCTTCCACCTTCATGGCGAAGTCAGCGAACGTCTCTTCGGTTTCCAGAAATCCCGGTCCGTTCGACACATGCAGCAGTCCATCCTTCACGGCAAATTCACTCTTTGAACCCGGGACTGCTCGCCAGCCGGTTGTGTCCTGCCCGTTCAGAAGAGGACGAAACTTCAGCGGGCGAATACAGACGTTCCGATAGGCAGCTCGCCCCTGATTCATCTGCAGCCCGAGCCGTCCGGTGAGACGAACGGCGTCTGATGTATCGATAAAGTCCACGATCTGCTGCCCATCAAGCCAGACCTGAATGCGAGTACCTTCGCAGAGCACTCGAAAATTGTGCCAATCGCCTTCTACGGCTGGCACGTTCTCGGCGATATGACGAGCGACCAGGCTTCCGGTCTTATGAGTTGGATGACTGTCACAGATGTTCAATTCATAGGTGTCTGTTGCCGGATTGGCTGCATTTAAAGCGGTTCGCAGGAAGAGTCCGCTGTTACCACCTGCAGACAGATGAAAGTCGCAACGTAGTTCAAAGTCGTCAAGATCATAGGGCGTCAACAGCAGGCTCTTTTCGCCACTGTCGACAACGATCGCATTGTCTTCCACATGCCAGTTGGAGATCGTCGGGACGTCCCAGCCGAAGAGCGACTTGCCATCAAACAGACTAATCCAGCCCTGCTTGATTTCATCGGCCGCTAGTGGCGGAGCGACATATTCCACCACTTCAATTTCGCCTGCATCAGGTTTCGCCACGGCACTGTCTGGTCCGGGGCTTTCGGCGATCGGTGTCTTTGCCGAAGCTGTAATCTTGCCATCAACGACCGGAGCTGTCTCCGCGTTATTCGCTGAGGGCTGTTCGTCGGACGCTGCACCGCATCCGACGACCAAAGCACTTGCAAGAGCCGCCAAAAAATATCGTGAGCATGAAGTCATATTGCTGATCCAGAGTTGCAGTCGATGCAGAGAAAAGTCCAGTCAGATAACGGAACAGAACACAGAAGCCGAGGGCAATCCATCGCCCCGCAATGCGGCCAACCGGTGAACGGTTCAATCAGAAGTGCAGTCAACCGGGTGGCGGAGTGACTTTGAACGGCTACTACTCCAGATCTGTCGGCAACGCCACCTGTTCATTGAGCGTCCAGCGAAGATACGACTCAAGGAACAAATCGAGATCACCGTCCAGCACTGGTTGAGGATTTCCGACCTTGGTGCCGGTACGAGTATCCTTCACGAACTGATCCGGATGCAGCACATAATTGCGAATCGTTTGCCCGCCGAAACCGATTTTTGATTTCTCACCGCGACGCGCAGAAACTTCGGCTTCGCGTTTTTCGATTTCAATCTGAAACAGTTTTGCGGTCAGCATCTTCCTCGCCGTAGCTCGGTTCTTATGCTGGCTGCGTTCGTTCTGGCAGGCAGCAACAACGCCGGTTGGAATATGAGTCAGTCGTACAGCCGAGTCAGTCTTATTGACGTGCTGTCCACCCGCTCCGCTCGATCGATAAGTGTCTTCTTTGATATCCTTTTCCCAGTTGATATCAATGTTGACTTCGTCATCGATTTCCGGAACCACATCCACGGCCGCGAAAGCAGTGTGCCGACGCCCGGCGGAATCGAACGGACTGATACGGATGAGGCGGTGGTTACCTGTTTCTCCGCGCAGATATCCGTAGACGAAATCGCCGGTGATCAGGATCGTGGCATTTCGGATGCCAGCTTCTTCGCCCGGAGATAAATCAATCTCTTCGACCTTGAAACCACTGCGCTCGGCCCAGCGTGCGTACATTCTCAGCAGCATCTGAGCCCAGTCGGCCGAATCCGTGCCGCCTTCGCCGGCCTGGACCGTCAGATAAGCTGAACAAACGTCTTCGGGATTGGCCATGGTGGCCTGTAGCTCAACACGATCAATTTCGGCGGCGAGCGGATCCACCAAAGCTCTTAGCTCGGCCTCACTTTCACCAGAGTCATCGTCGGCCGCGAACTCCATAAGCACCAGCATGTCGTCGCCACTGCTGGACAATTTTTGCAGGGGGCCCACGGTGCCCTTCAGCTTGCGCAGTTCATCCATCTGAGTTCTGGCGCGTTCCTGATCTGTCCAGAAGTCGCTGGCAGACATTCGGTCGTTAATTTCTTCGATGCGGGTCGTCTTGCCAGCCAGGTCAAAGACAGTCTCGAAGGTGAACGATACGCTTTAGTAATTCATTGCAATGCGCGCGGAACTCAGGATCCATGGTGAAACAGCTTCTTAGTAATGGTTGAAAACTCACGAACTTCAGCAACATCCCATGCTGGGCGAGCGGGATTTCACCATAGGCAGCCATCCGATGCAATCGGTGCTTGAGTAATGCCACAATCGGAATCTGGACACGGACCCGGCAGGTGAAGGCCAGGGGGCGAGTGGTGAAGGAATACACAAAGGGATGCCAGCCTCGATCGTGAGAGCTCAGGGGACGCAGTACGGACGAGTCGATATTCTGCTCCGCCTACAAGAAAGGCACGGTAAACGGCTTGTCACCTGCCTGTTCGCCTGCCAACATCCACACTCAACTTTGGATTTTGCAACTTGGATACCAGCAGCAGCAGTGAGTGTTCCTCAGTGTCAGTCTGTCGATCTGCAAGTCGACCTGAACGTCAGGTTTTCATTTGATTCTTTGCTCAAGGTATCGTCATGCCTCGGAAATCTGCATTTATTCGACCTCGCCGCGGTCAAACCATTTTTCGAGTGGAATGGAAGAGAGACCAGCCCAGCGTCGTTCCCTACATTGTTGAAACATTCGCCTCGTCCTCGCTGGCGGTTCGTAACCCGGCTGGAAAAGAACAGGTGATCATGGGAGTGGACGCACTGGCTCAGTTTGGGTCCAGTCTGGAAGACGCACTCAGTCGGGATTTTGTTCGCATCGCGACCTCGGTGGTAAAAACCGGGTCCGACTCCAAAAAGGCCCTTACCTTCGCCGGAAAACTAGCGACGCTGATGAAATAGTGACCGCCCGACTCAAGTCAACTTCCCGGTGGTCCCGCTTGCGCCGAGACCCAGCCAGAACAGTCAGCGAGGGATTGAGCTATCGCGTCTGACTAAGTGTCTGCGGGAATGCCTCGCTGATTTTCGCCGCTGAAACGCAGGAAAAACAACTTGGGCTAGCGTCCATCGGCTGATAGAGGCGTCAAACCAACAGTCTGTCACGCCACTGCAGAGGATGTGCCGAGCTTTCGGCTCTGGCTAAACTCGCATTTCAAAAGTTACGCGTCGGGCGATGATAATTCCCGCGGTTTTCGTCGCGTTGATCTCCGCAGGTCTTGAACATCGGCGCTTCAGAACGGATGCTTCGACTTGTGTTGAAGGATGCTTGTTTCGAGACTGTTCCGTTCGCTGACACGGGGCACAGAGTTTTCACGCTCAGTGAGCGAGACTGACGGCGAGACTTGTCTGGGATGATGCAGGGACTGCTGAAACGATTTCCATGGATGTTATTTTTGGTCTGCCTTGCAATTACAGGGCTGGGACTTTGCGGTCTCGTACGCGCCGACGAATTGTATGGTCGGTCGCAGTTGATTGAGCGTCAGCTCGTCTGGCTGTTGATGGCTCTGCCACTGATGCTGGCCATCGCTTTCGCCCCCACTTATTGGCTGCGGGTGGTCAGTATTCCCGCTTACATCGTGTCAGCCTTGTTGCTGGTGGTCACATTGTTGATGTCGCCGATCAATGGTTCAAGACGCTGGATTCCTCTGGGGCTGTTTGATTTTCAGGCCAGCGAACCAGCTCGACTGGCCTTTGTGCTGACATTGGCGTCGTACCTGATGTATCGGGATAACCATCGAACGCTGAAGGGACTGATCCCGCCGCTGGTGCTCGCCATGGTTCCGATGTTGCTGATCATGAAAGAGCCGGATCTGGATACCGCTGTGCTTTATATTCCAGTGCTTTACTTCATGCTGTTCGCGGCTGGCGCGAAGACTCGGCATCTGCTGTTGGCTGCTCTAATGGGAATGGCCTGCCTGCCCATTCTCTGGACGCAGATGAGTGCGGAGCAGCAGTCGCGACTTGTCTCCGTTGTGATTCAGCGTGACGGCGGTCTGGCTCCCACGGGTGATGGATTTCACCTGCACCAGTCTAAGCAGGTTCTGGCACTCGGTGGATTTTGGGGCAGCATGAATCAGGAGGAACCTCCGATTGAGGATCCGTCCGCATGGCAACTTCCTGCTTCAAGAACCGACTTCATTTTTGTGATGATCGGCGAGAAACTGGGCTTCTTCGGGTGCGTCGCGGTGATGATCCTGTATGCCATTCTGATCTGGAGATCACTGCTGATCGCGAGGCGAACGCAGGATCCCTTTGGTCGGCTCGTTATCACCGGCATTGTTACGCTGATGAGTGTTCAGACCATTCTGAACACAGGCATGACGGTTGGCCTGCTGCCAATCACCGGGACAACTCTTCCGTTGTGCAGTTATGGCGGAAGCAGTCTGCTGACGACCTATGCAGCGATCGGACTGATCATGAACATCGAGATTCATCGCAGCTACGATGTCGCCGGGCAGCCATTCGTGTTTCGTTCGACGTCGTACAGAAACGCAGCGTAGCGGGGATCAACGGCGGTCAGAAGCAGATCGTGACGATCGGATGCTCACAACTCGACACGTCAGCAGGGGATTTGTCACAAGAATATTTGTCCTCGCTGACGCATTTCGAAGTTGCGCGTTTTCATGCTCGGCGTGTCGACAATTTCATTGCCGGTGGCGTGACAGGGGCGTCGATTTAATCAGGCGGAACGCGTTAGCGTCCGGTTTACTTGTGAAAAGCACCGCACCGCAAAAACAACCGGCGGCTAACGCCCTGCGGCTGATGAAGCGATTGAATCAACAATACGCAAGTTCAGAACTGAAGCGGCGGGTTATGATATTTGCCCCATTGATCTCCTGGAGTCGTAATTACCGCAACATCGAAACGGATCAGCCTGTTGAATTAATCAGCCGGAACGCGTTAGCGTCCGGTTTTCGCTCCCGAAACCCAGGAAAAACAACCGGGGGCTAACGCCCTGTGGCTGATGAAGCGATTGAATCAACACGCCGGGATGTTTCGGCTTGCGACGTTCATCAACTGCGGCTCATAAGTTTCTGTCGATGGGTTCGGGGCGATGAGTTTGCTTCGTGGGACTTGCCGCGCATAAAAAAACAGCTCTGAAAAGTTGCCTCTTCAGTGCTGTTTCGTCAGCAGTCTGGAGTCATCACGATACTGGATCAGCCATTACCAGTTCTTTGGGCTGAGGATCCAATACCACTTGTCTTTTTCTTTATTGAAGTTCAGGTTCCACTGGCCATCGTCCCACTCGAGGGACACTTCACGCCAGCCCATCGGTACCTGTGGGTACGGATAGAATGGACCGATGTAAGGCCATGCACTGGCACTGTACTGAGTCGGATAGCTCACGGCTGCCGAGTTCGGGTACTGTGCATAGGATGGCCATGCATGTGATGGCAGGTGAGGATTGTTGAAGCTGGTCGGAGCATAACCCATCGCCTGTGGATTCATCATGCTCGGATCCATCCCCGGCTGCATGTATCCAGTCTGCATCATCTGAGGAGGCATGCCTGGACCCATCAGCTGCGGAGGCATTCCCTGTCCCTGCATCTGCATCATCTGAGGGCTGCCTGGATAGCCCATGGCTTCCGGGTTGTGGGCAGTCTGAGTAATCGGACCGCTGACCTT
Organism: Planctomycetota bacterium; assembly: GCA_052034165.1. GTDB lineage: Bacteria > Planctomycetota > Planctomycetia > Planctomycetales > Planctomycetaceae > SXXK01. The sequence continues at coordinate 826 of JBPOIW010000225.1, read as the reverse complement.
CAGCTGATTGTTGACATTGCGAATGCCGGGCGTCTGCTGAGCAGCTGCACCAGCGGCCTGTCGCTGACCTACCGTGGCCACTTCACCAGCCAGAGTTGCAACACCATTGTTCACGCGGATCTCGATGTCGTAACCGACAAGTCCGACCTGTGACAATGAGGAAGCCACCTGATTGGCCATCGCGGTGTTGTCCTGACCAGCAGGAACTTCCGCACTGACTCGCTGAATTGGCCGAGATGACTCGGGGGATTCAGCACCACCAGCCTGCATAACTCGGCCCTGACGAGGATCTGCAGGACGAGTTGCGGAAGCTCGCTCGATCTGTCCGCCAGCTGGGACATATCGCAGGTTGTTCTCAACCTCACGAATGCCTGGCACGGAAGCGGCAAGCTGCTGAGCATGAGCTCGCTGGCTGGCTTCATGCACTTTGCCGCTCAGGATCGCAACGCCATCCTTCACTTCGATTTCAATGTCTGTGCCCTGCACACTTCCGCTTCTCAGAGCCGAGGCCACTTCGTCGGCCTTTGCCTGATTGCGAGATTTCTCGGCTGATCCCGAGAATGGCATCTGAGGCTTCATCCGCCCACCCAGAAACCCGTCCGCGCTGGCGACGACCGGATTGGCCGCGATAACGCTCAGCACGAGCAACCACTTACCGTACTTTCGCATGAAAGTTCTCCTCCGTGAGGTACCTTCCGATCCGGATCGCACTCGTACTGCTGAGAAACCGTCCCGGTGGTCTACTGTCTACAATTCTCGGACGCTGACTGCATCTGGCAGACACATCCGCCAGAACTCCAGACTGCTGCTACCGCCGACGTCAGTC
>JBPOIW010000066.1:0-1566 GCA_052034165.1 Planctomycetota bacterium | reverse complement strand
CCTGTGATGTTCAGGTAACCGAGCATTTGAGCCACGTGGCTGTCATTGAATTCGGTGACGACTTTGGAGTCCACGATGAGTCGACCGTCAATGATCAAGTCCGGAATCAGCGTGCCGATGAGTTGACTGTCATAAAAGACATCATACTGTTTTTGCTGCTCGCACCGGACGTTTTGCTTCGCAAGTTCGATGATCAGCAACAATCGTGCCATCCACCTTTGCGTTACAACTCATTCGCTGCCTGAGAGATGCAATCGTGATTTCGAATCAGAACGATGCGGCTGAGGAGCGGTGCGATTGGCGGCGGGAGGTGCGGAAAGACTGGCGAGAATTGGGCAGGCCGGCTTCGTTACGGAAGCGTTTGCGGAAGTTCTTCACGAAGTCCAGCCACGACTCCGCGTTCAGTTCGAGTCGTTCGAGGATCGGAGCACAGTCCCTGGGGATCGCTCCTGTTTTGTCCGCTCGAAGCAGGCGGCCGGTCCAGTCGAGCAGCTTCAAATACTGATCCAGCGTCATCGACAGACAGCCCTTGTTGCTGGCTCGACGAACGGTCGATTTCTCGCGAACCTTCCTGCGAGGCGGCTCAAGAGCAATCGGGGCCAACCAGCCCGCTCGTTCGCCATGCTCAATCCGAATATCCTGAGCATCCGGCGTCGAAACTTCCGCTGCTGTCGATCGATCTTCGATGCGTTCCTGCACGCTTGTAAAGTCGCTGGTTTCGGGGGTTTCTGCGATACCTGCGCGAATCGGATTCAGATCCACGTAGGCCATGCAAGCCGTGATCGCCGTTTCGTCGAGCAGGACCTGAGCGCGGAATCGTCCTTCCCAAAACCGACCGGTAACCTTGTCTTCAAGATTACCTCGACGAGCGATCGGCTCGGCCAGACACCTCATGAACCACGAAATGTCCTTCAATCGCCGCCGCTTCTCCTTCAGTCCCGACGTGTCGTTGCGAATCGCATTGAGTTCAACATCCGAAGGGTCGGCGGCCGAACCATCCTCATTGCGACGCTGAGGAAACAATCGCCACCACCGCAGAGCCACCTCATCATCCGACCACGTCTTCACCACATCAGGCCGCGTTCTGACAACGACGTGCAGATGATTGCTGAGCACCGCAAAGCTCAGAACATCGATTCCGAAAATCCCGGCAAGCTCTTCGAGCCTCGCTCGAATCCACTCCTTGCGATGCGAGTAGTCCTTCTTCGACCTCCGATCCTTTCCGCACAAATACGTACGTCGCACGCACCGATTGATCAAATGAAACGCCTGAACTTCATCCTCCGCACAGATCTCCATCCGCTTCACCCGTGGCATGTCGTCACTCCTCGGTCATTCGAGTCCAGATCCAGCAGCTCAATCCATCACGGAACTCTAACAGCAACAAAGACTTCCGTCAAACGGGTGGATGGCACGGTTTGTTGGTGTTGATCGCCGACTTCGCTTCAAGATTCACCAGCGACTTAGAAGCCGTCAGCCACTCATCCAAGCGGGCGGCTACCTTAATCGTTTCATTAGTATGCATGCCAACGCATCGTGTGCATCACGGTGAGGCGACAAAAAAAC
>JBPOIW010000287.1:0-10989 GCA_052034165.1 Planctomycetota bacterium | reverse complement strand
GGGCTGGGCGGTAAACAGCATTCCTGTCTAAATCAAGAACGCGTTAGCGTCCGGTTCTACAGTATTCCGATGTCACCGCTCCGCGTCCAGAACCTGCTGTGCCGGATTCACCCCCGTCAGCGTCTCCCACTTTTCTATCAATCGCGTGAAAACAGAATCGGACTGAGAGAACTTAAAAGGTCGGCCGTCGATGTGGCTCACTGGCAACAGGCCGACCGGAGTTGATGACAGGAATGCTTCGTCAGCCGTCGATAATTCCTCAACAGAAATCTGCCGCCGACAAAACGGGATCTTTAGAACCGACGCCAGTTCCTCCACAATCTCTGAGCTGAGACTTTTCAGGACCCCTCGATCGGGCGTTGAGATCTGTCCGTCACGGACGAGATAGAAACACGATGTACTGGTTTCCGTGATGAATCCGGAATGATCCAGCAGTAAAGCTTTGCTGCCGGGTTCAAGCCTGGCGGCCTGCTGATCCGCCAGCCACCAATGCAGGCGATTGCGAACCTTGTGTGCGACCGGAAAGCAGTCATCAGGAATCTGTCGAACATCAGGAATTCGCAGACGCACTCCGTGCAGAAGACCTGAACGCCACATTTGGAATGGCAGCACAAACGTGTGGATCACTGTCGTCGACTGATTACCAAGACCAGCCAGATAAGTTGGGTTCGAACCGGCCGTCGAAAACAGCACGATCCCAAGGTCCTGGTTTTCTGAGATCAGTTCAGCGTTGTGTCGAACAATCTCCTGCGCCGCTTCGGCAAGTTGCTTTCTGGTCCAGGTCTGAGGGAATCCCAGCGCGCTCAGAGAGTTTGTTAGTCGGCGAATGTGCTCATCCAGTCGAAACGGTCGATGCCGATAGGTGCGAGCCATCTCCGTCACCGCTGCGCCGGCCACAACGCCAAGATCCCAGACAGGAAGGCCCGTCTGAGAAAATGGCTGCAGAAGTCCGTTGATCCAGGCAAGCGGTTCAGGCATGAAAACTCAACTGATCCTTTAAGTAGATCTCCATTATTCCGTTGAAGCTGAACACTGAAAATCGCCCTCGCCGCGATTGAGGAAAAGACGGTTTCTGGTCAGTTCTCCTTTGACGGTTTACGCCATCACCTGGTCGTTAACATTCGACGCTGGGCCAATTTCGATGTCATCATGAATCCAATAATGACGGCGAACTGCACTCCCGCGAAAATACCAAGTGCCAGCAACCGTCCTTCCGTGAACCCATAGGTATGAAGTCCGGCTTTCAGTTCGTTCACGCCGAACCACGACCAGGCCGTCACGATATTGCCGATCATCGCCAGAACCGCAGTGCCATAGTCGTTGACCATCTTGTCCCATCGAGCATGCAGGATTAATGCATTCCATAGTACGATGAGCATCGCACCGTTTTCTTTTGGATCCCAGCCCCAGAATCGGCCCCAGGAATCGTCTGCCCAGAGTCCGCCAAGCACGGTTCCAACCAGACTAAAGAAGAGTGCAAAGCACAGTGTTCCATAGACCAGCTTTCCGCAGTCCTTGAGTTCTGTCGAATACGTTGACGCATTTCCTCCGGCCGCCAGAGATCGTCCGAGTACTGCCTGTACACAATAGAACAGCCCGATAAATCCCGCGAGGAACGTCGCCGCGTATCCCAGCGTGATGCAGACCACGTGAGTGGCCAGCCAGAATGTTGTATCCAGCACGGCCTGCATGACTCCCAGAGTATCCCCTTCATCGCGTGCCAGATAATGGGCGATGACGAGAGAACCCGCACCGACTGAAGCCCCAAGGATATTGCCAATGCCATTCTTCATGACAAGTTCTACGACGAAGGAGGCAATCACAACCGCCCATCCAATGAAGATGGCAGACGAATAGAGATTGGTGACCGGCGGGCGTCCAGAAATCTGCATACGCATGAACAACGCCAGGGAATGCAGAGCAAAAGCCAGAACCAGCAGGAACAAACTTGTACGACGAAGTGTTGTGCCAAAGAACAGCCAGCCCATAAATGAAAACACGATGACCATCACGTAGGGATAAGTAGCCTGCATGAAGGGTTCAAAGAAATTGAACCAGGCTTCTTTTCGAACTGTTGCCATGTTGACATGAGGCACGGTTCCTGAGTCGAGTACCTCGCGGTAGTTGCTGACTGCGGTATTGAATCCTTCAATGTCGCTATCCTGCCACGTCTTCAACAGTGTGGCGACGTAGCCGGATGTCTTATCAAAGGTGTCGGAACACTCACCGCCCGGTAGCAAATGGGCGGCTCGCTTGTGGAGATCATCCCAGACAAGCTTGGCCAATTCAAAATTCATCGCGGTCGCCAGGGTCGGGCCATCCTCAGATCCAAGTTGTTGTAACTTTGTACGAATCTCCATCAGACGTTTGTCCTGTGGGTCCGACTCTGAGATGACAGAAAACACTTCGAACAGCTCTGAGGAAATGCGATCTGCGGCAATTTCGCGAGCATTCTCCGGTTTTACTGCAGCCGCAATTTGTTCTGGTGTAGATTCTGGTGGAGCTTCAGAAATCAGTGTCAGAATCTTCTTCAGAAACTCATCGTCGACGCGAGTGGTCGCTTCAGCGGCCCGCTGTTGAATCTCCTTTCCGTCTGTTGTTTCTTTTTGAGATTCACCGCTGCCGCCACCCAGAATCGTGTAACTGCCGATCACGGACTTTGTGACCAATTCCTGAGGCAGCTTGTCCTGCATGTAAGCATTAAACTCGTCCCACGTTGTGAGCTGATTCTTTTTCAGCTGTTCGTTCAGTTGCCGGACGGCGTTCGCCCCGACCAGCGTTTCCCAGGAACGCTGTTCATCTTCCGATCCTGTGGGAACCGCCATTACGGCCGGTTCATTGCCCAGCAGACGCAGAATTCTCCAGCAGTCGATGTACGAACTCAGCAGGCTGTCTGAATTACGAGTCAGAAACATCTGCGAGAGCTGATCTATCCGACTGACGGTTTCAAACAAACCCGAGACTCGACGCTCCAATGTCGTGAGTGAATTCTCCTGCTTATTACGTTGCTTCTGGCGAGCCTTCTGCAGAATGGAGTCCAGTTCCTTGATGTTCTTCTGGATCTCGACCATTGAATAGGTGAGCCCACCTCGTTTTTCCAGTCCCAAAAGGGAAAGAACCTGATCATCATCAATCTTGATGACTCGATGACGTGCCGCCACTTCTGGTCGGCTGACGACATCGAGGAACCATTGCACAGCGGGGCGACGGCGAACCATCACTGGTCGCATTCTCGCTTCGACAGCGTCCTCTCCAGAGGAAGAGATTGTGGTGATCTTCTTGATCCATTCGGTATAGGAGCCCTCAAACTTTTCGAGCTCTGCCACTGGCACATTGGGCCATGCCTTCCGGAACGTGCTCAGGATCTTCTCGCGTTGCTTGGGGTCACTTAGCTCTGCCGATTCGAGTTCGCCTTCGAACGTGGATTTATGTGATGTTACCAGCAACTGCGTTCTGGCAACCGAATCGATTGGCTGAGCACGGCCGCTCCATGCAATCGGCAATTGTGCGAAGCCATAGAGATTCATGGTGCCCGGGACTTCTTTCGGCGGGCGAGCCTTGCTCCCCAGCCAAACAGCAAAGATCAATGCGATGACCAGTGGAATCCAGAGCGATTCTATTAACGAAGGTTTTTCCAGTTCCTGAAGTTGTGTTGTATTGACCCTCGCCGGGGCAAACCCCGGACGGAACGCTCTGTCAGAATTTGATTCCTCATACGGGTTCTTCAGAGATTCAGTGGCTTTGTTCCCTGTCCGTTCTGTTTTATCAAGGAACCGAAACAGAGTCTGCCCGAACTGTGCGAACATACCAAACGACACGATCATGCAGGCGATGTACGGCAACATCCAGCCCGTGTTATTCACGACCGAGATTGTTGATGCTTCTTTACCGTCTTCAAGAGCCTGGAATCCCGACTGATAAAAGGTCTCGCCTTTGTACCGCAGAGGATTGTTCATCCATAAAGTGAACTTGTCTGTGGATCCGTCTTTCGGATTCGTGATTTCGATCTCTGACCGATAGTCACGCGGAGTCGCCGTTCCGACATAATTTGTACGGCTGACGTCCACCAGTTTGACCTCATAAGGTCGATAGTTGCGCTGAAATCGCAGATAGAAGTAATAATCCTTTCCATCAACGGTGGCTTTTTCCGCCAGAGGCGCGCCGCGCAATTCGCTGACGTTCTGAGCGACCAGCATCTTCTGCAGGACCTTTCCACCGTCGCGGCTCACAACATCAATGTAAATGGCGCTTTGATCGTGTGAGTCATCCATCCCAGTGACAGGTTCAAGCCGTTCAGGAGCAGCAAATGACCCCAAGCCGTCGTCGGTTCGCAATTTGTCGCCGGGAATCAGGCCCCTCAAACGACTGTTGCGTTGAAACTCTCGAACAACCACATCGAAAGGCAATGAGGGAAGGCTGATGATCTGGCCAGGGGCTGGTGGAGAGATGGCTGCTTCGTCGGATTTCTCTGGAGCCGCCGTGGCCGCTTTCTGCAAACGCTCTTCAGGGATCACAAGCACCTGATCTTTGCCATCGGTCTTTTGAGTAATAATGGCCAGTTCACGTTCGCGGATATCTCGGATAAAACCAGATGTTTCTCCTTCGACCAACGACAGCATGTTCTCCTTGGCCAGCAGACCGACCTGCAGTTCGCTGATCATGAGCATGGCCACACCGAAGTGCAGCAACGCAATTCCACCGCGTTTTTCAAACAGCAGGTTGGATCCCAACAGCAGAACCAGAGAACACGCCGCACCCTTGAGAAGCTGCCACAGAATTCTCATAGACGACAGATTCAGCCGGGCTTCTTCTCCACCGATAACGAAGTAGAGCAGGACTCCGATCAACGACACCGCGATGAACAGCATGACGCCTCGAGTCAGCTTTGAACTGGCTTTGGAAAGGATCGCTGTCGCGAGGGCTGCCAGTCCGGATATTCCAAGAACACCGAGGAGCAGATACCAGATTTGCTCGGGCCCCAGAACCGTGTCGCCGTATTCAACGCCAGTCTGCATGTTGCCCGTAATGACAACACCCGCCGTCAGGATCAAGCCGACAACGACAAGGCCTATCCCGGCCGCCAATCTCAGACCTTCCGCACGCACGCGAAATTTCAGTGCATGAGCCGCGGTAAGATTCGCCAGCATAATCCAGCCGATCGTCCAGCCTCCGGGGAAAGGAATCTTTCCAAAGATACCGAGGCTCTCTGCAATCTTGTCTCTCTGGTCACCAAACATCGACGGAGGGAAAAGGTCTTGAACCTGAATCCATGCGATGTAAGTCCGGAAGTACTCCGCCATGACTTGCCAGACGTCTCGACGAGCCTGTGCCAGGCTGCCGACGAAGACAATGAACATTGCAAGAATGAATAACACGCACGTCAGCTTCAAAGAAGCTAACGCTCGGATCGCGGTCATCACGGAGTTTTCAAGTTCATGCGGAAATGCTTCGCCGTCTTTTCGACCGGACGAAAGATCACCAGGCAATGTTGTTGAAGACATGACGGTTTCCTCTGATTCATTATCGTGTTTAGGGCACGAATTATTCGTATGTGTCGTCAATGACTGAAGTCAGGAGAGTTCCATCATCAGTCTGAGCCACTTATTCAACGCTGAGCGATTCACAAAAACTTCGAAAGCCGGCTCGTTGAACCTCTGCCACGGAATTCGAACTTCGATATTTGAATACCCACAACTTGTCTTTGTAACTGGCAATCATGCCAAGGATCGTTTCTGTATCACTCTTGATCGCTATCCATTGGCCGGTCAGCCCCTTCAACGTCAGCGTTTCGACATCCTTCATCATCTCGGCTGGATCCGTTTCTGGTAGCTGCAATTGTCCTCGCCATCGCACAAACTGCGGCTCGACTCCCGCAGTTCCCGGCAGATCGCTGACGGTAATTCGAGCAGATGCATCTGATGGTCCCGCGGTCCAGGCAAACGCACTGAACTGATCGTTCTGAGCAGCGACCCAATCCTTCGGAACTTCCCAGCGAAATGGAACGGCTTCAAACTGATCACGCAGAAGATCCGACGTGAGGACCTTTTCGTCTTCCCGTGCGACCTCATATTCACGGATGTCAGAATTGCTGCCGCAACCGCAAAGAGTAAAGAGGAGAAGTGTGATAGGCAGGGGCAGCTTATTCATGAATCAAATCGAAGGGGGGCGAGGTGGGAATTAAAAATGGGCAGTCAGGGACGGGTGATGTTCAGGTCAGTTCGAAGAGACAAAATGTTCAGATGTTCCGTCAGGGGCTTCCGCGTCGCGCTGCCCGGAACGAAACCGCAAAACGGTTGCCTTTTAGTAACTGGCAACGGCAGACCGCCGGAATCACTGAACTCCCTATTCTAGGCGAGTGAGACACGAATTTCACGGAGTTCAGCGGTTCTTCCAAAATCAGCCGCCAACGCGATGGCACTCACGGCACATATCAAAACGGCGGTCGCTGACGTGGTTAACGACATTGAAGATTTGGCCGGTTTGTTGCTCCCACGCCACAGCCGCGGCGGTTGGAGAGATCCAGATCGATTCCACGATCTGAGAAGCAACGGAGCCGGAACCGCCGCGAGCGTTCCCTGTTACGGTCGAATCGCCTTGTTCGGACACTTGCGGTTCCGAAGATCCATCGGTCGATTCTCTGTGTCCAGCCCCCGCGATCTCTGAAGTCTGGTCCGTATTTATGGAAGTGTTTCGCTGTGCTTGAAGCGAGCTGATCGACGGCAGTGCATTTCCCACTACGGCTCCGATCAGCATGGACACCGATGCCACGATCCAGCCGGAGGTAACGACCATACCACGACGATTCACATGTAACGCGGGTGAAAAATCAACGTTGTCAGGTGTCGCTGATTTCTCCGCAGGGGACAACTCCGTGGGCGGAGTCACATCGGCCTGCCGGAGTGCGGCAAGAATTCGGTCGTCTAAAGATTGATCGGGCGTCCGCAAAGACAAAGCCCGAATCTTCTGTTCCAGTTCACTCATGAGCTTCTCCTCAATTCTTCTTCCAGCTTCATGATGGCTCTACGGTATCGAGTCGCTACTGTTGCCGACGGCATTTCCAGCACTGCGGCGATTTCTTCAAACGTCAGGTCGGAGAAAATCTTCATCACCACAATCTGACGACTTAATTCGTCCAGTTGGTCAATCGCACTTTTCAGTGACTCCGTTTCATCGTTTTGATTCGGAGTCGAGGAACTATCGGATGAGAGTGAATCAGAGCCGGACGAAGCGAATACGGATTCCGTGATGGCTCGCTGATGCTGTTGACGACGTCGACAATCAATCGCCGCATTTCGCACAGATGCAAACACATATGACGCAAGGCTGCCATCGGGAAGTTCTGACTTCTGGCACAATCGCATAAACGCCTCATGCACCGCGTCTTCCGCCATGCTGGAGCAGCCCGTCACGGTCAACGCCACTGAAAACAGTGACTGACGATGCTTTCGGTAAAGCTGCTCAAGTTCAGTGCGCAAGACGCTTTCCATGCCTGAGTTTTCACGGTCACTGCTTCGCGAATCACCAAACTACGTCCAGACGTTCACTCCGAAGCAGTCTTTCGACCATTTCGCGATGGGTTCCCGACGCTGAATTCAAAGCTCGACTCGAATTACACGCACCACACGGCGGCATTTATTCAGGAATTCTGATCTGACCGCAGAATTCCGAATTTCGATCGGAGAGATACCCGTTGATCAGGCTTTCATTGCTACTTGATCAGATAGCGTTTTGCGTCCCCAACAGTTTTGGGGTCCTTCTCTTCAAGCACTTTCAGATTGGCCAGTGCTTTGACCGCGTGTTCAGGAAGAGCCGCAGCCGTGCCATCCGCTGCTGGTTCAGCAACGTCACGACTGCATTGAATCACGTAACGCACGATGGCCCGGCGGATTGCGGGAATCTCAAAATTCTTGTCGTCATACAGGGCGATCAGGCGATCCTGAATGCTCCAGTCTTTCCATCGTGCCAGGTCCGTAATCACGAGATCGGCCAGCTCAGGACGATCCAGAAGAATATGCATCGACTGCTTTAGGCGGTCCTTCGGAATGCGCTCTGGCTCATAGGTCCACATAAATCGCAATGTCTGCATGACAGCATACGTTTCGCTGAATGGAAGAGGGATCTCTTTACCCTTGGCGTCCGTTGCGACCTTGGTTCGCATCTTGGCATCTTCCAGAACCTTCAGGCCTTCTTCACCGCGGATCAGCAAATATCCAGCCATTACGCCTTCGATGCCAAGCCGGAAATCCGCATCAAGGATGAGGATTTTCTTTTCCAGCAGAGCCGCATCTTCAGGCTGGCCACACAACCCTGCCATCAGGCCATAGAAACCGATACGAGTGACCGGAGTCTTAGGATCGACCAGCCACTGCAGTACTTTTTCTCGAGGAAGTTTGTCCTTCAGTGGCACAATCACGTCATAGGGGGCTGCAGCAAACTCGGCGAACGCATCGTTTGAAACCAGCAAGTCGGGGTGCTCGAAGTACGGCAGAAAATACATCAGTCGTTCGGTCTGAGCTTTGGGATCGGTAACCGGTGCCGGCATCTTCGAAAGATACTGCCATGCGTCCGTCGAAACTTCTGCTGGGGCATGCCAGTCTTCCAGACGCTCTTCTGGTCCCATTAACGTATATCGAGCTGTCTCGGTGCCAGCGACATACAGCGGCATCTCCAGAACCTGACCGACCTTGAATTTGTCGCCGGTTGAAAAGCCAATCTCAACAACTTCAAATTTCGAGGTGCCTCCCTTCACAGCCGTGGCTTTTTCTCCGCCGATCCATTTCCCGAGGACCAGGTGATCGCACTGCTGAATTTGTTCAGCCATCACAAGTGTCGGGGCATCGCAGAACGGACAAAAAGCGGCGTCTGCAGATGCAGAAGCGAGAGCCACAAACAACACAGCCAGTAGAGGAAGCATTCGCATGGGAGGGACTTTCCGGCGGGATCGTGAAACGCTGCGACAACATGTTTAACAGCGGTCAGATGTCACTTCCATCATACCGACCAAATTCGGAAATCAACAGTTGCAGCCGATCAGAGAGGCCAGGAACCGATCTTGAGAGCAAATCTCAAAACCCTGGAGTGACAATTTGTAAGACCACAAATGCGCGTCGATGTCCGTGTAGGGCAAATCGCAATTGTCTCATTGATGCCGTGGCTGATAATCCGGGAAGGCAAAATCGGTCAGCTCCAGATCGCAAACGGGGGGACGCAGGGAGCGGGTCTCGTTTCTATTGTTTCCGGTTCCGTACCTGCACTGTAGCCCATCATGGTTGTTCGGAAGGATATTGACTCAGGGTCTCAAAACAGTTTTGCGTTCCAATTCTTGAGTTCTCAGCCTGGAAGGACGGCCTGGTGACCGAAAGCTCTGCCGGGCACCAAGGGCCTTTAAAAGCGTCGAGGTTCGATTTTGATTGCCTGCCCTCATCGAAGTTTGGAATGCATCGCGGAAGCGCCGACGCGATTACTCCTTCTTCGAGCTTTCCTTCACCCCCCAAAGTTCAATCAACACTTCAACCATCTCAGGGTCATGTGTCTTGAGCTGACTGCGGTTGAACGGAAAGAAATCGTTCTTCGAGAAATAGGCCTCACTGGATTCCGCGAAGTATTCCATTTGATTGGCCATCGCATAGGCCATCATGAAATTGCTTTTTCCTTTCACACCGGTGAATTGCTCAACTCGGTCATACGATTTGCTTTGCTTGGCACGGTCGTAAGCCGCGATCACTATCGCATTATTGAAGCCGTCTTTCAGCACGATGTTGTGATAGGCGTGGGCCAGTTCATGCAGAGCGAAGTTGGGCATTCGTTTTGTCTCTGCCTCAAAGATCGGGATATTCGTAAACTCGATCGACCTTTCCATCACCGGATCGCGTCCGTGTTCTCGCAGCCACTGAGCACTCGGGTGAAACGCCGCCCCGGTCGGGTCGCCCGGATAACTTGGGGAGAAATAGAGCGGCACCTTTTTGAGCTCAACAACGGCTGGCTCAGGCACATCTCGCACGATCTCCGCGAGTTGCTTCTTCAACAACGTAATTGCCAGCTTGGTCGCCTTTGGCTCACGCGTAAGTAGTTCCGTATTGATATGCAAAGTCCAGCCAAGAACATCACGAGTCTCTCGCTGGATCGCGGGAATGTTACTTTGGGCCTCGTCCGCCACAAGTTGAGTAGCATACAGGCTCAACAGAAGGCCGAAGAAAATGACACGCGACATGGCGGTTTAGCTTTTTAGTACCCAAGTGAATTTGCTCTTAGGAATTATCGGCGCCGCAAACCTGGTATGTAACACACGTGTCCGTGCAGTGCGCTACGAAACCATCGCCTTATTTCCACGATATCACCCAACTCGACTTCAGTGGTTGTGCCGTGATAAAAAAGTCCTGAGCCCAATGACATGCAGTTAATCCTGCAGAATAATGATAATGACGTCTTTTGCAAGCCCCACTGATTCACCAGCGACAACGAACGCGTAGTATCCCGTGCTGCCGATTGACATCACTGTGCCGCCTCCAACCACAGCTCCGACTCCGAAACTCTGCCATGCGTGCCGTCCAAGATATCCGTTCATCGCTCGCGGCATCGGTAATAGATTCCAGCCCGCGTTTCCGACCCGACGCAGGCCGATATTTGCCAACCGGTTTGCCGGATACCATTGTGTACTGCCGTAGTAGGTTCGTTCCGCGTTCTTGACCGTGGTGATGCGATCGGTCGACATCTGAGCCTTCTCGCCCAACGCCACCCAGAACGACGTAATCGTTGTCGCTGGTAACGTGGTTCCGTCGCCGGACATCTGACTGGCGGATGATCCGCCGACAGCCAACTGATTGATGGCCGTCGCCAGCGATGTGGCTTTGTTGATCGCCGAATTCGCTTCAAGATTCACCAGCGACTTAGAAGCCGTCAGCCACTCATCCAAGCGGGCGGCTACCTTAATCGTTTCATTAGTATGCATGCCAACGCATCGTGTGCATCACGGTGAGGCGACAAAAAAAC
>JBPOIW010000188.1:0-10041 GCA_052034165.1 Planctomycetota bacterium | reverse complement strand
ACTCAGTCGGCCATCTCTTTCAGACATCTGCCCCATCCAAAAATCGTTCGCTGGTTCCAAACCGCAGCCCCGCAAAACCCTCCCATCTCGTGGATGATGTCCCGCGGATTGTCAGAAACCATCAACGCAGGCGCGGGCGGACCAGATCAGCGTTTTAGCGAGTTTAAGGTATCGGAAGCAGGAGATTTTTGGCAAGTTCATCTAATGGCAAAATGGGCTCGCCTGCCATGGGATGAAGTGTCTTCAACGCCTGTGCCGGTCCGCCGCCGCCAGGAAACCACTTGAAACTTTCCACATCCTTGCCGTCGGCCCAATCGGCTTTCTGATTACGCCGCATCGGATAACTGACCACAGCTCCGTCCTGCCGCAGTGAGTCCACATAGGCGGGATTGCCAAGCACTTCCAGTTGTCTCCAAAACGAGTCACTGACAAAGTCCGCGAAGGGGGAACGGTCCTTGGTTCCCCACACTGTCTTCACGGTGCGGGTTCCGGCTTGTTGCAGCGCAGCAGCTTCCCTCAAATACCGTGGCGGAAGCAAGTCGACTGCCTGCACAGCTGAATCCGGCCACAGTTCGATCTGGTGAAACCGTTCGCTCCGGGCTGCCCCGAGAAACTGCTGCTGTTGCTTGTAGCGGTCCCTGCGATTGACATTGAACAGTGCGACCGGATCAATTCGAACGCTTCCAAGCCCCAGTGGTTTTGCGAAACCGAGCTTGTGACGGAATCCTGACGAAGGCCGCAATACGAATTTCAGCATCTTCAATTCGGCATCGGTCAGGTTAAAGAAATCAATGTGAAAGAAGAACGTCTGTCCGGGCTTCAGCGGCTGCACGAGCGTTTTCTGTTTCTTTGTCGAATCGCGACCGCTGCCCGTGTCGGACGTCTGCCAGGAATAACGAAGCTGCCCTGCGTTGTTCATCAATGTGCAGGCAGAATAATCATGCACATACCACTTGAATCCCCTGGGCCGCGGTACATTGTCCGGCGGCTTCAGGTTGCGTTTTTCGCGTTCTTCCGGTGTTGCCCGCAGCCATTGCGCCAACTGCGCCCCAGCCGTTCGCTGCGTGGATCGCATCGTGTCTGGAAATACGTCCAGAGGGAATTGAAAATACATCTCCGGGCACGGGAGTTTTGGCGAGGAGAGGATTCTCAACGGAAACAATTTTTCGGCCGGACCGCCAGCGGCAACTGACGGGACCTCAATCAGATTGCCGATCCCCTCAGTGGCCAGAGTGCTCTGAAGCGGCTTGTAGTCCTTCGGATCGACTTCCTCACTGTGTTCAGGACTCAGCAGAGCCGCCGAAAACTGCAGTCTTCCGGCCAGAGTATTCAGTCCTTCAGATTTTGGGCCGGCATTCTCCCCGGTGACGAAATCTTCGCCGTTTTCGTCGCCCTGCCTGGTGTTGTTTTCCTTTCCGTCGACAAAACCGAACATCGCTTCCGCCAGCGTGATTGTTGTGCGACTTTTCGACATGGGACGCTGCTCCCAGTCTTCCGCACTCCGCAGGAACGTATGGACGTCCTGTGCGTTTTCACGCCAGATGGAAGATATGGCGACCGATTCCACTTCGACGGGGACATCGGCAAACTGTTCGTCCGTCGGTTCCGATACGCGTTCAAACGGCTCAGCGGGCTTCAGCCGGAAATGGACCAGGTCTCCGTGGCGGAGCCGCAGTTTCTCAAATCGCTGATTTCTTTCTTCCGTATCCCGCAAGCGAAACGGCCTTGAATCGTCATACAGTGCGGCCAATTCCCGTGCCTGTCGTTCAAATGCCGTGGCCGGGCTCTCAACATCCAGCAGGCCCTCTTTCAGACTGTCCGGGGCATCCGGGTCCCACGGAAAAAATCCGTCTTTGAAGAAACCGTTGACTGGAATCAGCATTTCGTGGTACTTGCCGGACACACACCGCAATGATTCACGACTGGCATCTTTCGGTTCCGACAGTCGGCGGAGAATTCCGATAGTCGGCTCGTAACTGTTTCCCAGAAGTTCCGACAACTCATCCCGTTGCACTTCCCTTGCGTCGCCAGCATCCAGAACACGAGGGCCCACTTGACGTGTTAAGGGAGTATTTCCCCTGAGCTTCAGAAACGTCCTCAGCCGTTCGTTTGTGTTGCTTTCCGGTGAGCAGACACCCAGATGCCATTCGTCGTTCCCGCTGTGAGTGCCTTTTGCAATGCATGTCACCAGCGGGAGACAAGGTTCCTGGTCGATGACCCAGTATGACTTCTGGTTTCGATGGCCCCATGACAGTGTGTTGTCTGCAAGCAGCCCCTCCGGCACGGCATTCGGTGCCTGAAGCGTGTGATCCTCGTAACCAGGCCTGTTATGCTTTTGCTTCCTCCTGTAGCCACGCACGTAAAAAGGCAGATTCTGAAGGACGCACGTCGGGTGGTTCCAGTGCCCGCTGGTCAAATACTGCATCCACGGAAAAGTCTCCTTGCGGGTCAGGCTGAGAAAGTGTTGGTCAAACTCGAAGCCGGCGTCATGCTCATTCTGAACATCGTTTCCAGGTTCAAATAATCTCAGCCGCGGCAGCGTCAATGGCAAAAGTTTGCGTTTCTTTCGATTCGTACCATCGCCTTGTTGCTCATCGACTTCAATGATCATCCCGATCGCCACTCGGGTTTCTTCTCTATAATTCGATCGGTAGCTCATCGCCGTATTGGCCTGCACTCGCATCGCGCTTCCGCTGCAGGCTTCAATCAGGTGACTGATCATTCCTTTCAGGGAAGTTCCAGCCGCGGCCGGTACCGTCCTGCCGAGATGATCCTGCATGCACAGATTTCGTACGATTGAGCCCCAGTCCTTAGTCCTGACGGGGTCGCGACCGACATGTTCATTCCCAAACACGCAGGGCGTTTCCGTAGTCATGCGACAGATGATTCGCCCGCTGTGCAGGCCCGTTCCGTACACATCGTGCCGCAAATGGTCCGCAGACTGCCGTTGTTCTTCGTCATTGTCAGTACGGGTTCCCGGATCGTGCGGCAACAGTGTCCGCCGAGCATCCTTCCGGGAAATCGCATGCCGCGGTTTCTCAGGTGACAGGAACTGGTACGGATTGATAAACGAAGACGAAAAGTCCGGCATGGCATTATCCTGCAGTCGGCTGGGGATGTGGTTTCAGGAATTCGCGTACTGTGAACAACGCTTTGTCCAGCAGATGATTCAGAAAAGCAGCACTGGCCTGGTTGTCAGGGTCGCTGAGATATTCCTGAACCTGTTTGTTGACCGTGTCATCCTCCAGCGTCTGATCCCTGATCGTTCTTGCGAGTTCTGTCTGCAGCCAGCTGTTGCTGAGCCCGGTGACTTCACATTCCTCAATTTTTCCGATGCAGCTGCCAAAGCCTTTGTAGATTCCGCATCCAAACGATAGGTCGCCTTCGCAAAGATCCCGAAGCCCCATCGCGATCACACCCATTGCGGCCAGACCAGCTTTGCTGTCTTCAATTTCCACTCGAACGCTGCCATTGAGTGTCGGGCGTTCAAACACCGTGAACGTGAATTTCGCACCCGAACTGGCACCGCCGGCAAGACGATCGATCGCCACCATCTCCAGCTTTCGCAGTCGGGTTTCTGTATCGTCAGGAAGTCCCGTAAAGTCCGTGCAGTACAGACCGCTGCGATGCGATGTTGAACCCAGTAACTGGTGCAACATGTTTGCAGGGGGCGATTCAGAGTCTGGTAACGGCTCGTCGTCGAAAGTGAAGTCTGCGAGGGATTCGTCGTCAATCGCCGAATCGGACTCAGCCTCGAAATCGTCTTCGGTGTCAGGGTCGCGGTACGCCAGAATGTCTTGAAGGTCGAGCGGGATCGGCGTCCAGGCATCCATGTTCATCGGATCAGCGGACATCCCGTCATTCATCGTGTGAATGATACGTTCCAGAGCCGATCTGAAAACTCCGCGAAAGCTGCTCGCGGGCAGCAATGCACCGCCATTCGAAGTCATTTGCGGCCTGTAATCAGGCTCGCCGGCCGGCGATTTCCAGGCGGGATCAATGACGAGAAAAGGGCCGTCGAAGATCAGCTTTAATTTCAGTGAACAGATAAGTCGCCTAACCGGTGTTGCGACGACGGGCCAGACGGGCCTGTCAACTGCGACTGTTTCAGCGAACGGCTGGAGTGCGCTGCCATCGAACCGATACCCTCTTCGAAAAACAGAGGGCACGTGTCCGTGCGAGTCCTTGTCCGTTTTCCAGTTCAACAGTCCCCAGCCATTTGATGTTTCTGCCCCGATGGAAACGGGAGAGTGATTCCAGTTCGCGTTCAATGCCTCCATTGCCAGCAGGAGCAGTTTAGTGTCCGTCAGGTCATTGTCCGGATGGTCAATCCGAGCGGAAAAACGGAACGGCAGGCCGGGCGGAAGGACTTCCCGAAAAGCCAGAAAGTGCCGAGCTGCAGAACCCGTGCGACGGTTGATCGCGACAGAAACGTCCACGTACGAAAGCTGTGATTCGTCCCACCAGGCGGGACGATGCGGACCATCGAACAATGCGGCTTCCGGGTGTGCCACGTGTCGCTTCCGCAGCCACTCATCGTCCAGCATCGCCGCATAAAACATGACGCATCCGCCGCAATGCGCATCGTCGGGTTCTGAACCCAATATTCGATCGACATCATCCTGGGTGCAGTATTTTTTGTGAGCCAGTCGCGTCAGCGCCCGCCGAACCGCGTTCTTTACGACCGATCCTGGGACAAACGGCAGGCCGTGGACATCGCGCTGGACAAGCATCGTGGCATTGAGCTTTTCATCCCCGTCCCGAAAGCAGACCTTGCGGGCATTGGCCCCAAGCAGCACCTGCTGGTCGCGATACGACAGCCCGCTGCCAATCGATAGTGGAGACCGAGTGGTCAGTATTCCCTGAACCAGAACCGTGGATAACTGATTCACTGAATCACTCCTTCGACAACATTCAATGTCTCTGTGCCCGGGCGATATTGTTTGCACTGGTCAGATATCAGCTTGATCCCACCGTAACCATTCTGCGGCAGGATTATGAATGGAAACTCATCCCCAAACCGTTCGCCGACCCACGTGAGAACGTTTTTCCCAGGCGGCGTGAGTCCCCGGGACAGCCATCTGGAAACACAACGTCCGGCATCGGCTTTCCGCGACTTTTCCGCCTTCAGAACAAAGACGGAACCCGGCGACGTAAACAGCAGCGGGTTGTATGGCTTTCCTGTGGCTGACGTTTCCTGCCACGCTCGAAATCCGCCAACAAGCTGATGGCTGACAAAGCAGCGCTGCAACGTGCAGACTCCATTGGAAAGTTCAGTGAAGACTTCTCGATAGATGTCCGTCAGCCTTTTCGGATCAAGCGTGAGTTCAGGATGCTTGTAGTAGTCGACCAGCATCGACGCGCTGGTCAGCATCACCACGAAGGATTCACCGGCATCCACGGACGTTTCCACGTCCTTTGCCACTTCATCAAAACTTTCAAACGGTTGATGACCGATAATCCGTCCGCGAATTCTGGCCTTTGTTTTGCCAACGGTCATGTGCCCCGAGTTCAGCATATCTTCCAGCTGCAGAAAGACCGACCGGAACAAATCTTCACGTTCCTTCGGCGTCGACAGGGCATTGGCGGCGGTCAATCCGTCCGCGTGCAGCGTCATCCTTCCCTGCCACAGCTGATCTGTCGGGTCGACCAGACGCTGGGCAAAGAGCTTCTCATCATCAGATCGGCGGGTTCCGGCATGAATCTGCGTTCGTATCCGGAGTTCGCGACGCGGTTCTCGCTGGGGAAAAACCGACCGCACAATTCTCCATTCGCTCTCCTTCCAGTCCGGTTGAAAACGTGGTGCGATTCCGTCAAGGAGACACGCAGACCCGTCCGGCTGGCTGATCAGCGACAAATCGAACATCCTGCCGCGATGGACAGCGAAGGATCGCGGGGCGATGCAATTGCCGGAGAGATGTGCGTCGGTGAAGCCAATGGCATCGAAATTCTTACAGACTGGCTGCTGCATCTGACGCAGGTCGCTGCCGTGACCCATGTTCGTCCTTGAGTCGATGCCCAGAGCCCGCTTCAGCAAACCAGCCAGCGCACCACGGAGGACATCACCTCGCAGAAAAGAAACAGATTCGTAAACGTTGCCATTCACGACACCCTCGGTAAGGCAGAATGGATCCAGCACCTGCCACTCAACAGTAAATGCGGCCGGGCAGCTCGCTGCCCACGCCTTTGCATTTTCTGAAGCGACGTGACTGCTGCCCAAAGGAAACAGCGACGCCGATGCACTTTCAAGTGCCAGATTACTGAAGACCTGTGTACGAGCATCGGTTGTGGCGAATGTCGCCGGCTGATAGTAACGGAGGCCCATGATCACCGATTCGCGAACTTCTCCGAATCCGATCGTGCGGTGTCCGCCAGCATATTGCAGACCTTCCTGAAGCACGGCGTTCAGAACCTCTGCAAAATTCTTATGTAACCCGTCGGGTACAGCCGCGACTACCTGAAAGCGAAACGCAGCCTGGGCACCGATGGGCACCGGACAGTCAAGTGCTCTCAATGACATTGGCTTTGCGGTCCCGGATTCAGGGTCCACTGCGGTCATCGACGTCGTGTGTTGGCCGGCTACTGGCCAGACGTGTACAGACCGTGCGTCTGAGAACCAAACGGGGTAGCGGGACGAAATATTCCCGGGATCTACGCTGAAGCTGGAAAGAGGTTCTGCCATGAGACCGGTTGCAGACTTGTCCTGTTTGAGTGATCTCCCGGATTCAGAGTTTGAGGTCGCTGAGCTCGCAGCCCTGCCAAATGAATCGCAACCCAGGCGGTCAAGTGCAGCCCGGTACAGGCCCATCAGTTCGGTACCAGGGATCACCAGCCGGTCGGTCGTATCACGAAGGCAGACGGCATCAACGCCCCAAGGCCCCGGTTCAGAACTCTGAACGAGGAGCGGCCCCAATACGGAAATCTCAGCATCGACCGTGACCAACTGTCGTGTGAATGTCATGTGCGAGTCCTCCTGCCCACGGCGTACCCCGGTACTATGTAGTCCCAGAGTTCCAGTGCGTGGTACCAAAAGCTCTGTGCCTGCGGCAGAACACCATGATCGGTGAGGTGGGTCTTGGACGGCTGATGAAGTCGGTGCCATTTTTGCACCGCGTCGGAAATGGCTCTTATCACGGACTCCTTCTCCCGAGCCACCTCGATCAATCGCTCCAGTTCACCAGAGTATTGCAGCCAGTCGCGTGAAAACAACGCTCGCTGAATTCGCTGACGTCGCGTCGCCGGCAGCCAGCTTTCAGCATCCTCGCGAAACCGGATGAGTTGCAGTAATGCCCCGTGATCGAGCACCGTATCAACCTCAAGCATTCCGACTGGCCGCTGCTGTCGGCGAATGAGATCAAACGATTCGCCAAGATGATCAAACGACTCAAGAATCTGGTAACAAAAGCAATTCTGTTCTGCCAGAGTGGTTCGGCATCGCTTGGCGGTCTCTAGAAGTCTGTGAGCAAGCTCAACTGCATCACGAATCGGTGCCTTATGGTGACACAGAACGACGCCTCCGCAATGTGTGATTCGGCGCCCCTTTGACAGGCCCTTCCATGCGTCTTTTGTCGTTGCCCGATAAAAAAACTCGATCAGTTCGAGGGCAACCCACGCCGGCACCACCCAAACTTGCTCGTCTCCCCCCCACAAGAGCGTTTCGAACCGGAGCCGATCCGAATTCTTCCATCGATCAGGATTCTCAGAAGCATGTGCCACCAGCTGAGACAGAAACTGTTTTCGAGCCGTTCGCAGCCCATAATCCCATTTGGAGTGATGTTCTTTCGAGGTGGACTGCTGCTGCTCGATGTCCCCGAATCCGTTCCCGTCCAGCACAATCACTGCCATAAACCCGTTCAGGTTTTTTCCGCAAGTATCACTTCTCCTGGCAAATTCACATCCGGTTGTCATTTCACCAAAGTCGGCAGTTGTTTCAGTTTCGGTGTCTGTCAGGATTCTGACGAGTTCTCTCTTTTCCTGAAGGCCCTTTTTTCGACGCGTCGCCACGGAAGGACTTACGCGACTGCCGTTCACAACTTTTTCGGTCGAAGGCAGTAAACGATTCAAGGCACAGAACGAGGTCGTGTCAGCATCAGTGTTCTCCGCCGGAAACAACATGTCCGCTTCGCTGGACTGCTGAAGCCGGATTGACGACAGCACGAGTTGCATCGCATTGGAGTAGCCACCAGCCCCGTGTATCTCCACGGCAGCACCTGCATATGTCACAAGGCCGAAAAGTTCGTCTGTTCGCAGTCTTTTCAGCGATTCTGCGAGGTGTTGTCGCACCGTTTCCGAAGGATCGTCGCCACTGATTTTCGGCAACACGATGGTCATCGCCGAACCGCCGACTGTGATCACCTCCGAATCGAGACCCCGTTCCGACAGGAGTTTTGCGACCAGGTGAGGCCATTGCAACAACGCAAGACTGCTGCCGCGAATCGTGCTGAGGTCAGCTGTGTCCCACACGAACCTATTGAGATTGGTCGCTTCAATTCTCAAGAGAAACTCGTGATCCGGCATAGCGCACTCGTGGTCAAAGGAATCGCTGGGATAAAGAATTGGCCTTCCGATAAGTGATCTGGATACTATTCGATCTCAGCAGGATCGTCTATCGCCGGAATTCAGATGGTGGATACGCTTCCTGGTTCTGTGCTTGCCTTTCCCTGGGATCAACGTTGGTGTGAGTGACGACGGGCGCTGAGTCATGTAAAGCACACGAGTCTCTTGGACTAATTAACTTCATTGGAGGTACAATCTCTGCGATGCCATGTCGAACGAAGGTTTCCGCGTGCTGATGACGTTTCTTCGGCTTCGCTGGGCGATCCCAGAATGGATGGCGTAACGGGCTTTGAAGTGATGTCTACAGATGAAGCAGTTCTTGGTGCCTTCACGGCTTCGATGCAAGACAACAATGATGCCCCGAAGGCTCGGGCTTGTTGCAAGTGGCATTTCATTCAGCGAAAGACGACGGGGAAAGGCGTTGTGAGATTGTCGGCAGAACAACGGGAGATAAGATCTTCGGCTTGTTTGAGTCCTCGATGTGCTGGCGCATGATCGTCGAGATTGCTCCAGCCGATGTAAAACGAATGCACAAGCTGCGTTGCTGCGTCATTTTCCAGCGCCGAGTTCTTCCGCCACTTGCCCGAATCATCAGCTTTTAGGAGATGACTTTGCCACGCTGCTGATCGAACGCCTCAACCGCGAACAAAAGTTCGTCCGGTCGGCTGCCATCGTCGTTTTCGGTTGCTTGTACGACAACATGCCAATTCGTACGTGGTTCAACGCAACCAGATTGTTCCCGATCCGGGACAGTCTGGGAAAGAATTCGACGCAGCCGAAATGGAAGAGCTGAAGTCATCCATTCGCAGTCGCGGCATCAAAAAAACGCTGCACGTTAAAGCTCGACGGTGTAATCAACTTGTCCTCGCGACGGCCAGCGTGGCAATTGACATCAGACCGAAGGTCCAACTTGCCGATTTTCTGAAACCCATCACTGCGGGCTCCCGTAGGACGAGAGGTTCGAATGCCAAACCAGCTCATTTTGTTGTCGTCGCAAGCTGCGTCGATCTGCATCGACCGACGCGTCGAAGTTTGTGGTAACAAGCTCCACAGGTATATTCATATTAATGGCAAGCAGAGGGCATTTTCTGGCTGTACCTCGACCGCTATAATCCTGGTGATTTTGGCAATCCTGGCGACAGATTTGTGAATGTCGTATCTGACTCAGGACGAACCGGCCTGAGTCAGTTTCTTCCGCCCTTCGAGGTCGAATCTTTCCCATCGACCGACACCGCAAATGGGTCGTCATTAACTGTGCCGGTGGTCACGACCGAGGTGGCGAACCGGCATTCAGTTCGCTACTCCGGTCCGACACCCCGAGGTAATGAAATACTCATGCATTTCACGTTGCTGAGACTGCCGGGGTTAGTCACCGCCAGCGACTTCAATCTGCTGTCACGAATGCTCTTCTGCAGCACGGACATTCACCGTCGTGGCCTTTGACGAGTGCAAGGAATGCAGACGGTTGTGGGATGGTCATGATGG
>JBPOIW010000342.1:0-8702 GCA_052034165.1 Planctomycetota bacterium | reverse complement strand
CTGCTTGCTATTGGCGATGGGGCCTTGGGATTCTGGAAGGCTCTTGAGAAAGTCTTTCCGACAACACGAGTCCAGCGTTGCACTGTTCATAAGACAGCGAACGTGCTCGACAAGTTGCCAAAGTCTGTGCAGCCTCAGGCCAAGAGAATGATGCATTCGATCTGGGATGCACCGAAGAAAGAGGAAGCTCTCAAAGCGTTTGACTTGTTCCTCAATACGTTCGAAGCCAAGCATTCAGCCGCCGTGGAGTGTCTTCGCAAAGATCGTGAGGTGCTACTGACGTACTACGACTTTCCCGCAGAGAACTGGTGTCACATCCGCACGACGAATCCGATCGAAAGTACCTTTGCGACGATTCGTCTTCGTCATCGGAAGACAAAGAACAACGGCAGTGCCAAAGCCTCACTGGTGATGATCTTCAAGTTGGCTCAGAGCGCTTCCAAAGGCTGGAGAAAACTGCGAGGGCATCAGCACATTCCGGAGTTGATCAAAGGCGTCCGTTTTATCGACGGTGTCAGCGAACAGTCAGCTGATGAACTCAAGTCCTCAACCACCAAATCCCCTACAACTCATACCGAAATCGTCGCCTGAAAAATTCTCCCTGAACACAACATTTGGAAGTAACTCGGATCGCTTGGAGCTTTGATTTATTCTCTGGCTTCAACAATGACTCAACAGTTCCCTTCGGAAGCTTTGCAAATGCCTCATCTGTGGGTGCGAAAACGGTGAAAGGCCCCTCGCCTTTCAACGTGTCAACCAGACCAGCAGCCTTAACAGCGGCGACCAGAGTCTTGAACGAACCAGCCCCGACGGCCGTGTCCACAATGTCCTTCTCTGCAGGGTGCGCAACGAGAGTTGTCAGTACATGATTTCCGCGGACCGACCGACTGGTCGTTTTTGCCCCGTTACATTTTGAGCCGGCTTCTGCCGTCGCGGACAGTGCCATCATTCCTGCCGCCAACACAGTGATCATTTTCATCATCTTGAATCTCACTCAACCTTGTTTAGCTATTCTCGTAAACGTTCACAACGTTCATCTTGGTGTAATACCGGAGGAAACGTTCATGCATAACCAGAATTCCAGTTAAATGTAGAAAATCACTGCGCGGAGCTGTCCTGGACCGACGTCGCGCCAGAATCCAATGAAAAATTGAACTAAAAATAATTCACTGGACGACCGGCGTAGATCTGACTCCGGCTGTTCATCGGTCCTTTGTGTCGCTCGTTGCCGTCCAAAAAATCTCCTCAAAACGTCCATGTTGCAAAACGCGTTCACATCGACGTCCGTTGCCAGAATAAAACGCTACCTCTAAGTCTGTCGCTGGCATCCACATCAAAACCGCATCGCGATCCGAGCCATGTCTCCTGCTGAATAGACAAAGATCTTCGGAACTTTCGTTAGCAACTACTGGCCCTCGCCGCTCTGAGCGAGAACGGGCAAACATGACCGTTCTTCGTTCACTCATTTCTAGTTGCACTGACTTGAATGAACGGTGCTAACGTACGTATCCCAGAAATTAACCCGGCAAAAGGAGTGGGTGAGGCCGACTTACGCGATTTCGCACGCAGCTGTTAGACGCTCCGGTCACATCTGTTGACGGCACACCGGCGTGTCGGACCGGAGCAGTGAAGCCGACTTCGTTTACCCCGTCGGTCGTGACCAAGAGCAGGTTGTAAAGATCAGATTTCGGGTTCGTCGCTGTGTTGTACCCGGACCCAAAGAATTTGGGAAACTCCCTCAGGACGGTTAGTCCTGCGGTAGCAAGGACTTCGGAAACTCTGCCGTCGGATTTGTCAAATCAACCGGATTCCGGCGCTCATCGGCTCGATCGAAAAGCACGATTCGGACGCCATCAAATTGTTCACGTCGGCAGGATTGTCGCAGGTTGTTCGACGCTTGTGGTCAATGCTGATAGATGGCACTTCAGGCGGTGATAGCTGAGTGTGATCCTGGCCGCTCGGCGACAGGGATTGGTTTAAGTGTGATTGTAAAATAGATTCTGGGATTTCGGCGACTGGTCTACTCCAATCTCAAAGGCGTCGCGCGATTGATGGCTGGTCTTCATCGCAGATGCTTCGACAGTCCGTGGAAATTTATATGGTCTGTCTCATCAAAATGACTACCGTGGTCGAAACGGGAATGGGCGAGTCGCGATTATGACGATCGTTTTCACCAGCCATCCACGACAAGAACATCAGGTGATTCACGGCAAAAGGGTGCGGCGTGCCAGCATCCGTGCGTTTTCGCACATTTCAACTGGAGAAGTTTTGCCGCCTTTCCGGACGCTTTGCGTCGATTGTATTGACATTTGTCGTGCCTGCCGATTGATCGTCTCAGGCGAGCACCGCTACAGTCGAAACAACAAGAACGAGTCGTCTGGCTTGTCTTACGGAGAGGCGAAGCAGGCGTCAGGGAGGCGCAGAGGATAAGTCAGGATGATTCTGAAATCGTCGATTTTCAAAGTCTCGATCTTTGTTGTGGGGCTGACTGTGTCAGTGTCACCCGTTTGCCAGGGCGGTGAGCCCTCCCTTGGCACAGGTTCAAAGCCCGGTAGTTGTGCTCCCGAAGGCTGTGTGGCAGACCTGCCTGAGAATTCCGGCTGTGGTGAAACCGGGTGCGGTGAAGAAGTCGATTGCCTCGGGTGCGACTACAAAGTCCTTGATATCAATCAACTCTTTCAAGGTGTTGCGGGCGACAAGCCACTTTTCCCGTGCCTGAAAGATCAAAACGCAGGCGGCCTGAAGTACAGCGCTGGTGCTGAGCTTCGTTACCGCTACATGAACGAACAAAATCGCCTGCGGCCCGGCGGACCAGGGCATTCAGCATATGACCTTTGGCGTTTCACGCCGTATGTGCAGGCCAACTACAACGACTTCATCGGAGGCTATGTGCAGGCGATTGATGCATCCATGTTCGGTCTGGACACGCCGTATTCACCCACGGTGATTGACATCAATCGGACGGACATTCTGCAGATGTACGCGGAGCTCAATCTGGGTGACGTTGGTGACGGAAAACTGAAGTACCGTTACGGTCGCCAGTTCCTGCAGTACGGGTCGCAGCGTCTGTTGTCACCACTGGCCTGGGCCAACACGTTTCGTAACTTCGAAGGTCACAAGTTAATGTACACCAGCAGCGACTGGGACGTCGATGCTTTCTCCATGCAGAGCGTCAATGGAACCTCGGGCAACATCAATCGCCCCTACAGCTTTGACCAGGCGGACCAAAGTCGCTCGATCAGCGGCATCTATTCGACGTTCAAGGGCATCGAACACAATGCGTACGATTTCTACTACCTGTTCTATGACGAAAGAGAGCCACAGCCAACCCTGATGGATGGCAGTCGTCATACCATCGGTTCACGCATCGCCGGTAAGAAACCGATCAAGGAAGGTAAGACACTGGTTGGCACCTGGAACTGGGATGCCGAAGGCGCATTTCAGTTCGGAGACGACAATTTCGTCACTCCCGAGAACCGCGATGTTCTTGCTGGAATGGTCGCAGCCCTTGGGGGATACACGTTTGAAGACGTCACATGGAAACCTTCGCTCGGTGGTATCTTCTATTGGGGCTCCGGCGACAACGATCCAACGACGGGCACGATCAACACGTTTAATGTGATGTATCCACTGGGCCATGCGTACTGGGGACAGATTGACAATCTGGCTGGCCAGAATCTGCTCGACTATGGAGTTCAAGCGGGTCTGAAGCCTCACGAAAAATTCACTCTCGTCAGCCAGTGGCATTACTTTGAGCAGGCCCAAGCGTCCACAGTTCTCTTCAATGTTACCGGATCCGCATTGCCGACCAGCGGGAGCCCGACTCTGGGAAATGAACTCGACATTGTCGGCACATGGACTTACAGCAAAGCATTTAACCTGCAGGCGGGATATTTCTGGTTCTTCTACGGCGATGCCGTCACCCAGGGTCCGCTTGCTCGACCCGATGCAGAACAATTTTATCTGCAGGCGACGTACAGCTTCTGAAGTGGAATGACGAAGTTCTGGTCTTGCGCCGCTGTTCTCAAAGCAGTTCGCTCCGCGATCGTCTGCAGCCGCTGCATATATTGATTAAAACTTTCGAGCCGACTCAGATGCTGCGGAATGCTAAAGAGAGCAACAAGCCGCTTTGTCAGATTGACGCTGCGGCATGTTGAATTATGGGCTCTCAGTCGATGGTGTAATCGGTTCTGTCGGCGATGCCGCTGCTGCCGTATCACCATCTGACGATGCCGAGTCGATGGTATCAACCTTCGCTGCGTCCCCTTGTGCGGCTTCAGCGACATCGCCAACAACCGCATGACCCGGCACGGCCACAGCGGCGTGATCCTCGACGCCCTTTTTCAAGGTCGTCTTCATTTCCTCGTACCATGTATGCTCCGGACGGTTCAGCAGATCCTCAATGACTTTCCGGACAGCCTCCGCCTCTGCCGTCTGACCGGCTTCCTCTGCCTGATGTGCGATCTCACGAGCCTGAGGAATCAGTTCCTGATAGAACCGTTCGGCCACCTCATACATCCCGTGCCAGTGAGCATAATTCTTGCCGAACATACTCCCGATCTCGCGTTCGACTTTCATCGGATCACGTGCCTGTTTTTCGCAGCGGGCCTTCATGCGAGTCAATGCTGTTTCGATTTTCTTTTCGAAGCGTTGCGTAATGCCTTCCTCTTTCTTCGACCGATCCTGACTGCGGCAGAGGATAAAACGCTCCGGTGATGAGTCGCTTTCAGCCGTTGAAACATCATCATCGTCTGACTTCGGCCATGGCACGATCTTCACTTCGAGTCCATCTCGAATGTTGTGCCAGTCCTCTTTGAGAATCTCCTGTTCGAACTTCTTCAGCATCGACTTCGGTGTGCCGACGATGTAACGCCGACCGCCTTCGCGAAGGAATTCGATGTTGTCTCCGCTTGACCATGCCGCGATCCATTACCCAGATGCGATCGCTTTTGCCGTAACGGCGTTCCATGGTTCCGACAATGTCTTCGACAGTTGTGACATCAGCCGTGTTTCCTGCGAAAACTTCGTAGCCGAGTGGCATTCCACAGCGAGAGACCACCAGTCCGATGCAAACCTGCTTGCAGTCGCTGCGCTGATCCCGGGAATAGCCTCGCTGCGCCAGCGGAAAATCGGCAGCACCCTCGAAGTACGTGCTCGTCACGTCGTCCAGCAGCAGGTCGTATTCGAGCTGAAATAGTTCGCCCAGACGATTCTTAAAATGTACTTCGAGTGCTTCCTTGTGTGGCAGCAGTTGATCGAGCGCACGATACAGTCGATTGTCATCGACTCGCTCTTCCGGCACGCCGAGCAGATCCGGCAACGCCGTTTTTGGATACCACTGCTCAGCGATGTAGAGTTCGCTCGACGGCTCAAGCAGTCTCGCAATGATGAGGATCAGCGATGTGACGTCCCAAGGCACCGACTCACGCCCTTCCGGGATCACCTTTTCCAGAAAGCTGTCGAGCTGCAGCGTTCGAATCAGATGCAGCGCCAGCCACGGTCCACCAAACTGCCGCAGGTTTTCTAAGCGAACACCACCGGCGTTGACTTCGACCCAGCGAGCCTGAACGGCTGACTGATCATCATCGAATTCAAATCGCAGTTGCCGTCCAAGCGGCTGCATTGGTTCCGTCTCAGAGGACGGCTCGACAGATTTTCGGGCCGCATCAACCGCCTGCTGGACACCCAGTCGTCCGGCTTCATCAAGCTTGCCGAGCCACGCAACGACGCGCTGCCTTGGCCCCGTGGCCGTCCGATATGACTCCACCAGCGCCCAATAGGCGTGCCGCTGTCCGTTTTTCGTTCTGTAGCATTGACGGATAAACATGACCCCAGATGCTAACGCCATTTGCGCGGAGTCCAAGATGAGTGGTCGTCACTACATCACGTTTCGGGATTCCAAACACGCCGCTTTTCAAAATTCCGTCTCAAAAACACGGCAGATAATTTTCCCGCAACAGCGGATTTTGACACTTCTGGGGAAGTCGGGCTAACAATCCCGCAAGCGCCGAACCACTGGCAACAGTCAGGAAATTTCGTCGTGACTGCTGGCCATCCAAAGATTCACTGGCTGGATCCTGATGAGACTGGTTACTGGCCATTCACAGGAACTCCTGCCTGATAGTGACGCGTGAAAGACTGATGATCTTGATGCACCGAACCAACGGTTTTGAAATTGAGCGTGTCGTGTTTCGCAGCCAATACACAACCCAATGCATCAGCGGGGGATAGAGTCACTGCCGACAATCCCTCGCTGACGCATCAAGTCAGCAAAAATTCGCAACTTCGAGGACCGCACTCGATGGTTAACATTGCAGGACGATAACCGACACGCACGCAGTTCAACAAATTCTCCCGACGGAGACGATTCAATGATCTTCAGATCGAATCGATCCTGAAGAATCCTGAATACCTCCGGCGACACGCAGCCAAGTCTCGCGGGCTCATGTCCCTTGGGGCTTAAAGCCTATCCCTTCCAAAAGTGGGTGTCTATGTCCAGATATTGAATATTCAGCCGGGAACATAGGAATAGCTCCTTCGAGAATACGTTCGGCCAATCGCTGCTGCCTTCAAACCCGCTGGATCTTTCGGCGCACTGAGACATGAACATCTAAGCGTGCACAATCAAACATCTCGGTACTGGTTCAGGTATCGCCTTGAATGCTTCTCATGTGCGAGTTGGCGGCAATTGCGGGCGAGTGTTTGATTCGCACGAGGCGAATTCCGCCCTCGCGGCGTTCGAGGGTGTCAATCCAGTTGACGGCCTCCCAGTGATAGCGAATCTGGACTCTTGGGATCGAGCCTGAAAGTAAGGTGGTCTCTGCCGCACGGAGTTGTTCAGGCGTGCTGAGTCCCGGTGTCGTGGCACGCTGTGCATTGGGTAACCGCTGCATCAACAAAACTGCCGAAGCCAGCGATTCTATGTCTGAGAACAACTGTCGCACCTGCTCTTCAGACAATAAACCTTCGCACATTGGCGGCAATTCCGTGAGGCTGACGCCGCCGTGGTTTTCCGGAAATGCAACAGGCTGCAATGCTTCCTGCGACTGTCCCATCACGGGCTTCCGATCTACAACCGGCGTATTGTCCAGCGGAGTTTCGGCCTCTGATCGCTGAGGTCTCAGTCGGAACCAGTCGCGGCGAGATATTCTGGCGTTCTCTGGCATGACAGCACTACTTCCTGATTTCAGGTCCGGGTAGAAACTTAGGTTCGGCACTCATGAGTGTCTGCTCCATCGCTGCTGAAGGAGCATGGCATTGCAGACAGTTGCTTCTCCACGGATGAATTGTCCGAATTCCGTGTCTTCCCTCATAGCCATGGCAGCTCATGCAGTCCGATCGCATCCACGTGGTATGAGGAATCTGAGGAGGAGCGCCGGGGAATGCTCGCGGACCAGCCGTGGGAGCAGGCAGACCAGCAAACAGATTCTCCCTGAAGACTTCCGGGGGTAAGTGTCGCGGATGACTTTCGACATGGCACTGAGTACAGGTCGCCAGAAACGTGTGTGACATGCGAGGTATACGCAGGGACGCCGTAACGACTCCTGTCTGATGACAGGCAACGCACGCAGTGTCCGATTGATGATCGATTGAATGGGGGACAGTCGGCGGAGCACCATTGAACGCTCGGTTTCGGGCACGTTGCTGCAACGCGACGAGTTTCTCCTCGGGGGAAATTCGAATCTCCGCGAGCGGCTGTATCGTGGACTTCAATGTCGATAACTGAGTCTGAGAGCGATCCGTTCTTTGAGTGGCAGTCATTTCAGAATAATGTGTCGCAAGGATCACTCCCTCCGCGGCCGTGGGACTTGAATCTGTCAGTTGTTTCACTCTTGCCGAATTTGAATCGGCCGCAGTGACCTTCATCGGTGCTTGCAGACCGGTAAAATAACCGGCGACGGCAACAGACATCACGACAAAGGCAATCAGAATTGCAGCATTCGACTTTCGGTCTGCCGTCATGATGGCACCTTACTGATCCGCACAGCCGTTTTTTTATAGTCCGGCTGCTTTGAGAACGGATCTACCGCATCAAGCGTCAGATCATTGATCAGTAGTGTTTCATCGAAGAACGGAACGAAAACCGTCCCTCGCGGCGGTTTGCCTCGACCATCAATCCAGACAGGAATCACCAGCGATCCACGGCGAGATTCCATTTTGACTCGATCGCCGTTTCGCAGACCATGCGTTGCTGCATCTTCAGGATGAAGCTCAGCATAAGCTCCGGGCATCGCACGACTGAGTTCCGGGATACGACGAGTCATGGAGCCAGAATGCCAGTGTTCGAGGACCCGTCCGGTACACAGCATGAACGGGTAGTCCTGATCGGGGACCTCGGCCGGTGCAATCCACGGATGGAACCAGATCTGAGCACGGTCATCGTGTGTGGACGAATGATAAAACTGAATCTCTTTTCCAGCGGCCACGTAGGGGTCGAAACCTTCTGCAAATCGAAATTGCGTCTCCTGCCACTGTCCGTTCTTTTCCACAACCGGCCAGCGGAGTCCTCTGGCCTTGACGTACTCACCATAAGGGGCGAGGTCTTTGTGCTTGAAGCGGGAAAACTTTCGATACTCTTCAAACAGATGCTCATCGACGTTGGTGTCGTAATAGTGTTCCCAATCCCAGATGGGCACTGCCGCTCCGTCAGCGTTCTTTACTTCGAACAGAAACTGACCATCTCGATCCTTCATTCCCTCAAT
>JBPOIW010000366.1:0-20237 GCA_052034165.1 Planctomycetota bacterium | reverse complement strand
GTTTCCAGACCAGTACGGACCAGCCTGGGTAGGTTTCGGCCACCATCTCTGACGACCTCTCCGTTTATTGCCATCCACCTTTCAGCAGATGACGACTCAGTTCGCAAGCCCTGCGGCTCGCGCACGTTTCGGGTTGCGATGGCGGCAAATGCGCAACTTCAAAACTGCCGCGTCGGGTCATGATTGACGGGACCTATTTCCGGACTGTCGCTAACTGTTCCTGATCCGCTCGACAGGCATCTCACTGTTTCACAGTAGCCGTTTGGGCGTAACGACGTCGCCATTGCGAGTGAACAAGGTGACAAGTTGAACACTTCGGATTGCTGAACATGTCGGTCGTTCCCTGCAGTCAGTCGACATCAGGAGCATGACTCAGGTATACCTCGCCGTGCAGGAAATCTTGCAACTCGCTGTGACTGGCCCTTGTCAGCAGACGGCTCGTTGCGACAGCTTTCAGGCTTAAAACAAGTCTACTGTGTCACTCCACGTCGAGGATGCTTTCGATGTTGCGATCAATCGTACTCGCATGGGCTCTTGCAGCTTTCTTATCGGTCCCCGCAGCGGCCCAACAGCCAACGCTGTTTCAGGTGGGTGTCGCCTCTGTCGACGTGACTCCGTCATTCCCGATTCGACTCAATGGTTTCGGTGGGCGAGTCAAAGAGTCCGAAGGGGTTCGTCAACAGCTTTGGGCGAAGGCTCTGGCCGTCGGCAGTTCTGACGCAGACACGATCGTTGTGATCACCGTTGATACGTTGGGAATTCCAGACGATCTGACGGAACGAGTCGCCGAGAAACTGAAGGTTCACGGATTAGATCGGAGTCGACTCGCGATTTGCGCATCGCATACTCACAGCGGCCCGATGATTCGCAACTGTGCGAACACATTATTCGGCAAGCCAATTCCTGAAGAACACTGGCAGCATATTCTCACCTACAGCGATGAGCTGGAGACGAAGCTGGTCACTGCGGCGGTCGATGCTCTGGCCGACCGTAAGCCTTCCCGTTTGTCATGGGCCGTGGGCAAAGTTGGATTTGCGTTTAATCGTCGAACCAAAGGCGGGCCGGTCGATCATGATCTGCCAGTGCTCGCCGTTCATGGTGAAGACGGCCGATTGCGAGCGGTGTTCACCAATTACGCGTGCCATTGCGTGACGCTCAGCGATGACATGATCAGCGGTGACTGGGCCGGCTATGCGATGGAGCATATTCAACGCCGTAACCCTGGCTGCACGGCATTGATTTCAGTGGGCTGCGGAGCGGACTCCAATCCACGCGGCGGCGTGCTGGGGTCAAAGTTTGATGTGGCAGACGGGCTGGGCCAGGAACTTGCCGAAGAAGTGCAAAGATTGCTCGCAGGATCGCTACGTCCACTTTCGCAGCCGCCGGTGGTTGCCATTCAGCGAGTCACCTTGCCGCTGGCTCCACTGCCTTCGCGTGAACAATGGGAGGAGCGAGCCAAGGCTGAGAACGCCATTGGCCATCACGCGAAAACTCAGTTGGCACGACTGGATCGCGGTGAATCACTCATGACCGAAATCAGTTATCCGATCCAGACGATCTCGTTCGGAGACGAGCTGGCGTGGGTTTTTCTACCGGGCGAAGTGGTCGTGGATTATGCCTTGCGGCTCAAGCAGGAACTGGATGGTTCACGAGTTTGGATGAATGCGTATTCCAATGCGTGTCCGGGTTACGTTCCGTCCGAAAGAATTCTGCGTGAAGGTGGCTACGAAGGCGGCGGGGCGATGGTCTACTATGACATCCCCGGTCCGTACGCAACAGGGCTGGAACAGATCATCGTAGAGACCGTCACAGGGCAGCTCAAGGATAAGTTTGCTCCGGTCGTCGACGTGGCCAAAACGAACGGCGTGCGTCCGTTGGCTCCAGCTGAAGCCTTGCAGACTTTGAAAACGACGGCCGAATATCGAGTCGAATTGGCGGCCGCAGAACCGCTTGTTGAAAGTCCGGTCGCGATCGCGTTTGGACCGGACGGCCGTTTGTGGGTCGCCGAAATGAACGACTATCCCCAAGGCCGCGCGGAAGGTGAAAGCGGAGGACAGATTCGCTGTGTACACGATGATAATCATGACGGGCGGTTCGATCGCTCCGAGATTTTCCTGACCGGGATTCCATTTCCGACGGGCGTCACCGTCTGGCGGAACGGCGTTTTGGTGTGTGCTGCTCCGGATGTGTTGTATGCCGAAGATACGAACAGCGACGGAAAGGCCGACAAGGTTGAAAAACTGCTGACTGGCTTTGCGACTCACAACTTTCAAGCGCGAGTCAACAGCCTTGAGTATGGGCTCGATGGCTGGGTCTATGGTTCCTGTGGTCTGTTCGGCGGACAGATTACCAGCACAAAAACAGGAACAACGCTGGCTCTTGGCCAACGCGATTTTCGATTCAATCCTGATACGGGAGTGATTGAACCGGCTGCCGGGGCGACTCAGCAGGGACGCGTTCGCAATGACTGGGGCGACTGGTTCGGCTGCAACAACAGTGCTCTGTTACTGCATTATCCGTTGGCAAGTCATTATCTGGATCGCAATCCCTGGCTGACGGCGCCACAAACAGTCGTTGGCATCAACACCGAACAAAATCCGGGGCAGCTCTTTTCCATCTCGAACCAAGTACTGTTTATGTTGTCGGGTCCGCCGGGGCGACCAACAGCCGCGTGTGGGCTTGGAATTTATCGAGATGATTTACTAGGGGCCGATGTCTCTCAGAATGCGTTTACCTGCGAACCTGTAAACAATCTGGTTCATCGCCAGATGCTGATTCCTCAGGCCGCCACATTTAAGTCTCGTCGCGACGACGATGAGCTGGATCGAGAGTTCCTGGCTTCAACAGACCCGTGGTTCCGTCCCGTGCAGGTTCGCACCGGCCCTGATGGCGCGCTGTGGGTGGTCGACATGTATCGCTACGTGATTGAACATCCGATCTGGATTCCGCCCGATACTCTGGCCACACTGGATACGCGAGCCGGCTCGACGATGGGCCGAATCTATCGCATTGTTCCGGAGAAAACGGCAGCGCGCCCGATGGTGCCGCTGCATCAGTTGAGTGGCGGCGAATTGGCAGCCGCAATGGATACGGCGAATGGAACTCAGCGAGACCTGGTGCAACAGCTGATTCAGTGGAATCAGGACGTTGCAGCGACATCGGCCTTGCAGAAGCTCAGCGTCGAATCCAAACATCCGGCCGTGCGCCTGCAGGCTCTCGCGACGCTCGCCAGTCTGAAAACAGCGACCCCTGAAAATGTGAAGCTGGCACTTAGCGATCCGGATACCCATGTGCGTGGGAATGCGGTACGAGTCAGTGAGACGATGCTCGATAAGGCTCCCGCACTTGTTGCCGCTGTCCAAAAATTGGCGGCCGACCCGGATACTCAAGTGCTGATGCAGGTTGCGTATTCCGCCGGATTCATGAACGCTGAAGACGCGGCGAAGACTTTGGTGACAGCTGGTCAGATTGAAGAGCCCGGCAGCCATCTCATTTCGGCGATTGAAAGTTCATTGACTTCTACGAACATGCTGGACGTGATGGAGCAACTGCCCAATTCAACGGCGGGGCCAATCCTGCGGGATCGGCTGTTATTAAGTGCTGCGACTCTGGCTGATGAGAAGTTGTTGATTTCCCTGTTCTCGGATCTCTGTCGTGTCGCCGAATCAACCTCCGCGACAGGTGAGGCCGCATCTTCGTTTGTGCACTTGTCAACTTTTGTGGACGCGTATCGACGTCGCCCCGAGCAGTTTCTGAAGCCCACGTCTGCTGTCATAACTGATCGCTGGATCCCCGCTTTGAATGCAGCGGTTGCCGTGACCGAGAACACTGAAGCCGATGAGAAAACACGCGTCGCGGCCGTGAGATTACTGGCTCAGGGGAAATTCTTCAGTACACCGAAGACTGAACAACTGGTCGAGCTTCTGAATCCTCGCAGTGGACCGACCATGCAGTCCGCCGTCATTGCCGCGTTAAGCAAAGATGGCAGCGAAAACATCGCCGACATTCTGCTGTCGAATTGGGCCACGCACGAACCGCGAGTTCGCAAAGAGTCCGTAGCGATGATGCTTTCTCGATCCAGCTGGACTCAGAAATTATTGTCAGCCATAGCGACAGGAACAGTTTCGGCCGCTGAACTGGATTTGGCTCAGCAGCAGGCGTTGCTGGATCATCAGAATGAAGAGATTCGGAATGCTGCGTCTGCGAGTTTCAAGCCTCGGACGTCAGCTAGTCGACAGGCGGCCATTGATCGTTATACGGCTGCGATTAACGACAAAGGTGATCCCAATCTGGGGCGTCAGGTCTTTCAGAAGCATTGCTCCAATTGTCATCGACTGCAGGAAACTGGCCACAGTGTCGGACCAGAGATCGCCGCTTACAGTGGCAAACCGGTGCAGGCGCTGTTGATTTCAATGCTGGATCCCAATCAAGCCATCGATCCTCGCTATCAGGCTTATGTGGCTGTATTGCATGATGGCCGCAGTTTGACGGGCTTGATAGCCGAAGAGGCGGCATCGAATCTGACTTTGCTGGCGGCCGAAGGAAAACGCGAGACAGTCCTCCGTTCAGAGATTGAACAGATTCGCAGCACGGGCAAGTCGTTGATGCCGGAAGGCTTCGAACAGAATGCATCGCCGGAGGATGTCAATAATCTGTGGGCGTGGCTGAGAACAATTCGGCAGCCACCGAAATCCATCGACGGCAACAAACCTGATGTTGTGACCGTCCCGTCATCCGGCAATGTCGCTCTGCAGGCGGCTCAGGCGGAAATTTACGGTGGCGATATTACCTTCGAAACGCCATTCCAGAATATTGGGTATTGGCATGGCAAAGACGACGTCGTCCGCTGGAGAATGCACGCAGAGAATGCGCGTGAACTGGCCGTTTGGGGTGAATGGGCCTGCGATCCGAACGCGGCTGGTAATGGGTTCGTGATCGAAGGTGTGCAGCCGGCACTCAAAGGTACCGTCGGCAGCACTGGTGCCTGGAGTCGTTATCAACTTGTGTATCTTGGTAAGACCTTGATTCGCGAAGGTGAGTCAGAATTGGTGATTCGTCCGGTCGAGAATCCACGGGCCGCTCTCGCTGATCTGCGAGCATTGCATCTTGTTCAGGTCGGTGGCGTACCGCTGGCGACGGGTATGGTGGCCAGGGACGAGAAGACTTCCAAGCCTGCCGCCAGCGTCGCTGAAATTGCATCCCAACTTCTTGACGACAAAGTTCCGGCAGCTGATCGTGAAAAACTCATCGCGGCGAATCTGAAGAAAGCGGCCGAGATTATTCCTTTGATGGCTGCTGGACTTCCCGACGAGTATGGCAGCAAAGAAGAGTATCGAAGGATTCCCTGGATTTGGCGCGTGGCGATCGCGGTCGGAAAATCGGGCGACGCGGAGAATATTGAGGCTGTGCTGCGGGCCAGTTTGCCCGCGGGTGAAAAACGTCTTGAACATTGGCAGTCCGTCGTTATTGGCGGTGGACTCATCAATGGTTTGACACTTGTTGGGCAGTGGCCAGATGAGGTTCTTGCAACGATCCTTGAAGATGACGAGGCTTTGAAGGCATCATGGGCTCAGTGCTTGATCGCCTCATCAGCAATGGCCGATGATGATTCGGTACCGACGGGGACTCGTTACGATGCTTTGCGAATCGTGGCACTGCGAGATTGGTCCATTGCAAGGCCGCAACTGGAAAAGTACCTGCAGAAAGGTGTTCACGACGAGTTGCAAATGGGATCCGTCAGCGGACTCGCCGATGTTCAGGATGCGACGGCCGCTGAGATGCTCATTGGTGCCTATGAATACTTGTCGGCTCACAATCGCAGGCTGGCACTGGAAGGCATGCTGAGAGATGATGCGAAGATCCTTCTGACCTTGAAGGCCATTCAGGATTCCGTATTGCCTGCGGAATTGAAGAAGGACGAAATGGTGCTGAAGCTGCGAGAACATGCGAACGCAGAGATTCGAAAGCGAGCTGGGCAGATCACGGAATAGAGGACAATGTTCCGCACGCAAATGAAGTCAGTTCGCCACCGAGTTTACCTCGGTGGCGTGGACTTAATCAGCCATTGGGCGCAAGCCCCCGGTTGAATTTGTGGTGTTTTCACAAGTAAACCGGACGCTAACGCGTTCCAGCTGATTAAGTCGACAGCCTGAGATGGTGCAGGGCAATAGCAGGCTTTTACGGCTTCACAGCCGATGGTGCCTGTTGTTCGACTTTCAGCTGACTGTCGCGCTGACCTTTTCGGGAAAGAACAGCCGCGGGGGCTGCGTTGGAAGTAATGCCTTCCAATCGCTTCAACTGAGCCCGGTTGGTTTCGGCGAAGATTTCCAGAGCGTCGCATTTCAGCGCGACTCCGTT
Organism: Planctomycetota bacterium; assembly: GCA_052034165.1. Classification (GTDB taxonomy): domain Bacteria; phylum Planctomycetota; class Planctomycetia; order Planctomycetales; family Planctomycetaceae; genus SXXK01. The sequence continues at coordinate 13,880 of JBPOIW010000366.1, read as the reverse complement.
TTCGCTCAGATAAGACGCGTTATCCTGCAGTGTTTTGCGACAGGCTTCGATATCACCCTGGTCCAGAAACTGAGTCGCCAGTTTATTGCGCTCATTTGCCAGCAGGGCTACAACGTCCGCCATAACCGCGTTGTCTCGGCTGGCTTTTACTTTCTCGGGATCAGCACTGAATGCAACGGCCACGGTGCCGTCGAGCGTTTCCGATTTGTGATTGCACATGTTGGCATAAGTGACTGCCACTTTTGCCAACGTCACGAGTTTTGCCCCATCATTGACATTAGTTCCTTCAACGGCCATGGTCGCGGGAATCTCAACTTCGATGACAACATGCTTTTGTTGGTCGCTGTAAACCTGAGCCAGACGAGTGACCACACTTTGGCCGTTGATATCCGCCGCGTTACCCAGAACTCGCACCGGTCGAATACCTTCCGGGATTTCAATCTTCAGATCAATCTCCTGAGCCACGACGGAAAGAGCTTCATCAAATTCGCGACGAAAGATGCTGGCGAGTTCTGAAGCGTTTTCAATGAACTGATGATTTCCGCCGCTCTTGCCGGCAAGATTGACCATCAGGTCTTCGTTGTATCCGGAGCCCAGTCCCAACGTTGAAACGCTGATGTTCTCTTTCTTCAGAGATGTGCCGAGCTCACCGAGTTCTCCTGGTGACGAAGGACCAACATTCGCCAGACCGTCGGAAAGCAGAATGATCCGATTCACGTGTTTGTCATCCAGAAACTTGCGGACCTCTGCAGCTCCCTTGCTGACGCCTCCAAACAACGCCGTGTTGCCGTTGGCCTGAATGCCGCGAATGACGCCAACGACTTGTTCTTTGTCTGTGAGTTTTGTGGCCGGTACCAGAACGCTGACGTCGGTGTCATACGCGATGATGGAAACGATGTCTGTCGGTTTCAGCAGGTCGAGAGCGTTGATAGCAGCTTCGCGAGCCTTCTCAATCTTCTCACCCTGCATTGAGCCGGATCGGTCCAGAACGATTGCCACATTGATGGGAGCTCGTTCCCCTTCCGGCTTCAGATGGAATCCCGTCAGGCCTACTCGCATCCATGCTGTTTGTTTTTCGCCCGCCTGCAGCACCGAATAAGCTGGTTGTGCATTAAGAGTAAGCTTCAGCCCCGTGTCATTCGCAGCGATCTTTTCGGAGGCCTCAGTAACTCGAACACTTTGCATCAGGCAAAGCGTCGCCAGAATCAAGCGCGAAACCGCGCTCCATGACATGAAATCGATCATACGGATTCTCCCTGTAGGCCCTGAATTTGAATGTCCTGAATACTGGAATCGTGGTCGCGAGCGACCTCTGCGTATTGGACTTGATTCGCGGTAAACAGTGGTGAGCAGCCTGTCACAAGTTTGTCAGAAACTTGTGAACGATGAAAAACCTGAAGAAAACTGTTCATCTGGGCTTGTTGGCCCGCATCAGAGGCGCAGGAATACTTCCGAGAAAAACCATCGGTTTGATCTCCAGGGGCTGAACTGGAATGCCCGCGTTCGCTCGGTGAAATCATTCACGGATATTGTTTCGAACCCAACTTTGGCTAGCCAACGCCGTTCCTGGTGCATCATGTTGGCGATAAATCTCTCGCGAACGTCAATAATCGCATGGGTCTGCATCATCTGCCCTGCCGGGGCAATCTGGACGTGCGGCAGTTTGAGGGTGCTCAGCGTGCATATCGAAGGAGTATGGCGGCTTCACGCAAACCCCATTCTCGAGCCCTTTCCCCCGACGTGAAACGACCTTCAGGAATAACAGGGCCGGGGATTTGATGGTTCTGTGGAGATTCCGCCGCTTTTGCTTGCGGAAACAGTGAAAACTGGGTGCAATCGCGGACCGCAGCCAACATTCTGCAAACAAAAGCCGCGGATTGGCGTAAGACCGTCATTCCCATAATCTGTGCGGAGTCAGGGCTTGGTCGGCTGTGGCCGCAATACTCCATGGAACTCAGGCATTCCCGATGATTGAAACACGAAATCTGACCAAACGTTACGGCAATCTGATTGCGGCAAACGACATCACGTTGAAACTGGCTGAAGGCGACGTCTTTGGATTCATCGGACCGAACGGATCCGGCAAAACAACGACGATGCGAATGATCGCCACGCTGCTGAATCCGGATCATGGTGAAGCCTACGTCTGTGGTAAATCGATCTATACGGATCAGGAAGAGATTCGTCGGCTCGTGGGCTTTATGCCCGACTTCTTTGGTGTTTACGATGACATGACGGTCATCGAATACCTCGAGTTTTTCGCCGCTGCTTATCGAATCAACGGGCCCAGTCGCCGCAAAGTTTGCGAAGAGAAACTGGAACTCGTGGATATGGCGTTCAAACGTGATGCCATGGTCAACGAGTTATCTCGTGGTCAGACACAACGTATTGGACTCGCAAGGACATTGCTGCACGAACCTCAGGTGCTGTTGCTGGATGAACCGGCCAGTGGTCTTGACCCGCGTGCTCGCATTGAGATTCGGAATTTGCTTAAGCGTCTCGGCGAGATGAAGAAGACTGTCATCGTCAGCAGCCATATTCTGCCAGAGCTGGCCGATGTGTGTACTCGCGTCGGCATGATCGAAAAAGGCCACATGATTGTGGACGGCAATGTGGCCGAAGTGATGCGGAAAGCTCGTCAGCGCATCATGCTGAACATTCGCGTCAAAGAGAGAACAGAGGCGGCTGCAAAACTCTTCGAACAGCTGGCCGAAGTTGAGTCCGTGAATATCACGAAAGATCAGCTTCTGGAAGTCACCATGAAGCCAACGGTAGAAGACTACAGTGCTCTGCCGACTGAGTTAATCAATGCGGGCTTCAGGATTACTCTGTTCCGCGAAGAAGAAGTCAACCTGGAAACTGCGTTCCTGCAGCTCACCAAGGGACTTGTCCAGTAGGTCGACTTCCCCGCAGTCTACGGCAACTTCAGCACACAGGTTTCCCGCGCAAGTCATGGCACGGGAAACCTGTTTGTCATTGTTTCGCGTGGTCTTATTTCATCGGGGAATAATCAGTCGCAGTCATGTAGACGGATTGAACCTTCTCCACGATCTTGCCGTTCTTCTGAGTTTCCTCGGCCACTTTCTTCCAGACGGGATCTTCGCGGAACGCAGCCCATGACGCATCGGCAGCGGCTTTGTCCTTGTGAGCGATGACATAGATCAGTGTGTTTGGCTGATCGACCGGCAGCCAGTACATGATATTCTTCATGCCGTGTTTTTCGAACAACGCCAGCGTGTGATTACGAAATCGGGCGTTCAGTTCGTCGAGCTTCCCTTCCGGGGAGGTATAGGTGCGTAGTTCGTAGAGCAAGGGTGGGGTTTCCTTGGCCGTTTCATCGGCCGCTTGAGCGGATCGGAAAATGGCAGGCTGGGATAAAGATGCAGACTGAGACAGCGAAAATGTCAGCGCGACGCCCATTCCCAGTCCACACCAGAATTTGACGGAATTCATAAAGCAGCTCCTGATTAATGCGTTGAGACAAAACCTGTCGGATGTTAGCAAATGCCGCATTCCGACGTGAATCCGCGGGCCGATTGTTTCTGAGATGATAATCGCACGCGACAGGATTCGCAGGGCTCGGGTCTTCGGCTACAGTCCCCGCCATGCCACTTTTGAGCCTCAATAATCTGTCGTTTACGTATTCGAAACCAAACCTTCTCGAAGGCATCACCCTGCACATCGAGCGAGGTGAGCGCATTGGCCTTGTCGGACGCAACGGCGCTGGCAAGTCAACGCTGATGAAACTGATCTCGGGGCTACTGCGTCCCGACGACGGTTCCGTCGACCTGCAGGCCGAAGCCGTCATCGCGCGACTCGATCAGGAGGTTCCTCAGGGCGGTGATCGCACGGCCTACGAAGTGGCGGCCGAGGGCTTCGGCAAGCTGGGAAAAGCAATCGCCGACTACCGCAATATCGGTCGCAAGCTCCATGAGGGCATCGCACTGACTCCGGCGGAAGACAAGGCTTATGAAAAGGCCAGTCAGGATCTGGCCGACGCCGATGAATGGTCCGGTGCGGATCGCCTGGATGATCTGCTGGTCGAGATGCAACTGCCTGCCGATCAGCCGTTTATGTCGTTGTCGGCCGGGATGAAGCGTCGAGTTCTCCTGGCGGCGGCGATGATTCGCGAGCCGGATATTCTTCTGCTGGATGAGCCAACGAACCATCTGGACATCGATTCGATCGTCTGGCTCCAGGGCTTTCTGAAACGCTATCCTGGCACGCTGATCTTTGTGACTCACGACCGAGTCTTCCTGCAGGATATGGCCAATCGAATTGTCGAAGTGGATCGTGGTCGAGTCTTCGACTGGACATGCGACTATCAGACATTTCTAAAACGACGCGACCAACTGCTGGCGGCTGAAGCCGAAGAGCAATCTCAGTTCGACAAGAAACTTGCCGAAGAAGAACGCTGGATTCGTCAGGGCGTGAAAGCTCGCCGAACACGGAACGAAGGTCGTGTTCGAGTGCTGAAGGAAATGCGTGAACAGCGACGCCAGCGTCGGCAAAAGATGGGAACTGCCAAGATGCAGATCCTCGAAGCCGAACGCTCCGGCGCATTGGTCGCTCGCCTTGAAGACGTCACTCATGCGTTCAGCGGTGAGCCTGTCATCAATAACTTCTCCACCACAGTGTTTCGCGGTGACAAGATTGGTATTGTGGGACCGAACGGCGCCGGGAAATCGACGCTGCTGCGGCTGTTGCTGGGGCAGTTAACACCAACTCAGGGGAAGGTTCGCCTCGGGACGAATCTGGCTGTGGGCTACTTTGATCAGTTGCGTAATCAGCTGGATGAGACAAAGTCGGCTCGCGAAAACATCAGCGATGGCACTGACTTCCTGATGATTAATGGTCAGAAGCGTCACATTATGGGCTTTCTGCAGGACTTTTTGTTTTCTCCGGAACGCGCTCAGACGCTGGTGCAGTTCCTGAGCGGGGGAGAACGCAATCGTCTTTTGCTGGCCAAGATGATGTCGAAACCGGCTAACATTCTGGTGCTCGACGAGCCCACAAACGATCTGGATGCTGAGACTCTGGAACTGCTGGAAGACATGCTGCCAGCCTTTCCCGGAACAGTGCTGCTCGTCAGCCACGATCGAGCATTCCTGAACAATGTGGTGACCAGTACGATCGTGTTTGAAGGCAACGGGGTGCTGGGCGAATACGATGGCGGCTATGATGACTGGTTGCGGATCAAAGAGCAGCGTGAGAACGCCATCGAAGCCAATGCGCCGTCGGCGGTTAGCGGTGGTGCTAAAGCCACAGAACAGGCCAGTTCGTCTGCCGCAACTTCAACAGTCGCGAAAACACGCCGGCTGAGTTTTAAAGAACAGCGAGAACTGGAGCAGTTGCCGGAATTGATCGCGTCCCTGGAGAAGCGTCAGAAGGAACTTGAAAAGGAAATGGCGGCTTCCGGTTTCTACCAGAGTGGCGGCGACAAAATCGCCAAAGTGACCACAGAGTTAGCCAGCGTTGGTACAAAGCTGGAGCACTGTTTTCTACGCTGGGAAGAGCTCGAAAACGGCCCGTAATTCCCGTTGCGAATCAACGAGCGGCTGGGATTCAGGCCTCCGTGTGCGTCAGTGCTGCCGAACGCCTGAACGTATGATGAACCTATGAGTGTCCTGTCGCTCAGAATCGCGGGACACGGTTGGCGAATGCTATGGCCATTTGCCTGAGCAAACTGACATGAGCACCCCTTCAGTGCGAGGGGGAGCGATTCAACATGCGGCCGCACTGTGATGTTCTATTCCGGTGCGCGGCATGTGGCTAAAAATCGAAGAACACCGATAGCTGAGGCGATACCGGCGCCTGATCAAACCTTGATGAATACCCATCAGCGCGACGGGAAGCGATTCTGCTCCAACCTTGAATGCCGGGCCATTCGCTATCGGTCAATCTCACCCATCACAATATCCAGCGATCCAACGATCGCCGGGATATCAGCGAGCGGAACGCCCTGACAGATCTGATCGGTGACCGATACGTTGCAGAAGCAGCTGCTCTTGGCTCGCAGACGAAATGGATTGCCTTCGCCGTTCCCGACGAGGTAGAAGCCCATCTGGCCGCGAGGTGCTTCGGTTTCAAGATACACTTCGTCCTTAGGGAGCTTGGTGTTCATCTTGAATGGCTCGCGGTAAGAACCGCTGGCAGCCTTGTACTTTGGAATCGCCTGACGAACCAATCGGATCGCCTGCACAACTTCCATCATGCGGACATAAAAGCGACACCAGTTGTCGCCGACGATCACTTCGCGAGGTGCTTCTTTGAACGGAGCAACAGGAACCTCGAAGTCGTAGCCCTTGTACATTCGAGTGTAGATTGCTTCGCCGTCGCGACGAAGATCAAAGTCTACGCCGCTGCCGCGAAGAACCGGGCCAGTGCAGCCGTAGCTGACAGCCATTTCTGGTGATAGAACACCAAGCCCTGCTGTGCGGCTGATAAAGATCATGTTCCGAGTCAACAGCGTGTGGTATTCACGAATGCGAAGTTCCAGCCACTGCAGGAAGATCTCGATCACTTCCAGAAACGGCAGTCGCTCACCCTTGTGCTTGCCGATCAACGACGCCAATCCGTCAGGCATTTCAATTTCGTCCGGCAGATCGTGAGTCGCTCCTCCAACCGTGATATAGCTGTAAGTCAAACGCGCGCCGCAGACTTCTTCGAACAGGTCAAGGATGATTTCGCGTTCACGGAAGGCGTAGAGGAACGGGCTGAATGTTCCAAGGTCAAGGCCATACGTTCCCATGCCGACAAGATGGCTGGCGATGCGTCCCATTTCCGCGATCAACACTCGCAGATGCATCGCCTTTTCTGGCACTTCCATCCCGATTAATTTCTCGACCGTCAACGCGAAGCCGAGATTCATATTCATCGCGGCCAGATAGTCCATCCGGTCCGTGTAAGGGATGTACTGCGGGGGAGAAAGATTCTCGCCGATCTTTTCTGCACAGCGATGCAGATAGCCGATGTGTGGCGTGCATTCGTGCACGATTTCGCCGTCAGTTCTCAGCAAGAGTCGCAACACACCGTGAGTGCTGGGATGCTGTGGTCCCATGTTGACCAGCATCTCATCGGTCTGAACGTCGAACTCCACAATGCGTGGATCTTCAATCTGCAAACTCATGGACTAAGAACTCCTGGCCGAACACCGCCGAGCCAACTCGATTTTATCAGCCGGAACGCGTTGGCGTCCGGTTCTTACTACAAACCCTGTAAAGCAACCGGGGGCTCACGCCCTGCGGCTCATGAAACACCGCTAGCGGCCACGCACACCATGATACTCGAGCGGAAAATCGTAGTCTTTCCGCATTGCGTGACCAGTCCAGTCTTCAGGACACAAAATCCGACGAAGGTTCGGATGACCTTCGAAGTGAATCCCAACCAGGTCGTAAGCTTCGCGTTCATGCCAGTTCGCAATGCCGTAGATCGCACTGAGCGAAGGCACGACAGGCAGATCACCGGCCACATCATTTTTCCATCGTGGCACGACCACTTTAAGCTTCAATTGGTGGCGAAGCTTCAGACTGCTGAGATGGTAAACCACTTCGACATGAGGCTCATGGCCGAACTTGGCGGCCTTCTTCGCATCCGGTTCGAGATAGTCAACGCCGCACAGATCATTCAGATGGTTGAACTGCAGGCGAGCATCATCACGCAGAAAGGTGCAGACTTCCGCTATTGAAGCTGCAGCCACCTGAATCCACGGATCAATCGCCTTGAAGGTCTGACTGCCAACGACCGCTTCGCCGAATCGTTCCAGCAGAATCGAATGAATGCCCTGAATATCCATGAACTGTGGATCCAATTTTTAAGTCTAACTCACCGACGATTGAGACCACCCATCTCGTAGTGTGGGCTTCAGCCCGCTTTATCTCATGCTCAAAATGCTTAGTCGACTGAAGTCGACGCCACAAAAAAATGTCGACGCTACGAGACCCTCACTCCAACTAAGCAATACCCGCCGTCTGGTCCTTCGCTTGTTGCGACTTCTTCGTCAAAGCACGAATCCAGTCCAGATCACCGCGTTTCCAGACATAGGCGAACCCAACCAGCAGCACTCCAAAGAATACCAGAATGTCAGCCAAGCCAATCCAACCCAACTTAAGAGCGGCGTCGGAAGTGATCACATGATTCGGAGTCATCGCCGCCGGATCAATGCTCAGCAATCTCGCACTCAGGTCTGACCGTGCCACATCGGTGATGCGAGAATCCGCGAGATGCATTGCGCTGCCGTAAACGGATGCCCATGGAAAGAAGAACGCAATTTCCACGTCGAAAATAATGAACAGCAAAGCGACCACGTAAAATCGCAGGTCGAACTGAATGTAGCTGGAGCCAATGGCTGGCTCACCGCACTCGTAGATCGCATCCTTTTCAGGTGTCGGCAGATTCGGGCGTACGAATCGCCCAACAATCAGCGGCACCATCAGGAAACCGATGGCCAACAGCCCGAACACTAAAAAATGACCGACGAGATCCGCCATCACTTACCCTCTGAAATCGTCATACTTCCAAGTTCATGATCGAGCAGGATGCGTTCCGATTCGCCACAGGCCCCGGAATGCCACGCCAACACCTCAGGCTCACCGGACTGCCAGCAGAAGAACACTCGTTCCCCGCCAAGGTCTCCCGGAAAGTCGACTCGACCTTCCGCAGCATCGGTCAAAACTCCACCGATATCCAGAAGTTCGCGAGCATAGGATCCCAGGCGTACTTCGTCATCGGCAAGCTCCGATTCCATCTGCAGCACCTCCTGCTCATAGACAGAATCGTTCGACTTCGGAGCCGGATGCCGTTCTCGCAACGACAACAACCGTTGTCGGCGAAATGAGAGATCCGCGTGAAGACTCACGATGTCCCCGACAATTGAACGAACCAGCGGCAAACGCTGATTCACTTCATCCACAGTCAACAAAGTTTCGTCAGCAACCATGTTCTGCTTTTCGTAAAGTACACTCGATCAATCATCCTCGAACTCCGTCGAAGATCTCTACCGAATCTGCACTACCACTCAAACACGGCAAACCACAAAAACCAGAATTCTCTCGATCATAAACTCCGGCTTGCAGCTTCAAAATCACTCGGCATCACAACGTTTTCACCAGCAGTGATGCCTTTTTCCGAACACCACAAACTCAGCATCCAAATGCATCGCACTCAACATCCTCAGTGCGTCGCCTAACTCTAACCACGCGGGCCGAAAAGCCAGTCCGACCAACCCAAGACGGGCAAGAATGCCCATCCTACATAATTAAACACATTTCGTGGACTAGTGTTCGGCCCCGGCAAATTCAAACGGGCTTGGTTCACCCTTTACCCATACTGGCGAATGAAGAACTTTTGACTCCGCAACAACTGTCGGATTCAAAGTCGCCTTGCCCCATGCAATTTGCAGAGGAAGCTTGGCATAGTCGACAATACATCCGTCGCGACTGTAGCAACTGAGGTCATGGTTCGACCCCATGAAGATGCAGTCCACCGGACAAGGTTCAACACACAACGCACAAAACATGCACTTGGTGTAGTCAATTGTAAAGCCGTTGATCCGGAAACCTTTCCCGACCGGGCTTTTTTCTTTGTCGATATAGATGCAATCAACCGGGCAAGCGGCCGCGCACTTTTCGCAGCCAATGCACGTGGTGAGATCAAAACGGTGGAAACCACGATAGCGAGGCTTCACCTTCAGCGGCACTTCCGGGTACTCGTAAACCTCGGTAAATGTCCGTCGGTTGTATGTCTTGAACATCGTCAAGAGTGTGACGTACATCCCCTGCAGGACGGTCACAACAGACATCCAGACGTTGCGGAACCACAAAAACATGGGAATCAACCCCCGGTCGCGGCCTTGCGAATCGCTCTTTAAGGCAGGAAGATGGCATTCAGAAAAGAGTTTAAAGGATTATAGAACCGCCCCCTGGAGACGCAACCTGCTCAGGGGCGCTCCTGGCATTGGGAAGCAATTTTTGTGACGAAAAGTTGGCGCAGCGGCCATCTATGACAGCCCGACTGTCCCTTTCACCGTTTGCCGGAGAGCCGAAGTAGCAAGAGCAAACAGTTGAGCCTGAGGCGCTAGCCGATTTCTTCCGCCGAATCGGCTAGCGCATCAGGCTCAGAGTCAAATCAGGTGAGTCGTGCTGTGTCAAAAGCTGATTTTCACTTAGGATGGTGAATCCGGTCCGCCGAAAGGCCGTCGAACTGGAATGTCCAACTTACAAATTTGGGTCTGAAACTGCAGTGGGGACGATTGCTGCGTGACGACCTGGCAATAGTTTTTCGCTCAGAGGATTTGCCTGGTGTCCGTTTCCCGGTTTATTGAGTTGGAAGGTGGGCGAGTTCACAACTTGCAGGGCATCTCCCTGAAGATTGCTCACCATGCTCTGACTGTGATTTGCGGGCTCAGTGGTTCCGGGAAAAGCAGCCTGGCCTTCGATACGTTATATGCCGAGGGACAGCGACGATATATCGAGACATTTTCTCCGTCGGCCCGACAGTTTCTGGATCGCATCGAGCGTCCAGCGGCGGATCGCATCTCCGGTTTGCCGCCCGCTATCGCCATTCGCCAGCAGCTTCGCGCCGATGGAGCCCGAAATACTCTGGGGACGCGTTCCGAAGTTCTCGACTCGCTGCGGATCCTGTTTGCGCAGGCGGGCCGACAGTTTTGCCCGACTTGCCAAATTCCGATCGATGTGATTTCTGCCGAACACGCGGCGGCCGAAATTCTGCAGAAGGCAGCCAACTGCCGCATCCAGATCTGTGCGGTGATTGGATTTGATTCGTCGACCAAAAAGTCTCTGGCAGCAGACCTGGTCCGGCAGGGATTCCCCCGAGCGATCGTCGGGGAGAAAACGGTCCGTCTTGAAGACGTGGACCTGTCGCGAACTCAGTCGCCACTGATCGTCATTGCCGATCGACTCAAAACAGACGCCTCCGCGGCCACTCGAATCGCCGAAGCCGTACAAAATGCCAGCACTCTCTCAAGTGCGGCTTGTCTGGTGCTGGTCGAACCTCCGACATCGCGCGGCCCCGAATCGATCAGCTCGGAAACCATGCAGGTCGATGGGATCGCCTGGCAATGCCTACGGTATGCTCATCGCCGAGCCTGCCCGAACTGTGCTCGTCAGTTTCCCGAACTCTCCGCCGACCTGCTCAACTTCCTTTCACCGCTCGGGGCCTGTTCCGACTGTGAAGGAACCGGCCACCAGAAGATCGTTCCGACCGTCGCATCGAAACGAAAACGCACAACGGAGAAAGGCGTTCTCTCCAATGCGTTGTGTTTATCCTGCCACGGAACGCGGCTTAACGAAGAGGCGCGAAACATTCGCTGGGGCACGATGACGTTGCCCGAAGTTGCGAGGCTGGAACTTGATGACCTTGCCCAGTGGCTGGATGCTCAGTTCGCAGCGTTGAGTGCAGAAATGAATACCGGCCTGCGCTCCGCTCTGGAACATGGGACTCGCCGCCTGCAGTTTCTGCGTCAAAGTGGGCTGGGTTATTTGTCGCTCGATCGCACCATGAAGTCGTTGTCCGGCGGGGAAGCTCAGCGAGTCATGCTGACATCGGCTCTGGGTTCAGGCCTCATCAACACGCTATATGTTCTGGATGAGCCCACGGCCGGGCTGCATGCCAGCGACACGAATCGCATCATAGACTGTGTCCGAAATCTACAACGTGCGGGCAATACTGTGATTGTGGTCGAACACGATCCACAATTTATCTCGTCCGCCGACGAAGTGATTGAGATTGGCCCCGGAGCAGGCTCGGAAGGCGGGCGAGTTGAATTTCAGGGTTCCGTGGCTCAACTGCTGAATGCGAAGACTTTGACGGGTGAAAAACTGCGCGAGAGCAAGGCGCGGGCTGCGGAGAATGCGATCACATCTCGCAGACCCCCGGAAGCCTGGCTCAATCTCCGGAATGTGAATTGCCACAACATTGAAGGACTCAATGTCGCTTTGCCGCTCGGAGTCTTCTGTGCGGTCACCGGAATCAGCGGTAGTGGCAAGAGTTCTTTGATTGCCGATACGCTTTATCCTGCGATGTGCCAGCATCTGAAGTTGCCGGTTCCCTCGGAGACCCAGGGCACGATCGACGCCGTAGAAGGCGCCGACAGTATCAATCACGTCGTGCTGCTGGATCAAAGTCCGGTGCAGAGATCTCGTCGAAGCATCCCTGCCACTTGGATCGGCGTCTTCGACGACATCCGAATTCTGCTCGCGGAAACCCACGAAGCCCGCAAACGAAATTACTCGCGTGCGATGTTCAGCTTCAATGCGGCTTCTGGAGGACGATGTCCCGTGTGCGAAGGGCGCGGCGTGGTGACGGTCGCGATGCAGTTTTTGGCGGACATCGAAACTGTCTGCGAAGAATGCAGCGGCCGACGATTTCGACCCGAAGTGCTTGAGATCCGTTATCGCGATCGATCCGTATATGACATTCTGAACATGACGGCCGATGAAGCCTTTACGTTCTTCAATGGCCACCATCGGATCCAGCAACGCCTGAATGCGATCCGCCAAACGGGATTAGGCTATCTGCGACTCGGGCAACCGCTCAGCACGATCTCCGGCGGGGAAGCTCAACGTCTTCGCATCGCCGCGATGCTGGCCGGGATTCCTCTGGCCGACGGCGAAGTCGCGGCAGAAAATCGCAAAGCGGCGCAGCTTGCCAAATCGGGGCGTACTTTGTTTCTTCTGGATGAACCTTCCGTCGGCTTGCATATGCAGGATATCGAGCGATTGGTTGGATGCATCGATTTTCTGCTGCAAACCGGCCACTCTGTCATCGTGATCGATCATGATCAGACGCTGATTTCCCGGGCGGATTGGGACATCGAAATGGGCCCTGGCCCGGGAAAACTCGGAGGCCTTGTTGTCCGCTCGGGGCCACCCAAATAGGACATCCGTACGTTTCTCCGCGTGCGAATTTTACAGATCGCTGCGACACTCGCCTCTCTTTTTCCGCGTAAACAGCTTCACCTGCATGCCTGTGATTCAAGGCCTCGTGCTAAACGGAATCCGCCGCTCCCGGATTGAGTGAGCACGATGGGCACTGCATGAGAAATCTCAAGACCAGAGACACTAGTCGCGTCGAGCGAAATCGCGCGAGCAGTCAGGCAACGAATCACCGGACAGTGAGCGACAATCAGAACGTCTGGCTCCGCGACAGAAAGCAGTGACTCCATCACCGGCCACGCGCGGTCGGTGACTTCCGACAGGTTTTCGCCGTCCGGAGCTTCCTGGTGAAAATCATCGCGAAAGTTGCAGAAGGCCGGATTGATTTCGGTTTCGGGGGATTCTTTGTAGTCGTCATACGGGACATTATGACAAATGTGATCTCTCTGACTTATTAGCCTGATAATCTATGAACTTGTCCCGGCGGCTTTCGCTCGCTCCACGGCCGCCACGATTTCACGTTCGATTTCGGGCAGGGGACGCAGTGGCTCCGACGGGTTATCCACGGCCGTAACTTTGTTGGTCGCTGGATCCCAATGCACCGGTCCGAACCTGGCCGGAGCTTTGTTGCCGGTAAGGATATGTCCGAGCCCATCGCCCTTGTTGTAATGCCAGAACTCAAACGGAAAATGCATAAAGCCGTGCGACTCCATCACGGCGGTGATCTCAAGTCGGTTCTGCACATATTCCGGTTCAACGAACGGACTTCGCATTGGCGTTCGTTCGCTCATCTCCAGATACGTATTCCCGCGCCAGACTTCGCTGCCGTCGTCACGTCGAAAGACGGAGATGTCAATTGCAGAGCCCGACATATGCGTTCCCACTTTGGGAATATTGGCGATCAGGACTGAGCCACGGCGAAACACCAGCTCCACCGGCGGAATCGTGCCACCGTTTTCCCAGATGCATTTTTTCAGGATGGCGTCG
>JBPOIW010000244.1:0-29251 GCA_052034165.1 Planctomycetota bacterium | reverse complement strand
CGTAGTCTCCGAATTCCACGGAGTTGGTGTCGTGGTGGACAAGAAGAGCGACCTGTTTCTGGATGGGACTGAGATCGACTTCTACAGTGGTCTCGAAAAGCGTGGGTTTACCTTCAAGAACCCGAATGCAGTGAAGTCCTGCGGTTGCGGCAGCAGTTTCTCTGCATAATCAGTAGTGATTCCAGTCACGATGACGTAAGTGTTTGTCGTCGTTTCTGTTGAGAATTATTGGGGTTACGGCTTGTCGTGTCCCCGGTTTGGCTGAGTATTCCTAACCAGACTTAAAGCTCGGACATTGGCTTCTTCCGTCTTTTTCCAGACGGTGGTGGCGTCTGTCCGAGCTTTTTTCGTTGTGATTCCGCCCCATATTCAGGGCGACGGCGGAGGCAGATTTGGGATGTTGTGCCGGTCATTCCGACGCGTAATGCGCTTTCGCACAGCATTTCGACGCGACATTGTTGAGTCCTGACGCCTTCGATCGTAGATTCTTGGCTCGCCACCCATCCCGAAAACGCCTCAAAAGAATTGCGCAAACGCCTGGCTCTTTCGGTACGTATGGTCAGTAAGCCGGAGTTTCTGGTGGTTAAGTGGATGTGGATTTGCCCCGTTCTCTTTCTTAATTCTTCGTCATTCAAAACAGTCTTTGAAACGGTACGACATGTCAAACGCCGTGATTGAGATCCGGAATCTGTCCAAGATTTATCGAGACTTCTGGGGCCGCAAGAAGGTTCAGGCCGTGAAGAGCCTGAGTATGGATGTGCAGAAGGGAGAAGTCTTTGGGCTTCTGGGACCGAACGGTTCCGGCAAAACGACGACGATGAAGATGCTGCTGGGATTGCTGTTCCCGACAAGCGGCGAAATGACGATTCTGGGGAAATCCGCTTCAGACGTCTCGAAGAATGAAAAGATCGGTTACCTTCCTGAAGAGTCGTATCTTTATCGATTCCTCAACGCCGACGAAACGCTCGACTTCTACGGGCGACTCTTCAACATGTCGGCGGCCGACCGAATTCGTCGCTCTGACGAGTTGATCGAAATGGTTGGACTGGGCAAAGCTCGTCGTCGACAGTTAAAAGAATACTCCAAAGGGATGACTCGTCGTATCGGCCTTGCTCAAGCCTTGATTAACGACCCGGAGCTGGTTCTGCTTGATGAGCCCACCAGCGGTCTCGACCCGCTGGGTACACGCGAAATGAAAGACCTGATCCTGCGTTTGAAAGCTCAGGGCAAGACGGTTGTCATGTGCAGCCACCAGTTGGCGGATGTGCAGGACGTATGCGACCGCATCGCGGTGCTGTTTCAGGGCGAGTTGAAAGTTCTGGGACGCGTCGACGAACTGTTGGAAATGCGAAATGAGACTCAGATGCGAACGTCGAGTCTCAGCAAAGAAGCAGAAGAAGATATTCGCAAGGTCCTGGAAAAGCACAACATCAAGAATGCTCAGTTCACCAGTCCGCGAGCAGACCTGGAGGAACTCTTCCTTCGCACTGTTCGTGAGAGCGGCGAGCGTCCGGGACGACGTTTTTCTGCCGAGGAGATCGCGGCTTCAGGGAAGGGCGGCAACGCCTGAGAAAACAGGCCTGGTTGCAAGTTTTTGAGCGGCCGGCAGATCTGTCGCTCAAGCCACTCTGTACTTTGACGGTGCTCAGCATTGCCCGTGCTGGACTGGCCTCATCCGTGATGTTTCTGCTGTTTCGCAGACTGTTTTGTCGGAACTGTGACTTATGGACTTTGATATCAGACCATTCAGCCTTTCCAACGCAGCCATCTCCTGGATGGTGCTTGTTGGGATTTTGACGCTGATCTCCGTCGGATTGTCATTCGTACTTTCTCTCGCGCGGAACGGAGGAAGTGGCGTCGCAATCTTTTCGTCGGGGCTGGGAAGCTATTTGGGCGACCTGTTTTCGCTTTCGCCGGGAAGAATTTACGCATTAACAAAACTCACGCTGCTGGAGGCGATCCGACGCAAAGCCTTGCTGGTTTTTGTGGTGTTTGCGATCCTGTTGATGTTTGCCGGCTGGTTTCTGACAGATACGAACTCGCGGCCGGAGTTGCAGGTATCCATCCACGTAACATTTTTGCTGACGGCAATTGCATGGCTAATTCTGCCGGCCGTGATCTTCCTGAGTTGCTGGGCGCTTCCGGAAGACATTCGGATTCGCTCATTGCATACGGTGGTCACCAAGCCGGCTCGCCGACTGGAGATTGTCATTGGACGAATGGCCGGTATGGGTATTGTTGCCTGCCTCGTTCTTGTGGTGATGGGCGTTATCGGAGCGGCGTGGATCTATCGAAAATTGCCTGAGAACAGCCGCAGTCAGCTGACCTGCCGCGTTCCGGTGTTCGGTCAGCTCTACTTCTTTGATACCGACGGCCAGCCGGCCGCGACTGGTATCAATGTCGGTGATACGTGGATGTATCGTTCGCATATCGCAGGCAACTCCAGAGCTCGAGCTGTGTGGATGTTCCGGGATATCGATGAAAGTTCGATTGTCACAGAAACGATCGGTACGGGAGACGATGCAAAGACGGTTGAAGGTCTGAAACTGGAGTGTCGTTTCGAAGCTTTCAGAACAGTGAAGGGTTCTGAGAAAAGCGTACTCCAGGGTGTTCAGGCTCAGTACACCTTATCGTCGAATCCTCGCGAAGAGGCATTCGGCATGTTGGCTCAGGGTGAAGCTCTGAGACCAGTGGCAGACGCTTTGCGAGATGGTCAGTTTCGCAATGGCTCTGAACGACTCAAAGAACTGGCCACGCGTGTCCGCACGAATCCGGACGAGCTGCGTCCTGCGGACTACCTTGGCTTGCAGAACGGACTTGGAGTCGCCGGTGCTGTTCTTAAGGAAATGAAACTGACTGCCCTCCAGCCAGTTCAGGAAAAATTTGATGCCGCATCAACTCGTGGTATTGCTGTAATCAAGGTTCTTCAGGCGAACAACGCCACCGGGGCCTCGGACAAGCCTCCATATGCGGACTTTGCGGAATCTCTGGAAACCCTGGCCGGCGCGGTCCTGGAAAACGCCGACGCGCTGCATGAATCACTGCCGAAGTTGGAGGTACCGCTTCCAGCATTTCACATTTCTGAGTATCACGAAGGTGCTGCAGAAAACATCACGCTGGTTCCACGCAAACTTCGATTTGCTGCGGACTATGAAACTCTGGCGAGGTTCCTGTCGGGAATCTTTGAGAAGTGGAGTGAAGAGGGAAAGCTGGTTGAGGGAAATGCGATCAGCTCCGGCCTTGTTGACAGTCTCCAGAAGGACGCGTCAGTATCGCCACTGAATGCTGAGCTGTTAGTCACAGTGCTCAACGAACAACTCACTGCTGGCACATTGAAGATCAGTGACGGCAAGTTGACGGTTGCTGATGGTCGCCGCTGGTTTGCGTTTTTTGATGATCTCATCCGTAAAGAGCTGTTGATCTCTCAGGACACCGAAGGCTGGTTGATTGAGAAAGATCTCCTCAAGGATTTGGTCTCCAGTGGATTCCTGAGAGTTGAAGTTGCGTGCCTCAACGATCAGATGTACCTCGGAATGGCTCGCCCTGACTTATTCATTCGCAAGCCGGATCGTTCATTCCTTGTTGGTTACACGAAAGCTTTGGTGAGTATCGCGTTGATGCTGATGCTGATCATTGTGCTGGGTGTCACGGTCAGTTGCATCGTGAAGGGGCCTGTAGCGTTGTTCTTTACTTTGACCTTCTTCCTTGTGGGCCAGTTCTTTCATGAATTCATGATGAAAATGCTTTCGGGGCAGGAGCAGGGCATGGGAACTCTGGAATCCGCCGTGTTGATTGCTCAACATCGAAATCCTCAGGTTGGTATGGATGTTTCATCCACGACCTCCGCAGTGCTCAAAGGGGCTGACAAAGGGCTGGAAGGTGTGCTCCGTGTCTTCAGCAACATCGTTCCTGACTTCAGTGTGTTCAATCGCGGAGCGTCGTTCGTTGAAAACGGATTTGATGTTCCTTTCAATGACTGTGTAATCCCGGCTGTCGCTATTTTCGCTGGTTTTCTGATCCCCTGTGTCCTGATTGCGGGCGCGATGCTGAAGTTTCGTGAACTGGAGGCAAAATGACGAATCTCAATTCTCGCCAACGCAAGATGAGCTACGGCATCGGAATCATTCTGCTGCTGGGGCCGATCGTTTATCTCGGATTTCCCGCGGAGCAGAACTCCGCGAATTCCTCCTCAGGGGGTCTCGGCAAGCTCGCGCAGATGCGACAGCAGTATGACCTGGGCGAAGCCACTTTGGGAAAAGTGGATCCGTCCAGCTCTGCAATGAACCTCGTGCTGTTGGGTCTGCGTGGACCGGCGGCCAGCGTCCTGCACCTGAAGGCCATTGAGTATCAGGAAAAGAAGCAGTGGGCCAAGCTGAAGACAACGGTGGATTCTATCATTTTGCTGCAGCCACATTATGTGCAGATCTGGAAGTTTCAGGGCTGGAATCTGGCCTACAACGTTTCACGCGAATGGGACAAAGTGGATGATCGATTCTACTGGGTCAAGGAAGGGATCAAATTCCTGAAGCTCGGGACAGATCGTAATCAGACTATCCCGATCCTCTTTCACAACGTCGGTGAAGTCATCTCCTCCAAGATGGGGATCTCCGATGAGAAGAAGTTTTTCCGCGTCTTCTTTAAGCAGGACCCCGATCCTAAGTTTGAGGTTTCTCCCGGACAAAGAGGACCGGATCCAGCCATCAATGAAGAAGGCAAGGATAGCTATCTTGTCGCTCACGACTGGTTCGTGAAAGCAAACGAAAAAGACGACAACGATGATCTCATCGGTGTGAAGGGAATGACGCATGTCTTCTTCCGCCAGGGACCTGCAAAGTCTCTGATCAACTATGCGGAGATGAGGACAAAAGAAGGAGCATTTGGAGAGCATATCGCGGCGTGGGAAGCTGGCTTCAAGGCGTGGATGGAAGACTACGGTCGAGAAGAGTTTCTTGGTCTGGATGACAAGGTCTACACACTGGCTCCTTCTGAAGAGGAGTTGAAGCAGCAGGCCGAGCGAAACGGCATTACGCTGATGGCGCAGCGAAAGCTGTGGGAAAGCAATGTGAAGATGGTCAACTTCGATTTCTGGCGAAGATACGCCAGTGCCGAAATGGACCCTGTCACACTGACTCTGCACAAGACGTTCTTTGACGCCAAGCAACTCTACATGCAGGGGAAGGGCTTCGACCGACTTGATCCTGCGACTGGTATGACCGTGCCGTCTGAGGCACAGGTCAAGCTGGAAGAAGCGATGCAGCGATGGCTGGAAGCGAAGCAGAAGTTCTCCACAATGTATGAAGATGGCCGATATATCGAGGAAGCATTGCTGATCGTTCAGTACTGGCAGGCGATTCATCAACAGAATGCTCGGCCGATCCCCGACGACTATCCACTCAAATCATTCTGGGTTGATAACTCCTATAAGCATTCGGAGACCGAACGTGAGTTTCAGATGGAAACTCGTGGTCGAAAGCTGGAGTAGGCGAGAACGGATTGATTTTCCTTTGAGTTGCGTTGAGCACGATTGGTCAGATGACGCTCAGGGGTTTAGCGGAGTTCTCGCGGACAGAACTTGTGGGGGGAGTGTGACTGGTGGTTGCCGGGCCGATATTTGAACGCGAAGTTCTGACGACTCCGCGTCGCCTGAGTCACTACCTCATGCGATCCGGTTTTGTCGGTGCGTTGCTGATTCTGTTTTACAGCATTCGCCAGGCCACGATCGGATTTCAGGATGTCCTGTTTGCCGGTGATGTGGCCGCATTTAGTGCGCTGACTTTTCGAGTCTTTGCTCTTCTGCAACTGACACTCGGACTGTTCTTCGCCACGGTTTTCTCGGCGTCCCTCGTGACGCAGGAGAAAGACCGCAAAACTTTAATTCTGCTGCTGATGACCGACCTGCGAAATCATGAACTCGCACTCGGAAAATTGTTCTCCAGTCTGCTGAACGTCGGAGTGCTCCTCGCAACATCCTGGCCCGTGTTTTGCTTTTTAAAGCTTCTGGGCGGTGTGACCTGGGAACAAATCTTCTGGTCACAGGCTATCGTCGGCGCGGCGACTCTGGCGGCCGGAAGCTGGGGTTGCCTCGTCGCATTCTGGCGAGAAAAGACGTTTCAAACGCTGGCCATCAGTGTGCTGGGTGTTGTGTTGTACGTCCTGGTGACACACAGTTTGGGCGTTGGTTATTCATCGAACATCGCACAAGCATCGCCCTACTTTGGTCTTTTGCGTGTTTTGGATCCATTGCGGTTGGAAGTGGCCGGAGTTCTGCATGTTTCTGCATGGCCCACAGTCCTGACACTGCTCGCACTGTCTGTTGCTCTGTCAGTTGTCACAATCCTGAAAATGCGCGTTTGGAATCCATCGCGGGAGTTCCATCAGTCCGCTGCGGAGACAACTCCGGGGGCTGAGACCGAGGATCTGACTCCGGCGGCTCCTCGCGTGCATCGCCATGTCTGGAATCAGCCCGTGATCTGGCGTGAAATGCGAACGCGTGCCTATGGCCGGCGCATGATCTGGATCAAACTCTCCTACGTGCTGATGGTGATGATGATTGCCGGAGTCGCGTTTCTTTCTGCCTCTAAGGATTCCGGCGCCGAACTTGTGCTGGGGATGTTGTCAGTCCCATCGTTCGCCTTTCTGGGTATCGCGATCTTAAGTCTGCTCCTGACGAATGCTCAGGCTGTGACTTCGCTGACCAATGAACGGGATGGACGGACCCTTGAGATTCTGCTGGTAACCGATCTGCGTCCACACGAATTCATCCTTGGCAAGATCGGCGGCGCGATGTGGAATGCTCGCGAAATGATCCTGTTGCCGTTGCTGATGATTGTCGTGATGTCGCTGACCGGCAAAAGCACGGCGTTGACGGCAGAGAACGTGATTTACCTTTGCATCGCCTACATTGTTCTGAGTCTGTTTGCGGTGGCTTTGGGACTTCACCAGGGACTGACCTACGAAAATTCTCGCCATGCGATCGGGCACAGCCTCGGAACAATGTTCTTTTTGTGCGTGGGGATCTTTATCTTCATGCTGCTGTTGGTTGAAGCTCGATCGTCATTCGCGATTCAGCTGCAGAGCTTTATTCTGTTCATTGGCTTCGGAAGTCTCGGGCTCTACTCATCGCTGACCTATCGCAACCCTTCCAGCGCGCTGACTCTGGCTTCGCTGGTGTTACCGTTCCTGACGTTCTATGCGATCACCGACTTTCTGCTGGGCGGCAATCTCGGTGTCTGCCTCTGGATCTGTGTGGCCTACGGATTTACCGCCGTCGCGATGATGGTCCCTGCAATGAACGACTTCGACATCGCTCTCGGCCGGAACGCTCACGACGCCTCCTGAAAAGAGTCGCCTGGAAAAAGGATGTTCTGCTTTCTTGAAACGGCTCAGCTTCCCGTTAGCAAGCATCAGCTCTTCAGATGGAAATAGCAGTGAATGTGAGGCTGGCCGCGGAAGTACCAGACAAATTCCGGGCCTTCGATCTGCCATGTGTCCCAGACTTTGTCTGAGCCGATATCGTATTTGTCTGGAAACCACGACACGTGAAGTCGATCCACCAGATTGCGCTGCTCGATAGACTGAACAGTTGCGGTCACATCATCTTCGCGGAACATCTTCAACATTCGTTTCATCGTGTCGACCAGCAAACGTTTCTGATCAGCACTCAGCGTCGAACAATCCAGGCCCTGAGCCTGTGCCGGTGTCTGAATTACGGCTTCAGGTCTCTCACTGCGAGGAGCTGCGGAGACGAGACCTTTTGACTGCTGTTCGGCGGTCAGTCCCTGCACGAACTCATTGAAGAGTCGGCCCTGATACCAATACGGATTGCCAGGATGATCAGGCGATTCATTGAAGTTGTCCTGCATGTTTTCTTCGGAGTGCGGATAATGACCATGGAAAATCGGTGCTCCGCCAAACCCCAGACCTTTATCTGAGTGAGCATTGCACCGCCGAGTCACGTGGTGGCCGGTGAAGATGAATTCAAAGTCTTTATCATCGGGAGTCCCGAAGAAGCCCGCCGCCGGAGCATTCTTGAGCTGCCCATACTGGTCAAGCTTGACCTGTTTTTTGACCTCTTCGATGTATTCGGAGCTGTGCAGGGAATCGAAGATCTTCTGAATCAGTTCCTGCTGGTTGCTGTCGAAGGTCGAAGGGATGCGATAATCCGGATGGATATACCACCAGTTGCTGACATACTGACGTCTTGGATGATCCGTCGGCAGACACACTTTTTGCCGCTGCTCATCATTCAGGCTTTTATAAAGTTGCATCGCCAGAGAATCTGATTTCGAATCCTCGGCCAGCAACAACGGAGTCCGCGGCGGCCATTGAGTCATCGCCATCGCAGCAGCGGAAACACTTGCCCTCGCAAGAAAACCTCGGCGATTCAGTTGGTTCATGTTGTCTCCCCTGCTTGTACGATTCACTCATTAGTCCTGAAACCACGCGGTATCATCCTACAATCGAGGGATTGAGGAATCCAACGACGTGACCGGTAGACGGATCCTCCTGCGATTCCGTAGCTTGGGCATTCTTGCCCGAGTACTTTGACATCGCTGGTAAGTGACGGGCAAGAATGCCCATCCTACAGAGCTTCAGTTTCGTCAATGAAATCCCAGCCTGCCGCCTGCCAGGACGGGTCCATCCAACGGATGTATTGACTTGCCTGTAGCCGAGCACCTGTGCCGTTGCGACCAATGTACTGAATCACTTTGTCTAAGTGCTGGCAATCGCGGAAAATTCGATCGTAACTCTCCTGCTCCCAAAGACTGCCAGCGGTTTGATTCTTCAGATTTATCACCCGCGACACATAGCCCTTGATCAGCTTCAAAGTCTGCTCCAGCGGAAACCCCTAATGCGGCTTCATGATCGCATGGGCATGATTGGGCATCACGGTGAGACAGGAAACAAAACATCTCGTTGTTTGAAAATGAGTCAATGCACTTCGCAGCAACTCCGCATTCTCGCGTTCGCGGAAGAGGCAGGAACCGTACCCCTGATCCAAACAGACTTCGGACTTCTGCGTAACTGTTCGAGCATAGTCCTCCCATTGTTTTTGAGACCGTGGATACGGGCATTTCAACTCCCAGTCCAGCCGAAGTTGCTTCAAATCTTCGAGCATATCTGGAGGCAGTGCATCATTGAGGCGAAAGGTCACGAAGTACGTCGCTCCATCCTGTCGCCAATGTGGCAAATGTCGGCTGTAAAACGTGATGGGTAGGTCCGAGCGGAGTCCCTGGAAGCCAGGAGGTGGTTCTCGTTCAAAGGCGTGCGCGACTATGCTCATGAGTGCTGCACCATTGTAGGATGGGCATTCTTGCCCGTCGTTCGTCTATAGGAACCAATGTCGAACAAAGCACTCGGACAAGAATGTCCAAGCTACAAAGTGAGGAAGAAGGTCTCGGAAACAAGGGCGTGCGTAAAAATGCTCATGAGTGCTGCCGCCATGTAGGATGGGCATTCTTGCCCGTCGTCCGTTCGTTGGAACGATGTCGCGGAAAGCACTCGGACAAGAATGTCCAAGCTACAAATTCATTCTGCCGAACATCGCGTTCTCACTTCGGCTGCAGCTCACTCAACATCGCCCTCTGCTGCAGTACCACGCCGCCCTTCTCGTCACAGACTTGAAGGCGGATCACAGGCTGCTCGGCCGTCCAGTCGATGAGGATGTTGCCGTAGTTGGTGTCGAAGAATGTCAGACCCACGCGATAAGGATTGATCTCGTTGGCAAAGCGAACGCCAGCCTTCGTCATGTTGCCGCTGGGAGCGTTCAGACTACTGCTGGTGACTTCATACAACGGATAGCCGATGCCGGACTTATCATCGGCTTTTAGCTCGGCCATTTCAGCAAGATGTCGGTCGCCGCTGATCATGACGATGCCACCGGCTTTTGAATCGTGGAGAACCTTGAAGAGTCGCTCGCGTTCGTTCGGGAAGTTGCCCCACATTTCCCAGCCGTGTTGATTCGACAAGACCTGATAGCTGGAGCCAATGACTCGCACTTCAGCCGGGATCTTGAGCTGCTCTTCAAGCCATTTCCACTGGGTTTCTCCCAGCACGGTGGCATCGTTATCTGTGTTGGGTGCATAGCGCCCTCGATAGCCATCGCCTGGTTCTCGTCCGTCGAAACCCTTCTTCAACGGACTGCGGAAGTAACGAGCATCCAGGAGGATCACCTGAACTCGCTTGCCTTCCGGTCCATACACTTTCGACCAGTAAATGCCTTCCTGAGTTCGGCGAGGATCGTCTTTGGCGACGCCCAAAAAATCCAGGAACACCTGCTGCGACTCTTCTCGCATTTCAAAGTCGGCTCCGGAATCATCTTTGCCGTAATCGTGGTCATCCCATGTGGCCAAAACCGGGCAAAGTGATTTCAGCTTCATGAATCCGGGCTGCTGATTGAGCTGTTCGTATTTCGCTCGCAGCACATTCATGTCCGGACTGTCGCCGTAGATATTGTCGCCCAGAAAGATGAACAACTCCGGCTTCCCGTCGACCACCGCGTCCCAGATCGGCTGAGGCTTGTCCTGTTTGGCACAGGAACCAAACGAGATCCGCGACAGAGGTTCCTCAGCAGCCAGAGTATTGAGCAAAGAAGCCTGATGTAGTGCCAGACTCGGGAGGCCCGCGACTGAAGCGATGCCAATGATTGTGGTCAGAACCAGTTTGCTGAGAACTCTCATGGAAGACTGCTTTCGTGGTTTCTCTCTAAGGCAGGGGGGCAGATGCGTTTTATATTCTGTGCAGAAGGCAATTGGCCGGAACGCGTTAGCGTCCGGTTGTCGACCCGAGAATACTGAAAAGACAACCGGGGGCCGCCCGGCGGCTGGTGATGCGACAAAATTCATAGCGTCGTCCCATTTGCTTCCTTAAAACGCCCGATGCATGTTCCCTGCACCGTCGTCGACGTAGGGAAGCCATAACAATGCTATGCGATCAACGGCGGTGTCCGTTTTTCGCGGTGAGATTTCCAGGCTATCGAACTTCATGACATCCGTGTCGAACTGATGGACGATCTCATTGGCTTCCCCTTCGACGGTGGCATTCAGAGCTTCTCGCTCCTGGAGCAACGCGGCATATTGTTCTTCTGCGACACGAATATCATTGGACTCTGCCGCCACATTGGTGGCCGACTTAATTACAGAACCGGCTCGGGTCACGTTTGTAGATGTCCCCAGCTTGCGACCGAACAATGCTCCCAGAATACTGGTGCCGACGTTGACGGCCGTGGTGAGCGTCTTCTGAGATTTCTGCTGCTTCTCTTTTTCGATCTTCTGCTCAGCTCGCCGAATCTTGTCATCCAAAGTTCCAAACTTCGTCGCATACTTGCGACGTAGTTTCTCCACCAGACGATCTCGCTCTTCCCGTGCGGCGTGACGCAGACGAATGCGGAAGTCGTTTTCAGATTCACCAGGTTGCGAAGTTTGCTTCAATTCTTCGCAGGTGAACACGACCAGTTTACGATCGCGATAGAGATGATTTTTGATGGCCGTCGTCCAGCCGGTGTAGGACTTCTTCTGAGTCAGCTCGGCGGGCAATTCGCGGAACGTCGCATTGCCAAATTCAGGCTCCGGCAACAATTGCGGTACATCAGCTTCGTCCCATTCATCGGCCTCCAGCCAGGGATCCGCAGGAATCGATTCACCGGCCAGGCGAATCAGCGTGACCGGATCCCACAGGTCGATCCCATTCTTCGCATCGATGAAATGGATGCGAGTTTGCCCGAGCAAAGCCGGACGATACACAAATCGATCGGCCTGAATATGAGCTGGCAGGAAGAACTCCGCAATCCCTGGCGGCAACACCGGTCGAGACGGCTGACTTGGCAACTCCGCCACCGGTGCTGCAAAGCGAGGCGCCGTCGGAGCACTGCTCATCACCTGAGCAGTCGTCGAAGGCGGTGGACTGTTGCCCTTCAGCGGGGCCATCAGCGTTTCGATCTGCGAACGACTGACAGGTCCTCGAAGATACGACAACGCCCAGCGACTGCGAAACACGGTCGGAGCATCCTCATGGACATTATTCATCAGGAACACTCGACTGCCCAAACCGGCCAACGTCTGTTCCATCTGCTGGCGATCGAACGTGGATCCGGTCGATGCCGCAGCTCCCTCGAGCCCTTCCAGCACTCGCATCTTGTCTCGTTCTGTCTGCAGCCGCCCCAGAAACCACGTGCCGCAGTTCGACAAGCCCTTGTAGTCAAGGTCCACTGGGTTCTGCGTCGCCAGGACACAGCCCAGCCCGAACGCTCGAGCCTGCTTCAGCAGTGTCAGCATCGGCAGCTTCGACGGCGGATTCGCGGTCGGCGGGAAGTAGCCAAACACTTCATCCATGTAGAGGATGGCACGCAGGCTTGATGTTCCCGTTTGGCTTCGCATCCAACTGAGCACTTCGTTCAGCAGGATCGTGACGAAGAACATTCGCTCCTGATCGGAAAGATGAGCGATGGAGATAATCGCCAGGCGAGGCTTCCCGGCGGGCGTCCACAACAGGTTCTGGATGTCGAGCGGTTCGCCTTCCAGCCATGCGGCAAAGCTGGGTGACGCGAGCAGATTGTTCAGCGTCATTGCGAGTTTGAAACGCTCGCCCTGCGGATAAAATGATTCCAGATCCAGAAAGCCAACCTTGTTAAACGGCGGAGCCTGGATGCTGCGAATCAGCGCGCCCATGTCGACGTTCTGGCCACTGCGCCAGTAGTAGTCGAGAATATTGGACAGCAGAATATGTTCACGACTGCTGATGGGATCGGCATCAATCTGCAGCAGGGCCAATAGTCCCGACACGGCCGACATGATGCGACCTCGCAATGCGTCGGAATCGGAACGGACTGAGTCATTGGGTGCGTCGAATGATTTCAGGACAGTGATCGGTCGACCGGCGTTGCTGGCCGGAGTGTAGATCTCAACATCCGCGGCAGCTTTGAACTTGCGGATGCGTTCTCCGGACTGCCCCCATTCGGCCAGTCCATTTCGCCAGGTGTCAGCCGTCTTTTTGGCGAACTCGGGAACAGTCATTCCATTGCGGCTGGCTTCCTGAGGATCAACCCACGGCTGAAAGTCCTGCGGCAACAGATCTGGAAATGCGAGCATCAGATTGCCGAGGTCGCCTTTGGGGTCGATGCAGATCGCCGGCGTGCCATCAATGGCGGCTTCTTCGAGCAATGCGAGACACAAACCGGTCTTGCCGCTTCCGGTCATGCCGACGCAGACCGCGTGAGTCGTCAGGTCTTTTGCGTCATACATGACGACTTGGTCGGCCGAGGTGACTCCGGATTTCAGGTCGTGTGTTTTGCCGAGGTAGAACTGTCCAAGCTTTTCGATGTCTGTCATGGGATGCTTCGAAATCAGGTTCTGAGGATCCGGATTCAGGCACAGGATGGTGCCGCTAAAGAGCCGAATGATAGGGGATAGCGTGAGTTCTAAGAAACAAACGTCAATTCTGGAAATCAGTGGCCGGGGCGGGCAGATTAAGCTCACTTCCTGCCGATGGTCGCCATAATTCAGAATAGTGAAAGCGATTGCGATGAGATGCTGACTGAGCCATTCTCCTGACGTTTTTCGTGTAACGGCGAGCCCGAGGCGCAGGCGTATTGGGGCACTGTGCCTGCGGCTTATTGATTGAATGCGTTTATTAGCCGTTGGGCGCTAGCCTCGGTTGAGATTCCGCGCATTTCCTGCGGAAAAAACCGGGGCTAGCGCCCTTCGGCTCACTTAGTCGACGTGACGGACGTAAACCCGGCGAATGCAATGACCGCTGGTCTCAGTTCAAACATTCCTCAACATATCTACCTTCAAAGGTTTCTCCCATGAGTCCTCGTCTGTGCCTGATGTTGTCGGCTTTGCTGGGCATGTTGGCTGTTACGCTGGGAGCCTTCGGTGCTCATGGTTTGACGAACAACACCGGTGACGGTTTTCTCGAGAAGAAATATGCCGACATGGAGCCGAAGATGATCGCGGGGCAAAGTGTCCCGGCCAGCTACAAGTATCTGCAGGATTTCAAAACCGGCGTGGACTACCACATGGCGCATGCACTGGCGCTGGGGCTGACGGGAGCTTTGATGCTGCGACAACGATCGCGCTGGTTGTCGGCCGCGTCGGTGTGTTTTTTCGGAGGAGTCATCTTCTTCAGCGGATCGCTTTACCTGCTGGTCATCGCGGGACCGAAGTGGCTGGAAGTTCCCTGGGGAGCGATCGCGCCCATCGGTGGAACCTTGATGATTCTCGGCTGGTTATTTCTTGCGATCGGCGCGTGGTCGACGGCAAAAAGTGCGTGAAGACGTGTTAGCGGCATGGCGCAAGCCATCCGGTGAGTGAGCACTCACGGCATTTTCAGACATTCACCGGACGGCTCGCGCCGTTACGCTTTAATGTATGCTTTCATCGCCTCGCGAAGCACTGGTTCAAACGCATCCGCGTGGCGATAGAAGCCAAGATCGGAGGGATGAGAACCATCAGTGGTGTCATCGCGATCAGCTCCCAGCAACGATTCGCCATCGATGTATGACAAGCGTTCCGTGCTGGCGTCCAGCAACATCTGATATTGAGCTTTCAACGCCTTGCGGCTGCTCTCATTCCGTTCGCGTTGAGATGTGATCAACCATGATCCGGAATAGCTGCGATCTTCGACCAGCACGATCGGCGTTTCAGGATGAGCTGCTCGCAGTTGCTTGATAAGTGGCTGAGTATTCGCGGTGACTTCCTCGGCCGACATGTTGGGAAGACAATCAATCACGTAAACTGACGGATCCAGTTCGATCAAAAACTGGCCGACATTGGCTTCCATGCGACCATTGCCGGAAAAGCCCAGATTGATAGTTGGCGTGTTGAGTCTTCGCCCCAGAATTGAAGGATGTGGCATACCAGGACGAGAAGCACAGGCACCGTGAGTAATCGACGTGCCGTAGAATACGATTGGCTTTGCGGTACGAGGAGCAATCGTTTCGAACTTAGCACCCGCGGGCACACCGATCTTCAGAAACTCCGTGCCGTTGTACAGCGGAAGATAAATCGCATACTCGCGCTCACCCGCAGCAAGTCCCGAGACGACTTTCTTCTTCACCTGTTGAGTTGCCGGAGCGACGACCGCAACCCATTTCCAGGTGCCGTCGGTATCGGTCGCGTAAAGATCCAGGCCGCTGACGCCCGTGGCGGGCATATGAGGCATCGCAAGATTGCTGGAGGTGACTCCGTAGTCGACATGAATTTCGGTCGCATCGGTCCGAAAACGCACCATCATTCCCGCGGAGTGACGACTGAGATTCCAGACGGCTTCGCGAACCACAGTCTTTGCACGCCCAGGCAAACGATCAAAGTAAGCTTCGGTATCGTTGAAGCCTCGCCCTTCCACGCCCCAGTCACGAACATCAGCCCACTGAATTGCGGCTGATTCATCGCTGCGTGTGACTCGCGTCGAAAACGCCGCTGCAGCCACCGCTGCAGTGCTCAGGAACAGTCGTCGATTGAGGCGAGACATGGTGGGCCTTTCAAAGTCAGAGGATGCTTTCGTAGCGGCATGGCGTGAGCCATCCGGTGTGTGTCTGATCGGCAATGTACTGCTCTCGCTCCGCGAGAGGAAACCACTTTGGAAGGGATGGTGTCTGGGGTTTGGTTGGCATGCGCGCCGGACAGCGCCTCTCGCGGAGAGGCTGTGAATTTATCGTCAATCAATCGTAGAGGCACCCATAGACAAGCCCGAAGCGCCAGCGAGTGTGTTCCGTGCGACTCACTCGCTGGCGCTTCGGGCTTGTATAAAGTCACAGCCTCGGAGCGAGACGAGTACATTTTGGTGACGGCCATTTTTAGACACTCACCGGACGGCTTGCGCCGTTACGCTTTAACTATCAATGACTGGCGGCGCTCTGCAGGCCGCTGAAATCCAGAGTCGCAAAGTAATCATCCATCGTTTCTGCGCGACGAATCATCTTGACCGATCCGTCTTTCTTCACGAGCAATTCTGCACAACGCAGCTTGCCGTTGTACTGGAATCCCATCGCATGGCCGTGAGCCCCCGCGTCGTGAATCACCAACAGGTCGCCTCGCTCAACCGCTGGAAGTTCACGATTGATCGCGAACTTATCGTTGTTTTCGCAAAGCGAACCCACAACGTCAACGATGCGATCATGAGGAGCATTCTCTTTGCCCAACACCGTAATGTGATGATACGCGCCGTACATGCCGGGACGCATCAGGTTTGACATACACGCATCGACGCCGACGTAATCGCGATAGATATGCTTGTGATGGATGGCCTTCGTCACCAGGAACCCGTGAGGCCCGGTAATCATGCGGCCGTTTTCCATCATGACCTTCAGCGGGTCCAGCGGAGTTCCGGCAATCATCTGCTCATACAACTTCTTCACGCCTTGGCCAACAGCCTGCAAATCAACAGGCTTGTGTTCCGGGCGATAAGGAATCCCGATGCCTCCACCGAGGTTCACGAACTCCATTTTAACTCCCAGTTGCTGATGGATTCGCACCGCGAGGTCGAACACCATGCGAGCCGTCTCGACGAAGAAATCGCCGTTCAGCTCATTGGAAGCGACCATCGTGTGCAGACCAAATCGCTTCACACCGGCGTCGCGAAGAATCTTGTAGCCTTCGAACAATTGAGCTTCCGTGAAACCATACTTGGCTTCTTCGGGCTTGCCGATGATCACGTTGCCTTCGCGAGCGGAACCGGGGTTGTAGCGAAAGCACAACAGCTCCGGCAGACCGACGTTGTCCTTCAGGTAGTCGATATGAGTCAGATCGTCCAGATTGATGATGGCTCCGAGGTCGGCTGCTCGTTGATATTCATGTACCTGAGTATTGTTCGAGGTGAACATGAGATCTTCACCCGTCAGCCCGACTTTTTCGGACAGGGCTAATTCGGCGAGACTGGAGCAGTCGGCTCCAAGCCCTTCTGCTTTCAGCACTTCCAGAACATAAGGGTTCGGCAAGGCTTTGACCGCAAAGTATTCACGAAACCCGGGACACCAGGAGAACGCCGAATTCAGAGCGCGGCATGATTCTCGCATGCCCTCTTCGTTGTAGAGATAAAACGGAGTCGGATACTGCTCAGCAATGCGGCGAATCGTCTGTTCAGTGAACGGAAGTGGCTTTTGCATGGTCATTCTGATGGTTGTGTGTCAGTTCTGAATTTATGAGAATAATCTACGCACGATGCCTGTTGAGGCAGGGCTTTCGCGGGCTACATCAGCATAGGAACGCCTCAATCGTGGCCGCGTACGGGAATAAGGCAGTTTTGCCAGACATTGAGGCGAATTCAACCGAGACTGCGGGCTTCCGCGTTGTCAGGAATAAACTCTAAGGACAAATCATGAATCGCTGTGTTCTGTCAACGATGGCTGCGTTAATGATTTTGTCCAGCGGACTTTGTCCCAACCTAGTCGCCAGAGCGCGAGCCGCAGATCTGAGCGAATCCCTGAGCCCCCTCATTGAAGCCCATGCCGGTGACGTGGCCGTCTGCATTCGTCACCTGGAGACCGGCGAACAGTTTGTCTGGCGGGGGGATGAAGTCCAGCCGACCGCCAGCCTGATCAAAATGCCCGTGATGGTGGCTGCTTACCGCATGGTCGACCGCAAAGAGCTCGATCTGGCCAAATTGATTACTCTGGAGGAAACTGACAAGGTGCCGGGCTCCGGGATTCTGACCACACATTTTTCCTCCGGCCTGCAGCTTTCTCTGCGTGATGCGATTCGGCTGATGATTCGTTACTCGGACAATACCGCAACGAATCTGGTTGTAGACGAGATTGGACTGCCGACTACAGCAGCCACCATGGAAACGCTCGGATTTCCTCAGACGAGGTTGAACTCCAAGGTGTATCGCGGCGAAACGTCCATCGCACCGGATCGCAGCAAGCTATATGGGCTCGGCAGCACAACCGCGAACGAAACGGTCAACCTGCTGGAGCAACTTCACAAGGGAACGGCCGCTTCACCCGAATCGTGCAAAGCTATGCTCGATCATCTGCTTTCGTGTGACGACAAAACCATGCTGGTGAGCCAACTGCCCGATGGCACGAAGGTCGCTCACAAGTCCGGCGCGGTGTCTGAGAGTCGATGTAATGCGGGCATCGTCTATGGTCCCAAAGGTCCGTTCGCAATCTGCGTATTGACGACAAAGAATAAAGACAAGAGCTGGAAAGACGACAACGCCGCGCATGTGCTGATTGGCAGTCTTGCGCGGATTGCCTTTGATCACTTTAATCCGGAATGGGAACGTAAGCTGCCGAATGAACCAACGGAATTGCGTGTCGGCGCGTTTGGGACTCGTGTGGAATTTCTGCAGCGGACTTTGAACGCTCGAACCGAACCATCGCCAGGGTTAGGAGTCGATGGGGATTTTGGGCCAGCAACAGAAGCGGCCGTGCGAAAGTTTCAGGAAGCTAATGGACTGACGGTCACGGGCATTGCGGACACTGCATTGTGGCAAAAACTTGGGCCAGTGATCGAAGAAGCCACCATCGCAGCTCCGGAGGTAGTTAATTCTGAAATGCTGCCGAAGCTGCCCGCAGAACCTCTGGATGGCGCGCCGTTTGTTTCCAGCGATGCCTGGATTATCGTCGACGCTAAAGAGGGCCGCATCGTTGCCGGCTTTGAAGCAGAGACGTCTCGCCACTTCGCCAGCACCACAAAAATCATGACCGCCTGGCTGGTTGCTCGCCTGGCAGAACAACATCCCGAAGTGCTGGATGAAACACTGACAATGTCTGTCCGCGCGGATGAAACTCGCGGATCAACATCTGATATTCGGGCGGGTGAAACGGTCCCTGTGCGGGAAGCCCTGTACGGCCTGATGCTGCCCTCTGGAAACGACATGAGCGTCGCACTGGCGGAACACATCGGACCGCGACTGGCACCTGCAACGGCGGCCGCAGAAAACTTCGCCGCGAATGACTCAAAGCAAGATCCTCTGGAGCTGTTCGTCGCTGCGATGAATGCCGAAGCCGCACGACTTGGCATGACGAAAACTCATTATACGAATCCTCATGGTCTGACGAATGAATCTCACCAGTCCACGGTTTCTGATCTGGCCATTCTGGCTCGGGCCACGCTCAGTAGCCCGTTGATGCGGCAGTACACATCCACGCGTCAACGCGGAGCGACAGTTGTAGGCCCCGGCGGATACACTCGCAACGTGCTGTGGAAGAACACGAACGAGCTTCTGGGAACTGAAGGCTATGACGGAATAAAAACAGGCACGACCGATCAAGCCGGTGCGTGCCTGGTCTCAACAGGTGAACGTGATGGTAAGCGACTGATCGTCGTTGTTCTGGGTTCCGCCGCTTCTGAATCGCGTTATACCGATTCGAGGAATCTCTACCGCTATGGATGGAAGCTGATGCTGACGCAGTGAGTCGAGGATCCGACAACCAGACTACGGCTTCGCGGTCAGACGAGCGATCAGGTAGTCCTGAACCGTCTTGTGAGTCACGTCCGGAGCTCCGGGATAAACCAGTTCACACGGCACCTTGACGCTCTGCAAATGTTCCTGCAGCTTGACTCCAAAATTTGACGTATGAGTGGGATCTTTTTGTTCCTGCCCCATTGCCGGCGGCGCGGTATAGAAGAGATAGACTGGTGAATCGTCAGCGGTCACCAGAGCATACGGTGAGTACTCCTGAATCCACGGCATGATGCTGTCACGCTTAGCCAGGAAGGCTTCGAAGTCTCGCTGCTTCTTGCCGTCGACTTCTTTGAAAATGCCGAAGGCGTGGCTTCCATAATTGCTGTTCGGAGTCCACTCTTTCATCTGAACCGGGTCCAGGGTTGTCTGTGCTCCCGTGACGGCGGCACACAGCAAACGAGAAGATTCGCGAGCAATCGGATCGTCGCTTTTCGGGTCAGCAAGATCATCATGAAAGGCCAGCCACAAGCTTGAACAAGCTCCGGCGGAACCGCCAGCGGCGGCGATGCGAGTCTTATCGATGTTCCATTCGGCGGCCTTGCTGCGAACAAACTGAAGTGCTCGCGCGGCATCATGGAGACATCCCCTGACCGGCGGTTCAACACCGTCGGCAATCGCTTCTTCTATGAAACGATATTCGATGGAGACGACAGAGATTCCATGTTTGTGCATCGCAGGGACATAACCAGCCATACCGCTCATGCGATTTCCGGCCTGCCATCCGCCGCCATGAATAAAGAACAAGAGTGGTGCGGGCTGTTCGGTCTCGGCCTTCCAGAAAGTCAGAACTTGTTTTGGGTGCGGGCCGTAAGAAACATTGTCCAGCGTCGGCGCGGGAGCAGGTGGTTCGGCTTTCCTGGCGGCTTTCTTCTTCTCGGATTTCTTGTCGGCCTTGTTCTCACCCGCTTCCTGAATTCGAGCGTTTGCGGAAGCCCCCTTCTTTTTACCCGACGATTCATCAGCGCGAACAGCCCCCAAAATCAATAGTGCCATCGACACGAGCAAGAGTTTGCTGGCCATTCGAATCATGTGAGAAATCCTAATTGAAGAGTGGGTTGATTACTGAAAGCAGCAAAAGTGAGATTTCAAATCTGCTCTAACCTTAGAGTACCAGAAGTCACGCGAGCGTCTAAACGGCGTGTAAAGAAAAGTGTCGGGAAATCTGGAGGCGAACTTGGAACGCTGTGGAGAAGGCGGCCACAAGGCTGTACGAGATCCTGCGAGCAGATGAAAACATTTCCTCGACAGCGTGAACAGGTCGCTGCCGTGCTCCGACAATTTCGACAAGGCGTGACCGGAAGTAAACCGGTGAACGAACGTCAATTGCACGCTCAATCACATGCTGACACGATAAAGACAGCCTTGGGAAAAGGGACTGGTAAGCCAACGTGCTATCGCTTAATCTGGCATGACATCTCAGCGTTCAATTTTGCGAAAAGTGAAATGCATCGAGTCCCTCATGGCAGCAAATCGACAACCGAGTTCGCTCAGTCTCATGTTGAGCCGTCGAGATTGGCTCAATAGCACTGGAGCCGCCGCGTTTGGATGGCCGCTGCTTTCAACGATGTCAGCGTCCGCCGCTCAACCTCGATCCAGGCCCCGCGCGAAGTCGGTGATTCTGATTTATCTGCCAGGTGGTCTTGCCCAGCATGATTCGTTTGATCTGAAGCCAGAGGCTCCTGTTGAGATTCGTGGTGAATTTCAGCCAATCGCGACAGAAGTTCCCGGGATGGATATCTGTGAGCTGCTGCCGAAACTGGCGCGCCGCACGAGTCATTATGCATTAGTGCGGACAATGTCCCACAAGGAGAACAACCATTTTCCAGCCACGCACTACGCGTTGACCGGGCATGTCATGCCAAGACAATTGCCGGGGGATGCTGTCAACGCCGCGTCGCGCCATGATTGGCCATCGTATGGGTCCGCATTCGATTATGTAAAACCTCGCAGTGATGGCATTCCCAACAGTGTTTCACTCCCCAACTTTCTGGCGGGTGGTGCGATCTTGTGGCCTGGTCAAAACAGCGGCTTCCTGTCGGCGCGCCATGATCCGTGGCAGGTGAATCGTGATCCGAATCAGAAAGCATTTCGAGACGAAACGCTCGAGATGCCGGCCGGAATTACGATCGAACGAGTGAATCAGCGGCAACGCCTGTTGGAACAATTCGAAGTGAATCGCCGGCAACGTTTGCTGACAGCGCAATCGGAGTCCTTTGATGATCTCCATCAGTCAGCGATCACGCTGTTAACATCAGGGCGAATGGCGCAGGCGTTTCAGATTGAACAGGAAGCAGACCGTGTTCGTAATGAATATGGTCGACACACATTTGGTCAGTCACTCCTGCTCGCTCGTCGACTTGTTCAGTCAGGTGTCAGCATAGTTCAGGCGAATATGGGACCGGTGCAGACCTGGGATACTCATGAGAAAAACTTCGTGCGATTACGAGACGAACTGTTACCGCAACTCGATCAGGCACTGTCAGCATTGCTTGACGATCTTGCCGCAACCGGACTGCTCGACGAAACAATGGTTGTGATGACGGGTGAGTTCGGTCGGACGCCGGCGATCTCGACGTTGCCGAGTTCTCAGTACGCGGGCCGCAATCATTGGGCTCCGGTGTATACCGCATTGTTTGCAGGTGGTGGCGTACAGCATGGTCAGGTCATCGGTCGATCAGACGCGATCGGAGCCTATCCTGCGACGCGATCCTACTCGCCGGATGATCTTGGAACGACTCTGTTTGAAGCGTTGGGCCTCGCAGCAAGTTCCGAACTGCGTGACCAATTCGGACGACCTCTGCAACTTGGCAGCGGGCAGGTGATTAGCGAGCTTTATGGGTCATGAGGATTGATCGCGTTCAGCGACGGCGTTTTATTTCTGGCTATGATCCGATTGTTGAGAGTAGCCGGATTCGCGAAAATTCGGATGTCTGCCAAGGAGAAGCACCGAATTCTCACGAATCCGGCTACAAAGAAACTCTCACTCTGGCAAACGCGATACATAACGGCTCAGCGCCTGCTTTCAAACATTGGTTCACAGCAGTTCCAGATGGCCGGTCACGGTATCGATCCTGGAAGACTCATCCGGGCCGATCGCCAGACATGTCCGAGTGGGCTGGCCGTGGAATTCTGTTTTGCCACTGTCGGTGATCAGATGCACCTGCAGACCGGCGGAGATGGCCTGGTCGTGGATCGACATCAATTCCTCTTCGCTGTTGACTCGACAACAAATCTTGGCGAAAGACCCAGACAGCCACGCTCGTTCTGAATCCGAGAAATCAGTCAGAGAAACGGACGGCTGATTCTGCAATCGGTGACAGAGAAAGCTCATTGAGGCATGGGCTCCCTGAGCAATCTGTTTGCCTCGTCGCATCTTCAGATCGTGATGCATCACGATCACTTGCTTAATGCCTGAAGGCCCGTCGTTCATGAGCCAACGCCGTTACTTGTGGAACAACAGAATGGCATTGGACCTGCCGCGATCACGATTATCAAAGACGAATTGCGACTTGTAGTGCTGGCTTCAGCCAGCATTGCCGACCCCATTCGAGACTCAGTGCTGACCGAAGTCAGCACTACATAAATCAATGCCGACTGAAGTCAGCACTACATAACTCAATGCCGACTGAAGTCGGCACTACACGAAGCGAAGCCGACGGAAGTCGGCACTACGAATCAAATTATTACATAGCTATTCTTCTGCCGCTCTCTTCTTCTTTGCGGCTTTCTTCGGGGCCGCGGCGGCCTTCTTGGCGACCTTCTTTGTGAAGCCACCTTTCTTGCCGGGCTTGCCGCCGCCTTTGCTGATCTTATCAGCGATCCACTGCACGGCCTGCTCCAGCGTCACCGTGGAGATATCCGTATCCTTGGGGATAGTCGCGTTCGTCGTGGTATGTTTGATGTACGGTCCAAACTTACCTTCGAAGATCTGAATCGGACTGTTGTCTTCGGGATGATTGCCCAGTTCACGCAGCGGAGTCGGGGCTGCGCGCTTCTTTGTGTTCCGCAACATCTCGACGGCAGCATCCATCGTGATATTCAGGACGTTGAAAGTTTCCCCGTTGAAATCGTAGGTATGAGTTTTCTTATCGAAGCTTCCGAAAACCTTGTCATGAGTCACATAAGGGCCGAATCGGCCAATCCCAGCGTTCACGACCTTTTCGGTCAGAGGATGTTTCCCAATACGTCGCGGTAGCGCCAACAAAGCCATCGCCGTTGGCAAATCGATGGACAGTGGATCAAAACAGTTCGGAATACTGCAGCGTTTTGGTTTTGGACTCTCTTCCGTCACTTCGCCAAGCTGCAAATACGGACCGAATGGACCACGCATTTGATAAATCGCCAGCCCTTCCTCCGGGTGCATGCCGATAGCCTGGGGACCACGTTGCTTTTCTTCGATCAGTCGATCGGCGACCGCATTCGTGATTTCTCCCGGTGCGATACTATCGGGAATTGACGCCGTCAGTTTCTCTTCGCCCTGAGTCTTCTCGAAATAGGGGCCATATCGGCCAACTCGCACTGCCGCATCGAGTCCGTCAATCTGCAACGTACAGGCTTCGCGCGGATCGATATCACCTTCGCGCTGTTTCACCTGTTCATCAAGCCCCTCTTTGCCCGCGTAAAATTTGCGGAGATACGGAAGACGATCGGCCGCACCGGTGGCAATATCGTCGAGCGTTTGCTCCATTCCCGCAGTAAAACCAAAGTCAACAAGATTCGGAAAATGGCCTTCCAGAAGCTTTGTCACGGCCATCGCCGTAAATGTGGGAATAAGCTGGTTGCCATTCTTACGAACATAACCACGATCCTGAATCGTGCTCAAAATGCTCGCATAAGTACTCGGGCGACCAATGCCTTCTGACTCCAATGACTTCACCAAAGTCGCTTCGGTGAATCGAGCGGGAGGCTTTGTTTCGTGAGCGATCGCGTCGACCTTCTGACACGCAACGGAATCTTTTTCCGAGAGCGGCGGCAGAGGCGAATCCTGATCTTCGATGGCCGCATCCGGATCATCCGAACCTTCCACATAAGCGCGGAAGAAACCAGCGAACTCCACCGTTCGCCCGCTGGCACGAAACTCTGCGTCGTCCACGGTGATCGTAACCGTGTCAAATCGCAGCAAGGCGTCAGCCATCTGAGTCGCCATCGTGCGTTTCCAGATCATCTGGTACAGCTTGTATTCCCCGCCAGTCAAGCCAAGTTCATCGGCCGTCTTCATTTCTGTACCGGCCGGACGGATCGCCTCGTGTGCTTCCTGAGCGCCTTTGGCTTTGGTTGTGAACTGACGCGGCGACGGGCTAAGAAAATTCTTGCCGTACAGATCATCCACTTTGGAACGAGCGGCCGCAATCGCTTCACCACTGAGGCTGACGCTGTCGGTTCGCATGTAAGTGATGTGACCGTCTTCATACAAGCGCTGAGCTGTCTGCATCGTCTGTCGAGCCGTCATGCCCAGCTTGCGGTTGGATTCCTGCTGCAGAGTACTCGTCGTGAACGGAGGATAGGGGCGGCGAACCTGCTGCTTTTGTTCGATGTTAGAAACCGTCCAGGGACTGGAACGGACTTTCTCCTGCAGAGCTTTCGCCTGTTGTTCTTCAAGTAACAGCACATCAGAGCCATCTTTCAGGCGTCCGGTGTGTTCATCAAAATCTCGTCCAGACGCGATGCGCTTCCCGCCGAGCGTCTGCAGGACCGCTTCAAATTCGCCCCCGGCTTTCGCCTGAAGAGCTGCTTTCAGGTCCCAGAACGTTCCGCTGCGGAACTTCATGCGTTCGATTTCTCGCATCACCAGCAGGCGGACCGCCACGCTTTGAACTCGACCGGCCGACAGGCCACGAGCGATCTTTTTCCAAAGCAGAGGACTAAGAGTGTAGCCATAAAGCCGATCGACGACTCGGCGAGTTTCCTGAGCCTGGACGAGGTTTTCATCCAGCTGTCGGGTATTTTTGATAGCTTCCAGAATCGCGGGCTTTGTGATTTCTGAGAATACCATGCGACTGACCGGCACCGAAGGCTTCAGAACCTGCACCAGATGCCAGCCAATGCTTTCCCCTTCGCGGTCTTCGTCGGTCGCCAGAACCAGTTCGCGAACCTTCTTCAGAGAATCTTTGAGTTCCGCAATCAGTTTTTTACGGTCCGGACTGATCACATAGAGCGGATCAAAGTCATTTTCGACGTTTACGCCCAGAGTGGACCAGGACTCCTTTTTGAGTTCCGCCGGGATTTCCTTCGCGCTGGACGGCAGGTCGCGAACATGGCCCATGCTGGCCTTAACGATGTAATCGTCTCCCAGAAAGCCAGCAATTTTCTTGGCTTTCGCGGGCGATTCGACGATCACAAGTGCTTTTTTCTGAGATGCCATGAACGACTAACTTTGGTTTCAAAACTGGACAGGAACAGCAGGCTTCGAGAAGCTTGAGATTCAGAAAGGAGGACGGAACGTGACAGCGAGAGGCCAGGAAGTCAAGAAACTTGGAGGTGCCTCATCCTTGAAGTGTGGGGAAGTCGGACTTCAGTTGACCTTGTCTGTCCCCTCCTGACGGCTAGAATCCGCGACTCCCGTCGGATCTCGCGTGATGGGATAAATTATTCTTCGGACCTCTGTCAAGTGATCAGGTCGAAGGTCAGAACAAGAAACCTCCAAACGGTACGAGCGTCCCGACATGAGTTCTCCATTTACTTTCTTCCGTCGAAATCAGCACGTGTGGATGGTGGCAATCGTCATCCTTTCGATGATGGCTTTCACTCTTGATGCTGTGTTTTCTCAGGAGGGCTCGCATTTTGTCATGCTGGGCGTCCTTCTCGGTGGAATCATTTTCGCATTCGCAGGGGTCAGCGCGGGACGCTGGATGCAGTATGGTATTGCCGGCGCTGTTCTCGGCGGAGTCAGCGGTTTTGTGCTTCCTGATTTGATCAGTCCCGCGAATGCCGTAATTCGCACGTCAACTCTGGGCACGTTCGACGAACGTCGCATTGCCGATCTGATGCTGAAGCGAAACATCGCGAACGGTTTCATGTTTCAGGCGTTCGAAAAAACGATCGGCCCAGGAATGGGACGCTTCGCTCCTCAATTCCAGTTCTACAGTGGAAACGTAGAGGACGACATGACTTTCGGCGAGCTGATGCGAGCCGAAGCGGATGAACTCCGGATCGTCGTCACAGACCGGATGGTGTTTGATTACATTAACAAACGAACAGACAACAAGTTGACAAAGGCCATGTTTGCGGAGATTCGCAACGGCCTCAGCTTTAGCGGAAAAGTTGTCACCGAAGCGGAGCTGGTGGATTCGTTTCGCAACGAGATCAAGGCCCAGATGGCTTACCAGCATCTGAATCCTCACTTCTCGGCCGTTCCTCAGGGCCCTGAGGTATACTACGAACTTTATAAGCGAACTAAGGTCAGCCAGCGATTGAATGCTGTTCGACTTGATGTCGACGCTTTCACCAGCGAAGTGCCGGATCCGTCCGACGCTGAAATCGGAAAACTGTTCGCCGAAAACCGCCTGAAGTTTCCTCACATGGATGAGCCGGGATCTCCCGGGTTCCGACAACCACAGAAGGCCAAATTGGCTTACCTCGAATTGGGATATAAGGCCGTGGAGCAGGCAACCACTGCCCCGACCGATGCAGAAGTAGAAGCGTACTACAACGAAAACAAAGACCGGTTGTACAAGAAGCCGGTCGAGGTCGAAGAGAAGACTGATTCGGCAACACCACCCGCTGAAGGTGGAACTTCTCCGGAAGGAGCTGCGAAGCCGGAAGGTGCTGCACCCGTAACTCCGGAAGGAAGTGCACCTGCGACGCCAGAGGGTGAAGCTCCGAAAGAGAATCCAGCGCCGGCGGAACCGGGTGCTGAGGCTCCTAAAGCAGAAGAAGCCAAGCCAGAGACGCCAGCGGCTGAAGCTCCCGCGTCAGAGGCCCCAAAAGCCGATGCCCCGAAAGAAGAGCCAAAGCCGGAGGAACCCAAAACGGAAGCTCCTGCAGATCAGTGTCTGCCGTTTTCTGACGAGCCCAAGTCCGAGGAACCTGCACCGTCGGCTGAGCCAGCCAAACAGGAAGCTCCGGCGGCGGCACCTGCGGAAACTCCAGCTGCTCCGGCATCGGCGGAAGAGAAACCTGCCACTCCAGCCGCAGAAACTCCGGCTGCACCAGCGGACGAAACCCCAGCTGCTCCGGCCGAAGAAGCAAAGCCTGCTGCCGATGCGCCGGCAGCAGAAGCCGCAACTGCACCAGCAACTGAGGACAGCACGAAGCCGGATTTTGTGATTCCAAAAGTGGAATACCAGCCATTGGATGATGATCTGAAAAGCGAAATTCGTGACCAGTTGCTGGACCAGAAGGTTCGCACCAGTCTCGATGAGAAAATGCAGGCCGTCATGAAAGATCTGAAGACCCTGCAGGCCAAGCGAGCCAGCGTGCGTCGTACGATTGTTGCCGAGAACCGCGACATCTCCGATGAGGACCTCTACGAAAAGATGCGAGATCATGCCAAGGAAATGAATGCAGGCATGAAGGAACTGGCATCGAAGTACGGTTGCAGTTTTGTCGAGACGCCACTGATTACATTCCAGGACCTTGCTGAAGGTGAAACGTATCCCATTGGCGCAGCGACGGAGCCGCAGCAGAATCCGTTCATGCAGGCTGGAGCAACAGTTGCTCAACAGGTCTTTGGAATGTTCCCCAAGACGATCGCGGACGACACGAACCTGTTTGTTCGCAATCATAGCGTGAAGAATGCATTTGACCTTGATGGTGGCGAAGTCCACTTCGCATGGTGGATTGTCGAGTTCGCTGATACTCACGTTCCAAAGCTTGATGATCCGGGAATTAAGGATCAGGTCGTGCAGGCATGGAAGCGAATCAAGGCCCGTGACCTTGTCAGGAAGCGAGCTGAAGAGCTGGTAAAGCTTGTCAGCGAAGGTCTGGCAAAGCCTGAAGGCGAACGTAAAGACATGGCAGCTTCGATTGAGGGTCAAACGGTGCTGGGCAAGACTGATTCCGCAGCACTGACTCTTCGTCAGACTCAGTCGTTTTCGTGGATGGAGCAATCGATTACTCCGCAGATGAACTTCATGCAGCAGCGTCCAACTCTGCGTCGTTCCGAAGTTCGCTTCAACGATGAAGTCGGCGGCAGCATTCGATTCGCTGGTGACAAGTTCATGAAGACCGTGTTTGAAGAGATCGAAAACGACACAGTCGGAATAGTTTCAACAGAAGATCTCAGCACGTTTTACGTGGTCCAGCCGGTCGAGCGTTCTGCTGACGACGACATCCTTCGCCAGCAGTTTATGACCGAAGGCAAACAGGCTGGTTTCGATGGGACCGCTGTTCAACAGATGTTGAATGCATCCGTCAGTAACCCGGCATCAATCGCCTGGGAAAGAAGCATCTGGGCAAAATACGGTATCGACCGAGATACTCTGCCTGAAGAGTAGGCATGGTTGATCCCGGAGCTTCGTAGTTGTTGACTCCGGAATGCCCATTCGGACAAGATTTTAAGTCCCGGCCGCCTCTGTGCTGCCGGGACTTTTTTTATGGCAGCTCTCCCTGTCGCCTAACTGGACATCGCCATGTTCACGAAAACGATTGAGAAGACAAGCCCGAACCGACAGTTTTGAAGTTGCGTTATTCGACAATCGGGGAGATCGATAGGGCGAAAACACAGGGAATTATCATTACCCCACGCGTCACGGCCTGTTGATTTAATCATAACCCGATGAGGTTGTGAGTTTTTACGTTCTGTATGTCAAATTTTGAAGGCATCTGGCCTGGCGGGCAGGGATGAGCTGCGCTAGAAACCGGTGATGACAGACTCCATCTCACCAATTGATGTGTTGAAACCGAA
>JBPOIW010000314.1:0-4931 GCA_052034165.1 Planctomycetota bacterium | reverse complement strand
AGCCGAAAAAGTCGACCGAAGAATGAGAGCGTCCCAAACCTTTTCCCGTTCAGCAGTTGAGCGATGTCGCACGTGTCATATACTGTGCGATATTCGGCTGCCGTTGGGAACGAAAGCCAGTGATCTCCATGTTTCGAATCATGACTAATCAAACACAAAATTCCGTTCTCGCAGCTCAAATGCAGATTGGAGCCGTCAGCTACCTGAACTCGCGTCCACTCATCGAGGGACTTGAGGGGTTGCTGCCGTCCGCCAATTTGGTGCTCGACTATCCCAGCCGCCTGGCCGATGCCTTGTCGAACGGTCAGCTGGATGTCGCTCTGATTCCATCGATTGAGTACTTTCGCCGACCGGGTTACGAAGTGATTTCCGACGCCTGCGTGGCAGCTCGCGGTGAAGTCCTGAGCGTGAAACTCTATTGCCGAGTTCACCCGGGACAAATTCGGACGCTGGCTCTCGACGAAGGTTCTCGGACCAGCGCCGCGCTGACGAAAGTGATTCTGGCGGAACGTTACGGCGTAATCCCGAAGACTGAACCGCTTCGCATGGAATCCGCCACGACAGACAGCGGTGCTGATGCCGTGTTGTTGATCGGCGATCGTGCAATGCACAGTCCGGAAGAGTCTTTCGTCGAAGTCATGGACCTTGGACAGTTCTGGTATGACTGGACCGGTCTGCCTTTCGTCTTTGCGATGTGGGTGGCTCGTCGCGAAGTCAACACAGAAGGTGTCGACGAGGCCTTGTCTCACGCTCGTGATCTCGGGATTGCCAACGTGGCAGATATCGCTCGCGAGGAAGCCCCTCGACTGGGCATCTCAGAGAATCTTGCACACAACTATCTGACCCGGAATCTTCACTACCATTTGACTTCAGCCGAGCGAAGCGGACTGAAGCTGTTCAGCGAGCTGGCCGCTCAGCATAATCTGGTGAAACCCAATGTCGACATCGTCTATCGAGATCTCATCACTGCTTGATAAAGCTGTTGCTGGTGACCGACTCACTCCCGAAGAAGGCCTCACGCTGCTGCGGTCCAACGACCTGGCCGCAATCGGCGCGGCGGCGAACGCCGTGACGATGCGAATGCATCCCGAGCCGTTTCGGACCTACAACATTGACCGCAACATCAACTACACAAATGCGTGTACTGCGGTTTGCGATTTCTGTGCGTTTTATCGGCCGCCCAATCATCCCGAAGTTTATGTGCTTCCCATGGAAGTGCTGCTGAAGAAGATTGAGGAAACTGTTGCTCTGGGCGGTGATCAGATTCTGTTGCAGGGCGGTCTGCATCCCAAACTGCCGCTGGAATGGTACGAGGATATGCTGCGAACTCTTCGCCAGCATTATCCGCAGGTGAATATCCACGGGTTTAGTCCTCCCGAGATTTATCACT
Organism: Planctomycetota bacterium; assembly: GCA_052034165.1. Taxonomy (GTDB): domain Bacteria; phylum Planctomycetota; class Planctomycetia; order Planctomycetales; family Planctomycetaceae; genus SXXK01. Next base: position 3,541 of record JBPOIW010000314.1, on the reverse strand, counting down.
TCACGAAGATCAGCAAGCTGCCGCTGAAAACGGTTCTGGAACGACTCAAGGAAGCTGGCCTGGGAAGTCTGCCCGGTGGTGGAGGCGAAATTCTTGTAGACCGCGTTCGCAAAGCGATTACTCGCGGCAAGGTCCTGTCCGATGACTGGCTCAACGTCATGCGGGTGTGGCATGAACTGGGCGGCAAGTCTTCAGCGACCATGATGTTCGGCCACGTGGAAACTTTGGCCGAGCGAATCGAACATCTCGAACGAGTCCGCCAATTGCAGGATGAGACCGGTGGTTTCACGGCGTTTATCTGCTGGACGTTTCAGCCCGAAAACACCGACATGGCTCACATTCCTCCGGCCGGTGCTTTTGAGTACCTGAAAACTCAGGCGATCAGCCGTCTCTATCTCGACAATGTGCCCAACATTCAGTCGTCCTGGGTGACTCAGGGAGAAAAAGTCGGCCAGCTCGCTTTGCTCTTCGGTGCGAACGACATGGGCAGCCTGATGATCGAAGAAAACGTCGTCTCCCAGGCGGGAACAGTTCACCATCTGACCGTGGAATCCATCCGTCGCTGTATCGAAAACGTCGGCTACATTCCTCGCCAACGCAACGTGTTTTACGACTACATCGATCAGGCCGTGGTTTGAAATTCGTTCTGGCGAGCCGGGCTGCGTCAGCACCCGGACGTTTACGGCCCAGCCGGCCCCGTCACCCCCGGACCCAAAACATCCCGGAAATTCGCGATAGCGATCGCTTCGATTCAGCTTGTCCTGATTTTCTCCGGGTGCTGACGCAACCCGGCTCGCCCAGTCTGGAAAGTCTCGCTTCGCGTGCTTTCTTTCGCGCGCAATGCTGGCAATAATATGCGGCCTGCCAGGATTGCGACATGGTTGGATCCTGCTGATTTCCAACAACTTCCTCCGACGAATCTGCCTCCGCAAATCCGCCGGAACTCCCACCTCCTAATGAACGCGGAGAATTTCATGACCTCACCATCCAGCGGAGCCTCACGACGAGACTTCCTCAAGACTTCGGCGACGGCGGCCGCAGTGACAGCCACTTTGAGCAACGTTGCGTCCGGCATGTACGTTTCTCAGGACGACACCATTTCCATAGCCTTGGTTGGCTGTGGTGGACGCGGAACCGGAGCTGCTGGCAATGCTCTGTCCGTCGATAACGGGCCCATCAAGATCGTGGCCATGGCCGACGTGTTCCAGAAAAACCTCGATGCCAGCCACGGCAACCTGAGCAAAGAACACGGCGAAAGCGGCAAGCTGGACGTGCCACCAGAACGACGTTTCATCGGCTTCGACGCTTACAAGCAGGCCATGGATGTCTTGAAGCCTGGCGACGTTGTGATCCTGACTACTCCGCCCGCGTTTCGCTGGGTCCACTACACCTACGCGATCGAAAAAGGCCTGAATGTATTCATGGAGAAGCCCGTCACTGTCGACGGCCCAACCACGAAGCGCATGCTGGCTCTGAACGACAAAGCGATCGAAAAGAATCTGAAGGTTGCGGTCGGCCTGATGTGCCGTCACTGCGAAGCTCGCCGCGAACTGTTCGACCGTATTCAGAACGGTGAAATCGGCGACATCACCATGATGCGAGCCTATCGTATGGCAGGTCCAACCGGAACTGCGGCTACTGGTCCAAAGCCGGAAGGTGTCAGCGAACTGCTGTATCAGATCAGCCGCTTCCACGGTTTCTTGTGGCTCAGCGGTGGCGCTGTCAGTGACTTCCTGATTCACAACATTGATGAATCGTGCTGGATGAAGAACGCATGGCCGGTGAGTTGCAAAGCCAACGGTGGACGTCATTATCGAGGTGACAATGTCGACCAAAACTTCGACAACTATTCGATGGAGTACACCTTCGACGACGGCACTAAGTTGTTCGTCAACGGCCGTACGATTCCTGGCTGTCATCAGGAATTTGCCAGCTATGCTCACGGCACCAAGGGACTGGGAGTTATCTCGTCCGCATCGCACTGGCCGTCACGTGCTCGAATTTACAAAGGGCACAACGAAGACGCGAAGAATCTGGCCTGGGAGTTTCCTCAGCCAGAAAAGAACAATCCTTACGTTGACGAATGGAAGCATTTGATTGCTGCCATCCGCAACAATGAAAAGTACAACGAAGTCGAACGCGGCTGCATGGCCAGCGTTGTGACCTCGATGGGCCGCATGGCTGCTCATACGGGTCAGGAAATTACTCTGGAGCAGATGATGAACTGCGAACACGAATTCGCACCGGACATCGACAAGCTGACTCTGGAATCCGAATCCCCCCTGATGGCCGACGCCGAAGGCAAGTACCCAATTCCACTGCCAGGTCTCGAGAAGACTCGGGAATACGCATAACCGGGTATTGGCTCTTGAAGCCCCGAACCGTGCCTGCAAGGCCACACTATCACCAAAACCAAAGAGCCCCCGAGTTCATCTTCGGGGGCTCTTTTTTTGGGGTATGGGTTTTCCACCGACAAATTCGACGTTACCGTCGACGACACCCAGGCTGCTTCTCCACAAAACTCGGTCGATTCAGCTCAACAGTCATCGGAACTTTGTGATCGATGAATTGCCTGAAGAAAGCTTCCATTCCGTGCTTCAATTCGTAGTCACGTTCCTCTGTGTACAGAGGCACAACCGTGAAGAAGTGAACCGGACTTCCGTCGGGTTTCTGAAAAGGCTCATCCAGATTGGCAAAGTCCGGAATCATCAACAGGCAGGTCTGCTTCGTTTTGGGGCCCAGCGGCACAGGCGGATCGTCGCTGGAAACGATCGCAGCGGGCAGTCCCAGCCACGTTTCTTCCAGGTGAGGATAATACGCCATCTTGCGAAGCCACTGCACCGGCCACATCCATTTCGGATCGCCGTTGGCCTGAGCCGGGGGAACCCAGTCTGCTGGCAGATGCATCACCAGTTCAGCGAATCGCCACGCTTCCTGACCAGCGGGAACAGTCATGGGGAGGTCACTCATCCCGTTCGTGAACAGCACCAGATACGGATGCATTTCGTTAGGAGGGATGATGTGAATAGCGACGGAAATACCCTCCACTAGGGGCAGTAATTCCTGCATCGACTTTTTATCGACAGGCCCAAATCGTTGTTCCATGTAGTCAATGATCGGCTCAGACTCTTCAACCTCAGGAGTCTTCCCGTCCCTGTACTCCTCCGGCTCCCATAAAGGAATATCCACCCCTTCGACCGGCCGATGACATCCATGCGCCTCGAGTAGTTCAATAACCGCCTCGTGGCCTCCCTGCTCCGCTTCTGTAAACGCATTGATTAGGTCGCCCAAAAGATTCCGGTAGGTGGCATGAGGATCAATCTCCAAAGTAAGCAGATACTTGACCACATCAATGTGTCCCTCCCTCGCCGCTTGGAGTAGTGGGTTTAGCACTGCGTGGCGCATATCAAGGATTGGTAGCTGTCCATTCTGCCGTGAAAACCGGGGTATTGTAGAAATGTGATGTGTGCTACACCGCGTTTCATGGGCGGAAGAGCAAAACGACCGAGTTACGCGGAGTTGGCAGCAATCGTTGTGGAAT
>JBPOIW010000065.1:0-147902 GCA_052034165.1 Planctomycetota bacterium | reverse complement strand
CAAATCCAGAAAACAAAATCCCAGGCGGATCCCCTGCCGTAAAAAAATTTCTTCTCACGGCGATAGATCACCATGCATGTACCAAAAAACTCTCAGCCTCATCGGGTTATGATTAAATCAACACGCCGGTCAGCGCGGGATTTACGGAAACATTGATAAAACGCAAATGCTCAACTCCTCACTCACGTTACAGGTTGGGATGGCGGCAAATGCGCAGCTTCAAAAAGCATCAGCAAGGGTCTGGTTCCATTTCGATCACTGGCAGTCCGGATGAGTATTCAATCAGAGTATAGGAAAGACAGAAATTGCTTCCCATGGTGATTGGGTCGAGCCCCCCGCGATCCGAGGGACAGGAATTGGCGGCCTTGCCGGATCTCCCGTTACAGCAGCACGAAGCCCCAACAGCTGTCCAGAAGCGTGCTGTGTGTTATCCTCTTCCACGGATCATTCCTCCGACTCGATGAGTCGATATCAACTCCTTGCCGGCCCGCCTTCTCTTTCCCTGAACCGCAAGTTATGCCCGCCGTATTCGAATACAATCATCAGGTCACTCCCGAAGAGATTGACGGTGTTGGCCACGTCAACAACATCGAGTATCTTCGATGGCTTCAACATGCCGCGATCGCTCATTCGTCAGCACAGGGCTGGTCAGCGAAGGCTTATCACGAACTTGGTCAGGGCTGGGTCGTCAGATCGCATTACATTGAGTATCTCGTTCCGGCAATCCTTGATGACAGAATCGTAGTTCGCACATGGATCTCAGACATGAAACGAGTCACGTCAATGCGCCGTTATGAAATTCACCGAGCCAGCGACGGCAAACAACTGGCGGTGGCACATACCAACTGGGCCTTTGTCAAGTTTGCAACGCTGCAGCCGTGTCGAGTCCCTGCCGATGTCATTAACGCGTTTGAGATTGTGCCGGACCCTCTGTAAGCAGCGGCCGAGCATCGCTCGAATTCAGAACGAGGGCTTCTGCTATGTACCTGAAACACGACGACCCGTCACAACTCCCGACAGCCGGATTTCGCATTCCCTCTGCGCGACCGGCAGATTTGGCCTGTCATTCCCATGGCCTTCCGCGTCGCAAGGCAATTCCTGCTGGAACAGGGATCGGAATGAAGAAACATCGTCGGACGGATCTTGTTCAATTCTTCTCGCACTGATACTTCTCTCATGTCAACGACAGATTCTATGCCATCCTTGCCGGAAACCGAGGCTGCTTCAGGAGCAATCCTGAGCCGCAGTGAACGAGGTTTCCTGATGTCGCTGGCGATCGGAATTGTGTCTGTGATGACGATCGCGATGTGGCTGACTCCGGATCCGAAAGGATTTGGAACTCATCTGCAATTGGGATTACCGGAGTGTGAATTTCGTAGTGCAACAGGCATCAACTGTCCGCACTGCGGAATGACGACAAGTTTTGCCTGGTTTGTGCGAGGTCAATGGCGTCGTTCGTTTCAGGTGAATCCAGCGGGACTCATGCTGGCTTCTTCGGCTGTTGTCTTGTGTCCGTGGTTCTTTGCGGTGGCTGTTCGAGGTCGCTGGATTGGAATTCGGCCCCCGGGACTATTCTTTGTGTATGGTTTTGCAGGATGGGTACTTTTGTCCCTGGTCCTGTGGTTGCTTCGACCGGCATGACGCCGAATGAAGTCAATGTTCAATGGAGTGAACTGTCGTGCGAAACATCTTTTCCACAATTCGAATGACAACGCAGCCACGGCTGCAGATTGTCATCGCACTGTGTCTGCTGATGTTCGTTCCGGGTTGCTCCCTGGGAGTCATGGCCGGCAAGATGTTCTTCGGTGATCCGAAGATGAAATCACAGTTTCGCGGCGCGACCGGCGTTGATCTGACCAAAGGGGAGAAGTCTTTATTGATCGTCTGCACGGCTCCCCATGGCATTCTGGCGCGACATCCGTCAATTCAGATTGATATCGTCGATCGCATGACACGTCATCTGGACGTGCGGAAGGTCAAAGTCATCTCCTCAGATGACGTCGCGACCTGGTTCGACGATCACGGCGAGTGGGGCGATTTTTCCGAGCTGGCGGATGAATTCGATGCCGACTTCATCATGCACATTGAGATCGAAGGCTTTAGCTGTTCGGTTGAGGATAGCCCAAATCTTCTTCAGGGAAAGACCTCGGGAAAAGTCACCGTCATGGAAGCCAAAGGAAAAGACACAAAATCGACGAACGTGTCCTTCGAGCGCACGTTTGATGTCACCTACCCGGCGTATCCGGTACCTCGCGAGAACAAATCAGAGCAGCTCTTCACGGAGAGCTTCCTTGATCGGGCCGCCATTAGCCTTGCTCAGTTTCTGTACGATCATCGAGCCAGTGAAACAGTCCATTAAGTCTGACTGCCCCGCCTCAATCTCCTCTCTGCCTCTCCCCTCCGCCGTTCCTGGCTCTGGAATCTGCCATGATGCTTCACAAAACAAACCGTTCCGCTTCGTCAACACAGCAAGTCAGCGATCGGCGTGAGATGGTCTCAATTCTTACGAAGCTTGTGCTAACGGGAATCATGCTGCTTACGATCCCGGGCTGTAATTATTTCCTTTTGCTGGGATATCTGATCGGGGGACCACCTCAGATTGAACCCCAGTTTGAGAAGGAAACAAATAAGTCCATGACAGACAAAGACATCCGTGTCGCTGTCGTGTGCTACGCCTCGGACGAACTGAAGTATCAGTTCGACAACATCGACCACATCATCGCCAATCGAGTGACCAATCAGATTGCGTCCAAAAAGATTGAGGTTGTGAACTATGCCGAAGTTCAGACGTGGCTGAGAGACAATCCTGACTGGGATACAGCTGTAGAAGTCGGGGCGGAGTTCGACGTCAACTACGTCATCTATATTGATGTAAGCGCCTTCTCTCTCTATGAACGCGACAGCAATACTTTGTTTCGTGGCCGATGTGACGCGATCGTCAGCGTGTATGAGATGGAAACGGATGGCGACGGCAAACGAATCTTCTCACGAGAAGTCAACAGCATCTTCCCGATCCAGGTGCCTCGTTCCGCGGCCGATGTGAGCTATGACACCTTTCGTATGGAATACATTTGGCGTCTGAGCGATGAGATTGGCCGGATGTTCTATCCTTATCTCCACGGCGATGACATCAGCAGTGCGGCTTGATAAAGCGGAAGGATGAGCTTTCATCCCATTCTCCGGCATCAACCATATAGCGCGGATATCACTCGACCGTCGCAGATCGGCACCGGGCGATTCACCAGATCGTAGTAGATCTGATGCGGGTTGATGCCAAGTGCGGAGAACATCGTGGCCGTAACGTCCCAGGGGCCATAGGCTTCTGTTCGCGGAAACGCGCCGCGACTGTCGGATTCGCCGATGACAGCTCCCCGTTGAACCCCGGCGCCGGCCAGAGCGATGGAGTAGACTGAGCTCCAGTGCTTGCGGCCCGGCGTCGCTCCGGCAAAGTTGCGTTCCAAAGCCACCAAAGGGGCACGGCCGAATTCGCCCATGCAGATGACGAGCGTGTCTTCCAGCATTCCTTTTTCATCGAGATCTTCAATCAACGCCGAAAAGCCCTGATCGAACCGCGGCAGAAGATGATGCTGCAGACCTTCGAAAATATCGTTGTGATTGTCCCATCCGTAGAGATCTGTGTTTGTCGGATCGATGTCCTGACCTCGATTGTTATGCGACCAGATCACGGTCACCAGCGGAACTCCCGCCTGCACAAGTCTCCGAGCCAGCAAGCAGGCTTGCCCGGAACGATTTCTGCCATACCTGGTGCGCAGGGACTCCGGCTCTTTCGAAAGGTCAAACGCTTCTCTGGCTTGTGGACGAGCCAGCATATTGAAGGCCTGCTGATACAGGGCATGCTTGTCGAGTTCGAGCTTCTGCTGTTCCAGAAGATGCATATTGCCTTCAACAGATTGCAAGAGTGACTTACGTGCCTGCATGCGAATTTCCGGCAGATCCGCGTGAGGCATCAGCGAGGGAACCGCGCTGTCGTCTTTTGTGACATCCCCCAGCGTCAGCGGATCGTAGCCTTTGCCCAGGAAACCTCCGAATTGCCCGGGCCCGATGATTAAAGGCACTTCGGCGGGACCGTTCAGATGGATGGCAGTCTGCGGAAATGCTGAGTTCGGACGCACACGATGCAGCACCGCGCCATGACAAGGCATGTCTTCCGGAGACGGCAAAGGATTCCCGGAGCGACGGCGGTGATAACGGCCTGTCATCGAAAGATAAAACGCAGACCCGTGGTCGAGATCTTCATGCGACATACTGCGGACGATACTCAGTCGATCAGCAATACGAGCAATCTGCGGCATGTGTTCACAGAATCGTAACCCAGCCACGGATGTCTGGATCGACTTGAATGCTCCTCGAACTTCTTCCGGAGCATCCGGCTTGGGATCCCACATATCGATCTGGCTCTGGCCGCCGCTGGCAAAAACCACGATGACGGCCTTCGCTTTTCCGAAGCCCGGTGCCGGAGCTTCAGTGTCACTACCCGATGTTCTTTGAGGCATCAAACCGGGCAGCGCCCAATTGAGCCCGCCAAGGCCACCAATGCGCAGCCACTCCCTTCGGGAGACTCCCGAATTCTGGTTCTGGTTTGAGCTGACAATTCGCAGCATCGAAACACACCTGAAGGAATCAGACGAGGAGATGAACAAGCACAGCCGTCTACAAATTCCTGGCTTCGAAGGGCAAAATTTTCTTCGATGACGCCTGAGCTGTCCGCGGCTGTGCCTGAAAGGATATCTCAGGGCGTCGTGAATGCAGCATCAGTTGGGCACCGGGTGGAGAATATTGCCGCTTTTGTTAACAATGTGTTGATATCTTAGCTCCAGCAGCCCCGAAAAAATCCTCGTTCGAGTTCCCGTCTGAGGGAACACACTGAACAAGTGACATTACTTCCTATGTCTTTCGCCCTCCCAATCGCCCTGACCCTGTCAGCCCTCGCGCTGCCAATCGTGGCACTTTACATCCTGAAGGTGCGGCTGCGTCGTGTCCCGGTCTCTACAAATCTCTTCTGGAAGCAGATCTTCGAAGAGAAGCCGCCAAGATCATTATGGCAACAGTTTCGTCACTGGTATTCCTTGTTTCTACAGTTGCTGCTTCTGCTGCTCATTGTCCTCGCGTTAACGAATCCTTACTTTTCATGGCAGTCGCTGCAGGCTCGTCGATTGGTGATGGTCGTTGATAATTCGGCCAGTATGCGATCCAAAGATGTCCGTCCGACTCGCCTGGATGCTGCGAAAGCAGCAGCCGCTGATATTATCGATGGACTTCGATTTCAGGATGAATTGTCAATAGTCCTGGCCGGGCCATCCCCTGAAGTCGTGGCCAGCTTGACGGGACACAGTCCCACTTTGCACGAAGCGCTGCGAAGGATTGATTTTTCCGACGGACAAACATCATTGCAGCCGGCAATTGAACTTGCTGGCAAACTGATTGGAAGCCATCCACACGGTGAGATCATTGTCCTGACCGATGGTTGTGCTGATGATGCGGCAGCAAAATCGGATAAACCTTCCGCGGATGATGAATACAGACCCGCTGATCGCCGCTCCGAACAGGATGCGACAGAAGAGCAAACCACTGGCGATCAATACCCGGTGACATTGAAGCCGGCTGTCGACTATCGATTATTTTCGACCGATGTACCGAACGTGGGGATTTCTCAGCTTCAGGTTCGGAGAAGTCTCACCGATCCTTTGGGTTATGAGACATTGGTGTCGGTGAAAAATGCGTCTTCGGTCGCAGCCAGTTGTCGCCTCGAATTGACGCTGGATGATATTCCGATCGATGTGCTGCCGCTGAATCTTCAGCCTGAGGAATTATGGACTCGAACACTCGAAAAAACATCTCTCGAAGGCGGGATCGTCCATGGCGCGTTGACTCAGATTCAGTCAGGCAGCCCAGTTGAGCCGTCTTCAACTTCGCCAGCCATCGCAATTGCAGACGGCGCGAAACACAATGAGCCTGCAACGGGACTGCCTAATAGTGATGGACTGGAAACTGACAACGATGCGTGGACCATTCTGCCTGATCGAAAGATTCAGAAGGTTCTAATCGTCACGACAGGGAATCTGTTTCTGGAGAAAGTCTTTGAGGCGAATCCTTTGGTCGAAGTCAGTGTCGTTTCTGAGTTTCCCGCCACGTGGCCGGAAGATTCTCTGGTCATCCTGCATGGGCGAATTCCTCAACAGCTTCCTGAGGGGCATGTCTTTGTGATTGATCCGATCGGGAAGTGCGAATACTGGGAGGTTGGCGAGCGCCTTGAAAATCCATTGATCACCGATCAGGACACCACGTCACCGCTGATGCGTCACTTCCGACTCGATAATGTCGTGGTCCCGGAAGCACGTGAATTGATCTTCAGTACTCATCCCCAGGTTTTGGCCAGCACGGCCAACGACGTACCAATCTTTGCCATCGTGCCGCGCGCCGCAGGGAAATGTCTCGTCCTGACCGTGAGTCTCGACAGCAGCGATCTCGCCTTTCGGACGGCCTTCCCGATCATGGTGTCGAACGCGCTCGGATGGTTTTCAGGCACGACAGGCGAGATCCTGCCCTCCGCGAAATCGGGGGACGTTGTGAGAATTCCACTGATCACCGTCGAGAATGCCCCTTTGAAATTGACCTCGCCGTCAGGAACACAGCTTAAAATGACGCCAGTGCCTGCCCTCAATGATGCAAGTGATGGGGCCATCGTCACAACAGCACCATTGAATGAAGTCGGGCTGTGGACTTTGACAGATGCAGAGAACAAGACTTCTCGGACTGACGAGACAGCGAACTCGTATGCAGTCGTGGCCGTCAATCTGGCCAGCACCGTGGAGTCGGATTTGCGACCACGATCAACGATCTCATCCACGTCCGGAAACGGTTTACGAATGTCGCGATGGTTAAGTCGGCCGCTGTGGATCTACCTGACAATCTGCGCCATGATTCTGACTTGTGTTGAATGGGTTCTTTATCAGCGGCGATTTATTTCCTGATCGGATTTTTCCTCAACGGCCCGTGGGGGTTGAGAATTAAATCGCCTTTGTCTTCCACCTGACAATTCTGCCGGAGTCCTCCATGTTACGAACCATTGCATGGGCCACTGTTGCTGTTTGCTGGATCCTTGGCGAGTTAACCGGATCGCTTTTGGCTGCCCAGAATGCTGCTCCAAATATCGTGTTGATCATTACAGACGATCAGGGATATGGGCCGCTGGGACGACATGGGCATCCGTGGCTCAAGACGCCGCATCTTGATCGGTTGCATGATGTCAGCACCCGTTTCACTCGGTTTCTTGTTTCGCCCACATGCAGCCCAACTCGATCAGCGCTGATGACCGGCCGACACTCCATGCGAAACGGGATCACTCATACGATTCTGGAGCGAGAACGGCTCACTTTGAACGCGGTGACTCTGCCACAGATCCTGAAGAAGGTTGGCTACACAACCGGAATCTTTGGTAAATGGCATTTGGGAGATGAGGAGCCCTATCAGCCGCACAACAGAGGCTTTGATGAAACCTTCATCCATGGAGCTGGCGGCATTGGACAGGCGTATGCCTGCAGTTGTGCTGACGCGCCGGACAATTCGTATTTCGATCCCGTGATTCGATATAACGGAAAGTTCGTGAAAACTCAGGGCTTTTGCACTGACGTCTTCTTTTCGGCGGCCGCTGGCTGGATCTCAAAGACTTCGAAAGCCGGGCAGCCGTTCTTTGCCTACATTGCCCCAAATGCTCCTCACGGACCATTCCTTGCCCCTGAGTCTTCGAAGAAGAGATTTCTGGACTGCGGATTCGATCAGGAGCAGGCCGGTTACTACGGCATGATCGAGAACATTGATGACAATGTTGGCAAGCTGATGAATCATCTGGAGCAAAACAAGCTTCTCGAAAATACCGTCATCGTTTTTATGTCTGACAATGGGATGACTGGCGGCGGCTCCGGCAAGCCAAATACAGCCATGGGGAAATCCGCTGATGGTCTTGAGATGCGGCCCTATAATGCCGGGATGAAAGGACTGAAGGGGTCACCGGATGAAGGGGGAGTGCGAGTCCCTTTCTTCGTTCGCTGGGATAAGCATTGGCCTGCTCAGGACATTGATCGAATTGCAGGCGACATTGACATTTTCCCGACGCTGGCCGCAATCGCGGGCGCGGAACTTCCTGAGATGCAGGTTGAAGGTCGAAATTTGCTTCCTCTGATTAACGATCCGTCAGCAGCATGGGAAGACCGCTATCTGTTTACTCATGTCGGTCGCTGGGACACAGGACAGGAGCCGAACGATTTTCAGTGGAAGAATTTCAGCGTCCGAAATCAGCGGTATCGATTCGTGAACGACAAACAGCTGTTTGATATGCAGGCTGATCCGGGACAAACGACGAATGTTCTCGACCAGCACCCGGAAGTGGCCAACAGTATGCGAAAGGCGTACGATGAATGGTGGAAAGTCACTCGCCCGATGATGGTCAATGAAGGAGCAGAGATGTCAGCCACGAAACCATTTCATGAGCTCTACTACAAGCAGTTGAAGGAATCGGGCATTCCGAAATGGGAAGCCCCTTAGCCTTTTCACGTTCAACAGACCACGGCATGAACTCCGGCAGACAACGGAATCAAAAATCAGATGCCGAAGGCGAGGCTAAGCTCCTGAATCGCGTCCTCTTCAGCGCGGGAGACCCTTAGAAATCCCAGAATCCCCCCAGACGCCTCGGCTACGGTCCTCGCGCGATTGACCGTGCTCAGGTGTAAAGCTTTGTATGCGTCAGGGCTCAGAAGTTTCTGAATAGCCCCCACATAATCTTTCCACGTACGGATCAAAGTACGATGAGGTCGGCAGCAGAGCCAACCATTCAGAAGAACAAAGCCAGGCGAGTCAGCTCGCACACCGACTTGTGCGGCCGCCTCAAGAATTGCCAGTCTTTCTTCGTGTTCAATCCTGCCGTTTGACCATGCTACATGAACCAATGGCACAAGGGTCAGGATGTTGAGTGACTCCGCACGGACGCCGCAATCAATGAGTTCCATCAGAACTCTGTTGCTTGTGATCTGCGTGGCCTGTCGAATATCGTCGAGGTCTGACCGATGAAGAGGAACTGCTTGATCGACGTCGACACATTCTGACCGAGGAACCGTTGCACTGCTGCTGTGAAAACGAGATTTCTCGGAAGACAATTCTTCAGACATTTCGCCTTCTCCTCAGTTAAGAAATCGCAGACTCATAACAACCGTGAGACAAACCTCACGTCTTTTGTTCTGGCCAGACTGCAGCCACCACTGCCGCGGCCTATCGTTCTGGCCGGTCGTCTGACCGAGCGATTTCGGCTATTCAGGGCGGCCTCCCGACCGCACCACAAAAGAGCTGACAACGATTAAGACAATTGACCTGAAAGCTGCCTGAGAGCTGACCTGCAGCGAAGCACAGCCAGCGAGAGACATGGCTTCGTCGAACAGGATGGTCAACTGCCGAATGAACTTGTGACAATGACTTTTTGAAAAATGGAGTTCCAGGAAACTGTAACACTCCGGCTTGGGGATGAACTCTAGATCACAACACGGAGGACCGCTTGTCAAAAACTTCGCCCACTTCCCACAATAGAGGTCGGATGCCGGGGTGGTTTCGTTGCAGCAAGTACGAAACGTTTAATCGGAACGAGCCGAATGCAATAGTCGGCGAGGCGGCTCTCCAATCACCTTCGTCGGTGATGCATTTCTTCTCGAAGTGTTGCCGTATGAGCAACGTGTTGCATTCCGGAGACGGACTGCGAAGATACAAAAGAGGAACATCGTCGCCCACGACTTCTCATAGAGGCCATGAGACTGGACGGCTTGCAATAGTCCGTTCAACGGGACAATTGGCCAGGCAGCCGCCGGGCTATTGACGAGTTCCTATTCGGGCACGAAGATGCCGAGGCAAATACTGTCACTGATCGCCGTCAGAGACTCACACAGTTCTGGGGACTCTTCCCCTTTTTCATTGAAGAAACAGAATTCAAGGTTGGCTATGCACTACAAGTTTGAAGGCAAAAACGCGCTCGTCACAGGATCTTCCAAAGGCATCGGCAGCGGCGTCGCGCTCGAACTGGCGAAGGGTGGAGCCAACGTCACGATCAACTGCAGCTCAAGTGTGACGCAGGCCGAAGAAGTCGCCGAGCAGATTCGTCGCATGGGCCGAAAGGCGATCGTTGTCGCTTGCGATGTTTCTGACCAGAAGGCCGTTGAAGACATGGTCCAAAAGACGGTAGACGCGTTCGGTAGTCTTGATCTGTTCGTTTCCAATGCCGTTTACAGCGATCGACAGTTGATGGTGGACGCGGACATGGCTGGCTTTCGACGAACAATCGACGTCAGCATGTGGGGCGCATTTTTTGGCGTCCGTGCGGCGTCGCAGCAAATGCTGAAGCAGGGCAAAGGTGGAGCGATCACCGTGATCAGTTCACCTCATGCGATTATCCCGATCCCAACGGCTATGGCCTACAATATGGCCAAAGCGGCGATCGATCACATGGCTCGCACTGCGGCCATCGAACTGGTGAAGCATGGTATTCGTGTGAACGTGTTTCATCCCGGCTGGATCGATACTCCAGGCGAACGAAAGTTCTTTACGGAAGAGCAACTTAAGCAGGGAGCTGAAGGTCTGCCGATGGGACGCATGGGAAGCAGTGAAGAGATGGCGCACGGCGTCTGTTTTACGCTCAGCGATGAAGCGTCCTACATGACCGGCTCAACGCTGACGATGGATGGCGGAGTTGGCCTGCCTTGGTGGTCCAAGCGAACCGAAGGCAAACAATAGTTGATTTCCGGCCACTCCATGTTTCGGTGACCGAACGAAAGCTGAATACCTTTGATCATCACCAACAGACAGCAAACAGAGTTTCGCAAACACTCTGAAACGTCGTGCACAGCACGATGTTCTTGCACAGCGTAATCGCGGAAATGCAATCTGGTCCTTCCCGGCAAAGGAAGGACCAGTCAGCAATTTCAGGTGGCCCAGGAATGCAATAGCCTCAGTCGCGATCTTATAAACCTTCGCTTCGGCAGTGCAAATCCCTCACTCAACGGCCAGCAGCAGCTCTTGTCGAGTCGCCCCCGTTTTTTGAGTTCAGCTAGGACTTACGATAGGGTGCATTGAAAGCAGGTTTGAACTCCGACATCAGGCTCGAATTACTTTTCTGAATCAACAGAGCACTAATGACTCCGAGTGTCCATGCAATGGTGAAGAAAAAGTCATACACCTGAGATACGAGGTTGAGTGAAAGAAGGGAGTACACGATCAGCAAACTCAGAAAAGCTGCCGGGAAAAGTCGATCCGGGCGCCTGCGGTGCAATGACCAGCAGGAGAGCATCCCGGTGATGAACAGAAGCACCAACAGAAACCCTCCCAACCAGCCCATCCGCAGTACCGTCAGGATATAGCCGTTGTCGACGAGCTTGAGCGCATCTCTTGTTTCTGCTGTCCCCTCCATATAAGGAATCTTCAGTGGAAATTCCTTCGTAGCCTCAGAACCATAACCCATGATCCCCGCGTTCACCATGGCTTTAGAATAAGCCATCGGCAATAAAAGGCGGGCTCTGCTGGATGAGTAGACGACCGCCGTTCCGTCGACCTCAATAATTCGATGTCGTTCTCCTGATTGTCTGCCGAAGAAATCGGTCACCTCGTAGGGCCAGATCAGGAAGACGGCAATACTCGCGACGACGACAGTCATCACTGGCACTCGCAGCCAGCGAACAATGATCGCCAGGAGAAAAACCCAACTTCCCAGGACAGTCATGATGGGAGTTTTCGATATCGTTGCAAGCATCCCGAGCAGCATGACGGGCAGGACGAACATCACAAAAGCTCGTGACGCTTTCGATTCTCGCTTATCCAACAGGCAAACAAGCCAGGGAGACAGCACGGCAAGGATCATTCCAAAATAGATCGGATGCATTGCTGTCGCATAAGCTCGCTTCAAATTGAAGCGAGACATATTGCGAGGGGCGAGTTCTATCGGGCGCTCCCCAAAGACTAACTCGACAACGTTTACCCGAGTCACATTCTCTATCACAGCCAGGACGGACAGAAACAACACGACTCCCGTGGCCCACTTTGCCGCCGTGACAAGGTCCTGTTGAGTTCTGATTGCATAACGGCCAGCAACGTAGGGCAGGGCCCACTCCCCATAGGCGCGAAACGGCAGCGCGATTGAAAAGCCATCATGCCACGCGTCTGTCAGAATTTGAGAACCGCAGAGCAATGCAATGCATAAATCAAGAACGGTCAGAGGTGACCAGATCCGACCGCGCGGATGAACAGCAAACGCCAGCATGGTCACGGCAGCCGTCGCAGTTCGCACGCCAAAGGGAACATCGAACACTGTCAGCTTCAGCCAGACAGGGAACGCCATGCTGAGCAACAATGCCGGAGCCAGCGCTTCAGCCGGGCCGCGTCGCACGAACAGCACAATCCAGACGGCGAGAATAATTCCCAGACTGATAGCCCATCCGGTGATTCCAGGAAACATTTCTGAATCTTCCCTCCACTCATGAAGACCGTTCTGCCAACTCTCGGATCCTGAAAGTTATCATTACGGGCGTCTCTCTGCCAATACCTGATTCTCTACGCGGGCTCGCTCAGAGGCAATTCATCCCATCGAAGTGCGATCCCAGGGCGAAAGATCTACTTTGTAACCCTTCACCCTGCAGCCCAAACAGTGTTCCCGGTGAACCACATCACCGAACTGCTTCGTCCGATCAGCGTCTCAAGAGCAGGATATGGAGGGAAATTGCGAGTTGACCACGCGCGCTCCAGAATACCCCCCAGGGATCGTCGGCAAAAAATGCTCAGCGAGCCAATACTCCTGAAGGTTCTCCATGGCCAGTCCATGGCTCCGTTCGTCGAGTGTCATCGTTTGAATGAAATCAGCCCAACCGCCCCATCACCATCAAGTGTTAGCAGCGTGCAATGTTGTTTGGCGTTAGAGGAATGGGATCATCCGCCTGAATCAAGTTGCAGAGTGCCCCCGAGTCACGGGAGACGCCTTCTGTTTTTCCAACCGTCACACAGGCCTGACGTGGCTCAAATTCCGGAGTTCCTGATCGAAGATCCCGAGGACTCTTTCGCGATGGTAGATTGCAGCACGTGTCTTTGCATTGACACTGAACTCTTCACGCAACGTGGGTGACTTCAATTTCTCGAGGCTTTCCGATAACGCCCTGGCGTCCCCCGGGGCAACCACCAGACCGAACCGACCTTCGATGACTTCATTGGCCAAAGGGCTTGAACGGTCACAGACAGCGAGTACCGGGGTCGCAGTGGCAAGTGCCGGCAGAAGTTTCGAAGGCAGGAAGTTGGCACCAATCCCCGGCCGCTGCGTGATGAGACATGCCGTGGAAGACAGCAGCTTTGACACATATGAGCGTTCGTCGAGCACAGGCCCCAGCGCAATTCCTCTCTGCGAATCAAGCATCGCTTTCAGGCGGTCCTTCTCCGCACCGCCTCCGCAGATTTCGATATTCCAACCGGAATCAACTCCGGACGATTCCGCAAACTGCCCCAGAAAGTCGGGAAGCCCCTGCTTCACGCCGAGGTTCCCGGAATAAAACAGCGTCGATGGCAGACGGGCAGGAGGCGACTGATTCTGAGAGTTGATTTCGTCCTGCAAACTTTTGTGAATCCAGTTCGGGACCATCAGTGTCCGGCGCCCCGTACCGATTTCCCCCTGAAGTTTGGTCAGCATCAACGGGCTGATTGTGGTGATCGTCGAAGCAGACCGCAGCGACCATCTCTGAATACCGCGGAGGATCCATGCAACTCCCGGTACTCGCAGAATCCCTAACTCCAGAGCCGCGTCAACGGCGAAGTCCTGCACAATAATCAATCGGGGAATGCGTCGAAAAATGTGCTGAAATCTCTGCACGAGACATTGAGACAGCATCGGCAGAGCAGTGACGATCGCATCTGGACGCCAGTCAGGAAACTTACCGGCACGCAGCAGAGACCAGAAGAAACTGAGATCGGAACGCATTCGTCCCAGCCCCGTCGGCTTCGCTGGAACATACATTGCGACCCTGCGTACCGGGATCCCGCCAACCACCTCTTCGCGCAGGGAAACTCCTTGATCTTCGTCCCTCAGACGCCATGAAGGATAGTACGAGAATGTCGTTGTGACGCGTACATCATGTCCGGCATCTCGGAGATAATAAGCCAGGTCCGTGAACAGCGAAGCTCCGGCAAGTTCGTCCGGAGAATACAAGTTACTGATCAGATGAATTCGCATGGTTCACGCTATGAGCCGACTAGAATGTCTTCACACATTATCTTCTTGCCGTAACCAGTGACTCGTCAACAAAGTGCCTGGAACTTTTCGGCGTCCTACTTACTGCGTCTCAATGCCCCTTCCAAAGTTCAGACATCCTTTCGAACACGATGTCTGCGATCTCTACCCGACGCAGTTGATGGGATGGGTCCATGCACTGATCTGGGACACGACGAGGGAAGAGAATAACGAAGCAAAGGAAAGGAGTGCGAACACTCCCTTGCAAGTCTTCCACAACGCCGCGACCGTCAATCTGTGATGCCGTCAGTCCCACGAAGAGATCGCCGTCTGGCGACAATTCACATCCACGATGTCCCGATTCCGGTCGCAGCAATATCTCGTTCCGGGGAACTCGCTTATTGGGCTGACTTCAGGCGTTTTCTAATGACCGACCAGCACGGAGTTCCCCAAAATGGGCAGCGATTTCTTCATCGTCGCTATCCGCACGATGAAAGGAATGCTCCATATGACCGAAACGCATTCGCTGAGCTTCCTTGACTCCCCAGTACCCGACAAACAACCAAAGCCATCTTGCGTGTTCAAGCATCAGGTTAACCTGAACAATCAAAAGTGAAAAGAAGCCCACACTCGATATCACCCACACAACAGGGCTTGAAAATGAAATCCGAAGATTCCTCAAGGCCCGGTAAGCGCTGAAGAGAATTGCACCAATCAGCCCGAATCCAACGACTCCGAATCTCAACAGACACTCGAAGAAAATGTTATGAGGATAGTTAAAGTCGTATTCTTTCATCCCCATCAGAATCCACGAATCGATCAATCGATAGTAATACAGCTGCTTGTCCGTTCGTTCAACAATGGACAAGTCGACACTACCTCGGGAAATAAATTCAAATCGCTCCAACATGAAGTCCATTTGGCTTCTGGCGTACGAATTGGTCATCACCACGCCACCAAACACAACTAACAAGGCGATAAACAACAGGCTGTAACGGAGCCCATCCTCAAATGAACGCAGCCGGATCACAATACCCGCCGCCACGATCAGTATGGAGAAAACCGCGGAACCGCGTGAACCTGTTGAGAGAATCGCCAATACACAGGCACAGTAGGCTACGAAATGTAACACTCGAAAGATTAAACGCTGTTCGGTCAACATGAATGCGGCCGAAACACACGCCATGACCCCAAAGGTATACCCCACGCCTACAGGGGTAAGCATTTCAGAGTCACCAACGAATCGAACTCCCGCGACTGCAGCACCAGCGGACCTCAACCAGATACCTGCGACCAGAATGGAGAACCCTGCGGTCAAGATGTGTGCAAACCCGGGGAATTGCCGCATGTCATCCATGGATTCATACCCATACACTATCCCCGCCGCGCAAATGGCGTAGCAGATGTAGCGGTGCATCATCATCCTGAATTCAAGAGGTTCCGAAAGATTCAGGAGGTTCAGGAGTTCAATTGCCCCGACAAGCGACAGGTAAACAGCCACTGATCGCCAGTGAAACCCCGAAGACAACACCTTGAACGCGGCAGGCGCCAACAGCAGCAGCAGCCCCATAGCCAGCCACACGGGCCAAATTCTCGAATCAAGAATTGGCTTCATCGCGTAAGACGAAGCTGTCGTCACAATTCCAAATACGACCACGCCGGCAGATAAGTCAGTACTCCGATGAGTTTCCATGTTTTCCACCTCTGGCCGTAAAATCAGCATTCGTCTAGTTATCTTCGGAAGAACCCGAACAACTCTTCTCTTTTTTCCGTCCCACGCTTCGCAAACCCAGGGGAAAGCCGAGATTGGAAACTTGTTTGTCTCGCCACATCAATTGTCCCAAAATCAGCCAGTCGACACTTTCCCTTTGGCATCTTCGCCGATCTCTGCACGCAGAAAGCTACCGTCACTGAGGAACAGCCCCGAAAAAGCGTCCCTTTTTATTGAAGCAAGAAATTACATCCGGAAACATCAATGAAGAATTTCCCTGCTCGTCAACGATCCCTCGCTCACGAGTCGTGAAGTTGAATGTTTGCGGTTATCACAGCTCAAAACGTATCTTAGTGATTCAACTGTCGCGTTTTAGAAGTGTCTTCGTAAATCGCTCGCTGACGCGTCAGTTGATGATCCATCCTTTTGATTTCTCCAGGTTGATCTCCGGCCGTCTTGAACAGCGCAAGTTCAAAATTCACGAGTCGCGTCGTGACTTTGGAAGTCTCTCTCAAGACGTGTCCTATGGAAAATGCCGTATTCCAGACACGGCAGACGCCCCTCCGAATGATAATTCCTGCCGCTGCAGTTTCAAACTCGGACGCCAATCCAGTGATGGCCTGATGATTCAGATTTTCCACGGCGTCCGACATAAAATGACGAAGCCACAGCCACCAGCACTGCAACATTGTTGCCAGGCGGCGAAACCAGCAAGTTGCAGCGGCGACATCGAGCAACTGCTGGGACTAAAAGCCAGGGTGACGCGGCAAGTCATTTTGCGATACCGAACATCGGCATTGCCTGCTGATCAGGATGTCCGCGGAAGGATCTGAGTCACGTATCGAGAAGGCATGCCGAAACCAGATGTCGTTCAGTCCTCTGACCATCCACGATTTCATTTGGAGGTAGATGAAACGCCGGTCCGGAACTTACGAGCGCACTCTCGGCAGACGAGAGAACTCTTTGCCCAAACTTGCAGTCGCCAACCGCCGCTTTGCCAACGCGAACAGCTTAATAGCTTCCTTCGCGGAAAAGTACCGTTCGGATTGTTCTCAGCAAGATGAAGTAATCCAGCCAAAGTGACCAGTTTCGTACGTAATAGCAGTCCAGTCTCACACGATCTTCATAGCTCGTGTTGTTCCGTCCGGAGACCTGCCAAATACCGGTCAACCCAGGACGAACTCGCAGATACAACGGATAGTGGTCATGAAATTTTTCAATTTCAATATCGGTGTAGATCGGCCGAGGACCAACAAGGCTCATTTCTCCGATGAGCACATTCAGCAACTGAGGAAGCTCGTCAAGACTCGTGCGACGAAGGAAACTGCCGATTCCCGGGATCACTCTGGGATCGTCTTTCAACTTCAAGTCACGTTTCCATTCAGCCATTGCGGCCGGATTCGACTCCAGATACTCCTGCAGCTTTGCCTCCGCATTCACCATCATGGTCCGAATCTTGAATGCTCCGAATCGAGCACCATTGCGGCCAATACGACCATGATGACGGAAGAATATCGGACCTGGGGATTTCAATTTGATCCAGGCAGCGACCACCAACAACAGCGGAGTACATGCGATCAAAATTGTGGCTGACAACACGATATCAGAAAGCCTCTTAACAGCCTTCTGCAGAGGACTCAATAGTCGGTCTCGGATGTGCACACCGGTCAGACCCGCCACATCGAATGATTCCACCCAAAGAGAGGGAGTCTGCATATTTGTGGACAGGACGACCAGATTTGGAATCAAACTGCCCTGCCAAAGGATTTCCTGAATTGCTGCCTCGCTCTTGTCAGAAACGGCAGCAATCACCCAGTGGCAGCGATTTCGCCGACAGATTTCAACAAGGTCGGACGTGTTTCCGAGGAACTCAATGGGAACTGCTTCGTCGGAAATCCAGTATTCACCTGGATTGTCGTCAACCATGCCGACAGGCTTAAGGCCGCGCTGAGGCATGCGGTTCAGAAATTCATAGACCAACTTCCCCTGTCGCCCATTGCCGACGATGATCACTTTCTCTCCCCACCAGCGGCTTCGAGCACAGGCTCTGCGAGCGGCGAAACGGAGACATGGGCCAGCAACCAGAATAAGCGGAAATGCCACGAAAATGGTGACAACCTCATTGGTTGTGACCACTCCCACCAGTCCGTTTAATGCGACGAGAACCAGAAAAGAGCCGCTGATCGAGGTAATCTGATCTCGCAGTTCGCAAACCGGATTGATTCCGGACGCAGGAAACAGCCCCAGGAAACTTCCCAGCATAAAGTGGCAAAGGCAGAGAGCCGTCAGGTTATTCCAGAGCCCCGGGTAGAAAACAGGAGAGCCCAGAAACCAGTTCGCGGCTGAAGTCCCAAGCAGGTAGCAAAGAACAAGTGCAACAAAATCCCCGAATACGAGCGGCAAAGAAGTCAGGAAGACCTGGCGGTATCGAAGAAAACCAGCCGCGCGAAATCGACCGGACACCTCGGAGCCAACATCCACCCGCCGGTCGGGCGTGTTTCCAGGAACCACGGTCTTCAGCGTCGAAATCGCCTGAGTGCAGATCAGAGGTTGAATCAAATGAGAAGGGGTACTCACTGAATTACTCCTAACGTCGGTAACCAGCTGGCAGGGGTCAACTTTGAAATTGAGCCTCCGCAGCAGGCACGAAGATATACCTGCCCATGAACCAAAGAAAAACAAATTTCTGTCAACCGTTATGTCGCGACAAAAAAGTTTCAGAAGTCAAATCGCGAGCGATCCAACAACCTATTGGCAAAACCTGCGCCCGGAGTGTAAAAAAAATGACAAGAATGATCAAATGTACACACACAAACAACACCCTGAGGGTTCAAAGTGTGACTTCGGCATTCAGATCCGGTCAAATCGGTTCTGCGGGCTTCACGCTAAAGATACCTCCTAACATTCGTCAAAAAGCGTGACACATCTTACCCAGCCTGCATAGTCATTGGCTCGTGGAGATCCGTCACCACGGATAGCATCGAAGACGGTAGGAGCTGTCAAGACCGCAGACTAAAATATGGGGCAAATAAACAGGATCGGACCCATGCACAGTAAGGGGAGTCTAAGCTGAGTATTCCCGCTGTTTCGTTCGCGCCAACTTTAAACGCAACCACACCCCGAATTTGTCTGTAACTGGCAGCAGCGATGACCCGATGAAAAGGAGCGGTTGTCCACAGAGAAATAGGAGTCTCTTCCATGCGGAACAAGGTTGTTCATCGAGGTTCGTGGCGTTCGTTCGCCCTTTTCCTCAGTCTCTCCGGCTGCACTGCACTCTCCGACTGCAAATATGAGGCGGGACAGAAGATTCGGACCAGCCAGGCATGGCATGAGTTCGATGGCTGCAATGAGCAGTGCTTCACCAGCGACTATCGTGATGGCTGGAAGCGAGGCTATTACGACGTCCTGACCGGTGGAGATGGCAGGCCGCCCGTTGTGCCACCAAAGAAGTACTGGAAACCGCCCGTCTTCACCGAGCACGATCCGTCTCGTCAGGATGAGTGGTACACGGGCTACCAGGATGGAGCTTCGTGCGCCAAAGCTCAGCCCGACTTCCACTATGTTCCAACATTCATGGCTCCGACGTTTCATCAGGCCCATTATGGCCATGAAACGGTGGAGGTGATTTCTCACGGCGAACATTCGACGTCGCAGGGGATTCAGAACTCACCACCGGAAGTCATGGGGGGATCAGACGGCTCTTCCGTTGAGCCAGCTCCGGGAACTGATCCGTCAGGAAGTCCAGCAGCGACTCCTTCTGCCTCGCCAGAAGCCGCACCAGCGGCCCCAAAGCCAAAGGCCGATGATTACGAGAAAGATCCGGAGCCATCGAGCACGGACTTTGAACAGCCTGTGCCCTCGGCGACTCAGAGACTGGTCGCTGGATACAAGCGACCGACGGTGAATTATGTTGATCAGCTGGTGAGAAATGCTTCTCACAGTGCTGACCAGGAAGAGATCGCAGGCGAATAGTTGACGATCGGCTGGTGCGGGGGCGATCTGTTTGATCGTTCGCCACGAGGACGGAGTAAGGCGGCATGCGACGTGCCGCTCAGAAGGCGCCGAGAACAAGATACTCATCGGGCCATCATGAAAGTTCAGCACGGAATCAAGGACGAATACCATGAAAGATAAGTCACTAGCTGCCAGACTGCTGTCCAGAACCGTGGGCGGGATTGTCACGCTGAGTATGGCATCATCGATTGGGTGTCACGCAATCACGGATATCCATGAATCTGTCCCGGCAAGTCGTCTTCCACGACATCTTGCGGCCGAGCCGAAAGAAGGCCGTCAGGTGTTCCCCTTCACCGCGCTTGGACAAGAAAAGCCGGCCTCGCATATTATTGGAGCAGGCGATCAGCTCAGCGTTTATGTGTTTGGCGTGCTTCCACCGGGAACGGAAGACACTCCGATTCTGCAGCGAACTCAGCCAATTAACCAGAGGTATTACCCTCCGCACGGCAGTGTCGTGGGTGCAACCGCCGGGCTTCCAGTTCTGGTGGATCAGGACGGGTCGGTCGAACTGCCTTTGGTCGGCAAGGTGCAGCTGAGCGGCCTGACACTTCCAGAAGCGACTACGGCAGTCAAGAACGCGTATCGCGATCAGCAGATCACCAAGGAAGAAAGCGAACGAGTTATTGTGTCTCTCGTCACTGCGAGAGTGCATCGTGTCGTCGTGTTGCGAGAAGACACCCCGAGCCCAACGGTGCAGCTGGTAGCTCCCGGTCAGGTAGACCACATCCACAGAGGATCGGCCGATGTCGTCGACCTCCCGGTTTACGAGAATGACGTGCTGCATGCCTTATCAGTGACTGGCGGTCTGCCGGGCACAGATGCCGCCCGAGAAATCTGGGTCTTCAAACGGTCAGGGCTGAATGATCCTCACGCAATCACGTCTGCTGAATTGCAGACAATGGCCGCGTCGTACAGCGAAAGTGAAGAGACCACATCACAGGTCGTAAGAATCCCTCTCACGGGTTGCCCGGGAGAACCTACTGCCTTCTCCGCAAAAGACATTGTGGTCGAAGACGGGGACGTGGTGTATGTGCCTCGCCGAGAAGAATACTTCTATGTGGGCGGCCTTGTGACCGGTGCCAAAATCCCACTCCCACGAGATGAAGACATCGACGTAATCGAGGCAGTCGCTTTGGCGAATGGCTCCGTAGGTGGCCCACTGGGACGTGACGGTCAAGTTCTGGCCGGTGGTTCGCCAGGGCAGATCATTCGACCAACTCGGGTACTCATCCTAAGAGAGCTACCGGATGGTCGTCAGTTGCCGATTCGAGTCGACCTTGCTCGGGCGATGGTGGACCAGAAAGAGCGTATCCTGATTCAGGCCAACGACGTCGTGATGTTGCAGTTCAAACCTCACCAGACAGCATTCAACTCACTCGCCAACTGGTTTAACTTCAGCGTCCTGTTGAACTAAACTCCTGGTGTCCTCGAAGTAACAACAAAAAACGCGATGAAGGGAAACCCTCATCGCGTTTTTTCTTTTGAAGCTCAAGACGGTCAGAACTACTCGGCATTCCTTGACGAAAGCAGGGGCTTTCCGGACGAATCTCCCCCCTTACCGTTCTTGTCTGAGTAGTAGTAGCCGTAATATCCTCTGCGTTCGAATTCATGGCCGCTGCCGTAGGTATTGACAATACATCCCAGCATCTTCGCGTTTGCGGAGCGAAGTGTTTCGACAGTGTCAATCACCTGCTGGCGAGTATCGTTGGATGAGCGAACGACCAGCAGCATCCCGTCAGATTTCTGTGCGACAATCACTGGATCTGAGACGGCAAGTACCGGTCCCACGTCAATTATCACCAGCTGAAACTTAGCTTTCAGCTCAACCAACAACTCATCAAACACTGAGTTCTGCAGAAGTTCTGATGGGTCAGCGGCCCCGGTGCCCGAAGTCATCAACGTCAGATTTGCTACTCCGGACGGAATCAAAACGTCGTCAAGACTGCATTTGCGTTTCAGCACATCGGAGAGTCCTCGCTCATCAGGAACGTTGAATCTCTTGTGGAACGTCGGGCGCCGCATGTCGCCCTCAATCATGACCACGGACATATTCAACTTGGCGAACGAGGCGGCGATGTTCGCCAAAATCGTGGTCTTCCCGTCTCCTGGCAGCGGGCTCGTTGCGGAGATCACTCGCAGATTCCCGGCACGAATGTCGGTCAGCAGCAATGTGCGGAGAATTCGGAACGACTCTCCTTCAGGTGAGTTGTCCGCAACGATTGGGAACGCGCCATCGGTCTTGAAACCTCCCACTCGCGTAAGAATTGGCAGGCCAATCGCACTGTCAATTTCGGATGATGTGCGGAACCGAGTATCAAGCTGATCAATCATCAGGGATGCAAATAATCCTGCAACCAATCCGATCATCAGACCACCAACACCGCACAACGGCAGGCTTGGCCAGATCTCTACACCTTTACGAGGTGACTCGAGAAGCTCATGAATGTAGCCGTGCATTCCTGAGGCCACATCGAGACCTCTCAATTGCTCAACCAGCCCATCGAACAAAGTCTGAGTTCGATCAACCCGCGACTTGATCATGCCTTCCTTCAGTTCATACTCAACGAGCTGACGAGCGAGTTTCTCTGCGTCGTTCATCTTGGTGGTCAGCTCAACACGCGTCTCCGAAATCTCCGTTGCATCCTTTTCCAAAAACGCGATGTACGCTGACAAAAGGCCGCGCGGAGTAAGTTCAACGGCTTCAAGAGTTGGCTTGAGACCTTTTTCACGTTCAGCAAGCTTCTCTGCGATATAGCTGATCTGGTCTTCAAGCTTTTTCACATCCGGGTGCCTTCCACCCAGATCAGCCTTCATCTTTCGCAGATCCGTTTCCATAACAATCAGGTCGCTGGTCAGGCGAGCCTGCTCGGCTCGATCGGCCTGTCCGGAAAGAAAGTCCGTTCCGCGAGCAGCGTTCGACTGCATGCCAGAAAAGATCCCCAGTCGGGTCAGACTCTCCGTATCAATGATTCCGAGATCCTCAATCAGAATCTGTCCTTCCTCGCCCTTGCTCACCAGGACTGCCTTTGCCTTTTCAAGTCGAGAACGAATGGCTGATTCGCGAATATCAAGCTCCAGAAGCTCTTCGTGCAGCTTACGATACCCTTCGACATACATATTCCCGCTGTTTTCTCCCTGATAAAGCACAGGAGCATTCTGGCGGGCGTTGATGAATTCCTGCTGAACTTCTGACAGTTCCTTTTCAAGGCTGTCGCGAGCTTCTTCCACCAGCAAATTCGCCTCGGACAACGCCTTGGAAAGTTGCTCATTCAGGAAGAGCTGATACTCCACCACGATACCTTCCAGTACCAGGCGGGCATCTTCAGCATCTGTATGTTCAAAGCGTATCGCCAGGCTGCGCGCGTCCTTCGCCGTGCCTTCACCACCACGACTGAGTTTCAGGTGGTCGATCACGTAATCCGCGGCATCACTATTTTTGCCGGCGATTTTCTCCAAAATCGATGGCAACTCCATCAGATTATGACGCTTTAAGGCCCCTTCAACGATACGACGGCTGCGGACGACTTCCATATGGTTTGCGAGGACATCCTCGTCAACCATGCTCTCACCTTTACTGTCCCCGGAGGCCAATGTGGGATCTCGCTGGCTGACAAGTACCTTGGCGCTGGATTCATACCAGACCCTCGCCTTGGACCAATACAGTGACGCGAGTGCCAGCCCAAGACTCATAGAGCCCAGAATGACCCACCTTTGACGAATCAGAATCTCAGAAATCTTCAGCGACGGCTGCGACTGCGCAGAGTCAGCAAAAACCACCTGACTGACACGCTTCTCACCAGACTGAGGAGATGACTTTGACGAACCCTTCATCGTATACTTTCTGGCCGAATCCATCGGACACTTTGGCCGGCTGATCTTCCTGTGTGTTTTACTGAAAATGCCTCGAAAACAAGCCACCCGTTGCGGGGGACGCCGGATCCCCGAATGCACAACGAAAGCCGTGCCTATTTTCAACGTTTCTTGACGAGGTCCATAGCCCGATCACGCCTTGGGACGCAATGCGCACTTCTGTGCTCAGTGTGCTGTTTTTAGCATTTTATTGCTATACCAGTCGACGAATTACCCGACACAACAACTATTTGAGACGTCGGTGAGGCAATTCCGTAACGCAAGGCGAAAAAAATAGGTCATCGCAAAGAGGCACTCTATGAAAGACGGGAATGCTGGCGAATCTGTGTGGGTGCGACTTTCGGAAAAATGACTTGTGAGGGCATGTTGAGCCTCTAGAATCCCCTCAAAATCGTCGGTGTCGACTGAACCAAAGCGTGCCCACGCCGCAAGCCGCCCAAACGCCGCACCTTTCACATATCGGAGTTGAGCGTCCTCATCTACGTTACACGTATTTGAGTCGCGGAATCCGTTCGTCGTAGACGATTTTCAGGCCGTTGCTTCTGACACCCTGTTCCAGTGCCTTAGGTCGCTGGGCCGCATCAAGTTCCTTCGGAGTTGTTGTTAATGAAAGCCATCGCAGTCCGTCCCGGCACCCCAGACAGTGTTCATCTCGCTGAGCTCGCTAAACCAGCGGTGAGTGATGTGCCAAACGGGAAAGGGGTCCTTGTTCGAGTGCTGAAGGTGGGTGTGGATGCGACTGACCGGGAAATTAACGACGCACTCTATGGGAATGCTCCTGCAGGATATGACTTCCTGGTAATTGGCCATGAGTGCTTCGGAATCGTGGAAGAAGTCGGCCAGAATGTAAAAAAGGTGAAAGCCGGAGACTACGTAACATGCACGGTCCGTCGCCCGGGGAACTCCATTTACGACCAGATTGGACGTTCGGATATCACCAGTGAAGAACAATATTACGAACGTGGAATCAACCTCCGCCATGGCTACCTGACGGAATACTTCGTCGACGAAGAGGAATTTGTTGTCAGAATGCCAGTGGGCCTGAAGCACTTGCATGTTCTCGCCGAACCCATGAGCTGTGCCGCGAAAGCTGTGGAACAAGCCTTTTTGGCCCAACGACGCTTGCAGGTTTGGGAGCCCAAACGCGCATGGGTGACCGGGGCAGGCCAAATTGGTCTTCTTTCAACTTTGGTCCTGCGTTTACGTGGCCTTGAAGTCTTTACATTGGCTCGCGGGCGAAAACCAAATCTGAAGGCTGAGATTGCCGAAGGTCTTGGAGCCACCTACATCAGCACCGCCGATCAGACTCTGCCCGAGATCGCCACAAAGTACGGTAAACCTGACCTGATCATTGAAGCGACCGGCAACAGCGCGATTGCTTTTGAAGCGATGCAGGTTCTTGGACACAATGGATGCATCGTCTGGACCAGCATCACTGGTGGGCAGCGGAAAGTTGAAGTGCCCGGCGACCACATCAATCTGAATTGGGTCCTCGGAAATAAGTTGTTGGTAGGGTCCGTGAATGCCAACTTCCGACACTTCGAATCCGGAATCGCAGATCTGGCTTTGGGTGAAGTCACTTATCCCGGTGTCATTCAGAAAATCCTGACGACTCCGGTGAAAGGTCTCGACAACTACAAAGAAATGATGCGTCTACTCGTTGAAGACCGAGATGCTCTCAAGGTCTACGTGAATGTAGCTGAGGGCTAATGGTGCTTAGGTCTCTGTGCCGGCTCGAGATGCCACTCGAGCCCGGTGCAGGATTCACGCCGGGCACAGGTTTTTTCGAACACGAAGGTCCGGTCTGCGTTTTCAGGCTTGCGGCATCACCGTCACCTTCGCAGAGAATGAAGAATCCGCGGACCTCTGACAACGGGTTGCTCAGCGGCCATCTGCTGCGCGGGAGGTGTCTCGATCACTTCGGGGCGAGCAGCAGCCGGAGACGATTCAGGGCTGTTCGAGCAGCTCGTTGGCGAAAGATGGCGAGATTTCCGGACATCGTGGTGTCAAAAATCTGAAACATGTCCGGACCAGCTATCGCCACAGATCCTCGCCGCAACGTCACGCCAGATTCGGATACCTGATCTTCGTGCGGTGAAGACAACAGCAGGAAATCGACGGATTTTTTCTGAAGGACATTTTGAGCAACTCGCGATGCTGTAGTGAGCCAGTCCTCGTCGGCTCCCACTGCATGCGCGTGGCTGTCCTCTGAGGTCATGGCGGACTGATCCCAACGACCAGTAATCACGCGTGCTTCCCGCACGACCGCGCTGAGCGCTGGATGTTCAGTCATCCAGAGAGCCATCAATCCTCCGGTGGTCGATCCTTCCAGCAGACCAATTCGCAGTCCGCGAGCTGTCAGCATCTCCGCCACGACCTCGTGCAGCTCGGCATTCCCTTCGGCATAGACAGTTTCTCCCAGACGTTCGCGAATCAACCGTATGGTATCTTCGCACATCACTTCCGCGGCCTCTCCTGATGTTGCTCGCGCCGTGACCCACAGAGAGATCACCGCTTCACTGGCCGTGATGCCAACTTCCGGATTTCGCCCCCGCGCCGTCAGATCTCCCAGCAGCCGCTCAGCTTCGGACTCCCCGTAGCCAAATGTCCGAATGACTCGCCGACACATCACCATACTGCTGTCCAGCAGATGCGGCTGCACTTGTCGCTCATACATCGGACGCATTTCAGCCGGAACACCCGGCATCGCGGCAAATAAACACGAATGTCCGCTGGACGATTCGATTCGCATGAGAATCCCGGGAGCCGTTCCACAGCTGTTGGGCAGTGCCTGCGATGTCTTCGGACGATCTGCCTGGCGGTGATTTCGCTCCGGCATGATTTTTCCTCGAGCCACAAACAAGGCTTCAATCTGCTGCAATGATTCCGCATCACGGATGAGCGGTTGCTGAAAAGCTTCTGCCAGCGCATCGCGAGTAATATCGTCGAGAGTCGGGCCAAGTCCGCCGGTGATGAGAACGACTCGAGCACGTTCTGCGGCCGCACGGAATTCGTTGACGATCGCCTGCATGTCATCGGACAGCGTGGTGTGTCGTGCGACAGTCCAGCCCAGAGATTCCAGCTCACGGCTGAGCCACTGACTGTTGGTGTCGAGCTTGGAGCCGCAGGTCAGTTCAGAACCGATAGCAATAATTTCAGCGTACATGGGATTCGATATGTTGATCAAGAAGAGTCGAGATTGACAGGGCTAAGAAAAACAGAAAGACAAAGAGTGCACTCCCCCCTGAACGCATGGTGAGTCCGGCGAAGGGATCTGAAGGAGTCCACGGCAGGTTTGATCACAAAGAAAAATTACGTTCCCGCGGATGCAGACATTCCTGCTCGGCCTTGCGCATCACAAGAGCCATCTTGCTGACCGCATCCAGCATGCTCCGAACCTGACCGTGCAGCGGTACAAGAAAATCGTCCTCCACCTTCTGGCTGATCGGATCGTTCCACGATTCCTTCGTGGCCATCCATGAAGCCTCCAGTTGTTTGAGAGCATCTTCCAGTCGGGCCGCGGGGCTGATAAAGTCGACTCGTTTCATCGATCACCTCTTTCCTCAAGTGCCAGAAATTTACCAGACGGCATTATCAATGCATGTGCATTCAATGAAAACGGAATGCCTCGAAAACGACCGTCTCATTCTCCGCCAAGCCGACTCAATTCATATCGAAACGCGCCAGACAGGATTGGAAATCGGCACCAGGTCTTCGGATCGAGATTCTTGTCATCCACATGGAACGATGGAGCATACCGTTCGCGTTTCCACTGATTTCGCGACCATAACGTGAAGAACCGACGCACCCATTCCGAAAGTTGAGCGGGCGAGTATCGAGCAGGACTCTGCCTCGCGGATTCTCGCAACAAAGTTTCCAGGACCTCTGCAGGACTCAGCTTGTCACGAATCGCCAGTCGCTCGATATGATCCAGAACGGGATAAGGCATCAGGTCGCCTTCATCGGTCTGTTCGTATTCGGAAGGTCGCAATTCAGCGGTTGGTTGTTGAACATTCACGTAGTTCAGTGTCGCTACGGCTGCAACTCCTGCCGAGCCATCCGTTTCAAACTGTCTTAGCCACTGACGCAAAAACGCCTTGTCGATGCCGGCAACGGGACTTAATCCGCCGGAAGTATCGCCATCCATCGTGGCATATCCGACCGCCGCTTCCGAGCGATTGCTGGTTGAAAGCAACAGCGAGTTGCGAATATTGGTGAGCAACCAAACCGAGGGCGAGCGTGTTCGAGCCTGTATATTTTGCAGTGCAATGTCGTCCGTCTGCCAGGTCAGTTTGCGACCAATGGCCGATTCGATGGCTCCGGTATAAAGCTGCACAATCTGGTCAACGTCGATCTCAAGAAACGTGCCG
The DNA here is from genome assembly GCA_052034165.1 of Planctomycetota bacterium. Lineage (GTDB taxonomy): Bacteria > Planctomycetota > Planctomycetia > Planctomycetales > Planctomycetaceae > SXXK01. The sequence goes on along the minus strand of JBPOIW010000065.1, from coordinate 119,683 downwards.
CCGACACCAGTGGTGACTTTCTCTGCGGCCGTCCGTGTTATTTCGGAGCTGTTTCGGGTGCTTTGATAAACCCCGGCAAACATCAACTTCATGAGATCGTCGATGCCGTTCGCGTCCTTGATCCCGGGGATATATGACAGTTTTGATCGGAGACCGGAAATCCCGAGTTCGGCGAATCCCAGTTCCGCCATACTGCGAATCAGCACGGCACAGGCCGACGAGTCAGCTCCGCCGCTCATACTGACAACAAATCCATAGGAACGGCTTTTTCGAAGATAGTCGAACAGCCCTAATGCGACGGCTTGAGTAAACTCATCGTATCGCGTTGGCGTCGACACATATCGCGGCGAATCGAAATCACTCTCCACCTCCGAGAATCGACCAGGGATAGCAACAATGCGGTCAAAAATGTTTTGCGAAACGTCGGCCGTCATGGAATGAATGCTGGCTCGTCGAGTTCTGCAGAGTTCAACATCGACGTCAGCAACAGTGACATCCACGTCCGCAAAGAGAAAGCGTTTTCCCGCGGCGATCAGATCTCCGCACGATGCGATCAACGCACCGCCGTCGTAGATGGCTCGGCCTGATTCATTGCCACACTGATTCGAGTAAACATAGCTGACGCCGAAAGAACGAGAGCCCTCGAGCACAAAGCGTTTGCGGATCTCATGCTTCCCAAATGCAAAATGACTCGCACTGGGATTCAGGATAATGTCGACACCACATTCCGCCATACGATTGCCGGGCCTTCCGGCAACCCAGGCATCTTCGCAGATCTCAAAACCGATGCGGACACCATCACATTCGAACAACAAGTCTCCAATGGGCCAACTGCGTCCGTCCTGATGAAATTCGCTGGTCACCTCCGCGGGCCATGGACGGAACCAACGAGGCTCGTAATGAAGACCGTCGCCGGCCAGATGCTGCTTAGCGACAAATCCGGCTATCCGTCCGTGGGACAGGACACAGGCAGTATTGTAAACGCCGTTCGTGACGAATAACGGCAGACCAACAGAAACAATCATGCCCTCGGTTTCCGGAGCAATCTTCTCAAGCATGTCCCATGCTGTCTGCCAGACGTGCGGGGCGAGAAACATGTCTTCGCAGCCATAACCGGTAATGCACAGTTCGGGCAGGCACAGCACATGGACCTGTTGCTCGCGAGCCGTACGAATGGCGTCAAGGATTCTTTGAGTATTCCCGTCCCAGTCCAGCGGCGTTTGGTTAAGAATCCCCGCGCCAAGTCGAATTCGCTTCATGTCTTCTTTCGGTGATTATTCAGTGCGTGGCCACGATTGAGGCTGACTTCTGAGGGTATCCCGCAACTACCCGGCCTCAATTCACACCATGCGGAGAATAAAATGCCCTGTTTTATTGGGTTTATGGTAGCGAATTCCGCGACGTGATCGTCACATTTTTTCAGGTTTGGTTCATCCGCCGTTGCGAGCAATTCGTTTCCCGGCCAAATTGCGGCAGCATCCTGCAGGAAATGGTACTCCTGTTGCTCTGTGAGATGTGCCTTTCCTGGCGCGGAACATCAAGGCACGCTGATATGTTAGATCCGGCCGCTCGCCCAGGAACTCGTTCAGCAAAGTGATACCGCTCATGTTTCCTCGTCGTATCTGGAACGCTCTGATCATGATCGTGGTGTGTGTTGTCCTGACACTCATCGCCGGATTCAGTTCGTTCTCAATCCGCGACTGGCAGTTCTGGATCTGCCTGCTCGCATCCATCAGCGGGGCCATCGGCCTTGCTGGCCTGTGGCCGCGAACCAATGAGGCCGACCCGGCCGTAGCCCTGCTGAGAACTCGACTGTCGGAAGATCAAACTCGGCAACAGCAACAAACTGAAACCTTCGAGAAAGCGAGGGCGCTGCTGCTTTCAGAACTGGAGATGAGAACTCAACGACTGGAAGAACGAGAACGAGATCTCGTGGCCAGATTTTCCAGATTCCATGAATTTCTGGAGTATCCTGCCGAAGACGTGCATGCGTCCAAAGTTACCGGCGAACTTCAGAAGCTCAGCGAACAGGATCGCCAGGTTCACAAACTTCTGGAAGCCGAAGCGGAACGCGTCTACGAAAAGATCCGTCGCAACGGTTACACGGTCGATGGTCGAGTCGATGCGTTGGCGATTCGCGATGATGCCCTCGATCTGATCAAGCGTGTGGCTCGAATCTACAAGCCGGAGTGCGAGTATCCTCTGCTGGAAACCAGCTTCGAACAACTGGCCCGCGCGGCCAGTCGAATCTGCCTGCATACACTGGTGCTCCTCGAACAATTACCCGTCAATGTTCAGCAGTACAACATCAATACACTGTACGGGTACATTCGCAAAGCTGTTGTTGGGTATGGCGTGTACCAGAAGGCAACACCATGGCTCAGCTATCTAAGTCGAGGTATCTACGCAGGCCGTATGGTGGCAACCACGAATCCCGCAACATTGGGAGCGTGGTGGCTGGCCACGGAACTCGGTAAACGCGGCGCGGCTATGGTGGTGGAGAACGTCGTGGATCGACAGGCAATTGCCGTGTTGCACAACTTCGTCGCGATCGTCGGCGTGGAAGCCGCCGGCATCTATGGGACCGGGTTTCGACAACGCGATCCCGCGTGGATGCTGGGCACGGAACTTGTCGAACTGATTCATTCGTTTCCTGCCTCGGCAGAATGCCTGAAATTTGGCCTGCAAAAGGTCACGGCACTGCCGATGCGCAGCGAGTACGATCGCATCTATTTGTACCGATGTCTCGCAAGTCATAAATCTCCGGGTCTGCAATTGTCAGATTCTGCCATGCTGAGCCGTGATCAGCGTGAAGCCATCGCCCGGGAACTGGAACTGTTCTTCACGGAGCATATTCACGGAGCAAGTGAAGCCAACATCAAACGCTGGCGGGAGGGTTTCGAACGACGTTTCGATCTGCGACTCAAGCTCGATACAGCCAATCGTGGAGTCAGCCTGTCCAGACAGCAACAGGTGGAACAATCGATCTTCGCACTCGCTCAGTTTCTGGCGTCAGCGCTGAGCTTTGACGAGACAAATGTTGTGGCGACTCTGAAGACTCTGCGAATGTTCACATCATTGCCGGATACTCAAAGGGTGGCCGTGCTGCAGGGTCTTTCATCGAAGCTCAAGGAAAATTCATTCGAACCTCCGGAGATTGATCCCGCTTCTGATGTGACAAAGCAGTTCCTCCAGGATTTGGCCTTCTGCGCTGCAATGCCGGATCAGCCGGTGGAACACGTGGAGCAGCTCGTTCGCGAAACATGGAGCTATTTTCGTCAGACCTCCGCAGATGCTCAGGCCAGTCTGGATGCAGCATGGAAACAGAAACTACGCTGGTCCTGCCTGGATCAGACGACCGCCGACGATGTGTCTCCGGACGCGGCCCGCGTGTTTTTCGCCAGTCGAACTGAGGGAGAACGACTGGTGTTTGCCTACAGCGGCTTGTCGCGACGAAATGGTGAGACGCTGCAACAGCTCCCGGCCCATTGGCTGTTCGGTGTTGAGGAGACCACGAAGAAGTCTCGACGCGTATTTGCAACGGCGATGAACCCAACCGAAGCGATCGAGTGGAACGCAGATGTGCCACTGACGATCGAACGAGTTTCCGGCCTATTGTTAGACGACGCCGCGATTCTCAATGGCCGCTGGTCGGGGCCTGGTGAATCGGGCAGAGACAGCGGTGCACTGATCATTTCCGGCAGCCTGAGGGGCGGACGATATCGCAGTTACTTTCGGCCACTGCTGGAATTCGGAAGTTAACGGCGTCGCAGGAAGATGCAGACGCAGCCGCTTGCTCTCTCGCAACGCCGTTTCCATCCGGTCAAGGCAACCTTCACGGAGTCATCAGCCAGGCAAACATCATCTGCGCCATCTGGTGATAGCCAACCGTGTTGGGATGAACTCCGTTGTTATCAGGATAGCCATCGACGGGATCTACGTTCAGTTCTGTCGGAACGATTGAGATCTTCGGATCATTCTTCTTTGCAACATACTCCAGCTGCCGCTGCACTAACCGATGTTGAATGGCCTTCCAGCCTTTGCGAGTGTAGCGGTCTCCGTAGTTGGCCTTGAAAGCTTCATCGCGAGCATTCGCCGGAGGTGTCAGGCAGAAGCCTATTCTTGCTTCAGGAGCAGCGTCTCGAAGTGATGCCAGCACCGCATCGGCTGAGACAAACGTCTGGTCGATATGAGCATCCATGGCTTTGAGATCATTGGGTGGAGCACCAAAGCAGTCGTTAATGCCAAGCAGCACAATGATCGCATCGGGTTTGTGCCCGGAAAAGTGCGTGTCAAAGTACCTGCTGACACTCAACATGGGTTTGCTTTGATCATCGAGAAACACGAACGGACTGCCCTGTTTGCGATACGTGCCGTCCGGATCAGGTTCATAGTGTGTTGCGAACCGCGCCCAGGTCCAGCCACCATAGCCTTCGTGAGCAATCCCTTCAGCAACGCCTTCCGGGCGGTGAGTTCCCATCAGTTCTACGTTCGTGCCGGACGCCTTCAGCAACCGAGCGACCTCGGTGGGATACGTCGATGCATGAGTCAAACTGTCACCGACAATCAGCAAACGAAACGGGGTCTTGTCGGCGACGTCAGTTTTTGTTTGATTGCCAGCCGTCAAACTTCGCGGCGCGATGATTCTCAGGGTGGTTGCGACGGTCGCGGGAGGATCAATCGACTTACCGTTGGCTGATCGAGCAGTAATGGTCAAACGATGGGCACCGATGTCGGCTGCCTCGGGAGTAAATGTCCAATGTTCGGCAGTTGCGGTTCCTCGATCACATTGTACTTCAAACTGACAAGCTGCAGCGTCATCCGTCATCGCAATGTTGCGAAACCAGATTCGGAACTCAGTTCCAACCACCAGTGGTATTTCCGCCGGCAACGTCAGTTGCAGAGCATTCACTTCGACGGTCGCTGTTGGCGATTCATCGGCGAAAAGGGCACAAGTAGCGAACAGAGTTACGCCGACGAAACCAACAAGGAGCAGGGACCGCAACAGAAATTTCATCTTGTGAACTCCTGAACAATACGCACGGGTTAACGAATTCTTGCCGTCGATTAATGGGCCGTCAGGTGGTTAACGGGGCAACTGCATGATGGGAATTCATCGTGCGTTTTGCGAGCGTGGCGACCTACCAAGCCTGGTAAGCGGAAGATATCAAGTTCCACTGATCCCCGATCAAAACTCAGGGAGTTGACAAGGCTGCCGCGATTCCCATGCCGCCTCCGATGCACAGAGAGGCCAGACAATTCTTTGAGCGTCCCTGTGCGATCTGCCATGCCAGATGCGTTAACAAACGTGCTCCGGATGCTGCCAGTGGATGGCCAACAGCAATTGCTCCGCCATGCCCATTCAGCTGAATTGGAATCCCGGCAAGAATCCCCGTGCTGACATCCGGTTGAGCAAGATTGACGCGTACTTCTAATTGTCGCAGGCAGGCGAGCACCTGCGCGGCAAAGGCTTCATTAATCTCCACGCGATCGAAGTCCTGCAGATTCTTGCCGAGCTGTCCCAGGAGTTTGCGAATGGCGTGAACCGGCCCCAGACCCATTCGTTGAGGATCGCAGCCAGTACTCGTACCCGCTGTTAATTGTGCCATGGGCTTCCAGCCATGCTTACGAGCTGCCTCCTCACTGGCCAACACCAGCAGCGCCGCACCGTCGTTGACTCCGGATGCATTTCCAGCCGTGATTGTCCCGGCCGGACCTGTGCCATCCGATTCGAACAATGGCTTCAGAGCGGCCAACGACTGACGATTAGCTTCAGGTCGCGGGTGTTCATCCTGCACACAATCATCCACCGCAACAAGCTCTTCCGCAAAACGGCCTTCAACCAGCGCCTTCGAATAAAGGCGCTGACTACGCTCGGCCCATGCGTCCTGCTCACGACGACTGATTTTCATTTCCTCGGCGATATCTTCCACGGTCTCTGCCATCGTCCGCTGACTGAAGCTGTCGATCAGGCCATCTGTCAGCATCGAATCAACAGCATGCTCGCTGATGTTTGATTCCGGCAGAGTTTCTCCTTTACCAGGACGAGCCAACAGAAACGGTGACTGAGTCATCGACTCAGTGCCACCCACCAGAACCACCTGCGCATCTCCGGACCGGATCGCCTGTGCTCCCAAAAGAGCCGACTTCATTCCGGAACCACACATCATGTTGATGGTAAAAGCAGGCGTCGTCACCGGAAGCTGAAGACCAACGGCGATCTGCCGAGCGACGTTCATTCCCTGACCGGCGGAAAGCACGTTTCCAATGATCACCTGGTCGATCACGCTGCGATCCAGTCCCGCAAGGGCACCGTGTCCAGCAGCGACCGCCAGTTCCACAGGACCTCGATCTGCTAACGCTCCCCGGAATCGACCGAAGGGAGTGCGTTTAGCAGCGACGATAAACACTCGTGACATCAGAAGCTGTTTCTCTGTTTAAAAACCGTGGAATCATTCATCTTTGTCGGCTTCCTGCGAACAAGTCTCCATTGGCAATTGAGTCTGCAGAACACTCCTTCGGGTCAACTGCCTCATCCACTCAACGATCAGCATCAAACTTTATCTGGTGTTGGAATTTCAAACCCCGGTCGATTCGCGTCCTTCAACAGAGCATTCGCTTCCGCTGCATAGTCACCGACATGTGTCTCCGTTTTCGGATCAAATGTCACCCACGGTCCGACAGTGTATTCGGCTCCGTTCTCGGGAATGCCGACGCCCGACTGGAGTGTGTCATGCAGCTTCAGGAAATGCTCAGCGGCGTCTTTGTTGTCGCCAAACTTACCTGCCTTCGCATTAAACGGGACCTTTTGGCCCAGACGGTAGGAATTATTCATCAGATGGCCCAAAACGCAGCCATAATGAGCGTCATAAACGTTGCCGTTCGCAAGTTCGGGCTTGCCTTCGCGGCAGGCGGTGATGAACGCGGCCCAGTTGCCGCCCGGCGTGACTTTGCCCGGTGCGATATCCAGCTTCTCACCTGTCGAGCTGCCCGCAGGATAATAAAGGCCACGAATGATCTTGCCGCCATCCTCGAAGTAGTACTCATTCTCGACCTGGTGCTCATACTTCGGATAGTCGATGTTTCGCACGTTGAAAAACACCTGCTGCCCGTTGGCGTATTCGGCAATTCCCATCATTGTGTTCGGTGTCTCACCCTGATCGTCCCACTTGAAGCGACCACCGATGGCCATGGCTTTCACCGGATGAGTCAACTCCTTATCCAAAGCCCACCGTGCGATGTCGAGCTGATGAGTTCCCTGGTTGTTGAGGTCCCCGTTGCCTGTCTTCCAGAACCAGTGCCAGTTGTAGTGCACGAGGTTTCCATGGAACTCGTCAATCACCGCGGGCCCGCGCCAGAGATTCCAGTCCAGATTTTCGGGTGGTGGTGATAGCGGCTCGTGACCAATGCTGCCTCGCTTCTTACAGCAGTAACCGTAAGAAATCTTCAGCTTGCCAAACTTACCGGCCTGAATGGCTTCATGCAGTCCGGCGATTTTCGCATCGCTGCGACTCTGAGTTCCATGCTGTATGACAACACCGTACTTCTCCTGAGCCGCGACTGCGATGCGTCCTTCAGCCACATCATGGCTCATAGGCTTTTCGACATAGACATGTTTGCCGGCCTGGGCTCCCCAGATCGTCATCAACGAGTGCCAGTGATTCGGCGTCGCAATGGAAATCGCGTCGAGGTTTTTGTCTTCCAGAGCTTCACGAACATCGGCGATTCCCTTGGCTTTGAAGTTCTCCTTCAGCCTTGACTGCAGACCGCTCATCGCCTTGGCGAGTACATTTTTGTCTGGATCAACGATGTAGGCGATCTCAACATTCGGCTGATCCATCCAACCTGACAGATGGCTTTGACCACGACCATTCAAGCCGACGACTGCAATTCTAAGACGATCATTGGCGCCGAGAATTTTTCCTGAGGCCTTCGTGCCAGTCAGGATAAGAGACGCCCCGGCCGCCGTTGATGTCTGCAGGAATCCTCGACGAGTTACTCTGGCCATCACTGTCTCCGCTTATGCTGAAAAGTTCAGGAGTCTGTAAAATCGGTCGGCCGCCCGATGGGAGCCGAACCCGCATTCTAATTCGGACACGGACATCTCTTCAATCGACAGAGAGCCGACAGGGCCAGGGGCGTTAATCAACGGTGTTGTGGTGTGGGCTTCAGCCCACTTTTCCTCCCACTTCCATCAACCACGTTAGCCAATGAGCTTTGACTTCCCAAGGGGCAGCGAAGACCACTGCTCCCCTTAAATTCACGAACCCAGTTGAATTCACGAACCCAGAAAGATCAGGCGAGCGGCCGGATTGGCGATTGCATTGACAAGCGTCTGCAGGAATCGCGCGGCTGGTGCACCGTCGATGACTCGATGATCAAAAGTCAGGCTCAGAGTCATGATTTGACGTACTTCGATGCGTCCATCGTCAGCAACCACGGGTTCTCGACGAATCGCGCCCAGACCCAGAATCGCCGTCTCCGGGAGATTGATGACGGGGGTGAAGGCATCAATGCCGAATGCTCCAAGGTTTGTGATCGTGAAAACGGCGCCCTGCATTTCCGATGTCGACAGTTTCCCAGCACGAGCCTTCTGAATGACTCGCGCGGATTCCACCGCAAGACTCATCAGGCTTTGACTGGAGACATGACGTATTACCGGAACGATCAGGCCTTCCGGAGTATCCACGGCAAGACCAATATGAATCTGATCAGGCTCCGGCTGAACGATGTCTGAACCTTCCCAGCGGCTGGCGAGCAGCGGGATTTGCCCCAGCACTTCTGCCAAAAGTTTCGCGATGATATCGTGGATGGCTGGCACCGGCTTCTGCCCGGTCGCTTTGAACTGCTCTCGCAAACTGACAAGATTCGTCGCGTCAACTCGACTGGTAATCGTCACAGGAACCGTCTGACGAGCGCTTTGCGACAGTCGTTCAGCAATGATCTTCCGACGGCCGGTGACTGCAGTTCGGCGACCTGCCGCTGGAGCAGACGCCTGCGCGAGCACATCACGCTCCCGAATTCGTCCTCCACGACCACTGCCGTTCACATTCGTCAGATCAACCCCTCTCTCTTTTGCCGCGCGCCGCGCACGGGGAGTTGCAATAATTCGGCCCTGGGATGGACTCAATGGGGAACTCACATTAGGCCTCGCAGCGGCCTGATGCACGTCTTCGTCGGTAATGCGACCATTGCTGCCAGTCCCCGTGATCGAGGCCAGAGCAACATCCAACTGACGAGCTAACCGGCGAACAGACGGCGCTGCCGCGGGAACTAAGCCTCGAGTGGTAGAGGGGACTTCAGCGACCTCAACTGGCTCTGCTTTCGGCGACGAGACGTTCGCCGGAGGAACCTTTTGCTCCACCAGGCCGGGCTGCCGTGAAGTCGACAAAGTTTCGCCCGGGGCGAGAAGATAGCCGACGATTGCTCCGACCTTAAGCACATCACCGGGCTTCGGACCATTCACGGCGATTGCAAGAACGCCTTCATCAACAGCCTCGATCTCCTGCAAAGCTTTCTCGCCTTCCAGTTCGAACAGGATGTCGCCTCGACGGATAACGTCTCCCGCTTCCTTTCTCCAGCCGGCGAATGTGCCCTCTTCCATGGACCAGCCGAGTCGAGGAATCGAAATTTCAAATGCCATATTGCTTATTCCACTGACAGCTTGTCTGGTAGAAGACTTGTTCTGTTGAAATTTGTTCAGTTGACGACAATTTATGGCCTGCCACGCAACGCACATACGCCCGCATGCCCAAAATCGCCGAATCTCAGGCTTGCCTGTTCATCGATCGCAGCTGTCGCTTCTGACAGCGGCAATTCTGCCCTGAAGATACCTAAAAGGCGTCCAATTTCTCCTGGGACTCCCAATGAACTCCAGGTAGATTCTGAAATCATCGCGATTGCCGCGGGATTGAGTTAACCTGAATGGAGAACTGCGGAGAGCAAAACAGGCCTTATTTCCGCGTTGTTTTTGATTTCGGAGCTTCCCGTGACTGATCCACTCACAACATCTCCCCCAGGCTGGATCCGCGGTTGGCTGTTGGCGGCCGGTTTTTATAACCTCGCGTGGGGCGCTGCGAACATCATCTGGCCCAATGCTTTGTTCGATTTTGCCGGTGCGGAACGCATCAACTATCCTGAGATCTGGCAGTGTGTGGGGATGATCGTGGGAGTTTACGGGATCGGTTATGCCATCGCTGCCGGCGATTCACGTCAACACTGGCCAATCGTGCTGGTCGGTTTGCTGGGAAAAATCTTTGGGCCAATCGGCTTTGCCTGGTCACTCTGGAAAGGGGTGTTTCCTCCTCTGTTTGGAATAACGCTGCTGACGAACGACCTTCTTTGGTGGATCCCGTTCGTATTCATTCTGAAGGATGCCGCGAAGTTCCACGGTTTCAGCAGCAGCATCAACAGACGTTTCGTCATGGAGTCGGACATCGCGGCGTCTCCAGAAACAGTCTTCCAGTTCCATGAAAGCCCCGGCGCGTTGACGCATCTGATTCCTCCGTGGGAGAACATGAGGGCCGTCGAATCATCCGGCTCACTGCAGCCGGGCGCACGAGTTGTGCTGAAGGGAAACGTTGGACCGCTTCCCGTTCGCTGGGTCGCCATGCACACCGAGTATCGATATCCCACCATGTTTGCAGATCGGCAGGAATCCGGTCCTTTCGCCTTCTGGTATCACCGCCATTTCTGTCTCGAGAATTCACGCGGCGGTACGTTGCTGCGAGATGAAGTTGAATATCGCGCTCCATTTGGATTTCTTGGCCTGGTGTTCGGAGACTGGATCATCCGGCGTAAGCTGCAGAAAATGTTTGAGTACCGACACACAACAACTCGCCGACTGGTCGAATCCGGAGAATGGCGGCTCAACGCAGCGGGATTAATTGCAACCGCTTGAACCGCCAGCGATCAGGGCTGCTGCCAATCATAGGCAGAGTTCATGGAATCCCGTGTCTAAACCCCGATCTCAAAACGAATGCAGACCGGAGTCGCACCGATGGTCCTGTTCCACTATGCTTCGACCACGTGAATGTGGCTCAGAAAGGCAAAAACATAACCCCCTGATGGGTGGAGTTCGGAGTATCTTCTCGCTGCTGCCAGCGGATGAGACTCTTCATGATTATCGAGAAACGCAGCAGTTCAATGGATGTGAAAGAGCGAGTGGTTGTTGTTACGGGGGCTGGGCGAGGAATCGGTGCGGCCATGTGTCGCACATTTGCGAAGGCGGAGGCGCGACTCATCGTTGTCTCCGATCGCGATGAAGAGTCGGCTCGCATTGTTGCCGAGCAAATCGGAGCTCAGGCTATCTTTAATCGCTGCGATGTCGCGAACGAGGACGACGTTCGACAACTCGCGCGTCTCGCCGAAGACCGTGGCGGGCAAATCGACGTGTTTTGTTCCAATGCCGGCATCACTTTCAAAGGCGGACTGGAATCATCGAATGCCGAGTGGCAGCGAATGTGGGACGTCAATGTCATGTCCCGCCTGTATGCAGCTCGTGCCATTATTCCTCAAATGCTCGCACGCGGCGAAGGATATATCGTCCATACGGCGTCCGCAGCCGGCGTCCTGACCGAGATTGGATCGGCTTCGTATTCCGTCACCAAGCACGCTGATCTGGCGTTTGCGGAATGGCTGTCGGTCTGTTACGGCCGCCAGGGAATCAAGGTGTCCTGCGTCTGTCCGCTGGGTGTTGAGACCGACATGCTGGATGATTCAGATCCGATCCATCGCTATCTGCATCTGCATTCCATCACCGCGGATGATGCGGCCGAGTCCGTGCTGAAAGGGATACAGGACGAAAAATTCCTGATCCTTCCTCATCCGCAGGTGCTGGATTTTTTCCGCCACAAGACCGAGGACTACGACCGCTGGATTCGCGGCTTCCAGCGCCTGCGACAAAAACTGACTCGCGAACAGAAAAGCGATTCCGAAACCGTCGATTCCGGAATGTAATGGACCTACAGAGGCCTTAAGCGAATGTTTTGAAGTTGCGCTATTCGACAATCAGGGAGATCAATAGGGCTAAAATACCGGGGATTATCATAACCCGACGCGTCAGCGAGGGATTTACGGAAACACTGGTAAAACGCTACAGCTCAATCCCTCACTGACTTCGGGTTGTGATGGCGGCAAACGCGCAACTTCAAAATGCGAATGCAGGGCCGCACTTTTTGAACTAAGCCGGACGTTGTTTTTCCTTCGCTTTGGCAGCCTGATAAGCTTCTTCCATCTCAATCAGAGTGGCATCTTTCATTTCTCTCCCCAGCGACTTCATGGCCGCTTCGATCGCTTGAAATCGGCGAGTAAACTTGGCGTTGGATTTTCGAAGAGCTTCCTCCGGATTGATCCCCCAGCGTCGTCCCACGTTGGCCAGCACGAACAACACGTCACCAAGTTCTGACTCAGCTCTTTCACGAGTCGCCACATCACTAATCGGCTGGTCCGGAACTCGCACAGCATCGACGGTCGCGGCAACGTCAGGAATCTCTGGGGATCCGAACAGCTCATGAGACAGCTCCGCCAGTTCTTCCTTTAACTTATCGAACAGCATCCGCCGATCCGGAAAGTCATAGCCCACAGCAGCAGCTCTCGCGGTAATCCGAGCGGCCCGCGCCAGTTCAGGCAGAGCCACGGGAATGCCCTCCAGTTGCGACGTGCGCGCAGGCTTTTCCTGTTGCTTGAGTGCTGTCCAGTTGCGGCGAACATCATCAGTGGTGGCCGCTTCAACATCGCCAAACACATGCGGATGACGCCGAACCATCTTGTCAGCGATCTGTCTCACCACCGCACTCAATTCAAATCGTCGTTCATCGGCCGCAATCTGCGAATCGAGCACCACCTGCAGGAGGACATCGCCGAGCTCTTCCTGAATCGCGGCGTTGTCATCTGAATCGATCGCTTCCAGCAGCTCGTAAGTTTCTTCCAGGGTATATGGCTTGATCGTCTTCATTGTCTGCTGACGATCCCACGGGCAACCTTCCGGTGATCGCAACTTCGCCACGATGCGACACAACCGCTCAAACTCTGGCAGCAGCTCCTGAAAATCCGGGGCAGTTCCATGCACGGGCTGAGCGTCTGGCATAAGGCATCACTGAGAGAAGAAGGAGAGAATCAACAGAGGTCTTTCCAGAAGTCTCTCCGGGATGCTTATCCTTCGCAAGCAGTCGACATTCCATTCCGAACGACGGGTGTCTTCGCTTTTTCAGTACGTCACGCCTGCCGGGCGGGACTTCGCGACTTGTCGCGACTCGTTTGCACGGGAACTGAGCAAGGTCGGTCCCAACGTCTGTATCACTCTGCGCAGCGATCTGCTCTTCCCAGGTGGCGGTGGTTCGACTTTCGGCGAAAACCCTTTCCGGCAGAAAGGATCGACTTGGCCAGGTTCGTGACTACATTCCAAACGACTGCTGCAGCAGTTCCGGAACCTTCAGGCCGAAGGAGAATGATTTGCCGGTCTTCAGATTGTGAAACACGACAACGGCCGGGCTGAATAACGCCGCATCCATCGCGTAGAAATCATGATTGGCGGCTTTGAACAGTGACAGAAATGTCTGCCCATGAGCACTCGACGAATTCGATGGGACCTTTGGACCGATTTCCTGAATCACACTGTCTTCGCAACGAACCCACAGATTCACCGTGGCACCATACAGAATCGAATCGTTCGTACGACCAATGCCCTGCATGTCATTTTTCGCGACGGGCGGCAAAGGAGCAATCCCGGTCCCGCTGATGATTGCGTCCAAAGGAAACTGCAGTTCATGCAGCTTATGCAGAGCCGTCTCAATCGATCGAGCAACCACCTGAATCGATCCAGCCTGTGACGCTGTTGGAGCAACCGCCAGAGTGAGTCGACAATCGCTCGGCAATGCTTTTCGAACCACCGCAATGGCATCGTCGTCCGGCAGACTGCTCGCCTCAAGAACACCGACGGCAATCTTGCCATTCTCGGTTTCTGGCAGGTGATGGAACAGGTCTTCTTTCCGAGCCACCGCGCGCATCGGACCTGATCCCATCGCAAAGTAATTGTCGGTCGCAATCTTCCAGCCCGCATATTGACTCATCAAGCACGATGCCACAGGATGGTCGGTTCTGACGAGGACTTGTGGAACTGCTGGCAACTGATTATCGCCCGGAACCAGGTCAACCTGCGCCAGTCCCGACAGACAGATTCTGGCCAACAAAAGTCCGGCTTCAAGACCTCCTTCGGCTTTGACTCCGAAGTCCAACAACGTGGCAGTCGGCAAATTCTTTGCACTGATCCGCAGAGTTTCGCCGCGAGACTTTGCGTAGGTCGTCAGATGATCGGCTCGCTGATTCAGATGTTTTAGTGTCAGGTTGTGGGTCGTCACTTTGAATTCGCCAATGTTGATGCGGCGGATGCCGCGATGTGTCTGTGGTTAAGATGTGTCTGTGGTTAAGATGCGTGAGAACCGGACGCGAACGCGTTCCGGCCGAACAACCGAAAGCACGCCGTGTGAGCAGAACACGGCGACATGCAGTTACTCCACGAACGGTCGCATCTTTTCGATGCCCAGCTTCGCGACTTCCAGAGCATCCTTCGCCCACAAGTCTTCTCGAAACAACTCCAGCGACAAGTAGCCGTTGTATCCGGTCGAAGCCAGCTGAGCACAATAAAACTTCAGATCCACAACGCCGTCTCCTGGCATGACTCGATCCGAATCTTCCTGCAAAGACGCCGCTGGTACGGCGGGCGAGTCATTAAAGTGCGAAATCGCGATCTGATTGCCGTTCAATTTCGAGAGTGACGCCACGGGCCCGCCGCCACGCCAGCAGTGAAATGGATCGACAACAACCGTCGCGTCCGGATGTCCTGATCGCTGGATGATATCGATGGCATCGTCGATGGTGTTGATCTCATCGACAAACCCGAGATACTCAAAGGCTGGCTTCACACCGAACGACTTACCGAGCTCCAGCAGTTCCGCATAGTGCCTGGCTCCTAAGGCTCGATCGACTTTTCCTGGCGGAGGCCCAGCAATGGCAAACTTCGCGCCGACGGCGGCGGACTGTTCCAGTCGGCGACGGATTTCATCAAGAGCTTTAACGTGCTCTTCTCCAGCCGGTTGAAACCAGCCCGCCAGATAAATCGTGGTCGGCGCGACGACACCGTTGTCATCCAAAGCTTTGCGAACATCGGCGAGCGTTCCGCCCGCGCGAAGATGTTCATCGAGATGGTCGTGCCACAATTCGATGGCTTCGTAACCGGCTTCACGAGTCACCTCGATCTGCCGCAGAACAGGGGTCGTCCGAATGGTGCTGGCATTCAGGCAATAACGAAATCGTGCCATGAGTTGTCTCTTGAGAACATTATTCTTTTGAGCGTTATCGCGAATCGCGTGAGTCTAGTGAGCGGAATGGAGGTAGCCCGCGGTGACTTAATCAGCCGGAACACGTCAGCGTCCGGTTTCCCTCGCAAAATATGGAACGAAAACCGAGAGCCAACGCCCGACGGCTGATGAATTCGACTATCAAACACCAGCGGCTAGCGCCGTGTTGCTCACAGCAGAACTCGATACCTACAAACCGGGAGGCCAATCACCTTCCTGAGTATTGAAATCCGAGTTGCCGGAGTCAGGGAACTCCGGCGGTGGTGGCGGTGGGTTTCGCATGCGGTCCTGAAATTGTTGAAACGAATGGTTCAGAGAATCCAGGAGCCGTTTGGCATTGGCCGTCGCCATGAACACTCGTTGAGAAACAGCTGAGCGAGGAAAGAAGGTTGTGATGAAGTCAAAGGAGAACTCCGTGGGCGAATGACCGATCATCACGGCATTCGCATAACTTCCTGACTGCACATCATCGCCAAGCTTCAGAGTATCGTACAACTCCTGCGCTGTCTGACGTTGTTGAGGATTCTGATTCGGGATCACGGGCATGTGAACCGGGCCGAATCGCTCTTCATATCGTGCAAGATTGTCCTTCAGTGCCATGATCATCTGGTTGACCACGATCGGTGGCATTACAACTCGAGCAACGACCTGCTGCGGCTGTTGCATTCGCAGCAGAAAGTCGACGATGAATTCATGCTGCCCCTGAAGCACTACTGCGCCGGTGGTGAAGACGCCCTTGGCAACGTGAGCCGGCACCATCGCGCTGATTTGCGAATGGCGAATCTCCTGACTGTGCGGACCATCGTCAGGGTTGTCATTGGGGAGAGAGTTTTCTGTCATGTGTCGCTACGTGTATTGCCCAAACGTCGAGGAGTTCGTCAGAAACGGGTGGCACGTAAGTATAGAAACAAAAAGGCTCGGCATCTATTCGACGCCGAGCCTCTTTGACGGTATTTGGTGCGTCCCGTGAGTCGAAACGCTCCAGGCGTGCTGGTTGAGTCCTCGTGCAGCGTGTCAGACTGGCTTACGACAGCGTCCTGACGAAAATCTGAGCTGCAGTGTCGACTGAAGTCGACGCTACGGTTTAGCCCGCGCTTGGAGGCAGCTTTACGCGTTTGCGAACGTCTGTTTCCAGAACGCCAAAGGCCTGCTCATGCCGCTGAAGAGCCATCGACAGCGCGCTCCAGAGACGCTTGGCTGTGAAATGATTCAGGATGATGCGCTGAGTCACCTTAACTTCAACCTTGCCGGTTGCGTAAGGAGTAGGATTCAGGCCAAGGTCCAGAATGAGTTCTTCCGGAGTGCTGGAGACTCGACAGAAGTTAGCGTAGCCCGCATTCGCGTTGGCGTCACTGACCACAACTTCCTGAACCTGCTGCTGCTCTGCTCCGCGTGCTTCTTCCTGAGTGCCGTCGCTTTCGCTCACGTTCTTGTTCTCCATAAGGTTTCTGTAAAACTCACGTTCCTATTGCTTCCCTGACGGACACGTCAGGACACAAAGAGTGATCTGCGGACCACTTATAGCAATCGTCGATTCTATCGGCAATGTTTAGTGCTGGAGTTCTGCCGCATCACCCCTGAGTGCATGTCAAGCCGGGTTGTCTGGTGAATCCTGATGAATATACCGCCAGCCTTTCCCGGTCCGAACGCCACCTGATCTCATCACAATGCCCATTGGCAATGCCCATTGGTTATTCCGTTTTCCTACAGGCCAGTGACGAGGACGAAGACTTTCCAGCGGACCGTCACCTGCGGCCTGGGGGTTGGTCACTTGCTGTTCAGGGATTCAAAGGACCCTTTTCAAAGTCCGTCTCCTCCACCCAGCCTGCGTTGACTTTCTGCCCCTTCATGTATCGCTCATAAAAACCCGCACCGCTTGTGGGCTGATAGCCGTCAAAAACTGCCCCGTTTCCCGACATTCGAGGATCCTTCTGAGCCTTCAACTGCGACTCCATCCGCCACACCAATTCTTTGACCTGTTCAGCGTAGTCTGCTGACCCCGCAAGGTTGACGCAGCAATCGCGATCCGATCTCAGATCATACAGTTCCAAAGACGGCCGCATCCCAAAATTCAAACTCCAGAATCGATCAGATCGATCCACACGACCAAGACTCAGAATCAACGATTTCGTCGGGCTTCCATCGGTATCCAGATAACCGGTTTCGGGATTGCCGGCTGGCCAACGAGATGGCTCATAATTCTTTAACAGCAAATGAGTCGCAGTCACAATGCCTCGAATCGGATAACCCTGATCATGAGGACGCCCGACGTCTGTTCGCTCTTTCCCAATCAGCACATGATCACGCTCGCGAAGGACCTGCCCGGAGTGATCACTTTCCAGAAGAGGTCTCCAGGATTTTCCTGTGATGGGTTGCATCCCCGAATCAGCTTGCGAGATCTCGGCCATATCAAGAAGCGTCGGGGCAACATCTGTAAAGTCCACAAAATCGTCGATGATGCGCCCCGAGTGCTTGATTCCTTTCGGCCAGCGAATCGCCAGCGGAACATGATTACTGTCGTGGTACGCGTAGCCTTTGACGCGAGGAAACGGCATGCCGTGATCGCTGGTAACAATGATCAGCGTATCATCAAGCTGCCCGCACTGTTCAAGATGCCCCAGCACTCGTCCCAACTGTTGATCAACGTATTCCACTTCAAAACCATAGTCGAGCATGTCATTGCGAACAATCTCATTGTCCGGCCAATAGCCTGGCACTCGATCGATGTCCGTCAGTGTTCTACCACCGAGGTTCACTCCCGATTGGTACTCATAACGTCGATGTGGTTCCTGCGTGCCAAGCCAAAAGCACCAGGGCTGCCCATCAGGCGCGGCCTTCAGAAAGTCCGAGAAGTTTGCGGCGTAATCAGTGTTCGCGATCTGAGATGTCGGCGGTTTTGTTTTACGAGCATTGAAACTGACACCCGTGATCTGACGTGGCTTCCCATCCGCATCATTCGCGATTCCGGGCCCCCAACCTTTGCCTGTGATGCCCGTGAACCAACCGTTTCCCATCAGCACTTCCGGCCAGCTTTTCAGCTTTGACGGAAACACAGCCATGTGATTTCCCGCTTCTTCATTCTGCCACAAATGACGGCCTGTCAGCAAAATTGCACGCGACGGAGCACATTTGGCCATCGGAGTGTACGCGTTGCGAAACAGCAGACCTTCCCGCGCGACGCGATCGAAGTTCGGAGTACTCACCCATGGCGTATTGTAAGCTCCGGCATGCAGACCCCAATCATCGGCAATTACAAAGAGAATATTGGGAGGGCTCGCGGTCAATTTGCCGGACATCAGCGTGAAACAAAGCAGCCATGCCATCGCTATCGGATAGTAAGCAGACAAGTGTCCGTATCGTGAAGAGCATTTTCGAGGGAACATCATTTTGCTATCTCTGCTGCTGAACTCTTGAATCACCAAACGCCTGAATCAGGATCGCTTGGTCCGAATTATAAACGGCTAAAACTCGCAGTGGTATGTCAGGAATCTCTGCAACGTGGCTACAAGTGGTTGAAAGACGGAGAAGTTCATTCATACTGCGTCGACGAACAGATGTTCGCAAAACTCATGAAGTTAAAGCTACTCAAAGAAGGTGATCAGAAATGGCCAACGTGCGTAAAGGTGCTGTGACTCTTAAAGGAAATCCTGTTGACCTCGCCGGGGCCGCATTGGCCGTTGGAGCTAAGGCACCTGAATTCTCACTGCAGAATAATGGTCTGGAAGAAGTGACGCTTGGCAGCAGCAGTGGAAAAACACGGATCATCGTGACGATTCCTTCGCTCGACACCTCTGTGTGTCATATGGAAACCAAGAAGTTTAACGAGCAGGCATCTTCGCTCACCAACGCCGAGATTCTGGTCATCAGCATGGATCTGCCTTTCGGCCAGAAACGTTGGTGCGGTGCAGAGGGAGTTGACCAGGTAAAAACCCTCAGCGCACATCGCTGCACCAAGTTCGGCGAAGACTACGGTGTGCTGATCACCGGTGGCCCGCTGGATCGCTGTCTCGCGCGAGCCGTTTTCGTGATCGATGGTCATGGAACTGTTACCTACGCCGAGTATTGCAGCGAAATTGCGGAACATCCGAACTATGACGCGGTTCTTGCTGCCGCGAAATAGGTGTAAGGGTACAAAAACTTGTACCCGACCACTGTGTTCACAACGGTACAATTACGAATCCGACCGAACTCCGACGCTCAGATCTCGCGGAGTTCCGGTCGGTTTTCTATTTTGTTGCGAGCGTTTGTCGTCTTCAGAGTGCAACAGTTGAACAAATAACGCAGGGTGGGATCAACGCGGTCGTAGACCACCTGTGAATTCACGACGTAACGTTCGCACGCCATCTCGCAGGCAATTCTCGGTGTCACGGAAACCTCCCAGCCCTTATCGATGCTCCTTCTGCTCAGATCGCCTGGAGCAGTTGAAGTTCCGCG
The DNA here is from genome assembly GCA_052034165.1 of Planctomycetota bacterium. Classification (GTDB taxonomy): domain Bacteria; phylum Planctomycetota; class Planctomycetia; order Planctomycetales; family Planctomycetaceae; genus SXXK01. Next base: position 99,893 of record JBPOIW010000065.1, on the reverse strand, counting down.
GCTGGAGAGTAATCTTCCTGGTGTTACCTGTGCGCGATTTTCGTTGTCCGCATTGCTTCGCCGTGTTCTCGAAACCGGTCAGCTGGATTGGACGCTGTTTACCGACGATTTCAATTCCTAAAATCGAGCGTGTGTCGAAACGAGTGCGGCGAGCCAATCGAGCGGCCTCGAACACGTCAGACACTTTGCTGAAACGTTGCCTGAAGTTTCTGTCGCGACTTGGCAAACGGGTGACTGACATGGAAGAATTCTTTGGCAGCCTTTTTAAGCGGTCCCTCACCTGGCTGAATCCTCAGGCGTGGACCAAACGTCGACGTCATTCTGAAACTTCCAGTAGATCTGGTCGACGCCGATCAGAGCGAAATCATTCCTCAGAGCACCAGACTTCGCCAGCCTTAAAACCCGGTGAAGATTTTCCTCAGAGCCCTTCATGAATAAAGATCAGAAGTTCAAACTGGTCAGCGAATTCGCCCCGGCCGGAGATCAGCCAAAAGCGATCGAATCACTCATTCAGGGCATCAAAGACAACAAACGCACTCAGGTGCTGCTGGGTGTGACAGGATCGGGCAAGACGTTCACAATGGCGAACGTTATCGAGAAGATTCAGCGTCCGACGCTCGTGCTTTCTCATAACAAAACGCTGGCGGCCCAATTGTATGGCGAGTTTCGCGAATTCTTCCCGCACAACGCTGTCACCTACTTCGTCAGTTATTACGACTACTACCAGCCCGAAGCCTACATTCCTCAACGCGACATCTACATTGAAAAGGACGCCTCCATCAATGAAGAGATCGATCGCCTAAGACTGCTTGCCACCAGCGCCCTGGTGAGCCGCAACGATGTGATCGTGGTCGCCAGCGTCAGCTGCATCTACGGCCTGGGCTCGCCCGTCGATTATCTCAACATGATGATTCCGCTTCACGTGGGACAGCAGATTGATCGCGACAATCTGTTGATGAAGCTGATCGATATCCAATATGAACGCAATGACTTCGATCCGGCTCGCTCTAAGTTCCGGGTGCGTGGTGACGTCATTGAAGTCTGGCCCGCGTACGAGGAGTTCGCTTATCGGATCGAGTTGTGGGGCGATGAGATCGAGAAGCTGAGCATGATCGATCCGGTCTCAGGTAAGGAATCACAATCCCTCAAAGAGATCTACATCTATCCTGCCAAGCACTTTGTACTTCCTCAAAGCCGCATCGACGCCGCTTTGGATGAGATTCGTGAAGAGCTGGATGCTCGTTTGGAAGAGTTTCGCAAAGAGGGCAAATTGCTGGAGGCTCAGCGTCTGGCTGCAAGAACTCGCCATGACCTGGAACTCATGAAAGAAACGGGATTCTGCCCCGGAATTGAAAACTACAGTCGCGCTCTGGCCGGGAGAAAACCGGGCGAACCGCCTTACACACTGTATGACTTCTTTCCGGAAGATTTTTTGATTTTTGTCGACGAATCGCACGTCACATTGCCACAGATTCGGGCCATGTTTGCCGGGGATAACGCTCGCAAAACAACCCTGGTCGATCATGGCTTTCGGTTGCCCATGGCGAAAGACAATCGACCGCTCAAGTTTGACGAGTGGAACGCGAAGCCTTCGTATCGAGTGCTCGTGTCAGCGACGCCGGGTAATTGGGAACTGGACCAGACCGGCGGAGAAGTCGTCGAACAGGTGATTCGTCCCACAGGCCTGGTCGATCCGGAAATCTTTGTTGTCCCGGCTCGCGGCCAGGTGCAGCATTTGATGGATCAGATTCGTGAGCGAGCAGCCATGCACGAACGTGTTCTGATTACAGCATTGACCAAGAAGCTGGCGGAAGATCTCAGCACGTACATGAAGGAAGAGAATATCCGCTGCGAGTGGCTGCATTCTGAGCTGAACGCTGTCGAACGAGTCGAAGTCCTGCGAGAACTTCGCGAAGGGAAATTCGATGCGGTCATCGGAGTCAATCTGCTGCGTGAAGGTCTCGACCTTCCGGAAGTTTCCCTGGTCGCCATTCTGGATGCGGATAAAGAAGGGTTCCTGCGCAGCGAAACCAGCCTGATCCAGACGATTGGCCGGTCAGCTCGAAACGTCAACGCCAAAGTGATTCTGTATGCAGACACTGTGACCGAAAGTATGCAGCGTGCAATCGATGAAACCAATCGTCGCCGCCGCCTGCAAATAGCGTACAACGAGGAACACGGGATTACTCCTGAAACAATTCGCAAAGCAATCCGTAAAGGCATCGAAGAAGAAATCGATGCTCGACGGATTGAACGCGAATCAGTCGGCGTCACTTCGGAATCTCAGTTTGTCACTCAGGAATTCCTGCGTGAGCTGGAGGTGGAAATGCTGGCCGCCGCAGAGCAACTTGATTTTGAACGAGCCGCTCATCTTCGCGATCGTATTCATGATCTGAAAAAGAAGATGGGACAAGCGGTTCCGGAAGACGACGGCAGCTCATCTCCCGGCTTCGCATCTCGCGGCAAAAAGACCAGCAAAGCGGGCCGACGACGCGGAAAAAGTTAGTTCCGTAGCCGGAGTCGTCAGACTTCGGAGTCGCTTCCGGTGCCAGAGCGTCTGAACTCTCACGAGTTCAGCTACGACCTGTCTGGACTCACTCCATTGCCAGACAAGAAGAAATCGCTCCAACACGCGGCCTATTGTCGCCGAGCTTGATTCCCCGGTTGCCCATTGAAGAAGTTCGGGATCGTCAACGATGGAACCGGCTCGCCCGGTCGTGGTTGAGTCCCCAGGAATTGTCGCATTGACTCATCCAGCTTGATCCGGTTGCGCACATCGGTTTGCGGCTTGTCGATGGTTCCTCGGACTTTGACATTCACCCATTGAGTCGCCAGCGAAGACAGAATCCCCTTCGCTGGCCTTGAGAAGAAGTCGAGCACAACGTCGCCGCCGAAACCCACGCTCCCTCTTCCGCGCAGAGTTAACGCATCACCGACGAGGTCGATCGGATCAAACCAGAAGGCTCGGTCATGAATTTCAAACGTCATCAGTGCGTACTTGAACGCGGTGCGATCCGGGACGGCGAAGTTGAGTCGATTCAAAGCGGCCAGCATTTCGAGAACTACGGGGACTTCATACAGCGCGGCGGGATTGATTTGCAACTGGCCTTTGCCGGTAAGATTTGAAGCCGAGTCTCCGTCACCGGTCACAAAGATCCACGAGTTCACGACACCTCGAATGTTACGTTGATCGGTCAGATGCTGAACGGCGTAACGTTCCAGCAACGCATTCCGAAGCTCTGCAAATAGCCGATACTGGCTTCCCGCACGGAGTTTGATCAGGCCGTCCATCTCCAGAGAACCACCATAGGCCTGAGCCTGAATGCGTTCTTCGGCCGGGACATCTCGCGGTCGAATTCGCCCCTGGATCACGTCGCGATTTCCCAGCACCAACTCTTCCTCGGTCATTGTGTACGGCCCGTTGATGCCGGCAATCTGCATCTCCAGAACTTCCACTTTGTCGAGCCGTATAGTGCCCTTGTTACGAAGCTGATAGCCATCCCACGTTCCGTTCGCCTGCACGATTCCGGAGACTTTCTTAAGGTCCAGTCCTGCCGCGATTTCGCATTCTCTCAGTCGAAGAGTCGTGTTCCATGCGGCCGTTGTTGGAGCACCATTATTGGCAATGCCCCGAAAGTCGAGTTCGGAAGACTCCATAGAGACCTTGCCCGTCGGAGCCAGACGTGACATCGTTTCACGCCAACCGGTCGGCAATGCGGCTCGCAAGCTGTCGTCGGGCTTCAGCTCAATCGCATTCAGGTCGTCAAGATGCAGCTGCCATAATCCATCGAGACTGGCTTTCGCCCAGCCGCTGGCCGTGATCACCGCGCCGTCATGTTCAGCATCGATCGAGTGAATACGACAGTGTTGAGACCCCGCGGAGGCCGGATCATTGGGATCGTAACTCAGGCGAGCAGAACGGATATTCATCTGCAGTGGAAAAGGGCGAGGGTAAATTCGAGCATCGAACACATGCACATCATCGAGGCGGACGACGACCTTCTGTCCCGGCGCAGCAGTCCAGTTGACCGTGGTTGTGAGACTCACTCGCCCTTCGGGATTCAGCATGGACCAGATCGCGCGGGATGATTCATTCAGCGAATTGAACAGATCCGCATCCAGCCTGGCACCTTCAGTGCGGACCACCAGATGAAGCTCACCCGGGGCTGGCAATCCTCGAAAGTATCCCTGCGCTGACAATTCGCCAGGTCCATGCCAGCCGTGAAGTTCGGCAAACTGCCAGTTCTTTTCCTTTGAGTTGAACTGCAATTTACCACTGAGTCGTTCTACCTCGTACGGAAAGCCACGGAACCGCAGCTTCCCATCACGGACCGCAGCCGAGACATTGATGTGCGTTGGCTGATCCAGTCCCGGCTCGCGGACACACTGCACATCCGCGCTGGCAAACCCGGCAATGTTGATTGTGTCGATCACCTTGCGGCCCTGTTCATCCAGCGCATCGCGAAATCGACCATCCAGCGGCAGATCGTCGACGTGGACATTCATCTCCAGATTGATCTCTGCCCCAGGATTCCTGAGCCAGCCTTTGGCCGTGGCTGGGAGATTACCCAACAGCCCCGCAGCCTCGATGTCAAACACAACATCATGCATTGAACTGGCGGTATCAGGCATCGGTCGCTGGCTGAGCGTCGCGTTGATATTGGAAACAGGATACCGAAACTTATGAAACAGAATCGACGCGCCTTCGGCGTTTCCCGTAACGCTGGCCGGCAACCATTTTCCAGACGCAAACTGCCGAAACACCACATCGCCACTGACCTTACCCACCGGTTGAAAATGCTCGAAAAACTTCTGTGACTTGGGTGGCATCAGAGGCTTCAGGTCCTGATTGACCGGAAAGTTCTCGACGTGCAAGTTGGCGGTTGGTGCTTCTGCATTGACTCCCAGAGGCATCTGAAAATCCCCGGTGATCAAAGCCTCTCCGTCGCGCGCGTTGATGAGACGGAATTCGATATGCGAATTGCTCCAGAAGAATTTGGCTCGTACATCCGTCAGCTCAACCGGAACGACCGGCGAACTTACCTGACCGTCGCGAATATCGACATCCAGATGAAGATCGGGGACCGAGGCGTCAGCTCGCTTCTCGACTCGAAAATCAACATCCAATACGCCCAGGAATCTTGGTGATACGCCGCTGGTTCCAATCACCAGCGCTGCAGTTTCCTGCTCGGCCGATGCAGACTGCGCTGGTGTTGGTGGCGGAAGAACTTTCGCCATCGAAGTGTCCAGCTTCTGCAATTCCTCCGCCAATTGTGGGGCCGTAGACTTGGCGATCTCCAGAAGACTCTGGTCGGCATTCATTCCACTCAGCTTTCCTCCCAGCGTCCATGTTTTCTTACGCAGATCGCATTCTCCGGCGATGGCAAGATCACCGGCCCCGGGCAGGGTTAACAGTCCGTTGAAATCGTAGGACTCGGCGGAAGCGGGCAGCGCTTGAAATAATGGCGTGCTGACCAACAAGCTGGCAGGCGGAATCCCGTCACCATGTTCCAGCATCACCTGAGCCCGAACTTTCTCCAGGACGACCGTGGGTGGAACAAGCGGATCTTCTGATAGTCTGACGAAGTGATAATCCTGCCAGTTCCAACGCCCATCGGCGCGACGTCTTAACAGAATATCGACGCCCGAAATCTTCAATGTTCGCAACAGAACTTGTTGACGTTCAATCAACAGGGCCTCGTCAACCGTCACTTCCAAAGACTCGGCGCGCAACACCGGACGATTGGTTTTGCGGTCTCGAATTTCAAGACCGCTGAGCTTTGCTGTGGATGTGGTCAGCAGCTGGAGTTGCTGGAAATGCAGTTCAAGATCCGGTGCGGCTTTATCAAACGTCGTCAACAACTTTTGACGCATCATCAAATTGCCGTTCTGCCAAAGCCAGACACCGCCCGCGCCGATGGCGATTGCAACCGCCAGCGCAATGAACAGCATCCACTTGAGAACCGCCGAGAACTTCATGCATCCCTGCCAGTCGCAACTTCCGTTTTTGCGAGCCACTAAGCTCGACGTACCCAAATTCTAGCCATCGTGACAGCACATCCCTGAGCCGCAATGATGGAAAGCGGGAATTCGACCGGCAGACGATACCGAATTGAGCCTACAAAAACCATATGAACCGCTAAGAACTGGAGGAATGGACCGGTCAGCAGAACAAGCAAAGCAGGCTGTTTTCGCAGGCTCACAAGCCCAACGAAGATCAAGCTCCAGAATGAGACGTACCAGGCAAGGGAAATCAGGGAAGATGGGCCACCTGAGAAGCTTGCAGCGTTGAGTGTTGGACTGAGGTATCGTCCGGCTTTCAGAATCGCCAATTCGAAGGTTCGCCGCGGGTTATTGACCGCAAACTCGAAGGCTCTCTGCTTGTAATGAGCATTTGTTTCGTACTCAGACATCTTGGAAAAGACGTTTTCCGAATCCACAAAAGTCATGTCGCTCGCGCCAGTCGCTCCGGGATGAAGACCGTCGTAAAGACTGGGGCCGGACCAAAGGGAGGTGAAAATCCAGTGTCCAGTTACGTTGTGATTTCGCCAGGCCCATGGCAGAAGGGCCAGGTAACACCCAGCAAAAATCAGTGCAGCGTGCAGCATCCGCCGCCGCCAGGCCTGCTGCCCCCAGACAACAACCAGCAGAGAACTCACCCACGGCCATAGAATCCAGCCCGGACGAACCAGTGTTGTCAGGCCAGTGAGTAACCCGGCCACAAAGGAACTGCCGACCGTCAGCGTCTTCCCTGTTTGAACAAGTTTCGTCAACGGAAGCAGACACGCCAGCAGTCCGAAACTGAAAAGTGTTTCTGACAGAATCTGCACATTGCTGCCAATCTGCAGAGGAGAAATTGCAACGAGCAGCAGGGCGATATTGGCAACGGAGACAGTCGCGACTCGACGAGCCAACAACCAGGTCAACCCACAGCAGCCTGTTCCCACAAAAGCCATCACAAGGCTGGCAGCAAAAACACTCTTTCCAAAAACAGTGATGCTCGCGGCCAACAATAATGGAAAGCCAGGAGTTCGCAGAACCCTTCGCGGCGGAGTGTAGATGGAGTATTCCTGTCCGTTCGCAATGGTTTGTGCAAGTTCCCAATATCCGTTGGCATCACCTTCGATCAGGAACTGTCGGCCTTCGCTGCGGACGTGGCGATCAATCACAATCGCCGCGCCGACTCGAAGGCCCAACGCCAGCAGCAGCAGCGTCAACAGGATCAAACTCTGCCGAGATTTCAGCATTCGCCATCGCTCATTCGGGTTAAATTCCACAACGTGATCCGGGAGACGTCTTGCATGCTGATTTCATAACGAGCGGCCGCAGGGCGTCACCGTGGGCTGCAGGAAAACACTCGATTTATTGACTATGCCACGATTGTCTGCAACCACGAAGAGCATTCCGGCACAATCTGCTTCTATTTCGGATTTGTCCACCGCTAACGCAAAAATCTGCACTCGGTTCAAAGATCCGAGTCGGGCCAATTTTAACGATTGTTCGATAAACAGAGTCGACAAGGTCTGCGACTCTGGAACAGTCAGGAATCAGCGATGGCTCAGAATCCAATTATTTCTCATTGCCTCTCTCTGTTACGGTCCGGAGCAAGCGAGCTCGTGAAGGCTCGTCATAAAAGTCGCAAATCGGGACATACGCTGGGGCCTGTTGATGCGTTGGAAGATCGGGTGCTGCTGGCCAGTGATTTCGGCGATGCACCTGCTCCGTATCCGGTGACGCAGGCCAGTAATGGGGCACGACATGAAGTTGCCGGACCGACGCTCGGGCAAATGATCGATGCCGAAGCGGACGGAGCGAACTCCAGTCTGGCATCCGGGGATGGAGCAGATGAAGATGGTGTTGTTTTCGGAGCAGTGAATGCCGGACGGACGGACGGAAGTGTTGTCGTCAAGGTTCGCAACGCCGCATTGGGTGGTCGAATCGACGCGTGGGTGGACTTCAACGGCAACGGTAGCTGGTCCGATCCCGGAGAGAAGATCATCGACAGTGTGGCTGTTACCAACAACACCGATCGCCGGTTTACGTTCTCAGTACCAGCCAACGCTGTGATTGGAACGTCCTATGCCCGAGTTCGTGTCAGTACAGCCGGAGGACTAGCTCCGACGGGAGCTGCACCTGATGGCGAAGTCGAAGACCACAAAGTGACGATTGGCCTGGCATCTCCCGTGCTGACGGCGCCGGCGGCCGCCGCCAACGTGGACGTGACAAGCAATTATCGAGTCACATTCCAGTGGGGCGAAATTCCTCAGGCGGTCGGATATGAAATCTGGGTCCGCAGTCTCAACTATCAGGCTCAGGACGAATTCCATCGAACCATCGTGACGGGCACCAGCTACACCCCCAACGTCGACTTCGGCATCGGCAATTATTCTGTCTGGATGCGTTCACTGGGCACTGGCAATTCGATGTCGGTATGGTCACCGGTGCGTCAGTTTTCAACGGTTGCAAAACCTACGATCACTCCGATGACAAAAATGCAGCCGACTTCCCGCCCAACGATCACGTGGAGTCCAGTTCTCGGTGCCGAGACCTACAAGGTATGGGTGTCCAATCTGTCTACGGGAAAGAGTCCCGTGATTCTTCAGGAAGGACTCACCACAACGTCCTTCACTCCATCCTCGGCTTTGCCGATTGGCGTTTATCGAATCTGGGTTGCCGCATGGTCGGGCGGAATCAGCGCGGGTTGGTCATCGCCAATCGATATTCAGATCGCACCAGCACCGATTCAGAATGATGTCGCGCCAACGATGTTGGGTGAAAAATTCAGTTGGACCAGCGTGCAGGGAGCGACCAGTTACGAGTTTCAACTCAAGAATCTGAAGACGAATGAGCTGACCCTGAACATCAGCGTTCAGGGGACGTCTTTGACACAGATTCCGGTGCTGTTTAGTGGAACGAGCTACCGCTGGTGGGTTCGAGCCAAAAGTGCTCAAGGCGTGTATTCGCTGTGGAGCGGTCCGAAAGACTTCATCGCCGGTGGCCAGCCAACGGTGCTGACGCCAACGGGGTCCTCGACGAATCGGACGCCGCTGATTACCTGGCAGGCCGTCGAAGGTGCTGTGAAGTATGAACTTCTGCTGCGTCGTGATGATGTCACAGAAGCCATCCTCAGTAAGAAAGATATTCTGACGAATTCATTCACTCCCGCAGCACTGGCGGCCGGAAATTATCGAGTCTGGATTCGTGCAATCAATGCGAACGGGATCATGACAACATGGAGTGCCGCTCAGACGTTCACGATTACGACCGTGACGTCAAACGAAGAGCCCGCAACGAACACTCCTCTGATTGCGTCCCTGCTTTCTGATCATGCGAATTCGATTGATGACTTGCCTGTCCTCATCGCGATCGCAGAACGAGAGTATTCTCCGGCATCCGAAGATCGTCCGGAAGATACACCAACCGAACCAGAGTCAAACCCTGTTGGATCCCCGGTGCCGTCAATGGTACCAGAATCGGTCGAAAGCCCGGTCGTGGAACTGATCGATCTCGCCATTTCCGCATGGACTCAGCGATCGGTGGATCTGGCGTAGCCCCAAACCGGGCAAACGATCGAAACCCATGGCCCCACGACGAGCATGGTGTCTGAAGCGTACCGCGCCGATGCACGTCGGCGGTCTCCGGCGACGATAATGCACATGATGCATTCGCATGTTGCATGCGAACATCATTCATGCATCAATGAGATATCACGGGGCAACGTCGGTGAGCTCAGCGACAATGCTTCTCGATGAATTCAATGATCGGCGTAGAGTCATCGAGACCATGGACGTGGCCAACTCCAGGCTTTGCGATCAGAATGATTTCGCCACCCAGTGCCTTGTATCGATCTGCAATCACTTTGGTGTTCTCATCCCACGGCACCACCTCATCAGCATCGCCGTAAACATGCAGCAAGGGCACTTTGGCGGCCGCCAGCGGTTTCAGTGAATCGATGGGATTCAACAGCACTTTAAACAGCTCATCGTCGGTTTTCACTTCGTACGCGGCCCGTAATCGATCAACCTCGACGACGCTTCCTATTCCGTGCCCGTGGCCCATCGGCCAACTTCGGGCATCGCAAACCGGAGCATCACCGTAGATGCAGGCCACTTTGTCTGGATTCTGCGAGGCCCAGTTGTAGCAGTACAGACCGCCGCGACTGACTCCCACAAGTGCAGCCTTCGGGCCAAGTCCGTGCTTCTTCGTCAGCACATCGTAAACCTCATTCCAATGGGCAACTGCCGTCGGGCTGCCAAACTGATTTGAGATTTGCGTGTAGACGATATGAAATCCCTTGCCGAGCAGGGCAATATCCGGGGCCGGTTTGTGACCAAAAAACTCTCCATGCCAAACCCACGGTTTCCCCTTTGCCGCTTCTTTTGGAACCACGACCAGCACCGGACGACTGTTGATTTCAAAGTCATACCGTACATAACCGTTCCAGTCACTTTGCTTTCCCGAAAAGGGCTCTTCTGCGGCAAGACAAAAGGCAGGCTGAAGCACACACAACAGTGCTGTGAAAGCAAATACCGACATACGCATATTGCAGAACCTTCGAAATGCGCCACACTGGAAACGCTGAGTTCGTGATGAATAACACGACCAGAAATATGGCAGGGAGTTCCAATGGTAGATGTTGTGCACCCGGCAAGGCAAACCATACCAGGATACCGAACTGCGTTTGGATATCGCCTGTAGTTTCACGGCCGCCCGGGGCTCGGACCGGCCCGTGTTCGGAGAACTCCTGCAACACGCTCCCGTAGACAGCCGACGTCCGCTACACTCCGATCGCACGTGTTACAGGACGTCTCGGAATTTGAGCCGATTGAATTATTCGCCAGCAAAGGTTGCCATGAAAGGTCCGTCACTTCGGTACGATCTTCGAGTCTTGCGAGTTTTTCGCTGCGCGTTGTGTGGGCGAGAAGTTCATGCACCGGGTTTCACAACCAGTTATACCTGCGCGTGTGTGGACCCGCCGAAGTTTATGACGCCGCTGGATCGTCCAAGAACTGTTTCACCTGACGTCTCGGCTTTCATCAGTCCTCCGGATCCCAGCGAGCTGATTGAAGAGGAGATTGTTGAAGAGCCGTACGTGCCATACGTCCCGCAGTTGCCACCTCCTCGAGTTCAATTTCCCGGACGTCGCAAGCTGTCCGATGATATTGAGCGGTTCCAGCCGCCGGAGTTTGGGGTTGGGGTTGAAGGCAGCGAGACCAATTCTTCCGATTCGATCGAAGACAATGGTTCCTCGAACGGCCCGCAGAACTCGTCTCCTCCGCGTCACAATCAGGGGAACTTCGGAGCACGTCGTGAACGTCCTCCTCGCCAGCAGGATCGCAACTCATCACAAGGTGATGCACGCTCATCGGCAGGTGACCGTCAAAGAAATAATCGTCCGACAAATGATCGTCAGTCGGGACAACGAGGATCAGCAGATCGGGGGCAAGCAGACAGGCCGGCTGCAGAACGAGCTCAGGTATCAGAACGAGGTCAGGCAACAGAACGGCCGAAAAGCGAGCAGCCAAAATCAGATGCGGCCAGCAATAGACCGCCTCGCGAACGATCCCGCGGACCAGCAAAGCCTGAGCGATCGCGACCAGCAGTTGAGGATGATTTCGGGACGGGTCTTGAGGGATCCGTTCCTCCCGCTCTGACCGGATCGCACCCCACTCTGAACGGCTCGATCAACGATGAAGAAGATGATCTGGAGGAAGCAGACTCCGGCCCGGAAGAAACCGTTGGACCCGACGGTGAGCGTCGACCTCGACGCCGTGGGCGACGCCGCGGAAGACGCCGTGGGCGAGCCAACAGCGGTGGCGAGACTTCCGCTGCACCGGAAACTCCACCCGAATAGCCTTGCCCGAATACCTCCAAGGGACCTGCCCCTGAAGCCATCAGCTTCGTCGAGCTGATTTCCTGGATGCGACGGACTCGGGTTTAATAGGGCAAGCACCACGGCTGGCCAGTTTGTGATTCTGCGATCCATAACAGGGTGCGTAAAGCCCAGCGTAACGCACCATGATTGCAGGAAGATCCGCATCGGTGTGTTGCGCTCCGCTTCACACACCAATATTGGAAAAATGGCCAGCCCGGTGGCAAGCACAAGCCAGAGTTGTGACCGCTCCGCGCTCCCGTATATGATTTCTCTGAATTTCCCGCTGAACAGTTCCTGATCGTCATGCTCTGCTCAGACTCAAATGAGGCCGGGGGTTCTCGGAACTCATGGCTTCGACGCATTGCGTCGGTTGCGTCAACGGTAGCCACGTAGGGAAAGAGTATGTTCGGGCGTCGTCAAACACAGACCGTCATGTGCACTGAGAATTGAGACCCAGATGCGGGAAGTGCGATATTTGCTGCTGCTGGCATTCTGGCCGTTTCTGTATTTCTGGCCGTACATGGTGTCTTATGGACTGACACCAGGTAACGACTTTCACACACTCTACTATCGCTACAAACTTTACCTCGTTGATCTGCTTGCAAGCGGGCGACAGGTCCCAGTCTGGTCTCCAACGGAAGCGGCTGGCTTTCCCTTTCGCGCCAATCCGTTTGTGGGGGCTCATTATCCCTTCAATCATCTTCTCGCCTTCCTGTACCGCATTAATGACGGCTACTCAGAGTTTGATCATGTTGTCTTCACCATTGCGGCCTATTCGATTTTTGCGATGGGGATTGCAGTCTGGCTGAGGTCGACAGGAGAGAAACCTGGAGGAGCGATGCTGGCCGGGCTGATTGCTGCAACCAGCCTGAAAATGGCGGAGCTGATTCGTTTTCCAAACGCCGCGCATGCGGCCGCCTGGATCCCCTGGCTTCTGGTCGGCATCACAATTTCGTTTCAGAAACGGCGTGCGCTTGCTGGGGGAATTCTTTGCCTGGTGTCTTCGTACTGTTTGATAACCGCCGGCTATCCTTACTTCGTCTACTACACTCAGTTTCTGGCCGGACCATGGCTTGTGTTAATGTGCATTCCTGGCACCCGTCGCGTTGTTTGCTCGAAACCTGATGACTGCTGGAATCGACCTTCTGTCTCGCTGATATCCGTGATCACAGGATGCGGCAGCGCGCTCGCGGCCTGCCTCCCATGGTTACGAGAAATGAAGCGGATGCTCGATGCCACGACAGATAGAAAAGGTGGAAATTGGGAGTACAGCACTGGCCATGAATGGACAGTGGTCGATGTGCTGGGAAGTCTGGTCTATCCGCCTCGTGCGTCGATGGAAGGGTGGTACTTTTTTGGTATCACCGCGCTCACGCTGGTCGTGTTGTTTGCTGTCGTGTCTTTCCGACCTGGACCGGATCAAACCAGTGCGGCCATGCAAACAACGTCGCGATCGCGTCAACTGTTGTTGGGGGCCGGCATTTTATGGGTGTTCGTCAGCCTTTTGACGCTGGGGGAGAATTCCCCGTTGTTCCCGCTCATGTGGAAATACTATCCAGGATTCTCGTCACTTCGCGTGTGGGGGCGGATGAACATCATTCTGCTGCCGATTTTTGCACTCCTGCTGTCAAGAAGCTGGACCTGGTGGCAACATCACGTCTTAACAGCACCCCGATTGATCAAGGTTCGTTACTCCCGCTACCTGGCGATCATTGGGGGCTCCATTATTGCTCTGCAACTTCTCCTGATTCGATTCACTCCAGAGGATCTGTACTGGCGTTCGATATTTATGGCTGCCGATCGCCCGTTGGCTGGTTCTCGAGGGATGTTGCAGTGGTCTGTGATGGTTTTAGGCGGCATGGGAATGAGCCTGTTGCTGTTTCTGTCAACGGGCTCCGCTGATTCCGATTCCCGCGGTTTGCCGAGCAGGTCTTCCGGTGATCTCTGGAGAAGAAAACGCTGTGTGTCACTTGCGGCCGTGATACTGCCTTTGATCAGCGCTTTTGAAACATGGGGTTACGGCAATCTGCAGTGGGCCGATCGAGGAACCGATTCGCAGATAATCCGGGAAGTAGTTGATATCTCAAGTCGCCTTCGCGAAGGCCTGCATTTGCCTCGAAAACTGACAGCCTCGTCCGTTTCGCTGGGCTCGAGATTCCAGTTGGGACTGATGAGTAACTGGTACTTTGACCGGTACGTAAAGTTCCTGTGTCGGTTCGCTCCGCGTCCATCAGAAATCGTCTCTGATCCGGGTCAGCTCCACGAAGTTCCGGGCATGATGGAAATGCTGGGAGGCAATGACGGGCAGCGGTTCTTCTTTGTGCCGAAACTGGATTTCGCATCGCCCCAGGAATTCATTGATACGGCTCACAGGTTTCGAGCGGAGCAGGGGTGCCGCGAAGAAGTTCGAGAGTTTGATGGCGATTTCGTGGACTTGAAGATTAAATGCGGTGCCGACGGATATCTGTGCTACATCGATAACTGGGATCCATCGTGGAGATGTCGAGTGAATCGCAAAGATGTCCCGCTGAAACTGCTGATGGAGACGTTCAAAGCGGTTCCAATCGATGCGAACACAACTGAGATACAGCTTTTCTGCTCGGATGAGCGTGTTCCGGTTGGCGTCCCCTGATCTTGCTTTCTAACGTAATCCGCTGGCTAGCGCATCGTCGCGCCAACACCCGAGGGATCGCCTCAGGCGACCTTTGCGATGTGAGAAGTGTTCACTGTTTTCAGGAGTATCGAATTGCCTGGGCCCGACGACGTGATTCGCACAGAGGTTATGCAAAGGCCGGATTCTGCCTTCGGGCTTCTGGTTGTAATTCACGTCAAAGAGGGTGCAATCGCAGAGTCGGTCGACATTTTTTCCCCTCAGACACCAGGGGCTTCAGCACCTCTGGAGAAAGATCAATGTCGACAGATCTGGTTCGTTGTTCGAGACGCATCGCAACCCCGCGGTTCAATGCAGGTCAGAAATCAAAAAAGCGTGGCGGCCACAAATGTAAGCCTGCAGGAGCTACTTATTGGCCCCGGCTGGGGCTGGGGAGCAATCCAGAAGTTGTTCTTCCGGAAGGCAGTTTGTGAACACTTTATCGCCTTGCTGACGATTGCCGCAGAAACACCACCAGGAGCGGCGATTGAACTTCTTCTGAGGCAGAGCGAACATGCTCACAAGGCAGAGCAGCCGCAAGTTGTGTCACTGACAAGCCGTCCCGTCGCAGCCGAAAGTCACTCCGACACAGTGATCCTGGCACGTCGATACCAGAGCACTTTTCTGGCGCGAGTTCCCTTCGACTTTAATGACGATGGAGAGGCATTTGAAGATGATGTGATGCGGCAGCGAGAACACTTGAGTGTGGCTCATGAATCTCGCACGATGCAAACACCGACGCGATGTCCGGGGTTCCCGAAGCCGCACGCAGTTCTCCGCAGAATAGAGAACCTCAGGTTTCGACTACACAGCCTCGGCATCTGGTGTTCTCTGAAGTATCGCGATTTATCACCAGCTCGGTACCGGGACAAATCAGAAAAGGCTTACTCATCTCATTCACTGGCGATCGATGAGATACGGCGGGCGGGTGTTACAAACGTTCTTGATCTCGGATGCGGTCCGGGACATGTCGCACGAAAATGTCGTGACATGGGAGTCGTCGTTCACGGGGTGGATTTGGAACCTCCACTGCCGGATTCTGTGTCACAATTCACTCGCTGCAATCTGGATCAAGGGCCATATCCCTTTGACATTTGGAGTTATGACGCGGTCCTGTTGCTGGATCTGATTGAGCATTTGTCGGCACCGGAAGACTTTCTGACGGACCTCCGGCATTCCTGTCAATTCAGTCCGATGCACCGAGACTCTTCGGCAAATCGACGACCGCTCATCATACTGACGACGCCTAATGTTGCATTTGCCAGCATCCGTTTAGGGTTGCTCATGGGACGCTTCAACTATGCCGACCGTGGAATCCTCGATATGACTCATCGGCGACTGTTTACTCGAGGCTCGCTGATCACGGCCCTGGAAAACAGTGGTTACGATATTGAAACCGTGCGTCCTGTTCCCGCACCATTCTCTGCGATCCTTCCTGGAGTTTCAGGTTCGGTGTTGAATCGCCTTGCAGCTCTGGCGGCGTGGCTATGCCCACCCTGGTTTGCGTTTCAATGGCTGATTCGATGCCGTCCGAAGCCTGGTCTCGGTCATATGGCTTCGCAAACTCGTGGTGAGCAGAGTGAATCGATTGTTTCAAACTCCTGATTGACAGGACAGCGCCGTGTTGCCTCCTCACGCTCGATTCTGGCTTTTGAAGTTGCGTTCTTTAAGACAGCGGCAGATCCACGGTGCGAAAGAACGGTACTGTTCAATCCCTCACTGACCAGCCTGTTGAATTAATCAGCCGGAACGCGTTAGCGTCCGGTTTTCGCTCCTGAAACCCGGGAAAAACAATCGGGGGGCCAACGCCCTGCGGCTGATGAAGCGATTAAATCAACACGCCGTGACGTTCGGGGTTGTGATGGACGCAAACTCGCAACTTCCAGGATCCTGGCGAGGCAATCAAAGGCGGCGGCGTGCGCCTTTAATGCGGTGGGCGGCACTGCAGAAGTCGTCCCGGAAGACTCGGCGAGCGAGCAAACAGCGGTGGCGATGCTGCCGCTGTTCCGGAAAACACCCCCCATTGATTTGGTCTGAACTGTCCTGGAAGCCATTTGCCTCATGGGCTAATTTTCGCGATTGCGACTGGATTGAGTTAACGTGGCAACAGCAAGCCGGAGTTGTTACTGTTCACGATCGATCCATATGATCTGTGTGAACTCCCGCCCGGCAGTTTCAGTGCGTTTCAGCAAAGTCGATGCTGGCCGGGACTTGTAATTTTTCTCCTGCGATTTTTCGGAGTCGATTTCAAAATGCGACGCAGTCTGATTGTTGCCTCCCTGTTGCTGTGTGCGGCCCCGAATGTAAAGGCTCATGAAGGCCACGGTCATCCCGAGCACACAGAAGGAATTCTGCATTACGTGGTCAATCCGTCGCACTCTGTCGTCGGACTTTACGCCGCATTGGTCATCACTGCAGCGGTCTTTGCCGTGCGACGACAACTCAGGAAACGATCTCGGAAGACGGTTGAGCACACCTCCGCTACTCAGTCACGGTAGAAGCCTCAACTGGCCCGTCACCGCTCGTTCCCGTTGTTCTGCGGGCTGACTGCAGGTGCGGCAAACGTTCTGGCGGGCGAACCATGCCCCATGTTACCTTTGTACCTCTGACCGGCTTTCGCGTGCGAGAACCGCAGTTGCTGGAACTCGGGATGAGTCTTCCCGGGCTCCGACCGCGAGCTTCTGCCGTTGCTGAACTGCCCGCCCTGGGTGTGCTGACTCTGGCCGGGATGACGCCAGAACCGTGGACCTGCAGCTACCGCGGGATCTCGGAGGTCTCCGATGCATCGTTTGAAAAAATCCTTGCCGATCAGCCGGATGTCGTCGCTATCTCTGCCCTGACCGCTTCTATCGATGAAGCGTATCGCCTTGCTGCGCGGCTTCGAGCCCACCGGATTCCGACTGTCATCGGCGGGCTGCATGTCAGCGCCTGTCCGGAAGAAGCGGAGGCTTGGTGCGATTCCGTGATCGTGGGGCGAGGCGAATCGGTCTGGCCTCAGGTGCTGCAGGATGTTTCGGGGGGAACTCTGCAACGTCGCTATTCGGTCCCTGTGAACAAGATGCCGCTGTGGCCGATGCCTCGCTTCGATCTGTTGCCCGAAACTCCTGCCCGATTTACGTTACAGACTCAAGCTGGTTGCCCGCTGGCCTGCGGGTTTTGTGGAGCCAGCCGATTGCTGAGCCGTTTTGCAGAGAAACCTGTTGAGCAAATCCGCGAAGAGTTGGCCGTGATTCAGCGACTCATGCCGCGTCCTTTGATTGAACTGGCGGACGACAATACGTTCGCCGGTTCACGCGATGTAAATCCTCTGTTCGACGCGCTGAAGGACGCGAGGGCACGCTGGTTTACCGAAGCAGACTGGCGGATTGGCGAACGTCCAGACATCCTGCGACGATTGGCCTCATCCGGCTGTCAGCAAGTGCTGATGGGGATCGAGTCGCTGGTGTTTCGCTATCCCGGCATGGGCGAAAAACAGGCGGAGCTGCATCGAATTATGAAGGCCGTTGATGCCATCCAGAGTGCCGGAGTCGCAGTGAATGGCTGCTTCATCATCGGGGCAGACGGCGAGACTACTCAGTCGCTGGAATCACTGACGGAGTTTCTGCTGACCTGTTCGTTGGCTGAGATTCAGGTCACGCTGCAAACTCCGTTTCCAGGCACCAGTCTTTATCGTCAACTGCATGCGGAAGGACGCCTGTTGCCCGAACGTGGCTGGTCATCTTATACGCTGTTTGACGTCACCTATCAGCCGGACTGCATGACAGTTGAAGATCTGGAAGCCGGGTTCCGCAACGTTCTGCGGCGCGTCTTCTCAACCAGCGCCAGTCAACGCCGCAGCCGGATCCGGCGAGAGATCCGCCGAGATGCGAGGCGATTTGCTGAGAAGGCTTCCTGACACTGTCGTTGAGAAAAGATAATGTCCACTGATTTCATCGGTCGGCCAGACTTTCGTGCTACTCCGTATGACCATTTTCAGTCGTGATCACACGAATGGTCACGACCATAGGATCTGTTTTCACGCCCCTCACCTTTGTCCCGTCGCCAATACAAGAGCATCCGTCAGCACGCCCCGGCAGACGCTGCTCATCAATCATCACGAACCCCTGCGGGTTAAGATCGCCGTAAGCGACTGCATATCGACCGTGGAATCGCTCATATGACGACGGCCGAGTCGTCACCGGTGAACAGTGTCCTTGTTTTTTCCCTTCAGTCGAACCGCATCCGCTGGCCTACATTACCGAGAACCACTTGACCGATAAGACACCAACGCCCCGGCGATCAGGTGCACGCAATACTTTAGCCATGCAGTTGCGACACATGGTGATGAAGAAGAAACATAGACTTTGCAGTTTCCTTATTCGCAGATAACAAGCCTTCTTTGGGGTGACTGGCGTTTTCGAGATGGGCGACCTAGAAATCCGCTGTCGTTTAAGAGCGATTGGAGAACGCTCTCATTTCCAGGCGTGATAGTTCGAGAGACCGATGCCCCATCCTTCCGCAGAGATCGCTCCACAAACTCAGGCCGAAGAAACTGGGCTGCAAAATGTTGCGCCACTAACGCTGATTCGGTTTCTGGCAGGACAGCGATCCGCCATTCTGGATGTTGCAGCGAGTCCTTATTCGTTGGTTCTGGGTGGCGTGCTGGTTTTATCGGCGGGGTTTGCTCGAGAATACGATGGCGAAGATCTCCTGCATGAGCCATGGCATCTGCTGATTCCTCATGGCGCGTCGCTGCTGACGTCGTTCCTGTTGTACACGCTGATTCGCCTGACTGGAATCGGGAAGACTCAGCAGCTTCCCGCATTCTTTAGCGGCTTCCCGGTGTTTCTCAGGCTGTACTGGATGACAGCACCGCTCGCGTGGCTCTACGCGATTCCATTTGAACGCTGGATGACTCCAGCCGACGCAACGCTTTGGAATCTGCGACTGCTGGGAATCGTTTCTGTCTGGCGAGTTGTCCTGATGATTCGAATCATTGGTGTGGTTTACGGGGCTTTACCACTGTGGCGAGTGATTGCGACTGTCCTGCTGTTTGGTGATGCAGTGATGCTGACTGCCATTCGGTTCGTGCCAGTGCCGGTTCTTCAAGTGATGGGCGGCGTTCGAATGACCGAAAGCGAACGAATCCTGCAGGGCACAACGTTGTTGCTGCAGATCGTCGGCTTTCCTTTGCTGTTCATCCTGTTGATCATGATGCTGGCTCCCACATCGACACCGTGGACGCCAATGATGTTTTCGCAGCGAAGCAAGGTCCATGGAACGACGTGGCTGTTGGCTGCAATGTCGATCGCGATCTGGCTGATCTTCCTGCCCATGACTCAACCTGAGCAGCAACGACGTCGAACAGCAGAACAGTTGATTATGGCACAGGATTTTTCGACAGCGTTCACTTTCATGTCGAAACATGATCAAGCCAGTTTTCCGCCGCACTGGAGTCCGCCGCCGCACGTGGCTCAACCCAATCCCGTCCCGCCGATCAATCATGTGATGGAAGTGCTGATTGAGGAATCTCCGGCCGAATGGGTCCGCGCAATCTTTATCGAGAAATTTCGCAACACATCGCAACAAACGCTGACTCGGTATGGCCTGGCCAGTGACGAGCAGCTTTCGTCTACGCTGAGAATCCTGGACCGTTTGCCGCTTTCAGAATGGTTGCCCGACGATGATTGGCACAAAGCGGAAGCGGTTGGGTTTCTTCGTGAGTTGTCCAGTAATTCGCACCGAACCCTGTCTGAGTCAGATGAGGCCTGCCTGCAGCGAGTTTTGGAGAAGTTGCCGCTTCCTCCATCTGCCAAAAATAAAGATGCGCCCGCCGATCCGTCTGCAGATGCGCTCGTTGTTCCACCGCCGCAGGATGAAGCGAGACGCGAATAGTGGATCTGGAGTCCCTGCAGGTTCTGCGGCGAGAAATTTACCTGTCAGCAGGTTTGCTCCTCAGAGACGATGAATCTGTCGGCCTCAGGAGTGATGCCACAAGCGATGGGGCAATTCGCGTGCCTGTTACGCACTGCGAATCCCGGGGTTTCCATTCTGTATCAATCGCTTAACACCGACAATGACGAGTGTTGTCCATCCCTGCGCAACCGCGAGGCTGTGGCAAATAAACAACAGGACTCGCGGAATTTTGTTAGATCATTCTTTGCTCTGCAGTTAGTTTCATGCGCCGCAGTCCGTTGAACCCCACGATCTTTCACCGCAATGGATCAGCATGTGCTCCTGAGTTTTCCAGGCCCTTCCACCCACGGGCCGTCCTTATTCTGGTGAGTGAGTCAGAAAGCAGATTCGACGTGGCCTCCAAAGACCTCCAAATTACACGGACTCAGTCGACCCGGCTTATTACATCTCCGGAAGCCTCGGCAACTTCTGTGGGAGTTTCAGCCGCTAACCCTGTTGAAATTGTGGCCGGTGCGTTGAAACGGCAGTGGCTCCGTCTGCTGGTGGCAGCTCTCACCAGTGCAGGCCTTGCATGGGCGATCTCGAGCAGCTTTTCCACTCTGAAAGTGACATCGCGGCTCACGCTGTCATCGCAGTCACTTCCGGCAACAAGTCAGAACGTTTACACCGCGCCGAACCCCAGCGTGGCCGCAGTGCTGCTGAAGTCGACCAGAATTCTGCAGCCCGTGGCAGAACGGCACAATCTACCACCGGCGAATATTCTCGCGAGACTGATCAATCCGTTTCCAAATCTTACAACCTCCAGTATTGAAGTGGCTCTGGTTCAGACTGAGACAGAAAAAGCCATCGTTGTTCTGGATGACGTTGCCAACGAATTGATCAAGTCAATCGCTGACAATCGCAAAGAGACACTTACGGAGCACGCCGGATACATTCGCGAGCTGTTGGTCACGGCAAAAAGTGATCTCGCAAGTGGGCGAAAAGAACTGGCCAGGCTGGAGGAGTCTCTGCGACTGAGAGGAGCGGATTCGTCGCAGAAGAATGCTGAGTTCTATGATCTGGCCAACCGCGAAGCCGATCTGAAGTCGTCGATTGACGAATGCCGTCGCAAGGATGCTCGACTCCGGAGCGATCTGAAACTGCTTGCGGACGAGTTTTCGGCCGTGCAAAATGCTGCATTTCGTGCTGTGGTTGATGGCCGTCGACGACAGTCAGAACGTCTCGGCGAACGATTAACTCGCAATGCGCCGGCGACAGTTGTGAACGCCGAGATCCTGCGACAATTGCAGGCTGCCGAACAGGAACTCGCCAGCGAAGCAGAAGGTGCGGAGAATTCCAGGCCGCGTGGCAGTCGCGAATCAAGTGTTGATCCGGAAGAAGGTCCGTCCGTTCGTAAAAGTCGTTCGTCCCGGGGTCCCGGCCATGTTTCGCGAGTTGGAGCTGCTTTTACAGTGGGAGCGGAATCCAATGAACTCTCAATCGGCGTGGATGCATCCGAACTTGTGGCCGATCAACTGACCAAATGGGTGGAGAAGATCTCGGCGATTGGCAGAGATTCACTCGGCGAACTGGAACCCACAACGCTGGAATCGGCAAAGGTATCCTGGAACAAGCTGTCGAAGATTTCCGATGAAGCGCGGCAACTGCAGTTGGAAGCCAACAGCAATAAAGTAGATCTCGACTACTTTCTGGCCCAGACCAATGCGCTGGAGCTGGAGAAGAATCAGTCCACGAATGAAGATATCAAGCGTTCTTCAAGCGAACTGCTGGAACTGAAACTTGAAGTGGATGAAAAAGAAAAGCGATATTCAGAATTAAGCCAGCAATTGGATCAGATCAATCAGCTCAGAGAATGTGAACTGACGGAATATGTCGTCACATCTCCCGCCGCAGTGAACGCCGTTGATGACGTCAGTTCGAATCGCAAGAACCTGTTCGTGTGTTCGTTTCTTGGATTTGCATTTCTGCTGACGTCTCCTCTGATTGCCATGGAACTGATGCGGCTGCGACCGTCTGCGATCACCACGATCAGCCGAAGGTGGAACCTGCCCGTTCTGGGAAGTCATTCGCTCGGGTTCTCGGTCAGCGCTGGGCACAATGGCAACGTTGGAAGTCAGGACCTGCGCCTGATGGCGTTGCGAATTCAGCAGAGTCTTTCTCGTCCGTCAGGTCGAGTTGTCATGTTCTCCGGACTGGACCATAACGAATCACCACTGGGCTTGATTCGTTCACTTTCTTACTGTCTCGCTCAGCGTGAAGAGTCTGTGCTGATGATTCAGATTCCACCGACTCTTGAGGCCGCTGAAGGCTGGAGATTCGGCAGCGAAGCATCATTCAGATCCGGACGTCCGGGTGTTGCCGAGTACCTTGCGTCAGGTGCCGGAGATGCGACGTCCTTCGTCATCAGCGCTGGCGTGGCAGGAATTGATTTTCTGCCAGGTGGCTGCTCGGCCGTTGCGTCCGAAGCCATGGCCTCCAGTCGACTCACGAGCCTCATCGAACAGCTTCGCGCGAAGTATTCGATGATCATTCTGTCCGGCCCATCAACACTGTATCCCGCTGATCTACAAATGCTGGCAGCTCGTGCGGACGGGATTGTTTTCACCGTCAATCAGGCCAGCGTTAATTCCGTGTACGGAAACGAAGTCATCG
Source organism: Planctomycetota bacterium (assembly GCA_052034165.1). Classification (GTDB taxonomy): domain Bacteria; phylum Planctomycetota; class Planctomycetia; order Planctomycetales; family Planctomycetaceae; genus SXXK01. Next base: position 76,821 of record JBPOIW010000065.1, on the reverse strand, counting down.
GAGACCTGCTGGAACTTGGTGCTCCGATTCTGGGATTGGCAGAACAGCCACAGAGTTCCGGAAACGTCGGCTCTCTGATGGAGCAGCAGAACATGGCAAAGCTTGCAGTACGCTGATCCACTGCCGCGTTCGCTCGTACCTTAATCATCGGGCTTTGGCATTTTGACAGAGATGAAGGCACGGGGCAGCTCAGGTCCGTTCACGGATCGACTCTCGGCCGAGATCTTCCCGTCGCTGCGGTTGAAGTATCACTTCTTGTTCAGGAAATTGAAGGGCCACCAGCCAGACCGTTGAACACATCGCTCCGCCTGTGACCCTGAATCGGCAACATTCGGCAACGAGCAAAGAGAGCGCATAGACGAGTGTGCCCCGCCTGAGCCTGCTCAATCTTCCTGTGGTCACCATGAAGCGGCGCGAGCAACGTGGTGACTTTTCGCAACGTCCGATCTTTCCTCGCTTCATGCAGACTCAGAGAACGCTTCGATGCTGCTTTTTTGCTACCAACCGAAAAGCCTGCATGATCAGAGTTGTCTCCTTTTGAAGACGACGATCACTTTTAAGCCGTCCAAAAAAACCTTGATTGGGCGAATGTTCAAGGAGTACGGTCGGCATCGGTTACGTCAGCACCAAAAGCTGGTCCCGGCGTACCAACTCAATCCTTCTTGTTTTAGTGGCTGAATCCACTGTCACCCAAAGGAACGAAGTGCGCGCAAATCACTGACTAAAGGCACAGGTCTTGCTTGACTGAATCGATGGTACAGCAGTTTCCAAACATTGTTGACACCTGATCGATCGGTTGTGGAAGTCGTCTGGAGAGTCATGATTGTCCGCCAACAGTAACAACCTGACTTCTTCGAGTGCCGTCTGGCTGTTCCTGCACATACCTAAATGCGGGGGAACGACAGTTCGCGACATTCTGGCCCGGAATTTTGTGCAGGGTTTCAAGTCCGGCACTTCTCTTGTGGACTGGCCCTGTTTTTCTCCAGATCAGACTTTGGAGATCCTCCGGAGCTTTCCGCAAACTCGATGTTTTGCTGACCATCGATTTACGATCCCCTCGATTCCTCAGGACGTCGCGGGACTTCATCCCTTCACATTTCTTCGTGATCCTTTTGAGCGTCTGTGTTCCGAATATTTCCACAATCGTGAACGCGTTCATTACATTCCAGAAGCGCGGCAGCTATCACTGGACGACTACCTTCGGTGGGCGGTGCTGGAGAATAATCGACCTGCTGACACCAACTACCAGTGCAAATGGCTTTCAGGCGGTGCTGGCCGTGAGCGGAGCACAACGATGACTCCCACAGAAATTGTCAGTGCTTTGCAGGGGCGCCTTTATCCTCTCGAACGACTGGATGAAGTGCTTCTGTTGTTTCAACACCAGCATCCTGGCGTATTTCAGGCGTCTGCTTATCTGCCGTTGAATGCAACACCCAGATCTGAACGCGCGTGTGAGAAACTGGAACAGGAAATCAGGCGACGCAATCACCTTGATGCCGACCTGTTGCGGATTGCCAATCGTTCACTGGACGAACAGCTCGCCATGACATTTGCTGACCGTGGTTCCCTGGAAACCGCCCTCGCCACAATGCAGCAGCAGTGTCTGGTACTGCAAAAGAAAAACAGCAGTCTGTTCTCAAAAGTTCGAAGAAGGATCGGGCGGATTTTCCTGAAGGTCGCTCAGGCCTGTGCATACTGACCGCAGGCACGTAAACAAGTGGGGTTGCCAGAACAATTCTGGCAAACATCGACGGCACGCCAACGGTGCCCATTCCATGCCCATAGCATTCACTGATTGCCAATCGCATCAATGGTGACAACGCACGCTCCGGAAGTCATTTCACGTCGCAGTGGATTCCATCGAATCGTTGACGTCCTGCCGACGCGTTTTGCCGTCAAGTTGACGTCGCTGGTCTCTGGTCAGGGAACGCGTTCCCGCGCCATTCGAGGATCACTCTGGACAGTCGCCGGGTTCGGTGGAGGTCAAGTTCTCAGACTCGGAGCCAATCTGATTCTCACGAGAATGTTGGCCCCCGAAGCTTTTGGGCTGATGGCTCTGATCAATGTGTTTCTTATTGGACTCGAAATGCTCTCCGATATCGGGGTGCATGCAGCGATCATTCACAATAAACGTGGCGATGATCCGGACTTTCTATGCACTGCATGGACAATAGGAGTCATTCGGGGCGCTGTGCTTTTTGTGGCGGCCTGCCTGATTGCATGGCCAGCAGCAGTGTTCTATGACGAGCCGGGACTTGCGCTGATGATTCCGGTCTCGGGCCTGATCGTATTGATCACAGGATTTCAGACGACCGCGATGGCTCAGCATAATCGCCACATGAAGCTGGAACGCCTGACGGCTCTGCAGTTGGCTGCTCAGGCAATCAACCTCATCGTGATGGTCCTGCTGGCGTGGCAAATGCGAAGCGTGTGGGCGCTCGTCATAGGAGGCGTCTCCGGAGCCGCTGTACAGGTGACACTGGCTCATTTTCTGCTGCCTGGAATTAAGCACCGCATATCGCTCAATGGCGATGATGTTCGTGAGATTGTTCGCTTTGGTAAATGGCTGTTCTTCGCTACAGCAATTGGATATCTGGCCGGGCAAGCTTCCGACAAGCTGGCGCTGGGCAAGCTGGTTGATCGAGAGACGCTGGGGATTTACTCCATGGCGTTTATGCTCGCACAACTTCCGTCATCCGTTGTCACTATGCTCATTGGGCGAGTTCTCTATCCGGCTCTGGCAGAATCCTTGCGTCGGGACTGCTCAAGTTTCGGCGAAAAACTGCAGCGTGCTCGCACAGCCATCTGGCCGCCACTGATGCTGCTCATTCTTGGCCTTGGCTTCTTTGGCCCTTTGACGTTCAGATTGCTCTGGGACCCACGTTATCATGCGGCTGGCTGGATGCTGCAGCTCATGCTCGCCGTTGTCTGGCTCGATGGGCTGAACTGTTCTCTCAACGCAGCGTTACTGGCACGCGGCGACAGCTTCGCCTCGGCGGTGCAGAATGCTATCAGCCTGATCATCGGAATCCCCGGAATGATTGTGGGCTATACGATGTTTGAGCTGCCCGGACTAATCCTTGGGATGACCCTTGGCCGCCTTTGCGCACATTTTGCGTTGCACCTGATGTTATCCAGGCGAGAGATTCAGATCTGGCGTCAGGATTTCTCTCTGCACCTGATCATGCTGGTCTACGCTGGGCTTATCTTCATGACAAGCGGTGGTGAAATCCCAATTCCCGGCGGCCATCGATTCTCCATCGGAAGTATTGCTCAGGGCGATGTTCTGGCTGTCGCTGTTGGCATTATTTCGATGATGTCGGCCGTATGGCTCTGGTGGATCACACAGCATCATGCTCCCCCGGCGGCGACTTCGGCAGGATAATCTCAGTCCTGCAGAAGAGTTCTCTCAACGCATTTCTTTTCACTCTATGAAACTCTCCGTCATCATTTGCACGTTCAACGGTGGGGCTCGCCTTGGCGAAGTACTTCGATGCCTGTCCGCGCAACAAACAATCGACCACGAGACGTGGGAGTTATTGATCGTTGACAATGCCAGCACTGATGGCACTTTCGAATTGCTTCCCCAGCTGACAGCCGAATTCCCAGCGACTGTTCGCGTACTGCAGGAGCGGCAGCCGGGGAAAGCTCACGCGCTGCGAACCGCTTTTCACGCGGCTTGCGGTGAGTATTTCTGTATCGTGGATGATGACAATCTTCTGGATCCCGACTATCTCTCGAATGGCGTGCAGTTTCTGGATAAACATGCCGACGCGGCGCTCATTGCCGGACGGACGCTGCCCAAATTTCCGAAAAATGTCAGTCCGCCATCAGACTTCGAAGATCGTTACGCTGCGTTTCTTGCCTGCCGTGACAAAGGCGAGCAACTGATTTGGGGCGAAACTCCGGCCGGCGCTGGGCAGATGGGGCGAACATTCCTGATGCGAGGCATCTATCAGCACATCGGAACTCGGCTTGAAGATCGAGTTGGAGAAGGTGTCGGTTGCTGTGAGGATCTTGAGAAGGGAGAAATCTGCAAACGTCTGGGATGGCGAACCGCTCACGTCCCAACACTTCGATTGCAGCACGTGATGTCCGCTCGACGTCTGTCTTCGGATTACATCGACGACCTGACTTGTGCTGCGATTCTTACGGGACCATGGCTGAGATTGATCGCGGGGAATGAATCACATGCCGCATCTATGCATTCGATGAAGGCATTCTGCGACTGGTGTCGTTCCGTAAAGTATCGACTGCTGGCCCTTGCTCCAGCTGACTTACACCCGAAACTCAAACGCGCGCCTTTCTGGCGTCGCTTTTATCAAGCGCGGGCCAACGGTTACTTGTCGCTGATCTTCGACCGAAAAAAAATCCAGTCGATGTTGGGGGCCATTGAAGCATCAATGCCGTTGCTGAGCCCTGCTGATCGCAGTTCAACATTGGCGATGAATCGTCCTGTGACAACGAGCAACGCGAGTCCTGCATGAGTTTCATGGTTCCACTAGCGCTGTTTGGCTGGCCGATTATCGCCATCAGCCTGTTTCTCATCATGAGCCCTCGGCGAGCGGTCATTGCCAGCTACGTTGGTGGATGGCTGTTTCTGCCAATCACGGCGGGTTATGAAATCCTGGGGCTGCCTGACTACACCAAAGTTGTCGCCTCGATTATTGGCGTGGTGATCGGCATCCTGCTGTTCGATGCGAAGCGGTTCCTGAGCTTTAAGCCCCATTGGATAGACGCACCGGTCATTATTTTCTGCCTTTGGGGAGCAACTTCGAGCTTCACCACGGGCAAAGGAGCGTGGGATGCATTCTCCGCGATCCTTGAGAACTCCATTCTGTGGGGATTTCCTTACGTTGTAGGGCGAGTCTACTTTCGGGATCTCGAGAGTTTTCGCGATCTGGCTCTCGGAATCATCATCGGAGGCCTGATCTACGTACCGCTCTGCCTGATTGAGATTCGTGTGAGTCCTCAATTGCATATCTGGATCTATGGCTACCATCAGCATCAGTTTGAACAGAGCATTCGCTTCGGTGGGTTTCGTCCAACGGTCTTCATGCAGCATGGACTCGCCGTGGCGATGTGGATGGTCAACGCAACGGTTCTTGCCATCTGGTTGCAGGCCAACGGAACGCTGCGACGTTATCCGATGCTGCTGATTACAGGCGTGTCGGTCACACTTCTGGTCACGACTGTTCTTTGTAAGTCGACTGGGGCGTTGACGCTGATGATGGTTGGACTGGCCGCCGTTTTTGCGGCGAGTCTGATCCAGAAACCGTGGCCGCTGCTGATTCTGATTATGATTTCTCCACTCTGGATGACCAGCAGAACTCTGGACCTGATCAATGGCCAGATTGTCTATGATCTGTTCTCGCTGATTTCCGAAGATCGTGCCCAGTCGTTCCAGATTCGGTTGGATCAGGAGGAGGAGATCCGCCAGATTGCATTGAAGACGCCGATCTTCGGCGGCAGTCGCTGGTGGCCCAACGGCGCAGATCAGTTATGGTTGATCTACTTCAGAAATTTCGGCATCGTCGGTATTGCGACATTCACGGCCATCTTTCTGGTGCCCGGCTGGATTTTGCTGCGTCGAATTCCCTTCAAGCAACTCTGTGAACCGGACTGGGCTCCGGTGACGGGCATGATTCTGATCGTGGTGCTTTACACAATCGACAATCTGCTGAATGGACTTGTTAATCCCATCTTCACTGTTGTCGCAGGAGCTCTCAGTGCGGCCTGTGCGGCGGACCCTTCCCGGGCGGTCAGTCCGAAGACCATCGCCAGTCAAACAGCCCCGCGTTCATTGGGCGTTCGACGTCAATTGTGGCCTCCCGTTGCGGCTGATCGGCCTGAATAAAGCCATGAACTCCTGTTCTCAATTTGAGCCGCTTCCCGAACCGGTCTACTTTGTTTTCAAAGGTGGACCTGAGTTTCGCGATGTGTTTGAGAATCGCAATAATCCACCATCTGTGGAAGAAGTATTTCCACGGTTCCTGGGAGACACCACCGCGACCTGGTTGCTGCAGACGTTTTTGCAGCTCAAACGTCGAGGACTCAATGTTCAGCTTGTCGATCGACTGGTTTCCAATCGCATCTGTGTGAGTGGTATCTGGCAGATCGGTAAGCGTTCGTTGCTTGGGCGAAGTTACAACGTCGTTGTGCAGGCAGACTGCTGTCGGCCTCCCGTGGCTGATCATATCGTGGTGCAGAACCCAACAGGTGTGCTGACTAATCGTGATCACTTAATTTACCACTGGCCACAACCAGGCCTGATCGCTCGCAATCCTGCGCGCGGCGGCAGAATTGACAACGTAGTTTATCGTGGAACGATGAACAATCTCTGGTCGCCTCTGCAAGCCCCGGAGTTTGCTCAGCGTCTGGCCGAACTGGGTGTTAACTTCATTTGCGATAATTGTGACGACCAGAAAAACGAAGATCGGTGCCGTCTGTGGCAGGATTACAGCGACGCCGATCTGGTCCTTGCAATGCGAGATCTGACGGTTTACGACGAACGCATTAAGCCCGCGACGAAACTTGCCAATGCGTGGCTCGCCGGAGTCCCTGCGATTCTCGGCCCTGAATCAGCTTATCTGGATCTGCGAACAGACGAACTTGATTACATCGAAGCGCGAAGTTGCGATGATGTCGTCAACGCCGTTCGTCGACTCAAAGAGAATCCTCATCTGTATCAGGCCATGCGTGAACGCGCGGCGCAGCGGGCACCGGGATTTACGACCGATGCCGTGGCGAAGCTTTGGCGCGATACATTGGCAGGACCGATTACTGATGGCTATCGGGAATGGCTGCGGGGATCTTCCGCGACGCGAATTTTCAGAGCTGCCTTTCAGCATCCGTGGGTTTGTCTGAGCTATCGCGGGGCACTCAATCGATATCTGGTTGAACGAAGCCAGGGACCGCGAATTCTTGGTGAATCCTGAAGTTGAAACCGTGATTGCTGATTTGAAGACTCAACCACGAATTGCGATCGTCCAGCATGGGGATTATCCGGCGGCATATGCAACGTACGTCAGCGATCGGCCAGAACCTTACGCGGGGATGAAGAAGACGGTCGAAGCGATTGAGGAATTAATCGCTGGCAGGGAATTTCTGCTGATCAGTCTCGACGCAGCCTTCCATCGTTCAGCTCATCATTCGGGAACTCTGCTGTGCGTACCACCTCACCAACTGCCACGTTTTATTCCACGGCGTATCCCGGCTGCATTGCAACGCCGGCGCATCCTGGCAGAAATTCGACGTTTCGCCCCCACGCATTTACTGATTCGGACGAATGGCCAATTGGCCGTTGATTTGCTGGAGTATGGGGCTTCGCGAGGTGTTCAATGTCAGGTGATTTTTGCTAACGTTTTCGATCCGCAGACCCGAGATCACGCCGAAAGCCGCCGTCTGATCGGTCTGCTGAATCAGCCGTTCGTTCACAGGGTGGCAAATCATCTACAACCGGCCGTCGACAGCATGATTGAATGTGGCGTGCGACCTCAAAAAGCCATTGCATATGATTTCGATCTGCCGCCGCGCACAATTGATCAACAGCCCAAACATCTACGGCGCGATGCGAAGTGCCACCTCGTTTTTGCAGGAAATCTCCTGTACACCAAAGGCTGCGAAGATGTCGTGTTTGCGGCTGCTGAACTGCGACGGCGCGGACTTCCTGTTCAGCTTTCGATCTACGGTGATGGACCTCACAAGGATCGCCTTCAGCAGATCGCAGCAACACAGCCAGTTGGATTGGTCACGTTCCACGGACGGCAGCCCAATAACTCAATCGTTCAGGCGATGCGCGAATCCACCTTTGTTTGCGTTACTTCACACCGCCAGTTCCCCGAAGGAATGCCGCTGACATTAACGGAGGCGCTGACAACTCGCAGCCCGGTCATCGCATCAACACATCCTGTGTTTGTGCGAGCGTTTCAGGATGGCGAAGGACTTCAGTTTGTTCCCGAGAAGCAGCCAGTCGCTATCGCAGACGCCGTGGAACGACTCTGGAACGATCCTGCCGAGTATTGCAGGTTGTCGGAGTCGACATCGAAGGCACTTGAGCGTGTGAAGTGCGGGACTCTGATGAGCTCACTGCTGAAAGAATGGTCACAAAGTTTTCATGACGTTTGTTCGTGAAGATTCCAGACAAGCCGCAGGGCGCCAGCTCTCCGAGTTTCGTGCACATTGTCTCGGCGGGCTAACGTTCTGCCGCTCGCCGAGAACAGTGTGTTGCTGACTTTGATAACTCACATGAAACTTGCAATTGTCATTGTCAACTATCGAACGCCAGGCCTGACGCTTGATGCGGTGGAGTCCGTACTGCCTCAACTTCGGCCCGACGATCAGGTTTACGTTGTCGATGCGGACTCGCGAGATGACTCTGTCACGAAATTGACGGCAGCCCTGGTAAACAATTCACAGGTTGAGCTGATGCCGCTCACTGTGAATCGCGGGTTTGCTTTTGGAAACAATGAAGCCATCCGCAAAGCGCTGGCGGCGGACGAACTACCGGATTTTATATTGCTATTGAATCCGGACACCGTTGTTCGCGATGGCGCGGTGACAAGTCTTTTGGACTTTATGCAGACTCATCCGCATGTCGGGCTGGCCGGCAGTCGTCTCGAAGATCCGGACGGAAGTACTCAACTGGCCGCCCGGCGCTTTCATGGTTTCTGGAATGAACTGGAAGAAGGAATGGCCTTTGGACCGGTCTCTCGACTTCTTCATCGCTGGCACATTGCTGAACCCGAGAGCGCCGTTCCTCATCAGACCGACTGGGTCCCCGGCGCCGCGTTGATGATTCGTCGAGAAGTGTTTGAAACGATCGGCTTGATGGACGAATCGTTCTTCCTGTACTTTGAAGAAGTCGACTTCTGCTATCGTGCGAAGCAGGCGGGATTCGAATGCTGGTATGTGCCGCAAAGTCGAGTCGTCCATTTAGTTGGGCAGTCGTCTGGAGTTACGTCCGTTCGCCCCGGTCGGAGACCTCGATACTGGTTCGAATCTCGTGCTCGCTTCTGGCTTAAACATTACGGCGGCGTACATAAGTTTTTCTCTGACGTGGCCTGGGCTGGTGGACGGTTCCTGTTTCATGCTCGCAGCCTGATCCAGCGAAAACCAAATCCTTACCCTCCGGAACTGCTGCAGGACTTTGTGCGTTTCAACTTTGCCAGTCGTGATGCATGGAAGCGTTGACAATGTCCGAATCCAAACATCGAACAGCGCCAATTGAGCCCTTGCCGAAAGGGGACCGAAATGAGAATCCGGTCGGCCTTTCGCTTTCGGCGTTGATCAAAGAAGACCTGCGAACACACGACCGTCTTCTCTTTGAACAGGGCTTTTGGGCTCTGGCAGTTCACAGGTTTGGAAACTGGCGAATGGGCATCCGCTGGAAGCTGCTTCGCGCGCCGTTCTCCGTGCTTTACCGAATCCTCTATCGATTCGTCGAATGGACCTGTGGCATCTCCTTGCCCTACACAGTTCCTGTCGGCCGACGAGTTCGCATCTGGCATCACAGCGGCATGGTTTTGCATGCTCGATCAATCGGCAACGATGTTCATATCCGCCAGAATACAACGTTCGGGGTCGCTCATCGCGGGCAGAATGAGGCCTTGCCGGTCATCGAGGACAGCGCCGACATCGGTTGCAATGTCTGCGTCCTCGGCAACGTGCGGATTGGTGCCGGTGCCGTTGTGGGAGCCGGATCGGTCGTGCTGACTGACGTTCCGCCGGGGACTGTCGCCGTGGGAGTTCCCGCCAGAATCTTACCTGCACGGGATTCGTCATTTTTGAAGAACACCATGTCCGCATTGCCGATCGAGATTGCAACGCCATGAAGAGCCTGTCTGAACAGATCGGAGCTGTGGTTATCGGTCGCAACGAAGGCGTTCGTTTGCAACGCTGCCTTCAATCTTTGCGTACCGTTATCGATCATGTCGTCTATGTCGATTCAGGATCAACCGATGACAGTCTGACGATTGCGGCCGACTGCAACGTTGAGATCGTCTCGTTGGACACATCGACAAAATTCAGTGCTGGCCGCGCCAGAAACGACGGTTTTGAACGGCTGATGAAGCGTCATCCGGAATTATCGTTCGTCCAGTTTGTTGATGGAGACTGTGAGCTGCGGCAAGGCTGGATCGAGGCCGGTGTTCACCAACTTTCCGAACGATCCGATCTGGCGATCGTTTGTGGACGGCGACGCGAACGGCATCCGGAGAATTCTCTGTACAATCGGTTGATTGATTTCGAATGGGACACTCCGATCGGCGAATGTTCAGCCTCCGGGGGTGACTTTCTGATTCGAGCAAAATGCTTTCAGGCTGTTGGAGGCTTCAACACTCAGGTTGTTGCCGGTGAGGAGCCTGAACTTGGCTTTCGAATTCGTCAACACGGCTGGAAGATCCTTCGTATAGATCACGAGATGACTTTGCATGATGCGGCGTTAACCCGCTTTTCGTCGTGGTGGAAACGTGAGCGACGAAGTGGATACGGAGGGCTTGACGTGCATTTTCGAACGGTGTCGGATTCGCACTCCTATTTTGCTCGGCACGTTCAAAGCACATGGTTCTGGTCATTGGGCTGGCTGTGCATTCTGTGTCTGATGCTTGCAATTTGCGGAATTCCGGGTGGCTCCGCAGGAATGTTTATCGGGGCTTTTTTTTGGTTGATGGCGACGCTATTCCAGATCGTCCGCATTGCCTCACGATACCGTCGCCCACAAATTTCAGGCACTGCTTCGCTGCAGATGGCCGCATTGACGCTGCTAAGCAAATGGCCGCAAATGTTGGGACAGATCGCATGGTTTCGCGATCGATGGCTGGGGCGTCATCCAAGGCTAATCGAATACAAAGCCGAGCCTCCGGAAAGCAAAGCGTTCGCATCATGACGACCGATTCGTCAGCAGATCCGACAGCCGGCCGCGCGGCTTTGCGAGCCGATCTTCAGCGCTACCCGGTTCGTCCGTGGTTGCGTGAACAATCCGTATGGGCTGTGGCCGTGCATCGTTTTGGTCGATATGTCGATCAGTTGCCGCGTGGCTTTCGACGGAGAATGCTCGATCGGTTCTACTGGCTCAGTTTCCGATTCGTCGAAACGTTGACTGGCGTCAGTCTGCCAAAGGAAGCGACCATTGGCCCGGGTTTGCGAATCTGGCATTTCGGCGGCATCTTTGTTCATCCGCGAGTGGTCGCCGGATCCGGTTGTACTCTTCGGCAAGGAGTCACCATCGGCGTGCGAGTCGACGATGGCCCTGTTCCTGTTCTCGGTGACTGCGTAGATCTCGGCGCATATGCTCAGATCCTTGGCGGCGTACGAGTTGGGAACAACGCCAAAATTGGCGCGATGAGTGTTGTGCTGTGCGATGTTCCTGACGGTGCCACGGCCGTTGGAAATCCCGCTCGAGTCATTGTGAAGAAGTAGAATCATTTTCACCGCATGAGAATTGCGTACCTTACGAATCAATATCCGAAGATCAGTCACACGTTTATACGGCGTGAGATTGACGCGGTCGTGCGCGCTGATTCGAGCCTCGAGGTCTTTCGCTATTCAATTCGACCGACGCCTGATCGTCTGCTTGATCCGGCGGATATCGCGGAGCAAAAGATAACGGATGTTGTTCTGAGTCATGGATTTCTGAGTTTGCTTTTGGCAACGCTGAAAGTTCTGCTCACACGTCCGCTCAAGTTCGCAGGAGCACTCCTGCTGGCGATGCGGCTTGGACGTCGTGGTCGACAAGGGTGTTTATGGCATCTGTTTTATCTGGCCGAAGCTGCATGGTTGCTGTTGCAGTTTCCGGCCAACCAGATCACTCATGTGCATGTTCACTTTGGAACGAATCCCGCGACCGTGGCCTTATTGTGCCGAGTTCTGGGCGGGCCAACGTATTCTTTCACCGTGCATGGACCTGAAGAGTTTGATTGCCCGGAATCATTACATCTGCGGACCAAAATTGAACACTGCGCGTTCGTTGTTGCCGTCTCTTCGTTTGGACGCAGTCAGCTCTGCCGGTGGGCCGCTTTTCAGGACTGGCACAAGATCCGGGTTGTTCGCTGTGGGCTTCCTGCAGAAGATCTGGACCAGATCGCCACTCCGGTTGAAAATAATCAGCGGCTTGTTTGCGTGGGACGGCTCAGCGAACAAAAGGGACAATTCCTGCTCGTCGAAGCCGCAGAGATCCTGCGTGATGCAGGAATGAATTTTGAACTGGTTCTTGTCGGTGACGGCGAACTGCGGAGCGATATTGAACGCCTGATCCACGCCGCGGGACTGCAAAACTGTGTTCGCCTGGTTGGTTGGCAGACCAGTCAGCAGGTTCGTGAGTGGCTGCAGAGATCCCGCGCGTTCGTTCTGCCCAGCTTTGCGGAGGGATTGCCTGTTTCCATCATGGAAGCCTTTGCTGCAGGTCGTCCCGTTGTGAGCACTTATATCGCCGGAACACCCGAACTGGTTCGTTCGAATGAGAACGGCTGGTTGGTACCTGCGGGATCCAGTAATGCTCTGGCCGCAGCCTTGAAAGACGTGCTGCAAACATCGACTGCGGCTCTGACAGTTATGGGTGTGCGAGGGAAACAACTGGTTCAGGAACTTCATCGAGCCGACTTCGAAGCCGCGAAACTTGCTGAGCACTTCAAAAACGCGAGAACGCAATCATGATGGGCAGCGATGGGATGACGAATGCACCGTTGGTCAGCGTCGTGCTGGTCAACTGGAACCGAGCGGAAGACATTCTGGACAATATCCGCTGGCTGCGAAATCAGACGTGGTCCAATCTGGAGATCATAGTGGTCGACAATGGGTCTCGCGATGAATCTCTGGCGCGGCTCCGAGACGTCGACGGCATTCGTCTGATTGAGCTGTCGGAGAACTTTGGCCCGGCGCGAGCCCGTAACGAAGGAATCCGCGTTGCGGCGGGCGAGTTTATTCTACTGCTCGACAGTGACAGCTATCTGGGACGTACGGGCCTGGCGAAACTCGTGGAGCGGATGCTGCGGGAATCTTCACTCGGGATCATCGGTTGCCGGATCATGAACTGGTACTCCGGCGACATTGATCAATGGTTCTATCCTCAGAGCTACGAAAGCCAGGGGGACACCGAGTTTGAAACTTACTCATTCTCCGGAGCGGGCGCATTGCTGCGAACCAGTGCTGTGCAGCAGGCAGGAGGTTTCTGGGACGACCTGTTCATTTACAACGAAGAAGTTGATCTGTCGATCGGTGTAATCCGCGCCGGTTATCGAATTCTTTATGTCCCGAATGTTCCCGTGTTTCATCGTTCCTCAAAGAATGGGCGAGTTCCCACGGCAAGATTCTTCTACTACCAGATTCGCAACTGGATCTGGATTCTGTATCGGCATTATCCGTTTTGGCAGCGTTCGATTCGCGTTGGACTCTTATCGGTCGTGTATGTGATTAAAGGCGTCCGCGCAGGATATCTGAAGTCCTGTCTTCGCGGCATCCTCGATGGGCTTCGCGGGACTCGCTGGATCGAGCAGTTCAATCCCAAGCTGAACGCCGAGCAAATCCGGAAGCTTTCCATGCTGAATCGTCGCTGGAAGGTTCGCGTCGAAGGCCGAACATAGAGGACGCCGAACGGAACACTACGAGTCCCGGCAACGCCACGCGCCCGCGTTCCTGTCCACAGGGTCACGGGCTTATTTATCTCAACTTCCGCACCGATGCTTGTGACTCGAAAGTCCGGCCTGAACACACATGAGTACCGTCCCATGACCTCCGCGCAGCAAGCTCCCAGCCTTTCCGGTAACGCGAACAACTTCGATGTGCTGAGATTTCTCTTCGCATCGCTGGTTGTGTTGTCGCACTCGTATCCCCTGGGCGAAGGCACGGAGCTGCGCGAGCCGCTATGGAATCTGACGGGGCAAACAACGCTGGGAGGCTTGTCGGTTCATTGCTTCTTTATCATCAGCGGCTTTCTGATCGCAGCCAGCTGGGAGCGCCGCAAAACTGTCGGCCAGTTTCTGAAGAAGAGAGTGCTCCGGATTTATCCGGGATTTATCATCGCAAACGCCGTCTGTGTGTTTCTCATTGCGCCGATGGCGGCTGATTCGGCCGTTGTAAACCTCGGGGTCTCGCTGCAACAGTTCACGTGGGACTGTTTGAGACTGCAGGGAACTCAGCTGCCGGACACTTTGTTTCCACAGAACCATTTACATGCTGTGAATGGATCAATCTGGTCCATTGCTTATGAATTCTGGTGCTACATCGGCGTGATCGTACTTGGGCTTGTGCCGCTATTTCATCGCCGAAGTTTTGTAGTGGGACTCTTTGTCGCGTCGCTGGCCGTAGCCTTCATCTTTCCGACGTATCATCTCGAATGGTTCGGCGGCGGGATACTCGGCAAAATCTTTGGATACCCATTCTTCTGGGCAAGGTTACTGCCAAATTATCTGGCCGGAGTTGTCGCGTGGCGGTATCGGGAGAAGATTGTCGTTTCGGACCGCGTCGCAATGGTTTCGGCGATGGCTTTGGCGTTGTCTGTCCCTGTGGCGAATTCCTGGTCCGTGATGTTTCCCGTCTGCGGAACATATCTGGTGCTCTGGGCCGCGTTTCATCCGTCGTTCAAGCTTCATGGCTTTTCGAAGCACGGTGATTTCTCGTACGGTATGTATCTTTATGCGTTTCCGATTCAACAGCTGCTGGTTATGAGCAACTCCGGTTCGATGAGTCCTTATGCACTCTTCGCCGCCGCATGGCCACTTTCAGTACTGGCGGGGATGCTCAGTTGGTTCATCGTCGAGCGTCCATTTCTGCGCCGAGCCCGCAGCGCAAAGCCAGAACAGCACGGCGAGAATTATGCCTTAGTCGCGCAGCGGCCGTCGGCGTCCATCTGAGCCGTCGCTTCGGACCAATATTCGTTCGCCGTCTGGCGGGACTGCACTCTCCGCCTGATGTGGCTGCCGGCTGGGGCCGTCAACGCTGTAGCTCGCCCTGATTTTATTTCCGATCCTCGCACTCCTCCGATAAGTCGGCAGAACCTTTGTTCTGCCGACTTATTTTTTTGGGGTTGTTCGCGAAATAAAATGCGCGGGCTGGAGTCTCCGAGTTCGCCGGACCGGCGTCGTTCATGGAATGCTATCCTCGGGCCGCCTTCATCCTCCTCCGTGAATTCTCGTACGCCGCGGCTGAATTGCGTGAACCCCTGAGGCTCAGTCGCAGTTGTGTCGACAGCCGTCAGTTGTGTCGACAGCCGTCAGCTACAGCACGGTTTCAGTGCCAGTGAAGACGCCGACACGATTTCAAACTCAGGCAATCGTTATCGCCGTCGTAGCCGCATTCTTTAATGCGATGGTCGAGGCCGAAGATTGGCTTTGCGAGCGAAGTGTTCCTGCAGCAGCAGTCGAGGCAGGTGCCAGGCATTGCGAGCATAGCGGCCCGTGAGCCGTCCGGGGTTGGTCAGGAGTCGATGCGACCATTCCATCCGCAGCTTCTGTACCCAGCGCGGCGCGCGTGTCTGGCGGCCTGCGAGAAAATCAATTGTTCCTCCTGCCGCGATCGCAACACCGACAGAGAGTTGCGACTGGTACTGCTTCAGCCATAGCTCCTGCTTTGGAGCCCCCAGCCCGACGACCAACACATCCGGGTTGCAACAATTGATTCTGTGCACAGCGTCTGCCGACAGTCTGCAATCCTTCTCGAAACCAAACGGAGGACTATGGGTCCCGACCACTCGCACGCGGGACCAGCGTTGCTGAATCTTTTTAGCCGCATGCTCCGCAACGCCAGGTGCAGCGCCGAGCAGAAACACAGTCCCGCCATTTATTGATTCATGCAGGGCCTTGAATAGCCCGGGAACAAGATCTGAACCCGCCACACGTTCTGGCAAAGGATCCTGAAAGATTCGCGAGGCGGTCACCAGCGGCCAGCCATCGGCCACGACCAGAGAAGCCGAGCGATAGGCTTCTCGTAACGCTTCGTTTGACTGCAGTTGAACAGCGTGATCCAGATTAGGAGTCACGACATACCTGCAGGCTCGCTCCTTCTGATCAATCCATGTTTCAAGGCGATTGATCGCCTGATCCATGGTCACTCGATCAATCTGAATCCCGAAGATGGCCGATCGATCCTGCGCTGAAAACATCAGGCGGCCCCGTCGCCACTAAGCACAGCAGGGACGGTCTTCAGGATGATGGCAAGATCTGTCTTGAGGCTTCGATTACGAATGTACTCAAGGTCCATCTTCACCTGATTCGGAAAGGCCAGTCGACTTCGACCAGAAACCTGCCAGATGCATGTCAGCCCTGGCTTCACGGCCAGACGTTGAAAATCATAGGCTGAATACAGAGCAACTTCGCTCGGCAGAGGCGGTCGTGGCCCCACAATACTCATGTCACCTCGCAGGATATTGATCAACTGAGGCAGCTCATCAATGCTGAATCGGCGAAGAATTCGGCCGGGAAGGGTGACTCGCGGATCATTCATAATCTTGAATGTTCGTTGATCAGCGTGTTCATTCTGATCAATCAGCGTGCTACGCACAGCCTCGGCGTTCACGATCATCGAACGGAACTTGAAGCAGCGAAACTCGCGCCCCTTTTTTCCGACACGAGCCTGACTGAACAGTACCGGGCCGCCGTCGTAGAGTTTGATGGCCAGAATGGCCAGCAGAATAATAGGAGAGAGAATCAGAACGGCGGCCAGACTAACGAAGATGTCAATCGCCCGCTTGCAGACGACATACAAGGCATCTTCATGAGCCGCACGAGCTTCAGCCGTCCGAATGTCGAACGCATTTGCTGCCGGCCTCATCAGATCGACAAAAGACGGCCCGGCAAAAGGACGGTCTACGGGTCGCTCAAAGTCAGCACTGGAGAATCTCTGCGGTGCAGCATCAAACCGCGGCTCAGGCGCATGTGCTGCCGAACTTTCAGGAGATTCAAAAGAGATCACAACTTCCGACATCGCCACTATTCTTAAGCTGAGAGAGAAAGCCGAAGACGTCGTCTCAAGGAGCAAGTCGTGGACCAAAAACAACCGGTCGGCCGTGCACACAAGTGGCCGTTGGAGTCGGAACGGTGTCACGGGATTTGGACGACTTGAGCTGTCAGAGCATCTGACTTTCAGGATCGACGCATGAGTGCCGTGGTGCGCATCGTGACCTGCTGTCAGGAAACCTGTGAATCCACAAGTCTTTTCTGCGATTCGCGAGTGTATGGAGAAGCCGTGTTCGCCTGAGCTGGTGGTCAGTCAGAAATTGATGCCGCGATGCGACATATCCGGCTGCAGTCCGCTCAGATTTTCTTTCGCCGAATGTCAAACCCACGGTCCGCCATGCGCAAGTTGTTTCAGTTGCTTTACACTCGGATGCGGCATTTTGACAACGCAATTGATCAGAAGGAAAGAATGCTGAATCAATCTTCAGTAGTGATCTGACGGACATAACGCCTTCAAAAACAAGTGATTTGCTCCCATCAGTTTGCAGGCGGGCGAACCTTTGATGCGTGCAGGATTTGGCTTTGGATGTGTCGACTCGTCATGGTCCGCATTTGCCCCAACGTCGGAACTTCCGTACAGTTCCTGAGCGCCCATGGAAGACGTCCGGCTTGATAAGCCTGACGCGGAGTTACGAGGTGAGTCAGAGTCGACGAATTCCTGATTGATCGCCTGCTCTCTTTCCAACAACGCATTTCAAAAACATTTCCCCACTCTGAAACGCGCGATGAATATCAACCCTTCCTTCACCCTCAGCAGATATTTCTGTCTTGCCATTCTGACCTGTTTTCTGTTTCCCATGGGCAGCGCGGCAGCGGCTGAGAAGATCGAGGCTGACCTCATCGTATACGGCGGGACTTCCTCAGGGGTCATTGCTGCGGTTCAAGCGAAGAAGATGGGCAAGACGGTTGTTATTGTTGGCCCGGACAAGCATCTGGGAGGTCTCTCCAGCGGTGGGCTCGGCTTCACGGACACCGGCAACAAGGCGGTCATCGGCGGGTTATCACGAGACTTTTATCACCGACTGTGGAAGAAGTATCAGCAGCCAGAAACATGGCGGTGGCAAAAGCAGACAGAATACGGCAACAAAGGGCAGGGCACTCCAGCGATTGACGGTGAGAATCGCACAATGTGGATCTTCGAGCCGCATGTGGCGGAAAGTGTTTTTGAAGACTACGTCAAAGAATTTCAAATTCCCGTCTACCGTGACGAATGGCTGGATCGCGAAAAGGGAGTTCTCAAGGAGGATGCTCGAATCACCAGCATCACGATGTTGTCCGGCAGGACCTTCAGCGGCCGGATGTTTATCGACGCGACTTACGAAGGTGATCTGATGGCCGCCGCGGGGGTTTCGTACCACGTCGGTCGGGAAGCGAACTCTGTCTATGACGAAAACTGGAACGGCATTCAGACAGGCGTCCTGCATCATCGACATCACTTCGGTGCTCTGAAGTCTAAAGTCAGTCCGTATGTGATTCCAGGAGATCCAACTTCTGGCGTCCTGCCAAAGATCAGCACGGAACCGCCGGGTGATTATGGAGCAGGCGACAAACGAATTCAGGCCTATTGCTATCGCTGGTGCGCGACCGATCATCCGGAGAATCGAATTCCGTTTCCGATGCCTGAAGGCTATGACCCAAAGCAGTATGAATTGCTGATCAGAATTTACGAAGCTGGGTGGAAGGAAACCTTCGACAAGTTCGATCCGATTCCTAACCATAAAACAGACACGAACAATCATGGTCCGTTCAGCACCGACAACATCGGGATGAATTACGACTATCCGGAAGCCAGCTACGAACGTCGCAAAGAGATTTTGGACGAACATCGCCGATATCAACAGGGATGGCTCTACTTTGTCGCCAATGATCCTCGCATCCCCAAAGACGTTCAGGCACAAATGCAGAAATGGGGATTGCCAAAAGATGAGTTCGTGGACAATGGGCACTGGCCTCATCAAATCTACGTGCGGGAAGCTCGCCGGATGATTGGTCAGTTTGTGATGACGGAGAACGAACTCACGAAGAAGAAGCCAACACCGGATTCTGTTGGCATGGGAAGTTACACCATCGATTCGCACAATGTGCAGCGATACATCACTCCGGAAGGCTATGTTCAGAACGAAGGCGATATCGGCGTGGGAATTTCGCCCTATTCGATTGCCTACGGTTCCATGGTGCCCCGGAAAGACCACTGTGACAATTTGATGGTCAGCGTCTGTGTCAGCAGTTCGCACATTGCTTTCGGTTCGATTCGCATGGAGCCTGTCTTTATGATTCTCGGCCAAAGTGCGGCGACGGCGGCGGTGATGGCGCTCGACAACGATCTTGCCGTGCAGGATGTGAAGTACGCCGAGCTACGTGAGCAACTTCAGAAAGATGGTCAGGTGCTGGACTATGCGGCCGCAGCTTCAAACGGTGACGCAAAGGCAAAGGGCTTTGTTGACCCGCGAAAGCTGAAAGGAATCGTAGTTGACGATGACGACGCTCAACTCACGGGTGACTGGAAGATTAGTAATGCGTCCGGATACTTCGTGGGCAATGGCTATCGTCACGAAGGTGCGGCTCAGGATGGTCAGGCGTCCGCGATTTTCGAAGCTCGACTGCCGTCCGCCGGAATGTACGAAGTCCGAATTTCCTGGCCGCCAAATGGGAATCGTTCGTCCATGGTGCAGATTCATGTTCAGACATCAGAGGGCACGAAGACCATGACGATCAATCAGCAGTCCGCGCCGGATGCAGACGATCATTTTCAGTCTCTCGGGAACTTTTCGTTTGCGGCAGACAAATCGGCGGCCGTCATAATCACGAATAAAGACGCCAACGGGTATGTCGTGATTGATGCTGTCCAATGGCTGCCCATTTCGCCGTAGCGTTACCGTAGCGTGGGCTGCAGCCCACTTGCCATTGCGTAAGCTTCAACCCACGTTACCGTAGCGTGGGCTTCAGCCCACTTGCTCAAAACTACTCAGCCGCATCACCCCGCGCGCAGCAATCGCACACCCTTTCACCCCGCCTGATCCATTCCTGAATTCCGCCACATCTTCGACTTGCCCGTCGGTTCGAAAGTCACGGTCGACACCGAGTGAAGCGGCTGCGATGCACTTGAGAATTCTCGGCCTTTCCCGGGCGTCCTGAGAATCATTGAGCGTGACGCTGCAAGAAACAATCTTGCAGTCCTCAATACCGTGCGATGGCATTCGAAGTGGGAGCGATTATCCCCGGCTATTCATCAGCGGGCGTCGTCGCAGCATCTTTTGGAATCAGCTTGTCGAGGATTCCGTTGACGAATGAACTGGAATTCTCCGTGCCGTATTCGCGAGCGATCTCGATAGCCTCGTCGATAGCAACGGCAGCGGGAGTGCCCATTTTGGTCATCTCGTAAAGCCCCATGCGCAGCACGTTGCGATCGGTTGGTGGCATGCGTTCGACTCGCCAGTTTACGGCCGTCTTTCGCAGCACTTCGTCCAGCTGGTCCCGGTTCGCACAGACGCCGCTAAAGAGCATCCAGGCAAAATCACGGAGAGGTGTCTCGGTGAACTGCTTGCGCAGGTCGATCTGAATCCGGGTCTTGTCCGCGTCAGGATTCTGGTCCACAAGATACAACATTTGCAGCACAAAACGGCGTGCTTCAGATCGTCCGGCCATAGCGAATCAGGTATGCTAAAAAAAACTCGCCGCCAATCTCAGATCGCGGCCTTTCCGTGTGAATCCATCAAGATAGCACATCCATCCAGCCCCCACCACCGGAGAAGATCTGCTGATGAAGAACTGCCCACGCCTCTCAATTCTGATCATGATTCTGTCCGTGATTTCAACAGTCTCGACGCAGGCTGACCAGAAAACTCGGCCCAATGTCTTGTTTATCGCCGTCGACGACCTGAATCACTGGGTCGGACATCTCGGCAGAAATCGGCAGACGAAAACGCCCAATCTCGACCGGCTCGCCAAATTGGGTGTGACGTTTACAAACGCCCACTGTGCAGCGCCCGTCTGTAATCCATCACGAACAGCGTTACTGTCGGGAATGAGACCGGGATCGACCGGCGTTTATGACAATAACAATCCATATGGCCAGGCCGTTAACGCTAAGCAGTCTCTGGTCACTCAGTTCAAAGACCACGGCTACGCCACGCTGGGCATGGGAAAACTCTGGCACGGTGGGCTGGGATTTCCGGAGCAATGGACGGAGACCAGAAGCGAAGACCAAAAGGGCTCTGGTGGCGCCAGAGTTGAAGATCGCAGCATTGGAGGCATCGCATTTGGTGTCGTCCATGGCGACGACAGCGCCGTCTCGGATACTCAAATCGCCGACTACGGAATTTCGGAGCTCTCGAAGTCTCATGACAAGCCGTTCTTTCTGACGCTCGGGTTTCATAAACCGCACATGCCATGGAACGTGCCGCAAAAATACTTTGACATGCATCCGCTTGATCAGATTGAATTGCCGCCGACAAAGGACGGAGATCTGTCCGACGTTCCTGCGGCTGGTTTGAAGATGGCGAAAGCGTCGGGCGATCATGCGGCTGTGCTGAAGTCCGGACGCTGGAAAGAAGCCGTACAAGCCTATCTCGCGGCGATTAGTTATCTCGACGGGCAGGTCGGGCGAGTTCTGGACGCTCTGGAACAATCGCCGCACAAAGACAATACCATCATCTGCCTGTGGGGAGATCATGGCTGGCATCTGGGCGAAAAAGAACATTGGCGAAAGTTCGCTCTGTGGGAAGAAGCGACTCGCGCGCCGCTCATTTGGGTTGTTCCCGGCACAACAACAGCCGGTGGAGTTTGTAAGAGTCCTGTCGACTTCATGTCCATCTATCCGACGTTGTGCGATCTGGCTGAAATTCCGGTTCCGAAACATGTCGAGGGCCATTCGATTCGTGCGTTGTTGAAAGATCCGAATGCTGCCGGTTCTGGCGTCGCCATCACGACCTATGGTCAAAACAATCATGCCGTGCGAACCGACCGCTGGCGATATATCCGCTATGCCGATGGCGGTGAAGAACTTTACGATCATTCCAACGACCAATATGAGTGGACCAATCTGGCATCACTGCCGGAACATGAAACCTTAAAGAAAGAGCTCGGGGAGAAACTGCCCTCCAGCAATGTCGATGCTGTCATTCGAAACGGCACCGAGAAGAACAGAGCGAAGTCCGGCGAGTCGAATCCCGGCAAAAAGAACCGTCAGCAAAAGAAACAGAACAAAGCCTTGAAGGCCGCCACTGAATCAGAAGCGAAGGCTGCCGTGATCCCGGAAAAGCAACGACCAAACATTGTCTGGATGATCGTTGAAGACATGTCGGCTCATTACTCGTGCTACGGCGAGACGACGATTCAGACTCCGAACGTAGACCAGTTGGCCAGCCGGGGAACTCGCTTCTCCCGTGCCTTCGTGACGGCTCCTATTTGCAGCATCTGTCGTTCCGCATTGATCACGGGTCGGTATCAAACCAGCATTGGTGCTCAGAATCATCGGTCCGGAGTTCCGGGCCATGAGATTCATCTGCCAGCGGACGTTGAACTCGTGCCAGCCGTTTTTCGCAAAGCCGGATACCACACGAATAATCTGACCGTTGAAGCCTTTCTGCGCAGTGACGAGGATGTTAAAGCTTCGCCTACGGTGAAGATTGCGAAGACAGACTACAACTTCGAATGGGACGAAGCGGCCACGTATGACAACAATCACTGGGCCGCGCGAGATGCTAAGAAGCCATTCTTTGTGCAGGTGCAGTTGCATGGCGGAAAGTATCGCAACGTCGCTGACACCTCGAAATGGACTGCGAAAGTTCAGAAAGATCTTGGATCCGTTACTTCGCCGAATGACGTTCAATTGCCGCCTTATTTGCCGAACGATCCGGTCATCCTGGAAGACTGGGCTCAGTATCTGGACACGGTTCGTTATACCGACTGGGAGGTTGGCCGAGTCATCCAGCGACTCAAGGACGCCGGCGAACTCGACAACACCGTGATCTTCTTTATGACGGATCACGGAATTAGTCATGTTCGAAACAAGCAGTTTCTCTACGACGGAGGGACTCATGTTCCGCTCATTGTAGCCGGCCCCGGAGTCGGGTCAGGCGTCGTTCGTGACGACGTGGTCGAACACATCGATCTCGGTGCCACATCAATGGGATTTGCCGGGATCGCGCGGCCAGCGTCGATGCATTCGCAGGATATTCTTGCGGCTGATTACCAGCCTCGTGAGTACGTCTTTGCCGCCCGAGATCGTGCCGATGAAACGGTCGACCTGATGCGCAGCGTCCGGGATGTTCGCTGGAAATACATCTTCAACGGCTTCCCCAATCGACCGTATCTGCAGCCGAATCGCTACAAGGACAATAAGCCAGTGCTGCAGGCGATGCGCCGTCTGCACGCTGCCGGACAGCTCAACGTCGATCAAGACCTGATTATGGCTGAGACGCGTCCTCGGGAAGAACTATACGATACGCAGGCCGATCCATTTGAGTTGCACAATCTGGCCGACAACCCAGAACATCAGTCACGACTGGAGACAATGCGGACCGCATTTCGAGACTGGCAGAAACGTACGGGCGACCCCGGCGTTCCGGAGTCCGAAGACGTCTACAGGGTCGAAGTCGGCGCGAAGCATCTTGAGGGAGGCAAGAACTCCGACAACACTCAGTACAAGAACAACGTTGAACTGATGTTGAAGTGGAGATCAGAGAAGCCGTTTATGCCGTGAGCAAAGTCGTAACGTTTCACCCGGACCTTTGGCCACATGAAACGCTACGAGTGTTGACTCATTGCGGTATAAACACCAAATGCCTGCTCAAACATCGCCTTGAATTCGAGTGGAGGCACAGTCCTTCGATCAAACCAGAACATCAGACTTCCCTCCCGAACTTCAAGGCAGAGATTCTGCAGTCCTGCCAATAGCTCCAGAATATCCGGGCGAAAAAAGTCTCGGACGGCTGCCTCATCTTCGCTTTTGAGCACGTACTTTTTTGAGAACTCGGGTGCGTCCGCGAAATCGATATCCTGAGCACCCAACATTTCTCCGATCCTGCTGAACCAACCCTCGGGTTTGATTTCGAATCGAGGCGCCTTGAACGCTGACGAATGAAAGAGAATGATCGTCTGATACCAGAGCTTCGTGTTCTTACCATGTCCGACAGTGTAACG
The DNA here is from genome assembly GCA_052034165.1 of Planctomycetota bacterium. Lineage (GTDB taxonomy): Bacteria > Planctomycetota > Planctomycetia > Planctomycetales > Planctomycetaceae > SXXK01. The sequence goes on along the minus strand of JBPOIW010000065.1, from coordinate 52,732 downwards.
GTAGTCGCCGAAGACCACTCCGAGCGAATCAACCCGGCGTTGGAAGATGTTACTCCACGCTCTTTGTCTTCCGGTGGTCAGCAATGTCGAACGTCCGACAATTCCATCCAGCTCGGGCGGGAAAATCGTCAGAGATTCAAACCCCAGAGCTGTGGCAACTTCCAGCCACTGCTGTCGTCGCTTGTTGTCAAAGTAAAATGAGAGCCATACGATGAATCCAATCACCACGACGACACTCGTCAAAACAAGCACCGGTATCAGCCAGCTGGCATCGTTCATAATCTCACCCAACAAGACAACAGACGCTTAATTCAATAAGTCACGAATCGTCAGCATGTGCCAAGCCGAGAACTCAAGTGGGCCGCATGCATCAGAACACACGGCGCACTTCAAACCAGTCACGTCAAGTTCATCCAGAATGATGAACACTGGGGCGAGCAACAGTCACTGGGGCGTGCAACAGTGAGTTCAAGCAGTGGTGCTCTGCGAAGAGCTATGCTGCGAGGAATTCCGCGAGCGACACTTCTCCGTCTTCATCCGTGTCTTTGTCTTCAAGCCCTTTCATTTCTTTACCAGACAGTGTGCCATCTTCATTTTTGTCCAGCTTTTGAAATGCGGCTTCGTCATTGGTCTTTTTTCCGGAGGATTTGCGACGAGGTTTTGGAGCAGGCTTCTCGGTTTTTTCTTCGTCGTCTTCGGACATTTCTTCAGCATCTTTGTCGGAGTCCTCATCCTCGGCCTTTGTTTCCTCATAGATCAGTCCCAGCGCCTTGGGATCAAAATCATTCGGCCAGCGAGTTACCTGATCATATTTCGCTTTGCGGAAGTTGGTGCGATCAAGAAGGACGGCTGTTGACAAGTCGGCTCCTCGGAGGTCGGCCATGTAGAAGTCTGATCCGTAGATCTGATTGAAGCCCTTTGTGCCGCGCAGTTTGGCTTCCCGGAACTTCATTTCCGCAGTGTTACTGCCCTGAAGATCGACACCGGACAGATCTGTTTTATTGAGGATCGTCATGTGAAAAAAAGCACGGCCACTTGAAGTGCGGAAATCCGACCCGGTCAAATCGGCGTAGCTTAAGTCGGTGCCATTCAGAACTGCGCCCTGGAAGTTGCAGTTCTTCAGGCTGCATCGTTCGAACTTCGCGTCTGTAAGAATTGCATCTGCGAAATTGGCGTCATCCAGATTCTGCTTGCTGAAGACCTTGCCGGAAAGATCCTGGCCTTCAAAGTCATGCTTATACTTGCGTGTCTCTGTCTTTTCCGCTTCGTCTGCAAAGCAAGAGGGGGACGGAGCAATCAGCATCAGCGATGCGAACAGAGTTGTCATCAGAACTGGTTTCATTGAGCAGGGACCTTTCATCATGGGTAGAGATTGAAACTTTGAAATGTGAAATGTGATGGCAGAAAAGCAGGAACCATTAACGGCCCCGATTGGATTGCTCACAGACAACGCGAAATCCCAGGGCTTTGTGTGCATAATCCTGTGGTTGAAACTTTCTTGCGGCAGATCGACATTGAGCAACGTCGGACAGATAAGAACCGCCGCGTATGACCTTGCGCTTGCCACCCGAAGAACTCACGGGGTCCGTCGCCTTCTCCCACATGCTGAACTTCTGCTGCACTGTGAATTGCGGTGTGATGGGAGCGTTCAGCAGTTCATGCATTCGCTCAAGAATAGCGACGGAATCACCAAGGTCCTCTGAGGCATTTATGCTGACCAAATGAAGGCCGGAGGGCTTTTCGTTGTAGTCGTCTATGCACCATTCAGCGACGTTGCCATGCATATCACACAAACCAAACAGATTCGGCGAATAGCTTGCAACCGTTCTTGTTCGCCCCAGCCACTCGCTGCGGCGAGCATACCAATACGGCTGATCTGAACGAATGCTGGCTTGAGTTCCATCGATGACCTGCCCGGTCGAGAAAGCGGCCATGCCGCCCGCACGACAGGCAAACTCCCATTCGGATTCGGTTGGAAGTCGATAGACTCGATTGGCCGAAGCCTCGTCAGGGTGACTGCTAAGTCGTTGACAGAACTCAACCGCGTCCATCCAGGAAACCTGCTCAACCGGAAAACGACCTGTCTTTAGATCGCCAACCTTCTCGGCTCCATCTCCATCGTGAGAATGATAACTGGGGTTGCTTCCCATGACGGCTTCGTACTCGGCCTGAGTGACTTCGTGGACGCCCATAAGCAGTCGTTTGGAAATGATCACAGCTCGCATTTCTTCATCGGAATGTCGTTTGTACTCCGACTTCAGAGAACCTTTGATGTAGCTTGAGCGTGGCAGCAGAACCAACGGCATTCCAAGCGAGTTCTTCATGATGTTGCCAGGTTTCATCCTGGCCAGAGCCGCGGTCGCCTTCGGTTTTGGCAGCACCGGCGCGAGAGCAAAGACTCCGACGACGTCTTGTCCGATGACTCGAACCGGAGTTTGATTTCGGCCGGGATAAAGAGCATTCACGTTGGCCGGAACTTCTGCGAGCACGTGACGATAGAGTTCATCACTGTCGACGATTCGGTTCTGATCGAAGTCTGCGGATCCTTCCAGCCCCTGAACGAAGCTGAGCGTGAACGCTCCGTGACCTGCTTCACGATCTTCGCTTGAAACTTCATCACGGCGACAGGCAGCAAACGTGATCAACCCCTGTGCCTTTTGAAAGGAATGACCGACATTCTCCGCGATCGTGAAGCCACTCGTCGCCCCCGCGCTTCCGGAGTGACAGGAGTCCAGAACGAGCAGTTTCTGTCCCGCAAGGCATTCCTGCAGCATCTTTCGCACATCGTCGACCGGCAGGCAGGAATCCTTTTCGCGTGCCCCGTCAAAGTCCAGCGGACAAACATATCCAACGTGTTTGAGACTCTCTTCAACTCCTTCCGATCGCAAGCCGCCGTGCCCGGAGAAACTGAGCAGCACGGTGTCTTTCGGTGTGGCGTTCGAAAGAAACTGCCGGATCTGATGACGAAGGTTGGCCAGCGTTGGACGAAGATTCGGATCTTCCTGCTGGTCGGTCATTTCCAGAATGCCCTCCGGATCATAGCCGCAACGATCCCGCAAGGTTGAAGCCAGGAGTCTCGCATCTTTCACACAGCACTTCAGCGGCATGGTTGGATACGCATCGATACCAATCACAATCGCAAGTCTACGCCCATTGCTGAGCTGCTTCTCAAGATCGTGTGAGAACTTTTCCTGTGCGTTTCTGTTGGCGGTCTGCTCCTGAGCCGTTGTTGACGAATTCACAGTAATTGTGAAAACGCCAACGATGAGGATGATGAGTTTTTCGAGTTTCATAGTTCTTAAGATTCGAGAAGAGCCCGGGATTTGCGACTGATGAACGAATCGCTTCTGTGAATTTACATTGGCGGAGCTGGCGCCGGGACCGGGGCTGGAGGTGCAACCGGATCGACAGGATCTACCGGCGGAGCAGGAGGCGGGGCGAGATCATCGTCGCTCGGTGTCTGCACGGGGGCCTTCGGTTTAAGAAAGGAAGGTAACCGTGATCGCGGCGAGCCGGCCGGTGTCGGCGGTGCGGGAAGAGTTGCATTCTCGGGCGCAGGGGTTCCTGCATCAGGGGCCTTGCTTTTCGCAGTTGTGAAGCCCGGTCGCTGTGAGCCCCCCTCGTCGACCAATTTGATGGCTCCATGAAATGGCAGAGCAAAGTTGCGCTCTATGTCGGCGTTTAATGCTGCTCCAGCCCAAAGGAACGAGTACACACGGCTGCCATCCACAACGCTCCGCAGGATCGTTGTCTGTCCATTCTCTTTCTGCACAACCAACACCTGTGAAGGCAAAGGCCCTTCCTGATCCAGCAACCGTTCCTCCACGAGTTTTGCACCGGTATCTTCCAGAAGCTGCGTCTTGACAGTGTCAAAGAAAGTTTTCGACTCGGTGGAGATATCAACCTTCAATTTAATCACGTCGACCTGGAACATCATTTCCTGGTCCGGCATCTCATATGTGAAACGCGTCAGAGTTCCCTCGCCTGGCTCCTGCTCTGTTCGCTTTGCCTCACCGGGGGTTCGAAACGAAACGCCATCTCGCAATGACACTGTTTCAAACCAGTTGGCCGACATATCGGCATCAGGAGGCCCCACAGGTTTCGGGGTAGGAGAAGGCACAGCATCCGACGCGTCTGCTATTGCAAGGCCCGTAACAACACCGTTCATTCCGACGAGTTGAAACGTTGTCGAGTAGCGTAGAACTCCCGATGTTCCCGTCACGATTTGTGTCACGGTGAAAGACCGAATTTCATCTTCGCTGATGTCCATCGCGAAGGCTTCAATTTCGGTCGATTTCACTTCAGTCAGCTTGTCACGAACCTGCTGAAACAGGGCATTGAATTTATCGCGGCCGACCTGTTCGATCACCGACGGGTGCACCCATGCTGCGGCAACACCGTCTTCGCCTTTCATAATCGTCTCCAGCAGCCCCTCCGCCATGACCGCGTAAAAGTTCGCGAATCGCTGCTGCAACTCGTCCCCCGACAGGTCTCGATAGAGCGCGGCTTCCATGACCAGCATCTCAGGCGAGTCCATCACAAACGCGATGATCTGCCCCTGAGAGAAGCGGACCACCAGCTTCAGGGCTCCTTTCTCGCATTTCAAATCCGCCTCAGCCTGAACATCACCACCTTCCACGGTCGAGATTCGAATCTCACTCTTCGGTGGCAGCTTGATCTTGCCATGCGACGACTTCGCATATTTGAGAGTATACTCAAGAATTGGCATATCGACTTCATGCACAATGCTCTTGTGCAGCGCGGCGGTGATCAGCTTAGCATTCCCGGCATTATCAAGGGCTTTGATGAAATCGGCCAGCGTCTTATGAACGCTCTCTTCCGTGATGGGTGCAACCGGCATTGATTCATCCGGAGTTGCCGTCCCGCCTGATGCAGTACTTAGAATCACCCCGATCACGTATTCATCCTTGACGATACGACGGTCGTCATTGAGATCAAAGTGCCCTGAACCTGCGGCTTCGGTGCCGGTCAGCCGACCATCTTCGTTGATATCAAGCTTGCTGAACCGATCCGTGGCAATTTTTCGAATCTCTGCGAATGACTTCTCGCGAAGCGAAGAATCTCCAAGCGCGAAACCAGCTTTAAACTCCACTTCGGTAATTCGACGATCACCATTCGTATCGAAGTCTTCGAAGCCAGAAATTTCTGTACCGGACAGCCGCTTATCCTCATTCGCATCTCGATCTGCAAAGAGAAGTATCGCCTGTGCGTCCGCGCCAGCCTGTTGCCTCGCGATCGCTTCCGTGAACTCAGCCTGCGAAATTTCTCCGTCACCGTCTTCGTCCAGCGCCAACAGATCGGTGGCCTCACGTCCACTAAGAACTCCGTCTCTGTTTGAGTCCTGCCGATCAAATTGATCGTCCGCAGTGACAAGAGAGGCCGGCAAAACGACTGCCGCGCTAATTATGAGATGGGTCAAAGTGGGGCGAGTCAGCATAGGAGGGTTTCTCTGTAAATCAATTTTTGATGAAGTGGAGGACTGGACTTCCGTAAAACTCCGCCCTCTCAAGCCTGCCAGCATCGACACATTGGCCTGAGGGTCGAAAAGACCGGGGCGGGACTGTATTCTGCCACCAACAATCTTTGAATAACTGTCTGAGCCATTTGTGTGACATCGAATCCAGAAAATTTGCTTTCCACGGCCGATGAGCCCGTTTCATTGTGGATCGAACAACTGTCCGCTGCTGACCCGCAGGCTGCTCACGGACTGTGGCAATATTTTTGCCGTCGCCTCATGAGCTTCGCTCGCGGCCGACTGAAAGCTGAAACTCGCCGCATATATGATGAAGAGGACGCAGCCCTAAGTGCGTTTCGCAGCTTATGCCGTGGTATCGAGGCGCAAAGGTTTCCGGAGATCTCGGACCGCGACAATCTCTGGGCGTTGCTGGTCGTGATCGCCAGCCGAAAGATTATGAATCGAAACCGCTACGATGCGCAACAGCGACGCAGTGGAAATCGAACGTGCCATGAAAGCGTGCTGCAACCTTCATCAGAAATCCACAGCCCGCTCCTAAACGTTCCTGCCCGTGAACCAACGCCGGAACTTGCCGCAGAAGTCGCCGATCTCTCGCAGTATCTCCTTCAACTGCTCCCCGAAACGGATCTACAACAACTTGTGCTGCTGAAGCTTGAGGGACATACCAACGAGGAAGCTGCCGAGTTGATGAGTGTCACGCGACGCACCGTCCAGAGAAAGCTGGAAAGAATCCGAAGGCATTGGCTGGAGAGCACCGAGTTGCCTCGAATCGATCCCAGCGAAGAGTAATAAAGAAGTTCTGAGGCGTTTCCTTGTCACCGGCCCCCCTGTCACTATTTTGCACGAGACGGTGATTGAACAGTGATAAAGCAGCTGGACCGACGGTAGCGAGTTCCGGCCGTTGTTAAACTGTTCGTTCTGACCAGTGAACTCATACCAAAACAAATTCTGAACTCACTCGGCTCGGTGCGCCTGGCACGTTCGGCCTGCACATACGGCCGATGAATTCGTTGAAAGATCTGCATGACGTTTCTTGATCCTGAATATTCCGGCCTGTCGTCAGAGCAACTTTCGTTGATCGATCAGATCTGCGGCCAATACGAGCAATGTCGTCTCGCGGGCCACGCAACATCCATTGAGGATCTGGTCACCGCCGCGCCGGAAGCTCTGCAGGCGGTATTGGAATATGAACTGATCCGCATTGAACTGGAGATCGCGGCTTCGTGGAATCAAATGCCACCTTTGGCCGAAGTCAAGGCACGATTTCCCAACTCGGCATCGCGGATTGACCCAGACTGGCCACAATGGAATTCTCAATGGACTCGGGAGTCTCAGAAGAACGCACCGCAGCTGTTAAATCCAACGCACGCGTTTGAGCAAGCTCGTCGCGAAACAAACAACCAAAGCGCGCAACCGACTCCTGTTGGCAACCTGGATCGGGCCCCTGGTGCGAGTGCGAGCTTCGTGCATTCCGATTCAGAACAGCGGTTTCGAATCGTTCGCCGCATCGCCGAAGGAGGAATCGGGACGGTGTACGCGGCGTTCGATAAAGATCTCCAACGCGAAGTGGCGATCAAGGAACTGAAACGCTCGCTGGTCAGCAAGCCCGCGTTGGTGAACCGATTTCTGCTGGAAGCGACGATCACCAGCCATCTCGAACATCCCAATATTGTTCCGATCTACGCGGTCGGTCAGCGTCCTGATGGCCGACATTTTTATGCAATGCGTTTGATTCAGGGGAACTCGATGCAGGTCGCGATCGACGCGCTGCATCGCAGCGCGAAGTCATCCGACACAGGGGAAATCGAATTTCGCAGTAACCCGACAGCCCGGGATTTGCTGATCCGCTTCGTCGCCGTCTGCCGAGCCATCGGATTCGCACACAGTCGAGGCGTAATTCATCGCGACATCAAACCTGGCAACATCATGCTGGGTGATTTCGGCGAAACGTTGATCGTCGATTGGGGGCTTGCACGGAAATTCGCGGCCTCGCAATCTAATGCAGACGGTGCAGCCCAAACATTACCCGATCTCGGCGACTCGGAAAACGATTCTCCCGACAAGCGGTTCCAGGCACGGGCAGAGGACTTCAAGGCTCAGCAAACCCTGGAAGGCACTGTCGTAGGGACGCCGGGGTACATGAGCCCCGAACAAGCAACAGGGCAAATTGAGTTGACGAACGCGGCCAGTGATGTCTACTCCCTGGGCGCAACGCTGTTCTCCTTGTTGACAAACGCGGTACCGATCGAGCATACCGGTGACATGGCTTCCGACGGAAATCCGAAGCTTACCTCCGCACAGGCAACAAAGTCATTTCACGAGTTCCGCGCAAACGATGAGACCGTGATTCATGCGGCTGGCTCAGCTCATCGTCCCAATCACGTTTCTCCTCGCTCCATCGTCCGCTCAATTCCTGCAGCGCTGGATGCCATTTGCAGACGGGCCATGGAGGATCGCGCGGAATTGCGATACTCCGGGGCGGAGAGTTTGGCAGCGGACGTGGAAGCGTGGCTCGCGGATCAGCCGGTGACTGTGATGCCGGAGTCGCGATTTCAGAAGGCTCGTCGCTGGCTTAAGAAGAGACCATTGTTCGCCGGAGTCTTCCTCGGAAGTGTCACAATTGCAATGCTCGCTATGGCCGTGACATTGCAGGTGCTGGCATCCCGGAATCGAGCGATCTCGAGATCCCTGGACCGTGAAACGAAAGCCAACCTGCACGCTCAGGAACAGGCCACACTCGCCGCGAAGAATGCGGAAGACGCGGAAACGCAGCGTCAACGCATCCAGGAAATTCTGCACTCGTTCATCACGGATGTCGAACGCAGCCTGGCCAATGTGCCCGGAAGTGCGGTTGTCAGGAAGCGAGTTTTGACGCAGGTTCTGAATCAGTTGGGTGTCATCTCGGATTCCGTTCGTGAAACTTCAGGGGCGTCATTGAATTCAGTCATGGCACTGACAGATCTGGGAGACCTCTTTGCGCAGTTTGGTCCTGACGATGTCAACGGCAGCATTCGATTCGGTGATATGGAATCGGCTTCGCCTTCCGATGCGGCTTTGCGACTTTACAACGAAGCGATGCTCGTCGTTGACCGACAGCTGAATGAGAATCCCAGCGACCTCACGACGATCCTTCAGAAGTCCAACATTCAAATCAAGCAGGCCTCATTGCTGCGTCAGACCGGCAAAACGGCAGAGGCGACAGAGCTGATCTCCATCTGCGCGAAGACTCGAGAAAAATATTATTCGCAGAATCCGAAGTCGCTCGAGTGGGCGATGGCTGCCGCTGTGGCCTATGACATGATTGGGCAGATTCATCTTCAGAATGGCGAACTTGACCCGGCTGAGTCGCAGTTTCTGGCTGCAGAGAAGTGTCTGCTGCCGTTCCATGATCAGGCCAGCCAGAACGAAGATCTGCTGCGGCGAATCGGCATCGTCGCATCGCGACTGGGAGACATCGCCGCGAAACGCGGTGACCTTGAGAAAGCAGAGTCACACTATGCCGAAGACGCGCGATATTCCGAACAGCTTGCCAAAGCGAACCCCGAAAATCTGACGGCGCAACGCGATTACTGCGCGGCCATTGATCGACTTGGAAACATGAGTGCCGATCGGGGACAATTGCAGGCGGCGCTGGAGTCGTATCTTAAGTCTCGAAAAATACGAGAAGAGATACTGCAGTCTGATCCGGCGGATCAGACTTCTCTGCGGGAAATGTTTGTGTCCATCATGAAGTGTGGCGGTGCACGGATGACTCTCACGCTCGTCTCAGAAGCAAAGTCTGACTTTGTGCTCGCGGGCGAAACAGCGGACAAGATGGCGAGTATGGATGCGAAAAGCACAGTCGCTCGCCGGTTTCAATCGTTCTCAGCAGAAATGCTGGCTGACATCGCACTCGCGGAAGACGATTTCGATAACGCACTCAAGTACGCCTCTCGTTCGCTTCAAGTCAGCATTGAACTCGCTGCGCTGGATCCGCTGGACGGACAGGCTCGACAGGATGTGCTGCTCTGTCATGCCAAAGTCGCGAAAGTTCATCAGGCGAAAGGCAACTTTCCTGAGGCGATCGCCCAGTTTCGTTTGGCGGAAGAAATAGCCAATCAGAAGTATCAGCAGAATCCGTCTTTGGACGCGACCACCGACGTGATTTATGTCCGCGCGAAAATTGCGGAGACTTGCCTGAAGACAGAAGACAACCTGCAGGCGGATGAATTGCTGAGATCTGCAATTGCGCTGCTGGAATCGATTCCTGTTGAGAACAGATCCGACGCAACTCTGCGTCGTCGTTCAGTCAATCTTTCCACACTCCGCGCTCAGGCACTGATCAAACTTCAGCGACCGGATGAAGCTCGCACTCTTCTGGAACAGGCCAAAGCTCTGGCTCTGGACATGATTCAGAAAGAGGAGCGTGCGGAACAGATGAAGCTGGATCTGCAGGATATCGAGGGGCTTCTTGGGGCACTGACTGCCCCCTGACGGTTCACGCCTTTCCTGATGGATTGGCCGATTGAGAAGGCCGTGCTCATAAGTCTCTGTGTTTAATGAATCACGCAAAGCACTGCAACAGACACTTGTCGCGATTGGTGCCGCAGGAATGAGGCCGCTGATGTTGGCTGGGCCGATACCAGCTGCTATTGCGATAATGTGATCGAGACGCCACACCGTCGCTGTAATACTCGGATGAAAATTCGTCCGTACCAAATTCGATGAAGCGATAGGGACATCGTGCGGCCCCATCGCCGCATCTGCGATAATGATGATGCGGTGATCCCGGGAACGTTCTCGAATCACACCGCGTCAACGGCCGCTCGGCCACGGCATTACCCGCCAACTGCGGACACAGTGGCGGAGCGGCTATTCGTTATCACTTGAAATTCGGATGCTTTGGATCGCCGAAAGATTCCAGGTAAGCCATCAGGTCGAGAATCTCGTCCTCAGTGAACGTGTTGAGAAGTCCTGTTGGCATTGGCGACGTTTTTGAAAGCTGACGCGATTCAATCTCGGACTTCTTGACGGTCACCGTCTCCGGCTGCAATGGATTTGGACGCAGGATGACATGGTCATCTGTTTCTTCTGTAATGCGGCCGACGATCACTTTGCCTTCGGTCGTTTCGATCGCTGTGTTCATGTACTGCTCAGAAAGAACCTTGGACGGCTCCGTCGATGACTCCAGAATATCCTGACGCTTAAATCGCGTGGAGACCGCCGTCAAGTCCGGGCCAACCGCTCCGCCCTGATCACCGTAGCGATGGCAGGCGATGCACTGAGCGTCATTGAAGATTTTCTTGCCGCGTGCAAAATCACGTCCGCTTCCGACTTTTCCAAGCGAAGGCTGCAGATCAGCTGTTACCCACTCTTTCACCAGATCACGTGGCGGCCCCGGAACATAAGCCTGCTTCGCTGGATGCACTTTGTCATATTCAGCCAGCAGGTCCGCCATCGCAATGATCTCTTCCGGAGTCATCGTAAACTTCACTTCTTCATGAGCGTGTGCCATGAAGTTGGCAAAGCTGGCACCGTTATTGAATCGAATGCCGGCCTCCTCAAACCATTGATTCACCTGAGCGGGATGTTCCGTCGAATATGGCTGATTCCACCATGACAAATAGGCTCTGCGAAGTTCTGGCGTCCATCCGATTTTGACGTTACGCAGACTCACTGCCAGGAAGATTTGCTCCTCCTGCGTTGTGGCTGCTTTCAACAATGCAACGGTTTTCTCCACCGCATTCGGAGCGTTGAGGGCAATCAGAATCTGGCAGAGTTCACGGTTGACCGACTCACTTTCTGCCGGATAGAGCGGAGAAATCTCGTCGATGACTTGCTTTGCGATTTCGCCAGCGGGAACTCCGTGCCGCGAGACAGAAACCTGTATGACTCGCAGCTTGTTCAGCAGTTGTTCTTCGGTCAGCTTCGCGTCAGGCAATGAAATCAGCGACTTCAGGAGAGCCGGCTGGGCTTCGGCAGTTCCCAGTCGAGCTAACGAGAGCAGAGCAGTAAACGCAGCATCCGGATGCTTTTCAGCCAACGCCTTCGCCTGCCATTCTTCAACCGGATTGCGTTCAATGGCCATGCGCGCGGCATAGCGAATGTATCGGTCCGTGCTCTTCAGATGAGGCCATGCGAATTCCACCGCCGTTGGATCCGGCTGGACGTTGAACGACTCCAGCTTGCGACGAAGTTCTCTGGCGTCGCTGCCAGCTTTGTTCTGCAGTTCGGTTTCTGACAAGGGAGCTGCGGCTTCGTCGCCGGTGTAGGTAACTCGGAATAGGTTTGCCTGAGTCCCACGGCCACCAATGGTGAAGTACATGGCCCCGTCAGCGCCGATCACCGCGTCGGTCAGATTCAGCGGAGTTTTGCCGCCCTTTCCTTTCAGAGATTTCGGTGCAACAAAGTTTTCGAATGTGCCCGTGTAGCTGGCTCCATCCGGCGTCAGATGAACGGCCAAGAGTCGACCATAGGTCCAATCGCAAACATAAAATGCTTTCTGGTACTTCACCGGGAATTTAGCACCAGTCCCAAAGACAACACCTGTCGGACAACCGATGCCGATCGTGGTGGTACGCGGCAGACCATCGGCGTAATAATCAGGCCACTTGGCGGTGCCTTCGCGGAAACCGTTGTCGCCACCACGCACGGAATGAAACACATGGATTGGGCGATACCAGGGCATTCCCCAGTCCCATTCCATATCGCTGTCGAAGCCAAACAATTCGCCATCGGCATTGAAACCGATGTCATACGTGTTGCGTTGGCCAGATGAGAATAATTCGATGTTCTGACCATCAAGATCCATGCGAGCCACGTAGCCACCGGGAGGTTTTGCTCCAGCACCGAATCCGTTGCCATCCTCCATGCGAGGCAGTGCCAGATCATCCGCGTAATTTCGATGTGGAGAACTCGGCACGAGATCTTTCGGAACAGCGGTAAAGTTTCCGCACACCGCGTACAGCATGTTGTCCCGTCCAAGCACCAGACCATGCGAACCGTGTTCGCCACCGCCACCTTGCCACTCGCGAAGGAATTCCACGTCGTCAAAACTGTCGTCGCCCTTTGTGTCGCGGCAACGATACAACGCGAATCCGCGACTTCCGCTGCCACTGATATAAAGCGCATCGCCAACAAACAGCATGCCCATGGTTTCGCTCACGGGAATATTCAGGATCTCTTGCTTTGCGACCTTGCCATTCTCAATCGTAACTCGCGTAATCAGTTGTTTGGCCTGGCCACCCAGCAGCAACCGGCCTTTGGGATCTCTGGCCATGCAAATCCACGATCCGTTCTTGTCCCCGTCCGCTGTCAGCATATGTTCAATCGTAAAGCCGGGAAGCGTATCCAGAACCTCAGCGGCGTCTTCGAGACTGACTGGCTTTGAACCATCCGCTGGGCCATAAACAGCCTTCGTGATGACCAGCTTCTGGCCTTCCGGTGCAGCGATGTCGATCGTGCCGTTCTCGGCCGTTTCCGCCGTGAGTTTTTCGTCGCCAATCTTGTATTCGACGGTCAGCTTTTTCGGAACCCCCGGGGCCGTGTCGCCAAAGCGTTCGTTGCTGGCCGCGATGGAAAGTTTGTTGTCCTTAACGGCAGCGTTCACAACTGTGGTGACATCAGTTTTGTCTTTGGCGACAACGGATGACGCAGAAAATGCGAACGCGATCGCAATCACGAGGCCATGCCATCGGCACATAGCACTCAACACAGGCACAACACGATTCATAATGACGCTTCTTCTGTTCTTGGGAGGGACGTCCGGCAGAATGGGAATGACGTAGTCATACTCTGCCTGGCAGGGGCGAAAAGTCTACAGACGTTGAGTTCCGTTTGCTACGGTGGCAAGATTCTGGTCCACTGCGGCGCATCGTTTCAAAATGGGATTGACCGCAGAGGTTGTCGCGATTTGACGCCACCGGAGCATGCCAATGAGAAGACTATCTTTGCTGATTGTTTGGGCCCTGTTCGATGGCGTTTCTTTCGCTACACAGCCTCAGAATGTTGTTCTCATCGTAGCCGATGATCTCGGCTGGGCCGATACCGGCTGCTACGGCGCTGATCTGATCGAGACACCGCACATTGATAAATTGGCGAACCGATCGGTTCGCTTCACCCACGCCTATGCGCCGGCCCCGGTGTGTTCGCCCACGCGGGCTGCGCTTCTGACCGGGAAGGCTCCTGCAAGATTGCAGATGACAATCTGGTCGGAAGGGTCTTTGTCCGGGCCGAAGAATCGAAAAATGCTGCAGGGAGCATCGAAGCATGACCTGCGGTTGTCGGAAGTCACACTCGCCGAACATTTTCAGAAGGCGGGATACCAAACGGCTCTGGTAGGAAAATGGCATCTCGGCGATGCGGCTCACGCACCGGAAACTCAGGGATTCGACATCAACATTGGGGGCACTCACTGGGGAGCTCCACCAACGTTTTTCTTTCCTTATCGAGGCGTGAGATCAGATGGTGAAGTTCGTTACGTTCCGCATCTGGAGTTTGGTTCAGAGGGCGAGTACCTGACGGACCGATTGACTCAGGAAGCGATTCGCGTCATTGATCATTCGGCAACTCGCAACCAGCCTTTTTTTCTGATGCTGGCCCATCATGCACCTCACACGCCGATTGAGGCCAAGGTTGAAGACGTCGAGTATTTTCGCCGCAAGTTGCGACCGGAGTTTCAGCATCAGCATCCCGTCTATGCTGCCATGATTCGGTCGCTTGATGAAAGTGTCGGCAGGATCTGGTCACGACTCACAGAGCTTGGCCTGAGTGAAAATACCGTGTTCGTTTTCACAAGCGATAATGGCGGCTACATTGGTTCAACAAAACTCGACGGGAAAGAAACGCCCATTACGTCGAATGCTCCTTTGCGATCCGGAAAAGGGACATGTTACGAAGGTGGCCTGCGTGTTCCTCTGTTGATCCATTGGCCCCGGTCTTCGGGCGATGAGGTATGCAATGAACCTGTGCTGTTGACGGATCTGTTTCCGACATTGCTTTCCCTTCTGCCAGAGAGTTCAGTCTCCATCGAAGGTGATGGGATGAGCCTGACCCCTTTGCTGCAGAATCCGGCGGGCCACTTGTCTCGCGAGAAGCTTTGTTTTCATTATCCGCACTATTACCACGCACCGCCCTCGACGCCCGTGAGTGCGATTCGGATGGGTGACTGGAAGCTGCTGGAATTCTACGAAGACGAAAGTCTCGAACTTTACAATCTCAAGGACGACCCGAGTGAAAGGCGAAACATCGCCGCAGAGAATCCAGACGAGGTTCAGCGACTCCGTTCGAATCTCAGGAAGTGGCTGGCCGAGACGAACGCTGCGTTGCCGACCAGAAATTCGGACTATTAGCTGGACAGCGCCATGTTTGGCTCCGTTACAAGCCCGAAGCGCCAGCGAGTGAACACTTTGCGACTCATTCACTCGCTGGCGCTTCGGGCCTGTATTCTCAACGGTTCCAGTGAACATAGCGATGTCCAGTTAGGCAGCCACACGCAGATCACTGACCAGGAAATATCCTGTTATTCAAGTCGAGGTTGGGAGCGGTCTCTGTTATTCTTCCGTCTTCTGTCCGACCAAAAGACGAGACGTTAAAACGGACACTTCCTTGGCCCCTGGCGCCGCTTGTCCAGGCTGGAATCGCGATGATTTTACGGCTGCTCATAACTCGACACGTCAGTGAGGGATAAACGTTGCCGCGTTTTCAGCGACAAGCCCTCGCTCACGCCCTCACGCCGCGGGTTAGGATTAAATCAACACGCTGCCAAGCGAGAGGCTATCTGAAAATCATATCCTGACCTGGCCTTCTTCATCGGGGGGCACTTCCACGGAGTGGGAGTGTACCGCAGGCACAAGAAGCCTCAGTGAGGACTCTCTTCTGAAAGCCAGCACACCATGAGAATTCAGCGTGCAAACTTTTGCCTCTTGTTGCTCCGCAACACAGTCTCTGCAGGCTGTGCCACCCTGCGGAACTCCAAGATTCTCAAATCAGTCTCTCCGACGCCCCGGTCGATCTCACCGGAGTGTTGACATTGATTCGGCGTAATAACGGCTCGGTATCGTTACAGGAATATTTTGTAACCACGAAACACACGAAAGACACGAAAAGCGGCATGCCACAACTGTGGTTTCTGTGCCCTGTTTTCGTGTGTTTCGTGTGTTTCGTGGTTGCCTTGCGCACCGGCCCCCATGAGACTAATTCACTCCCGTGAGATCGACCAACGCCTCGAAATGCGAAGACTCTTCGGCGATAAATGCTGTTTGACATTCGATGAGGAAACATCCTTTCGGGTGTCTTGAGCGGCGATGGATCGGAACGGACGCTTCGATGCATCAAACCAGCGAATGAGTTTTGGCCGATCTCTGCGATAAAGAACTCTTGTCGTTCCCGGGAAGCCGGAGATCTCAGGTTGTCGTGACCCCGCCATTCGTCAAATCGTCCTGTAAAGTATCACGAGCGTTAAAGTGTCGGACGAACCGGGAGCTTAATTTCGATGGTTGCCATAGGTATTGATATCGGCGGGACGAAGATCGCTGTCGCAGCAGTCAGCTCGCGGGGAGAAGTTCTGGCGAATGTTCGATTTGCTACCGAGCCTCAACTCGGCTTCCCCACAGCACTCAACAAAATGATGGCCGGGATCAACAGCGTCATCAGTGATGCCGGGTTGAGTGGCAAAGCTCTGGATGGCATTGGGATTGGATGTGCCGGGCCTGTCGATCCGGCGCGAGGAACGATTCATAATCCTCACACGCTTCCGACCTGGGATGATTGCGATCTTGTGTCACCACTGGCAAAACTCTTTGGGGTTCCTGTGAGATTAGAGAACGATGCGGATGCGGCGGCTTCCGGGGAAGCTCGATTTGGAGCAGGTCGCGGTTCGGATCCGATGGTGATGTTGACGTTCGGCACGGGGATTGGATTCGCCGCCATTGTGAAGGGGCAGATTTATCGCGGGGTGGCGGGTGAACATCCGGAAGCCGGTCATATCCCGACGACTGCGGATGGTCCGGAATGTTATTGCGGTCTGCGTGGTTGTTTCGAAGCAATGGCGTCCGGGACGGCGATTGACGCGGCGGGCAAAGCGGCTGGGTTTTCAGATGGCCGAGCCGTCTTCGCTGCAGCGGCCACGGGAAATCCGCTTGCGGTCAGTATTCTTGACGCCGCTACCGAAGCCACCGCCACCGCGATCTGGACGCTGGCGCATACCTTTCTTCCGCAGCGATTTGTGCTGGGAGGCGGTCTGATAGACGATCATTTCGAACTCTTCTCGACGCCTGCCCGCGATGCACTTTCGCGAGCCGTCTTGTTGCCCAAAGGACGCGTCGAGATTGTCAGGGCAAGCCTGGGAAATGACGCCGGTGTTGTCGGCGCGGCCTCGCTGGTGATGCCGGCTGCGAACAATGGCTGAACTTTGTAGGCCGGACCGAGCGCCAGCGAGTTCCGGCAATTCAGCGTCCCGTGATCAAGCCGGAGCTCGCTCCGCTCGGTCCGGCCTACATCCATCAGTTTTTTTATGACGGTACATGTATCGCATCACCAAGATTGGTCATTTGCTGAAGTCTGTTGGACCCGCCGCGAGAATTGGTTCACAATTCGCTTCTCCTTGCCGTTGACCACCTCTTGATTTCGAAGCGTAAACCATGTCCCTGAATGCTGCCGTAAAAACCGAACTGCTGAACCGTGCTGGTTCGCGCTGTGAACTCTGTGGGGCCGAATCCGACCTGGAGGGCTATACCGTTGCCCCTCGCGATGAATCGGCAGCAGATTCCTGTGTGTTAGTTTGCGGAACTTGTGGCACTCAACTGCAGAGTCCAAAATCGCTGGACGTCAATCACTGGCGTTGTTTAAGTGATGCGGTGTGGAATGAGAACGGGGCCGTTAAAGTTCTGGCGTGGCGAGTTTTGAAGTGCCTGGAAGGGCAAGCCTGGGCCAGCGATCTGCTCGAACAGATCTATCTCGATGAAGACCTGCAGGAGTGGGCTTCATCGGCACCTTTAATTTCCGCAGAAGATTCCTCCGACGAAGTCAGCGACAAACCCACCGTCGACAGCAACGGTGCGGTGCTGGCGAATGGCGACGCGGTTTGCATTATCAAGGATCTGAACGTCAAAGGGACCACGTTTACGGCCAAACGAGGAACAATCGTCCGCAATATTCGGCTGACAAATAACCCGGAACATGTTGAGGGACGAGTCAACGGGACGGTGATTGTTCTGAAGACTTGTTTTCTGAAGAAGTCGACGTGACCGAGTGCGACATCGTGACTGTAGGTTGGACATTCTTGTCCGACGTCTTTGCTGTACTACCGTATTAGCGGCGAAGTAGAGCGACGGGCAGGAATGCCCATCCTACGGCGATGCGCTAGAACTTTCGCAAGGTTGTGCGAGCTGACTTCTGAGTCTGGCCGGCGACGTCCATGCGAGTAATCTTCCAATGGCCGTCGCGTGGTTCGATCGTAAACACCGCATCGAATTGGTTCTGTCGTTCGTGAACATGTCCCCAATGTTCAACGGTGCCTGACACTGTCCACGTGGACTTGTATTGAAACCCGGGCCACGGCACGACGCTGTCCTTGCGAGCAACAGCAGCGCCAGCATCGTATTCAATGCTGCGAATTCTGGCGATAGCTCCGCCCTGATCACGCAACTCCAGGCTCTGACGCAGTTGCAGATAGAGATCTTCCAGCAGCTCGCCATCCACGGTCTGAGCCAGCGCATCGTAGATACGATCTTCAGTGCCAAAATCCAGCGAGCGATACAGCCCGGAATGGAGTGCGGTGAAAACATCTTTGGCCTGATCAGTTGATAATTCCTTCGGGTGTTTCCATGGATGGTCAATCTCGACCGAAAGTTTCGTTGCAAAGGCGCCCGCCGCGACCAGGAACACCATTCGCAGAATTCGCGATGTCGTAGTTCTTTTTTTTGCAAGAGAGAAGTATGCGGCGAGCATGGCAATCGTGCCCCAAAGTATACGCATCTTTGGTCTGGGGCTATACACCGCGTCAACCGCAGCGATCTGTTTCGGCAGATCTTCGGGTTTGCACTTCCATGTCAGAGTATTGTCCTCTGCCGTGTTAAACCGGGAGAACTCAAACTTGCTCATGGAGTTTGGATAAGCAATGACGACGGCCGGTACTTTGGTCATCGTCGAATAGAATGTGCTCCAGCTCTGCGAGACATCCCGAATCGAATCATCGGGTGTCTGATACGTCATGATGATGCCAACTCGTCCGCTCGCCATGCTGACCTTTTGCGCAGCGGCCTGAGCAGCGAAGTCGGAGAGATTCAAGGAGTAAAAATCGATCCGAGTAAACTCCGGAATAATTCTTGTTCCATTGATCACGACCGGGTTCTGATCTTTCAGCCAATTGCGAATCTGTTCTCGAATTGCATCCTGTTCGCCAATCTCTACAAACGCTGGATCCTGATGCTTGATGGGCAGAATTGTGGCCAATGTGGCCAGTGGGATCAGAATCTCATGTCGCATCTCCACGGGTTCGATGTAGATGAATGAGTAAACGCTGCTGTAGCTGGTGATGCCCAGAGTTGCTTCGCGTTGTTTCTCGAACCACGAGTCCCATTCTTCGTCCGATGCGTCTTCAGCCAGTTCCTGTTTCCAGTCGAAACGCACTGTTGTTGATCCACCGGGCAGAAGTCGTTCGGTGAAATTCAGCCCTGTGCCGGCCTGATGAATATTGAGGCTCATCTCGCTCGGAATGATTGAATTCGCGTCGGTGATATCCTGCTGAATCGTCAGGAACTCAGGCGGCATGGCAAACGGAACTTCAATCTCATACGTCGCGGTATGCTGCATCATGTCCGTGGCTGCAATACCGTCGGCAGGAATCTCAAAGGGCTTCATGTCCGTAATTTGCCCCTTCAATAATTCTCCGTTCACATCCCGCAAGGAGATTTTCTCAAGCAGAAACGTCTTGTGATCTTCGAGGCCCCGTTTCAAATCTTCCGGGATGAGGCGGTCCTGATCGTTGGGTTCCAGGCCCTGAAATAGAATCAGGTCTTCGGCAAACATCTGAACTCGCAAAACTGCTTTGCTGCGAGTCACAAACATCTGAACTTCAGTAATCGAAATCGGGTGAGCAGTTCCGGTCGCCTCACAGACACCGTTTGGTAGCATGCAGACGACAAGGATGAATCCGGCCGCGAGAACACTATTGAAGATTTGGCGGGAGAACACGGTAGGTAGCGATGGAAACACAGTTTGCGGTTCTGGTACTAAGAACGCCGAACAAAACATGCACGCGTAGCCGGATTCGTGAGAATTCGGAGCGGTTTCTGAGCTCTCACGAGTTCAGCTACTGCTTTGTTTCTGAGCTCTCACGAGCTCAGCTACTGTTTTGTTACGGCTACTAAGGGACTTGAATCAAATAAAACACCATTCTGATTCGCAGCCTGGTATCAGTCACTGGGAATTGCAACCATGTCGCTGCCGGGCTTTGACTTTATTGCCACGCGGTGATTGTATTGATGGCTCAGTTTTTTTCGGAGTTCAGGGGGGATCTTTTTATGCGTACGCTGCTGCTTCTGATGGCATTCATGCAGGCTGAGGGGGAATCGCCAAGGCCTGACGTGGAGTATTCCATCTTTCAGTTTCCGGCCAACCAGATTCCTCGAATTGACGGCGATGCCAGTGACTGGGCGATCGTGCCGGAGTCATACGCGATCGGTACGGATCAATTGGTCGATACCGTGGGGAAGCACGGAGACAAACGCGACCCTGAAAATCTGGACGTGAGCGTCAAAGTTGGCTGGGTGAAAGGTCAGAGTCATCTCTATTTCCTTTACGAAGCCTCCGACAACTACTGGGACTTCAAAAGTACTGACCTGCACAACGACATCTTTGAAGTGGTCGTTGATGGCGATCGTTCCGGAGGTCCGCTGATTCGTCAAATGCATCCCAAGGCTGCCCTGCGAGACAAAATGGAGACGCATTTTCTCTTCCACGGAGTTCATGCCCAGAACTATCACATCTTCACACCAGCCGAAGGGAAAGACTGGACAATGGTCTGGGGATCTCAACCGTGGATCAAGGATCTGCCCTATGCGAACTCGGCAACGAAATACAATTTCAAGCACGGCGAATCGGGAAAGCTTACGCTCGAGTTCTTCATTACTCCGTTCGATTATGCGCCTCCTGATAAGGCACGAGCCGTTGTATCAAAGCTGCAGGAGAATCAGTTGATAGATCTGTCCTGGTCAGTGCTCGATTACGACAGCGATGCTGAAAAACAATACAACGGATTTTGGAATCTGTCGCACAAAACAACGATGTACGGTAATGCATCAGACCTGGTCGCATTCCGTCTGAAACCAATCGAAGCCAGTCTTCGCAAACCAGTGGAAGCCGACTGGTCGTTCACTGTTGTCAGCGTGGAAGATCGTGCTGTTGCGTTTCGCGATCAGTCCTGGGGCGAAATCACGGAATGGCACTGGGAATTCGGCGACGGGACAACTTCGACTGAGCAACATCCCACGCATAAGTTCGAGAAGCCCGGCGAATTTGTCGTCGTGCTGACCGTTGAAGGGCCCAAAGGGCAATCTCGCCGCTCAAAAGTCTGGGACGTAACATTGCCTTAAGACTCCGCGGTCGGCCGGGGTGAAGTGGACTCTCTGCAGACATTTCCGCTTTGGTATTCAGGTCTTTAATCCTGAATCTCAAATATCATTTGAGGGATCTGGCAGGGCACTGGAGCCGAGCATATCACGGCTTTTCAACGCGGCTGCAGACCACCTCTCAATGTCCTTGACGAAGCATGGCAGAACCTTCACGCTACCGAAGTGTTTTTCGTTTCAATGTCGGTGGCTGATCGCGACGATCAGTGAGGTGTGGTTTGCAAAGTCAACGGAATTATTGCAGTGGCCTGCTGGTCTGTGCCGTCAGCGTCATCATGGCAACTCTGGGCGTCGCTCAGGATTTGCCGGATGGAACGGATGCGGCCACCAAACAAATGGCTGCCTTTCGAGTCCCCCCGGGTATGACCGTGGATCTGTTCGCCGCCGAGCCAAAGCTGGCTTCTCCTGTGGCAATCGGGCTCGACGAACACAATCGAGTTTTCGTGGCGGAGGAATATCGCTTCAATCTGGGAACCGAAGAAAATCGGACTCGCCCATTTCTGCTGGAAGATGATCTGCAACTTCAGACGACGGACGATCGTCTTCGTATGTATGAAAAGTGGGCTTCGGAATTTGAAGGCGGCATGGCATGGTTTAACAAGACCGCTGATCAGGTTCGACTTGTCGAAGACACCGACGGCGATGGCCGCGCGGATCGGTCGAGGGTGTTTGCTCCCGGATTCAATGGTACTCTCGATGGTATGGCGGCCGGGGTGATGGCGACCGATGGCGATGTGTTCTTCACCTGCATCCCCAATCTCTGGCGTCTTCGTGACACGGACGGCGATGGAGTGGCCGACGAGCGCACCGTGTTGCAGTCTGGCTTTGGCGTCAACGCAGGATTTCTGGGCCATGATCTGCATGGCCTGTGCTGGGGCCCGGATGGCAAGCTGTATTTCTCGGTCGGCGATCGTGGCTTTCATCTGAAAACTCGCGAAGGGAGAACTCTGCATGGTCCTCGCAGTGGCGCGATTTTTCGCTGTCTGCCGGATGGAAGCGAAATGGAAGTCGTGATGCGAGGCCTCCGGAATCCTCAGGAGATCATCTTCGACAAATACGGCAACCTGTTTGCCGCTGACAACAATTGCGACAAAGGCGATCACTCGCGAATGGTCTATGTCATCGAAGGTGGAAACAGCGGTTGGAACATGTCGTTTCAAAGTTTGCCGGAACCTTATCTGACTGGCCCGTGGCATGCTGAGAAGATGTGGCATCTGCCTGAGACTCATGCCGTGCCCTCAAGCGTTACGCACGACGTAGCTGTTGCAACCGCGGCTCCAACGGTGGCCGATGATCGCCCGGCCTGGCTGCTGCCTCCTGTCGGCAAACTCGGCGCTGGGCCATCAGGCTTTACTTATTATCCTGGAACGGGGCTGGCAGAACGTTATGACCACCATTTCTTTTTGTGTAATTACACCGGCAATGGTGGCATCGAATCGTTTTCCATCACGCCTCGCGGCTCGGGATTTGAAATTGTCGACGAGCATGATTTTCTGAAGCCCGTCTTCGCGACCGATTGCGAGTTCGGATACGACGGGCGGCTGTATGTTTCTGATTTTGTGAATCTAATCTGGAATGGCGGTTCGTCCGGCGGACGAATCTATCGCGTCACAGATCCGACGAATCAATCGGCGGCGGTCGTGACGGAAACCACCAACCTGATGCGAGCGGGTATCAAAAGTCTGCCACCGGAACGCTTATCCGATCTTCTGGGGCATGCCGATCTGCGGATTCGCCAGCGAGCACAGTTCGCTCTGGCAGCGCAGGGGGATGCATCCACTTCGATATTCACCGAATCGACCTCAGCCGACAATCCGCTGTTGAAGCGACTCCATGGCATCTGGGGACTGGGACAAATCGCCGCGAATGCTTCTCGAATCCACTTGGCGGCAACAACGAATGCGGGCGAGCCGTCGTTATCTGGCCGCGTCATGCTTCACGAGAACAAGGCCGCAGAGTCGCTGACACAACTGTTGAGCGATGAACATCCCGAAGTTCGTGCTCAAGTCCTCCGAACTCTTGGCGACCTCCGCTATCAACCGGCTGCCAAAGCTGTCACAGAGAAGCTTAAAGATGCTGATTCCCGAGTTCGCATGTTCGCCGCGTTGGCGGTGGGGCGAATGAAGCATGCTGCGGCATTGCCGGATGTGATTGAAATGTTGCGAGCGAATGGAAATTCCGATCCGTGGTTGCGACACGCAGGAGTGATGGCTCTGACCGGAATCAAAGATCGCCCCGCGCTGTTGAGCTATGCAGCCGACACAAATCCTGTCATCCGCATGGCCGTCCTGTTGACCGTTCGTAAGTGGCTGCTGGAACCGCAGGAGCAGTGGTTGAGCACAGAGACCGATGCCATTCCTGAGTATTCTCCCGACTCTGCGGACGTTGCCGTGATGACTTCATTTCTGAACGACACGGATCTTCAGATCGTGGCGGAAGCTTCGCGAGCGATCAACGATTTGCCATTGGAAAGTGCGACAATACACCTCGCGGAACTGTTGGAGAAAAAGCCCGCCGACAGTAATGCGCCAATACTTTTGAACGCTATGCCGGATTCGGTGGTGCGGAGAGTTATCAACGCCAACTTTCGTCTGGGCGATGTCGTTCATCTGCAACGAGTTCTCGCGATAGCACAAAATTCACCCTGCTCTTTTGCGGTCCGTCAGGAAGCCCTTCAGGCCCTGATCGACTGGGCGGAACCATCAGAGCGAGATCGCGTGACGGGCTATTGGCGTCCGCTGGCGGCTCGCGATTCTGAGATGATGGTGCGCTGCCGAGAAGAGCTGGCGAACCAATTGCCGGCATTGTTAGCGTCGACGCCGGATACTTTGCAGAGTCAGCTTGTCGCTTTGATTAGTCGCCATCAGCTTCCAATTGATGACCATGAATTTTCCGCATGGGTTGCTGATTCAGCCAGAAGTGTCCCCGTTCGCGTGGCGGCATTACGACTTCTGGCAGCCCGAGACTCCAAAGAGACGGCAAACAGTATTACCGCAGCCCTCACAACTGACGTTGACTCCCTGCGAGCCGAAGCGCGGGACTTGTTGCTGAAGCGGGAGCCCGAGCGAGCTCGAGAACTTCTGGTCGAGATCGCTCAATCTTCAAACGCATCAACGTTCGAATGGCAGCGTGCAGTCAGCAGCCTCGCGACGTTGGAGCACGAACAAGCCGATGCGGTGTTGGTCGCTCTGGCTAAGCGGCTGGCGAACGAAGACTTGCCCCAGGCATTGCATCTGGAAATCATTGAAGCGGCGACACTGCGAAATACACCCGAGCTGAAAGGTCTTGTCGATCAATTCAAAGCGAAGCAAAGCGGCAAGGGCTTGCTGGCTCAGTACCAAACAGCCGTCGAAGGCGGAAACGCCGAGCAAGGCCGGAGCTTATTTCTGGGGCACCGGGTTGCACAATGTATCCGATGCCACAAGGTCGGCAGCACGGTTGTCGGCATTGGAGTGGTTGGAGGAAATGCCGGGCCCGATTTGAATCAGGTTGCAAAACGTCACGATCGATTGTCCTTGCTGCAGTCGTTGGTTGAACCAAGTGCAAAGATTGCAAAGGGATTTGAATCCGTCACGTTCGTGCTTCAATCGGGCCAGCTGGTTGCCGGAATCATCCGCAATGAAGAGAACGGGATGATTACGATAGAACAGCCTGATGGCCAGGTGGTCACGATTTCCGACGACGATGTGGAGGGCAGAACAGCTCCGAAGTCCGCCATGCCCGAAATGCACCGCGCGCTGACACTGCGGGAGCTCAGAGATCTGGTGGAGTACCTGTCGACGCTGAAGTAGCTTGCTGGAGTTGATGTGGTGAACAGCATTGATGAGATAGGTGCACTCATTCCTTTTCTTAGTGCAGACTTCAGTCGGCATTGGAAATTGAGTTTTCGTGAGAACGTTGGCTGAAGCCAACGCCACAAAACAGTGCATCCCCCAGAATGCCAAACTTGGCATTCTGGAGCGACTGAAGGGGCAAGAGATCAGCAATTGCTGTGTTTTTGGCGATTCTCTGTGGCGACGCTGATATCACGAGTGCGAAATCCCAGCATTTTAGGCACCGACTGTGTTTCTCAATGTTGCTCATTGGCCCCGTTGTCGATACCTTTGTCCGTTTCCCGCTTCGCTCTACAGCAGATAGCGGGGTTTTTCTCTGCACGCAGCCGCATAAATTGTGGTGTTTGCCTGTCGTATTCCGGACCTTTTTAGTACCCGGCGACAATTGAGTTAATGAACCGAACGGTTTATCCCGGGACTACCGGGCCTCAGTTTTTGCCGCCCAAAGAATAGTCTCTGGAAAATTTGGTGACGGTCCTGTCGAGCGTTTCGCAGGATGGTGCAGAGTCCGATTGCAAAGTATGGGAGTTTTTCAGGGAAATGGGTCGTTACACAGGTCCAAAGGGACGCATCAATCGGCGTCTGGGAATGAATGTTTACGAGAACGCCGGGGCTATCAAAGCTGCGGAACGCAAAGAGTATCCTCCTGGGATGCACAAGCGCCGCAAGAAGGACACCATCTACGGTGCCGCTCTGACCGAGAAGCAGAAGATCAAATTCTACTACGGGCTCCGTGACCGCCAGCTGTTCCGTTACTTCGACATCGCGAAGCGAACTGCGGGCAATACAGGATCGACACTGTTGATTCTCTGCGAACGCCGTCTCGACAACGTCGTACGTCGCGCGGGTTTCACTTTGACTCGCCCACAGGCTCGTCAGGGTATTGTGCACCGCCATTTCCAGCTGAACGGCAAGACCGTGAACAAGCCGGGCATCATGGTTCGCCCTGGCGATGTTGTGACGCTTCGCAATCGGCCAAACATTCGCAAGTTGTACAACTTCATTGGAGAGTCTGCTCCAGCCGCAAGTGCGGAATGGCTGTCAGTCGACAAGGAATTGATGAAGTGCATCGTGACGACTCTTCCAACGATTGACGACGTAATGCTCAAAGTTGAAGTCGGCAAGGTCGTGGTATTTATGTCACGCTAGTCGGCTCTCCGACGACGCTCCCAGCGAGCAGCGTCAGAAAGAACAAATCGAAAGGGTCGAGGACTGGTTCCTCGGCCCTTTTTTCGTTGGCACTGCTAACAGGCGACGAAACTCAACGTATTGCCGACTTCAGTCGGCATTCGCACAAACATCCACAGCGCAAAGTCGGCCGAAGCCAGCACCACGGTCTGAACAACGAGAGGATCGGTGGCCGCCAATTGCCTCAAGCTCGCAGAATCTTCCAGTGGGCATTGGTGTGACATTCCGTCGCGCATTCGAAAAGCTGGATGTGCAAAGCGCGCGGCGATATGTGCACAAGGTGCTAAGTTCCGGGACTCTCATAGGTCATCGAACGCAGGTTGTCGCCGATTTCTGCCGGTTTGGACCATGAAATCTTCCCTGAGATGACTTTTGGCTTGACCGCGAACTCCGGTTTCCGGGATTTCTCACCGTGCCATCCGCGGCACCTCAGAGATTGGCACACTCAGTGCTTTGTCACAACTTTTGTCCGATGACAGTGATAACTTCAAGGCAAACTCGAAGGCGTCATCGGAGTACAAATACTCGTCTGTTGTGACAGGTCATGTATTCAATGATTTCAGCACGCAACTTTACTTATCTTGGGATGGCCTTTGTCTGCTTCGCTGGTTGCCAAAGAGCCGAACCTGTGCAATGGACCGCAAGTGCTCAGACTTCGAAGCTTGATGGCGAGATTGCCGATGCGGTCACCAAAGCGGTCGTCGAAAATGCCGGCACCGCGCTTCGTCCCAAGCTTGTGAGTGAGAAGACTCCAGACTTCAAAAGAGAATTGCATCTGAAGCTGGGACAGGATGTTTATCTTAAGCGATGCGTGCAGTGTCACGGCGTTAATGGAGATGGCAACGGTCCTGTGGCCGTCAGCATGTATCCTCGTCCTCGCGACTATACTCGTGGGATCTTCAAGTTTACCTCCACGCCGTACGGAACCAAGCCTCGGCGAGAAGACCTGATGGCGACGCTGGATCGCGGTGTTGTCGGGACATCAATGCCGAACTTCCGATTGTTGCCCAAGCAGGAAATCGAAGCGGTTGTTGATTATGTCATCGTGCTGGCTCAGCGTGGTGAGCTGGAATATCAGTTGGCCATCGAAGCGGAAGCATCGGAAGAACTGGATCCGGAATACGTTCCTGAAGTTGTGGACGTTGTTGGGACTCGTTGGAATGATGCGACTCATTCACTGACTCAGCCGCTGACGCCGGAACCCGAGCTCACCGATGAGCGAATTGCTCTGGGGCGTGCCGCGTTTCTCTCCAAAGGCTGCAATAAGTGCCATGGTGACGACGGTCGTGGTCACACGAAAGACAACATCGGCAAGGATTCCTGGGGCTTCTCAACGCGAGCTGCGGACTTGACATCGGGAATGCTGCATGGTGGTCAGGAGCCGATTGACATTTATCGCCGCATCATGAACGGGATCAATGGGACTCCAATGCCAGGCTTCAAGAGTGCACTGGAAAGTGAACCGGAAACCATCTGGAATCTCGTCAGCTATGTGCTGAGCGTTTCCAATCGTCGGCGAGAAGGCACTGCGATTCCGGCCGGTTTGATGAAGCCTTACAACGATCCGGTGCCTGCCGAAGCCGCTGCTGCGGGTGCAGAAGAGTAGTTCTCCGGAGTGCTTCCGATGACGAGAACCGGTATTGCGCTGAATTCTGAGATTTGAAATTTGAAATTTGACAGGCGAGTTCACTAATGGCTGAACAGAATCCTCTTCAACAGAAGCAACAACAGCTCGAGACACTTAAGGCGCAGGTGAAGTCGCTGGAGACTGAGCTGGCTGCAAGTGATGTCCCGCGGGAGTGGAAACCGCAGAGCTTCTATGGCACATACTATGTGACCGTCGGTTTTGTGCTGGGGGGATTCGCCGCGATGGTGAGCCTGCTCTTCAATGTGATTGGCTCAACTGTGGCTGGGAAGTATCCACTCGAAATCATTCGAGTGTATCTGACGTTTCCACTGGGTGAAAAAGCATTGCCGCTGGGAAGCCAGACTGGTGCTTCACCGTTTGTGATTGACGACGGCATGATTCTGGCTCTGGGCTGTTGCCTTTACATTGGCACCGGCATGGTGCTCGGCAGTTTGTTTCATGCTGTGATCGCTCGCTTTGCAGAAGACAAATCGATGGCCGTCAAGCTGATCTGGGGCACTGCTCTGGGGACGATTGTCTGGTTCGTTAATTACTACCTGATTCTGTCCTGGTTGCAGCCGTCGCTGTTTGGCGGCAACTGGATCACGGACGGCACGCATCTCCCCTGGTGGGTCGCCCTGGCAACTCACATTGTGTTCGGCTGGTCGATGGCTCTGATGGAGCCGTTCGGGGCTTATGTTCCTTACAAGCGGCCAACCGACTAAGTCCAGTGACAAGGCATGTCCGGCTGAAGCCAGACCCAGTTAACACCGAACCCACTTAATAAAAGAATCAGCAACCTTTCTTTCGAGCAATAACTGATGGCGACGCTAACGATTCCGAAAACACAAAGCGTGTATACTCACGAAGAGCTGGTCGACGAAAAGATCATCAAGTGGTTTTTCGCTGCGGCCTTGACGTTCCTGTCAGCATCAATGCTGGCTGGACTGCTTGTTTCGCTGCAATTGATTCGACACAACCCACTGGCCGGTATTGAGCTGTTCTCACCAGGTCGATGGCGAATGGTTCATACCAACGCAGTCGCCTATGGTTTTCTGGCCAACGGCTTCCTGGGATGTCTGCACTGGGCGATTCCTCGCCTGACGCTGCAGCCGGTGCTGGATCGCCGACTGTCCTGGTTCATCTTCGTGGCCTGGCAGGCCGTCGTGGGAGCCACCGCGGTTGGCATTTTGCTTGGGGAAGCTCAGGGATTGGAATGGGGCGAGACGCCAGTTTGGGTCGACCCTGTCGCTCAGCTGGGTGTGATGCTTGTTGCACTGAATTTCGGAACTCCGATTGCCCGCATGAAAGGACCGATGTATGTCACGCTGTGGTACTTCATGGCCGCGTTCATCTGGACTCCGCTGACTTATGCAATGGGGAATTTCATTCCTGAATACTTCGTGTCAGGAACAAGTGCCGGAGCTGTCGGCGGTCTGTTCATTCACGACCTTGTGGGCCTGTTTGTAACGCCGCTCGGCTGGGGCTTGATGTATTACTTCGTGCCGATTCTGATCAAGAAGCCGATCTGGAGTCACGGGTTGTCGCTGGTCGGGTTCTGGGGACTCGCGTTCTTCTATCCACTGCAAGGCATTCACCACTTCCTGTACACGCCGATTCCGATGTTCCTGCAATACGGTGCGGTTGTGTCGACGATCGCCGTGGAACTGGTGGTTACGACTGTGATCATCAACTTCTTCGGATCAATCTGGGGTAACTGGAGCATCGTAAAGACGAATCTGCCGGTTCGTTATTTCTATACAGGAATGGTCTTCTACTTCCTGACCTGTCTGCAGTGTTCGTTCCAGGTCACGCTGACATTCCAGAAGATTATTCACTTCAGTGACTGGGTTGTGGGTCACGCTCACATGGTCATGTTCGGAGTGTTCTCCATGTGGATCATGGGAATGATGATCTACCTGTTCCCTCGACTGCTGAAGCGGGAATGGGCCAGCCAGTCGCTGCTCGAATGGCATTTCTGGCTCTCGACGGTCGGACTTGCTGTCATGGCCGGGGACCTGATTCTGCTGGGATTGTTCCAGGGCTGGTCATGGGCCGCTCTGGAGCCATGGGATGCGTCAACGGAATTTTCAGTACCGTTCTGGGCGATTCGAGCGATCGCGGGCCTGGCGATGTTTGGCGGTTTGATTGCTCTCATTACCAACATCTTCAAGACTCTGAAAGCTGCACCAGCGAAGGCTTAGAGTGGCCTGCGCATAGGCAGACCTGAAAACGCAGGTTGGACATTC
This sequence comes from Planctomycetota bacterium, assembly GCA_052034165.1. Lineage (GTDB taxonomy): Bacteria > Planctomycetota > Planctomycetia > Planctomycetales > Planctomycetaceae > SXXK01. The sequence continues at coordinate 22,730 of JBPOIW010000065.1, read as the reverse complement.
TTGTCCGACAATCCAGGGACGGGCAAGAATGCCCATCCTACTCTGAAACTAAGGCTTGAGTGTGTGGCTGGTCACTGTTTCGAATTTGAAATTTCAAATCTGAAATGCCAACTCTGAACTCAACGAAAAATCTCTCTGAAACGGCATGTGGCGTGTTTCGGTAATCTGTAGAACGACAACGGAAATCTGAGAACTGGTAAAGAACCATGTTTGAAAGCAAGTCGGGAATTTTTTACATCGCGGGCATTGGCTTCTTCGTGCTCGCTTTTGTTTCGAACGCTCTTGTTCCGTGGTTGATGTACAACGACATCCCGGAAAAGACGGTCGCGGAGCTGATTAATCCGAATCTGAGATATCAGTTCGAAGATCTGGCTCGACGTTATCCGGAAGCGTTCGAAGCGGCTTACGGGAAACCACCAGGCGGCGAGGCCGAACATGACGCATGGTGGAATGAAAAGTGTGGCGATGCTCTGCGAGTTGGGCACAAGATTTATGTGGGTGAAGGCTGCTGGCACTGCCATAGTCAGTTCATTCGTCCGGTCTCCAACGAAGAGCAACGCTGGGGCCCCGTGTCGCGATCAGCCGAGTATCAGAATGAACTGCAGCGACCAGTGCTGTTCGGAACTCGTCGAGTCGGCCCGGACTTGTGCCGTGAAGGTGGTCGTCGATCAAACGACTGGCATGCAGTGCACTTCTATAAGCCGGACAGCTTGTCTCAGGAATCTCCGATGCCGGAGTATCCGTGGTTCTTTGATGGATCTGCAGATAAGCCAAATGCCAAAGGTCTGGCGATCATGACCTACATCCAATGGCTGGGATCATGGCAGGAGAGTTATCCGTACTACGAAGCCTACGTCGAATCAGCGCTACCGAAGCCTGAGCCGGTGGAAGCTGACCCAGAAGCGGCTGAAGGTGAAGAAGACGCTGCCGAAGAAGGCATGGCTGAAGACGCTGAGCCTGCGGCAGAAGCACCTGCTGACGATGCAGCACCGGCTGCTGAAACCCCTGCGGAAGCCACGCCAGCTGAGGCAGCACCTGCAGCCGAAACGCCTGCAAGTGATGCCCCTGCGGAAGCCGCGCCAGCTGCAGAAGCGGCTGCTCAGGCGGAGGCCGCTCCTGCAGACGCTCCGAAATAAGTGATTTTGAACAAGAACTAAAAATGATGACAACTCGGAGGGCTGACGCCCTGCCGCTCGCCGGAATGGCGGTTGCCTGAACTGATTGAAAGAAAAGAGTCGTCCGATGAATCGATCTGGTGCATGGACAATTACGATTGTCTTTGGCGTGATCATTCTCATTCCAAGCCTCCTGGGTTTTGCCATGAAGTTTGGTGAGCTGATTACGTTGACGAAAAATGTCAGTGACAGCGGCGGCTTCGCAATCACCCCCGTGGTGAATTACCTGCTGGCCAGTCTGGGCTTCTTCTGCCTGCTGATGTGGGCCGCCTTAAATGGAATGTTCCGCGACCTGGAGCAGCCAAAATATAACATGCTCGAAAACGAACGGGAGCTGGATCGAAATGTCTGATACGAAAACTTCCGGTGGTCCCGAACAGACAACTCCGGAACAGGAACACGTCTTTCACTATTACCGCGGCAATGAAATTCCGTGGTACGTCCGAGTCATCTGGCTCGGGTTCTGGATCGGCACGGTCTACTACATCATCCGGTATTTCTTTCCGGCGATGCAGGTTGAATTGGTTCTGCCCCCATGACAACATCCTCCCTCACAGTTGAAGATCCCGTCCACACGGCCGCACATGACTCCGAGGAGCCTTTGTGCTGCGTTTGGTGCGGTCTTCCTGTGGCCGGAGTTCGCTCACCGTCGCCGCGAGCTTTAAATGCGGCGACGGCCGATGCCTCCGCCAGCAACGACGTCTATTGTTGCTTTGGCTGTCGGATGGCACACACGATCACCGAGGAACGTGGTCGTGAAGGAGCGGTTCGCTGGACGATCGTTCGGCTGGGAATCGCCATCTTCTTTTCGATGAACCTCATGGCTTTCACTATGACCATGTGGTCCCTCGATGTCTATGACGTCCAGCGGGACCCGTTTCAGGTGCAGCTGTTCGACGTCTTTCGTTGGCTCAGCATGATCTTCAGCTTGCCCGTGCTGGGGCTGCTGGGAATTCCACTGCTGCAGAATGCTATCATCAGCTGGCGACAACGCATTTTTTCAACGGACCTGCTGATCGCCACCGGTGTCGCGGCCGCATATGTGATCTCCGTGGTGAATGTGCTGCGAGGATCCGAAACGGTTTACTTCGAAGTCGGTGCGACGGTCCTGGTGATGGTCACGCTGGGCCGCTGGTTTGAAGCCACCGGAAAACATCGAGCCACCGAGGCTCTGGATCAACTGGCCGCGTTGCTGCCGGAATCCGTCACGCGAAGTACGTCACAGGGATCCGAAGAGGTCCCCTGCACCGAGATCGCTGTCGGTGATCGTTTGGAGATTCGCCCGGGAGAACGCTTCCCCGTCGATGCGATTCTTGTTCAGGGGCGTACGACCGTTGATGAGCAGGTCTTCACGGGCGAAAGTGTGCCCGTTGCTCGTGTCACTGGTGATCGCCTCCTCGGCGGCACCGTGAATCTTGATGGCAACGTCATCGTCGAAGCGACGGCCGCCTTCAAGGCCGGCTCTTTCGGACGTTTGCTGCAGCTTCTCCAGGAAGCTCGTCTGTCGCGAGGTCATTACCAGCGGCTGGCGGATCGAGTTTCCGCGTGGTTCTTTCCGCTGATCACAGGTGTGGCCATTCTGACATTGATCGTTCACTGGTCGGCCGGCATTGGCGTCGCGGTGCAACATGCTTTGAGCGTGCTTTTGATCGCATGCCCATGTGCTCTTGGCCTCGCCACGCCGCTCGCTGTCTGGACCGCACTGAGCACCGCAGCGAAACACCAGGTCCTGTTCCGCAGCGGAGAAGCGATTGAACGCCTGGCGATCGTCAAGTCAATTTGCTTCGATAAGACCGGCACTCTGACAACCGGAAGTCCCCAGGTTCGACATCTTTGCGTGCTCGATGATCATGACTCGCGCGACATCCTGCCGCTCTGCGCGGCTCTCGCAAAAACATCGACACATCCGTTTTCCAAAGCCGTTGTTCAGTTCGTCGAAGAATGGCCCGCGTCAAATCGTGGGGCCTGTAATGCGGTCGATACACGCGACTGGAACAAGACGCTCGATCTGAGAGATGTCCGGTCGGTGCCCGGTGGCGGCGTGGAAGCCTTTAGTCCCGATGGGAAGCAGTTGCGTCTGGGGAGTCTGGAGTTCGTAACGGCGGCCGGTGACATTTCGCCTCGACTGCGACTGCGGATGGCTCATGCTTTGTCTATCGCCGATCAGGAAGCGGCTTCAGTGGTGGCTGTGTCGGTCGCGGCTCGCCCCGTGATTATGTTCCTGCTGACCGAGACAATGCGGCCGGAATCGTCTGAGACCGTCAAACGCTGCATGGAGCTGGATCTTCCGGTCACTGTTCTGACCGGAGATCGAGCGGCCAAGGCCGAACAACTGCGACGCAACCTGCTCGACTGCCATGAAGTGGGCTGTCAGTGCAGCGCGGAATGTGCGGCTGGCAATGCTCACGATCATGATCATCACGAGATCGTGCCGGCACCGGCTCCGGCGTCTCGATTGAAAATTGAATGCGACCTGCGGCCCGAACAGAAGGTTCGCCATCTGCGTGAGATTCGAGAACGCTGCTCCACGGTCGCCATGGTTGGCGATGGCATCAACGATGCGCCCGCACTTGCCGTCAGTGACGTTGGCATCGCGATGGGCTGCGGAGCGGATGTCTCTCGTGACTCGGCTCAAGTGTGTTTGTTAAGCAATGATCTGAGCCGAATTCCGTGGGCCGTGCAGTTGGCTCGCCGTACGACGCGAGTCATCCGGCAGAACCTTTTTTGGGCTTTTGGCTACAACTTTGCAGGAGTCGTTCTGGCTGCATTTGGACTATTGAACCCCGCAGTCGCTGCCGGGCTGATGATTGTCAGCAGTCTGCTGGTGATTACGAATTCACTGCGACTGATGGCCGATGCTCCGGATGATTCGGCAGAACAAGAGCAACCAACAACAAGCCCCGGTACTGCTCATTCGACGTCAAGTAGCAGTGCTGAAGAAGCCACTGCCGAGCTGCCGCACAATGCTGTCTTGACTGGTAGCGCGTCAAGTTTTGAATTGGGGGTTAGTGCTGGATCTCTTTTTCGCCGACGGACCGGCGACACTACGTAGTCGAGCCGCTCCGTCGGCTCGCATTAGACCTCCAATCTTGTTCATGACAGACTGCAAGTGCTCACGTAAGATTATTCGCCCCCGAATCCGACGCTCTTCCAGTGAAACGGCTGACACACAATCCTAACCAACTTTAATCTACGCAATCGAATTCAAGATGCTCTCGACTCTTACCGAACTTGCTTTGATCTTTGTCAGCGGCGTCCTTGGATCCGCTCACTGCATCGGCATGTGCGGAGGAATCGCGGCGACGATGAGTCTCGGGACAAAATCCGTGGCCGGAGCCATCACTCGACAATGCTGCTGGAGTCTCGGGAGAACCCTGACTTACATGTTCCTTGGTGTCGCCTCAGCCGCGATCGGTGCGAAGTTTCTGCGATCTCAGGGCAATACCGTCTGGGTGCAGGCGATGTTTGCCGTCGTTGCGGGTTTACTGCTGATTGTTCAGGGCCTGAATGCGGCCGGCTGGTTGAAGTGGCGAGTCCGTCGACGATCCAGTTTGCCGTGCGTCACTACCACGGTGTTCAGCCAGTTTTTTCGAGGCGGCTCGAACATCGGTGTGTTCATCGCTGGCCTGTTGACCGGATTTCTTCCGTGCGGTCTGGTCTATAGTTTTCTGGCTCTGGCCGCAAGTTCAGGACATGTCGGCAAGGGCGTTCTGATCATGCTCTGCTTTGGACTTGGCACGATCCCAGTGATGGTTATCACCGGAGCAGGATTGTCGATGGCCACCATCAACATTCGTCGTCGCCTGATTCGCATCGCCGGAATCAGCGTTCTCGTTACAGGCCTCATGACGACTGCCCGTGGTATTGCCTTTGCATCAAGTCTCAACAACAAAGACGCCTCCGCAGCCGCGGCCTGTCCGCTCTGTAAGCCACCTCAGACAGTTCGGTCGATCAACGCCCAGCCCTCCGACCAGATTTGAAATCATCTCTCAGATCTCAAAAACTGCGTCCCGCACAATTTGCCATGCTCGAAAGTTTTCGGCGCCATCACAAACTGGCCTGTCATACTCGTTCCAGTCTCCACGTGAGACCTCTAAGTCAGCGTAACCCTGCATAAAGGAGCGCATTTACACCCCCCTCAGTTCTGCCTAGACTCACGCCGTAGGAAGCGTGACTTGCGGAACAGCATCTGATTCTCGGTCAGATCGCCGGAGCACCGATCGTGTTCGTTGAGTTTGAAGTGCTGATAGAGGCTGAAACATGGGGACCGAGCTCGTAGGAACGACGCGACCGCCTCGATACGGTGCAGCAATCATTGATCACACCCTGGCGGTGGTATCGCTATTCGCTGTCGGAAGTTTCCTCGGTGGGCGTCTTTCCCTAAGACGTGCGGACACAACGTCCATCATGATAGGGCTTGCCGTTTTCGCGGTGTATTTTCTGTATTATTTCTTATTCGAATGGTTATTCAGTGCCACTCCCGGAAAGCTCTTCACCGGACTCACAATTCGATGTACTGACGGTTCACGACCAGGAGCGAAGGCGGCGTTCTTTCGAACATTGACGAGGTTGCTCGAAGTTAATCCACTTCTACTCGGCGGACTGCCAGCCGCGATAATTGTTCGTTGCTCGCGCCGACACCAAAGATGGGGAGATCAGCTCGCGAGGACAGTTGTCGTGCTGGCCGCGTCAATTGCCCGCCCGAAATGATTAGCCAACAGAACGCTGAGCCAGCCGAGTAGCCAAACTGTTTTTGCTGGCGCGGACGGCGATCCGACACGGGCTTGAGTCAGTTCGAAGGCCGCCGTTCCCCCGTGCCCCTGCTTCCCTCTGGCCTGCGGTCGCAGCCTGCCATATCACAGGCTCTGAGGGTCATTCGAGTTCAAAGCGGATGTCGACTGCAGGCTGTGAAACGAAAGTGGCAGCAGGCTGCCGCAGTCCAGGAGAAAAATTGAACATTGGAACATACGCGGAAGTGGAATTACTCGTCTTTGGATTCGCCGGAGTCGTCATTCTCAACAGGCTTATCGGAGTTCGTGGCGGACGTTTTTTCCCGCGGTGATGAACTGGCCGGAACGCCAAACACGAGGGTCAACTCCTGCTCTTCCTTCAGCTTCCGGGAACGGATCTTGATCACATCCTTGACCATTCTCGCTGCACCGGGAACCTTGACGATGATTTGAACTCGGTTCTTTTCCACCTGAAGCACCGTGGAGTTGTTGAGAACCTTGATTCCTGCGCTCTCGACAGGATATCCAGCCGCGTACGGGGCATCTTTGTCATAAGGAATCTTCTGGACATACTTATCAGAGCCTCGAACCTCGCCCACCAGATCGCTGACTCGATACTCTGTCACGTCATCCGGCAGCCGAATCTCAATCACAATAGAATAGACGTCACGTGGCTTCGGATTGGCAGGAATCGTAAACGCCGTAAAGCTGCCTTTTGTAACGGCCAATCCGGATTCAGGAACCTTCAGCAACACTCCGCTGCCGTCTTCGGACGGATCATTCTCCTTGCTGCCGAGCAGACTCTTCCAGACCTCGTCCTGGGCTGTCAGCAGAGTCCCGTTCTCAGAGCGTTGCAGTTCAGCGGCCAATTGTTCGATACTGCTGGTTGGTTTCTCGAACTGGTCGCTGATATCAGCGATGAATTCAAAGGCCGCCTGATCATCAAGGATCTCATCGTCACCCAGAGCTGCCTGCAGCGGTGGTTGAGTTTCCTCCGAGGGCAATAACCAGTCCAGACCCAGCATTGGAGAGATAACTGCAACAGTTCCCATCAGCAAAAGATGAAAGGTCGCTGACGAAAAGAAACTCACGGCGGAAGCGGATGTCAGAGCTGCAACAACAGGGCCCATCTCGGGTTCGTCGACTTCGCTGGTCGGCTCATGAATCGCAATTTTTTGCAGTGCTCCATCGTCCAGAGCAGATCCTGAGCTCTCAGCGTCAACCGCTGGCAACGCCGAAGCCGCACCACGAGAAAGCCCTGAGCTTCCTGCAGCACCGTTTCGTTCGTCTGTTAGCGGATCAGCCACAGGCAACCTTTACATTCACTCGCAGGATCGGCGCAGGATCAGTGGCCTGCAACACACGTTGACCGAGCAGGCCCGGAGAATATTCCCCTTTTACTCTTCCGGATCTTACCTGCGCAGCGGATGGTCTGCGATGACTGTCGGGAAGAATTGTGATCGGCCAACAAAAAAGCCCGGCCTGAAAAGGCCGGGCTTGAGATTGCACCTGGATGATTCTGCAGACTACTGGACCGTCGGTCCGGCACAGCGAATCAGATGGTCTTTGTCGATATAGACGACTTCTTCTGACTGATCCACATGGGAGAATGGAACCGGCCAGTAAGAGCGAATTGTTTTGTCGTAGTAGATCGTGCACTTGTAGTGACAATGATGCAGTCGGCAAGGGCCAACCAGCGGGTACACTTTGCATTCGTCCAGACGATCCACGAGCGGCTCAACCACGATTCGCACGTTGTTCAGCTGAGTTTCCTGGAAGAAGGCAAACCCGCCGGCTCCATCGTCCGGGAGAGCTCGAATCACCTGGTCCTCGCTTGGAGGATCCACGCAGAAGACGTCGCCTTCAACCGGATCCAGCACGGGAACCTTGTTGTAGCGTTCATCTTCGTGCAGCTTGTCTTCCATCAGCTGGCTGGCACGAGCTGGTACCGGGACCACGGGAAGAGTTTTCCAGAAAAGCATGTGTTCCCACATGACTCCGATGAAGCCGCCGGTCAGCGTACAACCGCTGTTCGAAAGCGTCATCAAGCAGATCGCCGTCAGCACGACCCCTCGTCGTATTTGTCTGCCAAACGTCTGCATTGAGTTCTTCCCTGAAAGTAGAGTGGGAGTTTTCATGAGTGCAATCCTGCCTGTCAGATTCTGGATCGGGCTGTGCCCTGACACTGAAATCCAGACACTGAACGCCGATGTACCAGCGTCCTTCCTGATATCGATCCGTCATTTCCATTGACTTGTGAAAATGTTTCGATTTTGCGGATCGAGCCGGAAGAATCGATGGTAGCGAAAGCTCCTGCGGTAAGGTCAGCCGCTGCTGAGGCCCATAACTCTACTCGCCAATCGGCAGAAACGGCCGAAAGCATTGTGGTGTGGACAGCATTCGTCACTTGACGCAATAGTCTCCCGTCGCGTAACTCTCTCGAATTCCTCGGTTACGTTTTTGGCTCGCTCGACCTTCGACTGCCGGTTCATCAAAGAGACACCCCATGGCCCAGAATCCTGCCTTTCGAAAGATCTCGGACCATATCGCCGGGAAAGTCCGGCACGCGATTATCTCCCACCACAAACGCAGCGGCACTGTTCTCTTCAGTGATACGACTCTTCGCGACGGCGAACAAATGCCGGGGGCGACTCTGGAACCCCACGAGAAACTGCGAATCGCCAGAGCTCTGGAAGAAACCGGCATTCATTCTCTGGATGCAGGATTTCCGGCAAGTTCTGCCGCTGACGTGGAAGCCATCCGCATGATGGTGGGAGTCATCAAGAAGCCGGTGCTGACCGCATTATGTCGAACCGTCCGTTCCGACATTGATATCGCCGCGGAGGCTCTCGATGGAAACCCTCTGCACAAGAAGGGGGTTAGCCTGTTCTGTGGAACAAGTCCGCTGCATCGAGTTCACAAGCTGAACAAAAGTCGCTCCGAGATCCTGAATATCATCTCCCAGACTGTGGGATACGCGGCGGACAAGTTTCGAATCGTGGCGTTCAGCCCCGAAGACGCCAGCCGCACCGAGATTGACTATCTCTGCCAGTGTTACAAAGAGGCCATCGATGCCGGAGCCACGACGGTCGGTTTTCCGGATACCGTCGGACTGCTAACGCCTCGCAAGGCCGCCGATTTCATCAAAGCAATTCAGGACGGAGTGCCGAATCTCGACCGCGCACTTCTCGCGGTCCATTTTCATAACGATTTGGGCCTCGCCGTCGCAAATACTCTGGCCTGTATCGAAGAAGGGGCCAATGTCGTCCAATGCACGGTGAATGGAATCGGAGAGCGAGCTGGCAACGCTTCTCTGGAAGAAGTGGTCATGGCTCTGGCAATGCACAGCGATCAGTACCGTCGCAAATTTCGCATCGACACGTCCAAGCTCGCGCCCTTGTGCCAGCTTGTGGCTGAACTGACAGGCGTGATGATTTCTCGCATGAAGCCCATCGGAGGTGCCAACATCTTTGCCACTGAAGCTGGGATTCATCAGGACGGCCTATTGAAAAATCCTGACACTTATCTGCCGTTCCGTCCCGAAGTTGTCGGAGGCGGCGAATTGCAATTGGTTCTCGGGCGACATTGCGGACGCAAAGCCGTCGCTCATCGATTGGCTGAACTGACGATTGCGGCTGACGATCAGGACGTGCTGAGGATTATGGAGCTGATTAAACAACAGCCCAAGGGAGTTGTCATCGACGATCACAAACTGCGACAACTTGTGGCGCAGATTCGGTGATCAGGCGGCTGTCGCCGAGAGCTATTTGAAATCTCAAATCTCAAATCTCAAATTTGAAATCTGAAACACCTGGCTACTCAGAGAAATCAGATCGAGGCCAGAAAACACCTCGCCTACCGCTGCTCGCCGAGCTGCCGGTACTTCTCAGAGTACTTATCAAACAACTGCGTATGCCGACTGCTGAGGTCCACTTTCCGGCCCTGAATCCACGCCGCTGTCACCTGCGTTTCCGTTTCCAGAGGATCCCCGGTGCAAACAAACAGAGTCGCATCTTTTCCGTTTTCCAACGTGCCGACTCGATCAGCGATCCCCAGAATCTCGGCCGGATACACAGTGACTGCTCGCATCGCATCGTTGTACGGAAGCCCATAGGCGGCCGCAGTCGCGGCCTGATACGGCAGGTTGCGAGTATTCCACGATTCAGAACGACCTGAACCAGAAATGCAGAACTTTACACCGGCCTTTCGCAATCGCTCCGGCAACGTAAAGGCCGCATCGTAGTCGTCATGATCTCGCCGAGGATCCTTGTGGATAGCATCAATGATCACCGGTACGTTGTATTGCTTCAGCAACTCCGCGCACGCTTCGCTGTCGTATCCGCCAAAGATGATGACTCGAACATTCTGCTCGACTCCAAACGCCACGGCCGATTGAATCTGCGGCGCGCGATCGGCGGCTACGATCAAAGGAATCTTTCCCATTACGACCGGCTGCATCGCTTCAAGCCGGCTGTCAAAATTCTGTGTCATCGGTGAAGCCGCGCGAGCCTTCCCGTAGGTTCTGGATTGCTCGAACAGAGTTCTCAGGGTCTTGAGTTCATCCGGACGACTTTCTTCCTTCTCGTCTTTTTTTGCAGATTTGGACGTCGACCGCCGAGGTGCTCTCATCTGAGGCCAGTTGATCATCAGCCCGACGTCAGCTCGCAGCGTCATGTCTTCGTAAGTCCATCCGTCCATTTGCATCACCGACGCTTTACCGCTGACAAGTCCTCCCGACGGCGCACTCAGCGCGATCAGCACGCCGTTGGCCCGCGTCACCGGGATCAGTTCGCTGTCAGGATTCACGGCCACGTGGGCACTGACATTGGGATTGATCGTGCCGGATTCTGCATAGTCGAGCGTCGCTCGCGTCGAAGAGATTTCTGTCAGCCCCAACTGCGAATGCGATTCAATCAGGCTCGGGTAAACATGTTGCCCTTTGAGATCGATAACTTCCGCGCCATCTGGTGGCTTGATCTCAGCACCGATCGCAGCAATCTTTCCCTTCTCAACGACCAGCACACCTTTTTCAATCGGTTGCCCGGTGAGCGTATGCACGACGGCATTGATCAATGCAATCGGCTTCTTCTGCGGCGCGCCGAGAATCTGATCTGACGCCAGTGTCGTCGCGCAGGACAGCAAACAGATCAGCAGGTTGAATGACTTCATAACAAAACTCCTGAGAACAACTGGCTGACTCTATTCCTGCGACTGACTGCGCAGAGATTGCTGGTGGCGAAAATGGTGGCAGAACTCGTCGGCTCGTGGCCAAAGCTCTGCAGGATCGGTGTCGCGTTCACCGGCTTCATGCGTCTCTTCACCGGACTCCAGAATTTTCTGGATCAGCACGTTGCGACGTTCAAACGACTCTCGCTGCATGCGATCGTCTTCATCGCGATGAAAGTAGCAGCGACCGTCAATCCAGGTCTGTTCACAACGACTGAAGTTTGAAAGCGGATCCCCGTTCCAGATGACAAAGTCTGCTTGTTTGCCGACTTCCAGTGATCCGACCAGATGATCGATTCGCAACTGCTTTGCAGGATTCAGAGTGACGAACTTCAGAGCCTCCTCACGAGGAACCCCGCCGTACTTCACAGCCTTGGCGGCTTCCTGATTCAAATGTCGAGCCAGCTCACCGTCGTCAGAGTTAAACGACACCACAACCCCCTGCTTATGCATCAACGCGCCAGCGTGAGGAATGGCGTCGTATACTTCGAACTTGTAAGCCCACCAGTCAGAGAACGCTGACGCCATCGCGCCGGCTTTGGCCATCTCATCAGCCACCTTGTAGCCTTCGAGGATATGCTGGAACGTGCCGATGGTGATTTCGTACTGTTTCAGAATCCGCAGCAGGGCCAGAATTTCGTCTTGTCGATAACTGTGACAATGTATCCAGCGATCGCCGTCCAGGATTTCTCGCAGCGCATCCAGTTCCAGGTCGCGGCGAGGAGGCAGACCGCGACGGTTGAGCTTCCAGGCATCCATTTTGCGTGCATAATCGCGAGCCGCTTCGAAAGAATCCCGATAGAGCTGTTCGACTCCCATGCGAGTCTGCGGGTACCGATCGTTGGCGTTTTCCCAATTGCTTTGTTTGACGTTTTCACCCAGAGCAAACTTAACTCCCTGAGGTGCCTCGGTGAACTTCATGCCGTCGCCCGTCTGGCCCCAACGAAGCTTGATGACCTGATTCTGGCCACCAATCGGATTGGCAGAACCGTGCAGGATATTGGCGGCCGTCACGCCACCGGCGAGTTGTCGGTAAATCGTGATGTCATTTGCGTCGATAAAATCACCCACGCGAACTTCGCAGGTGATGGCCTGAGTTGACTCATTCACTCCTCCGTCAGTGGCGGCATGAGAATGGCAATCGATCACTCCTGGCGTGATGTGCATCCCTCGCACATCAATCACATCCGCGCCTTCGGGGATCGCAATCTCTTTTCCCACCGCAACGATTTTTCCCTCGGCGACAATCAGCGTTCCATCTTCAATGAGGCCAGCTGGCCCGCACGTCCAGATCGTGGCATGAACAAAGGCTGTCGGACGAGCCTGAACTGGAATCGTCTCTCGACCGAATGCTCCCAGCGGATAATTCACCGCGAACGAAGCAGGCCCGCACTCTTTGCTTTCTTCTTTATCTTGATCTTCATCTTTATCTTGATCCCTCTTGCCTCCTTCGTCTTCACCAGCTCCCTCTTGCTTTGGCGGTTGTTCCACTCGAGTTGCCACAACACTCGCCGTTGTTCCGTCCGGCCACACGACGGAACCCAACGCTGCTGGCCGATCCTGCTGCTGGGCATCCAGTTCCGTGAGCGTGAGAGATATCCGGATCACGCCTTCGAAGCCCCAATCCTTCGCCGACAACGTGGCTGTCAGTGCCGTATCGCTGAGCTTCACGTCAGACAGTTTCAATACATCTTTTTTTGTGTCTTCATCGGCATCGCCAGACTTGTCTTCATCGGGTGATTCTTCTGGATTGGAATCCTCGTCACCCGAGGCCACCTCAGCGGACGATTCAGGGCTCTTGTCCGGCTTCTCTTCAGACTCCTCCGATGAATCTCGAGCCTTCTTTTTTTCTTTCTTTGGTTCGACGGGAATTGGCTGGCGTGAAACACGTCCCTGCAGTTTGCCGTCGTCCTCTGTGATTTCAACAAAGAGTTGACCGTCAAACTGAGCTGTTGGCTGAACGTCAAGACGATAGTAACCGGCAGCATCCCGAACCTTCTCCGGAGAGTGTTCAAAGCGTTGACCGGAAACCCACGTCTCCAGGACTTTGGTTTTCTTCTCAAACAGATCACCGTCCGTGATCACAAAACTCGCCAGATGCCCCGACTGAATCGTGCCCAGTTGATCATCCAATCCAAGCAAAGCAGCCGGCGTAGTCGTTAACGCTTTCAATGCGGATTTGGGAGCAAGACCTCGGGCCACGGCCTTGCGAAGTGATTTCAGAAAGTCGGCTTTTGACTCCAATCGCTCGGTGGTGAAGGCAAACGAAATCCCCGCCGAGTCGACTCGGGCGGGATTCTCGGGAGCAATATCCCAGTGCATCAATGACTCCAAAGTCGCATCCTGAGCGGTCTCCGGAGTACTCACGTTTGGAGCCTTGGGAAATGCCAAAGGCAGAATGATCGGGCGCTTGGTGGCCGCAATCTCCGCCAGTCGACGATATTCGCGACCATTGCCAACCACGATCAGCGACAGCCCAAACTCGGCCGCAAATTGATCCGCCCGCAAGACGAATTGCTCATTCGAAGTTTTCACAACAACCGGCTGTGCACCGTTCAACACCGGCTGCAGGGCCGACAGTGCATCGTTGTGTTCAGGCAAGGGCAGGGTTGAATCGCCGTCGACGGCAATGCGAGCATCTCTGTACCACTGCGCGTCGTAAATCGCTTGCCGAGCCAGTGCAACGGCTCCCATGGGGCTGCCAGGATAACTGTCGCGGCCTCGGCGAGTAACCGTGAGTTGAAGATGCTGAGCAACGTCCGCGGCAAGTAGAGTCTTGTTGGGTTCTCCATCGCCGGTCCCGACAACAGCGCTGGTGCCTCGAATCACTCCAGCCGCGGGGGCGATCAGCTGAGCAACAATCCCCTGCTTTCGAAGTGTCTTCAGATCTTCATTCGCGGCAAGATGCTCCGCCATCGAAATCTGAGGACTGACTTGTCCATTCCAATACCGAGCCGTCCCGGCCAGTGGATCTCCTGAAACGGAATGCTCTGCATACGCGTCAATGAAGCCAGGATAGATCGTCTTGCCAGCCATCGAAATAACCCGCGCATCGGCCGGAGCTGCAACATCGCCGACAGATTCGATCTTGCCGCCACGAACGACGATCGTGGCCTTCTCCAGCGTCACATCAGGACTCACGACAACTTGTGCATCTGTCAGCGCGAAGACGGCAGGAGGATTGCTGCGAAGGGCATCCTGAGGTGTCGATGTTTGATCCGCCGCGAGTTGCGACTGGATCGCCGCTACTATGACAAGGCTGGCAGCACAGGCCAAAAATGAGATCGCACGTTTCATCGACGACTGTCCCCGCTGAAATCGAATGCCATGCCAGCTCCTCATGCCGTACGCTTCTTCTTCAGGCAGCGTGCGACAATTTTTTGTGACCTTCTGAGCCGGCGAAGTTCGCTGTATCAAGCTATCGCGACGACATGCTAGCGTCACGGAAATGGCATGCAAAAGCAGGCAGAACGCAAATTCTGGGACAAACAGCCAGAATAGGCAGCTTAAACGCCCGAAGAATCATTCAGGCGTGAACAGGCGGGCAGAGCTCTCAGACGCATCGAGGTCCGTTGAAAATTTCTGTCACAACCCGCGGCAAAACTGCTCTGGATGCAAAACTGACAAGCATTGTAAGATCTGCAGAATCTGCCGGAGTTCCTTCGCTGGGACTGTAGCGGAAGCAGCAAGAGCTGAATTGTTGTAAGCCACTACAATGAATGGGTTTAGGTCGAATTTCGGCACAAACAATGAATGAGACTTCTCACGCTGGATCGGCATTTGCTGCCGGTCAGTGCCGAGGAATCAGACGACGCGGCAAACGGACTTGCTGCATCCAATTGAACGCAAACAGAGATCCAAATAATGAGCAGGGACGCTCGCACTTTGCGATACATCGCCGTTGTGGCCATGCTGGCGGGACTCAGCCAGAGCGTTGAAGCCGCTACGTATCAAACAGTCAACTTTGCGGTGACGTCAGATCGTCCGGAAGTCGCGGAGCAGGTCGGCAAAGCCGCAGAACTTTATCGCCGCCAACTGGCGGTTTTCTGGCTTGGCAAACCGCTGCCCAACTGGAGTCGCCCTTGCCGAATCTCTGTGCGAGAAGGTGCGTTGGGGGCCGGTGGCCAGACCACATTTCAGTTTGTGCGCGGAGAAGTTCTGAACTGGCGAATGCAGGTCCAGGGAACTCTGGAACGAATTCTGGATTCCGTCCTTCCGCATGAAGTCAATCACACTATTTTCGCCTGCCACTTTCGTCGACCTCTACCACGCTGGGCTGACGAAGGCGCGGCGACTTTGTTTGAGCATCGCTCTGAACAACTCAAGCAGCTCGCTCTTTTGAACGAAGTGATTCGAAACAAGAACGAAATCATCTCACTGCGTGACCTGCTGTCTATGAAAGAATATCCGCAGGGACAACGTCCAATGCTGACGCTGTATGCTCAGGGTTATGCACTGGCCGATTTTCTTGTGCAGCAAAAGGGACGACACGCGTACCTGAAGTTCATTGCCGACGGGGAACGAGGAAACTGGGAAGACGCTATCCGCACGAACTTCGATCATGCGGGAATTGAATCTCTGGAAAAGAACTGGCGAGGCTGGGTTTTGGCTGGTATGCCTAAATTGACATTGCCACGAGAACAAATGTTGGCCGCGAATGAGAGCGATGCGGATTCGAAGGCGCAGGCGGCATCTCGTCCTGAACTCCCCGAGTCGAAAGGTGGAAAGCAACCGACGAGACCCCGCCGTGCTCCGGCTGGTGAAGTCATTCGTTCACAGAGCCCGGATCAGGAGATCTTTGCGGGCGCTACGGAGACTGAGAAGAGTCCAATTGGTCGGACGACTGCAGAACTGCCATCTGGTGCTGGTTCATCGGAAGCAGAAGACGTCGACCTTCGCCTGAAACGCGACAAGAAAGCCCCTGTCGTTGCTCCGCTGCCACGCCGCGTTGAGGGCACGCCAGCGAAATCAGCTTCAGCACAACCTGCCACTGAGCAGGAGACAGATTTGTTCGAGTTCCTAAGCGACGCGCATGGCGCGGAACCAAGAAAGCTGGAGCCGACAGCATCGAAGATGGCAAAATCGGCACGAAAAGGCACGGGAGCCGGTTCAGACACAGAAACCGAACTCGAGCCAGCGGAAGAATTTGAGTTCAGCGGCAGAAACCTCCCCAGCGAGCGAAGCGTGACGTCCGGCAGTACTCCTGCATGGGCCGGATTTCCAGGGCGAAAGAAGTCGTTCTGACTTCAAGCAGAAAGGGTATGAACGATCAAGAATCTTTGATTCTGAATGCTCAAGAAATGCCAGCTCCTCCTCCCAGCCGGTATTTCACTTCTGCGCAGGCCCACGCTCTGACGGGCGAGTCATCGACACCCGCAACGATGACTCGCCCGCTTTCTTTTTGTGCGTTCCGGAGATCTCCGCGGGAAATCGGGCGAACGG
This sequence comes from Planctomycetota bacterium, assembly GCA_052034165.1. Taxonomy (GTDB): domain Bacteria; phylum Planctomycetota; class Planctomycetia; order Planctomycetales; family Planctomycetaceae; genus SXXK01. The sequence goes on along the minus strand of JBPOIW010000065.1, from coordinate 6,157 downwards.
AATACAAAATGTGATGCGTGCGATATCCTGCCGTGTCTGAAAGGCTGCTGATTGAATCGTAACCCGAAGCAACAGTTTTGAAGTTGCGCATTTTTCGGTTAGGGCTGGAAGCCCGGCACATCCTCTGCCGGTGGCGTGAGCCACCGGCCTGTAAAAACACTGAGTTTCAGGCCTGAAGGGCCGACACATCGCCCCTTGTGTCGACCCTCCGGGCCTCAGATTCGTTAGGTTTGCATACCGGTGGCTTACGCCACCGGCATTGGATTTGTCGGCCCGCCGGGCCTAAAGATGCGCAACTTCAAAAAGGGTCAGCGAGGGATGTTGGGCCGGAAACTCCGGCAATCTTATCCCTCGGTGACGTTTCGGGTTGTGAAAACCAAGAAGTCAGTAGCATGCTACCCCCAGAGACTGATCGCACGAATTCCATAGCCAACGCATCTTCGAATCATGACAACGACCTGGACTCCGGATTCCTGGCAGAAACGCCCTGCTCAGCAGCAACCGACTTACGACAATCCTGCAGAGCTGACTGAAGCTCTCAAAACACTGTCTCAACTGCCACCCCTGGTGACGGCATGGGAAGTAGATCGCCTGCGAGGACAGCTGGCAGCCGCGGCTGATGGCAACGCGTTTGTGCTTCAGGGCGGCGATTGTTCGGAGAGTTTTGACGACTGCAACTCCGGCACTATTCTGCGCAAGCTGAAAGTGTTGATCCAGATGAGCCTCGTGCTGATCTGTGGATCCAAAAAACGCATCGTGCGAGTCGGCCGGATCGCGGGTCAGTACGCAAAACCTCGATCGGCCGATATGGAGAAACGCGGCGATATCGAGCTACCGAGCTATCGCGGCGACATCGTCAATCGTTCTGGTTTCACGCCCGCTGAGCGGCGGCCAGATCCTCAACTGATGCTGCGAGCGTACGAGCGATCTTCTCTGACAATCAACTACATCCGCGCGCTGAGCGAAGGCGGGTTTGCCGACCTGCACCATCCCGAGAACTGGGATCTGGAGTTCGTTCGAAATACACCGGGGTCTCGGCGTTATCAGCAATTGCTGGAGTCACTCAGCGATTCGATTCGCTTTATGGAAGCCGTCTCAGCCGGCGAATTAACGCAACTCACACGAGTGGACTTCTTTACGTCGCACGAAGGTCTGTTGCTGTTGTTTGAGCAGGCTCTGACTCGCATAGAACGGCAGCGAGGATGGTATAATCTGGGCACTCATATGGCATGGATCGGTGATCGCACGCGAGCGGTCGACGGGGCCCACATTGAATACTTCCGAGGCATTCGCAATCCGATTGGGCTCAAGGTCGGTAACTCGATGGCACCCGATGAATTGATCGACGTGATCAAAATTCTGAATCCGGATAATGAGCCCGGGCGGCTGACGTTGATCCATCGATTCGGTGCTGAAAAAATTCGAGCAAAGCTGCCGGTCCTGGCGGAAGCGGTACTGCGTTCCGGATGCAAAGTCCTGTGGAGCTGTGATCCCATGCATGGCAACGGCCAGACGGCTCGTAATGGGATCAAGACGCGTTCTTTCGACGACATCATGTCAGAAATCATCACTGCGTTTCGCATTCACAAAGAAGTCGGCAGTCGACTTTCCGGGATTCATCTGGAGCTCACGGGGGAAGATGTGACCGAGTGTATTGGTGGGCCCGGGAATCTCTCCGAATCGGATCTGACACGCGATTATCGCAGCCAGGTGGATCCTCGTCTCAATTACGAGCAGGCGATGGAGATTGCATTTCTCATCGCTGAACAGATGAGATAAAGCCGGTTTTTCCAGCTACGCGGGGCGTTTTCGGAGGGAAACAGGATTCCCGACCATGATTTTGCCTCATACCCCTGAGACTTCGCGCGTTCAGACTGGTAAGATGTTTTATTCTGTGCACGGCCACGACTGAGGCATTGCTGTATGCAAATCCCGCGAACACTCTGCCTCAATTCATACCGTGCAGAGAACACATGACCGTTGGGCTTTTGATCCTTAAGTTTTCGGACGAATTCCGATGAATAATCTACTGTGGAAAATCGCTTCTCAACCAATCTTCGCCTGGGTTCCAGGCTGGATGGAAATGGCGATCGTGCTGGTGATCGTCATGCTGTTGTTCGGCAATCGCCTTCCCGGAACCATGAGATCACTCGGGCAAAGCCTGGTGCAGTTCAAGAAGGGGATGAAAGAAGGCGACGAAGAGGGTTCAGACAAGCTGCAGTAAGCTGGGCTTGCTGATTTTGTGAGATCGGCGCCGATGACGAGAAGGAGAAATTTCGATGGGATTCTTTCCCGGTGTCGGTGGTTTCGAAATGATGGTTGTGTCTGTGGCAGGTCTGCTTCTTTTTAGAAGAGAACTTGCTCGATGTCTCCGAAATCTCAGACTTGTTATTCTGGATTTACGGGACACCCTGTTTCGCTGGTAATGAGTTCTGTGAAGAGGGCTGTGCCCTCATAAGGGAGAAATTGCGATGGGATTCCTTCCGGGTGTTGGCGGTTTTGAAATGGTGATCGTGGGCATTATTGCCCTGCTTCTGTTCGGCAAGAACCTGCCGTCAGTGGCGAAGAACCTTGGCAAAAGTTTTGCCGAGTTCAAAAAGGGCGTTTCAGGCTTTCAGGACGAAATCCGCAGTGCAACTCGTGAAGCCGAAAAGACGGTGACCTATACACCTCCAGTCAGCAAGTCGACATCCGACGATCGCCCAAAGGTGTCTGTGTCAGAAGCGTCATCAGAAGATGACTTCACTGCTCCAAAGTTTGACCTCGGCTAACACGCTGTCATTAGCTTCAACTTGAGCCTGCGGCGAACTTACTCCACCTCAACCCGTGTCGGACAGAACGGGAAGGTGGAAACCTGGCTTGGCGGCCTCACGGCAAACGCGATGCCGCCACCAATCGAGCCCGCTGGTGCTCGTTTCATGCCGACCCCTAAGCGGGGATCGGTGCCGTGCAGAGAAATCCCTCACTGACCGGCGTGTTGATTGAATCGCTTCATCAGCCGCAGGGCGTTAGCTCCCGGTTGTTTTTCCTGGATTTCAGAGGCGAAAACCGGACGCTAACGCGTTCCGGCTGATTAATTCAACAGGCTGTGACGTTTCGGGTTGTGAGATCTCGCCGCAGCAAGAACAGAGTGGTATTTCGGGACTGCTTCTGATCCTATAGCGAAAAGGATGACACCACGACAGTCCCCGCAGGCGAAAGACAGACGAGCCCAGTTTCATCAAGCCTTTTGAGCTATCAAGCCTTTTGATCAAACAGACCGCAGATGCTGAATCAGTGATGCGGCAGCGAGACTCAAAATAGTTCCGCAATTGGCAAACCGCCGTCGACCACAAAACGAGGTCGGCCCTGGTGGTCCAGATACTGGAACTCCTGAGGAACTCCGAAGTAGCGAAATAGAGTCGCTGCAAGATCTGCGGGAGTGACAGGCCGTTCTTTAATTGTGCCTCCATCTTTTTCCGTCGCACCGATCACCTGACCATGTCGTAGCCCGCCACCAGCCAGGCACATGGACATCACTTCCGGCCAATGGTTTCGACCGTCGGTACTGTCCTGAGTTCCCATCGACGGCGTGCGACCGAATTCTCCCATCGCAATGACCATGACCTTATCCAGCAAACCTCGAGCTTCCAGATCGCTGACGAGTGTCGTGATGAGATGGTCGAACAACGGCAGCAATGGCCCAAGCCCTTTGCTGATGCCGCCGTACGGAGGAATATTGTCTCCGTGATTATCCCAGGTGCCGGATGCTCCATGGTAGCTGAGATCCAACGTGACAAACGTGGTCCCCGCTTCCACCAGTCGGCGAGCAATCAAGGCCTGCTGACACCACAGGTGCTTGCCATATCGTTCTCGCGTTTCCGCATCTTCCTGCTTGAGATCAAAGGCTCGACGAGCACGTTCCCCCAACAGCAAATCGACAGCCTGCTGCTGATAAGTGTTCAATGCATCCATCGAACCGTCCTGGTCGAGTCCCGCCTTCATGTGATCGAACTGCTTCAGCAAACTCACACGTTCATTCAAACGATTTTCGGACAAACCCTTTGGCATCTGGAACAAGTCACCGCCCGTCATTCGCCCCGTATCAACACCAACATCGGTATAAACAGGAAGCGTTGCGGCCTTGTCGCAAATGAACGGGTCGTATTGCTTTCCCAGATAACCGGCAAACGCGAGATGCGATCGGGATTTCATGAACGCGGCGAACGGAGGCATCGCTGGATGATTGGCTCCATGACTCTTGGCGATCACAGAAGCCAGCGATGGATACTTGACGGCTTCGGGATTAACACGAGGCTCCGCAGCGAGGTTCGCGGTTTGGAACACCATGTTGGGTTCATGGTTACTATGACGCGCATCGACCGAACGAATGATCGTGAACTTGTCGAGCATCGCAGCCTGCTTCGGCAAGTGCTCACAAATCACAACACCCGGCAACTTGGTTTTTGTGACACCAAACGGCCCGCGATTAATCCACGGACGATCAGGCTTGCTGTCCCAGGTATCGATATGACTCGGACCGCCCGCCATCCACAACAGGATCACACTCTTGCCTGTTGGTCCCGAAGTCCCAGCCGCGGCCGCCTCCGCTTTGGCTTGCAACAATCCCGGCAAGGAGAGCCCGGCCATTCCCGCCATGCCGGCTTTCAGCATGGAGCGACGCGTGTCGACATAAAGTCCTTCGCGAGTTCGTCCAAAGAAGTCGCCGAAAGAATGGCCCACATGTTGAGTCTGTACGCAGAACTTCTGCGCATCGGATTTCTCTGGCATGAAACGTTCTCCAGAGGAGCAACGAGGTCGGTGAGATTAAGTGGCGGGAACATCAGATTAGCCGGAGTTCCCCGCATCGGCAAGCAGGAATTACCGCGTCCACCAGGTCCTGACCAAAGTAGCCTTCTCACTCTGTCGAGAAGAGCCTTGTACAATGCACGTTGTTCAGTGGAAACCTGCTACCAGCCACAAAACGCAACTATGACGCTGCAGTTGGAAATCGCCACCTCAGTTTCCTCAGCCATAGGCAAAATGCGAGGCTCGTCTCTGCGACGCGAGACTGCTACTTTCAAAACCGGCTGGTGCAGGCGGAGCATTCGTCTACGCTGACGCCGCCATCACATCGCCTCATCAGCCAGTCGCAATCGTTCGTTGCGGTCAAAGGCCAGCAATGCAGTGATCAGTTCATTCATATCGCCCGTCATGATGCGATCCAGCTTGTAGATCGTCAAATTGCAGCGATGATCGGTCATGCGGTTCTGAGGAAAATTGTACGTGCGAATTCGCTCACTGCGGTCGCCAGATCCGACCAGCGTTCGACGTGTGGCCGCTCGCTCATTCTGCAGCTTCGTCTGTTGAGCTTCCAGGATGCGACTTCGCAGAACTCGCATCGCCTTCGCGCGATTTTTGTGCTGGCTCTTTTCGTCCTGACACTTCACCACGATCCCCGTCGGCAGGTGAGTCAAACGCACGGCGCTCTCTGTCTTGTTGACCTTCTGCCCGCCCGGACCACCAGCCCGCATGGTGTCAACCTGCAGATCTTCCGGACGAATATCAATTTCGACTTCGTCAGCTTCCGGCAGCACGGCCACTGTCGCTGCACTGGTGTGAACTCGGCCCTGAGTTTCCGTCTCGGGGACTCGCTGAACACGATGGCCGCCGCTTTCGAACTGCAACGCGTGAAACGCTCCTTCGCCGGTGATTGAAAACACAACTTCCTTCAGACCACCCAATTCGGTCGTGCTGAATTCGAGCACTTCGGTCTTCCAATTTTTCTGCAGACAGTACGCCATGTACATATCAAACAGATCCTTGGCGAACAAAGCCGCTTCGTCGCCACCGGTGCCTGCTCGCACTTCCATGATGCAGGCACTTCGAGTAATCGAATCACCGGCCGTAGCCATGTCTTCGAGTTCAACCGACAGCTCATCGCGTTGAGCAACCAGGGCGTTCAGCTCGGCCTTGGCATATTCGCGAGACTCGTGATCAGTCTCTTCATCGACCATCATCTTCGCGGTTTCAATGTCGCCTTCCAGCGTGTGAAACTTGCGCACAGACGCGGCGATGCGAGAAAGAGAACCCAACTCCTTCTGAATCTCAAGCATCCGCGAGACGTTGCTGAGAACGTCCGGATCCTGCATCTGCTTTTCAAGTTCCTCGTAACGAG
>JBPOIW010000283.1:0-29577 GCA_052034165.1 Planctomycetota bacterium | reverse complement strand
CAGGTTTTATCCCAGACTGAGTGGGCTGAGAGTAGCCGGATTCGTGAGAATTCGGTGCTCTGCACGTGAAGTCATCCGAATTCTCACGAATCCGGCTACTTCAACAACTCTCGCACAATCCTGAACCAGAACGTAGTCGCCTCGGACAGTTGCATTCAATTTTCTGTTCGCACTATTTGTCACTGTAGGGCAGTGTTTGCCGGGAGTCGAGGCCATGACTGGCGGCCCCGAGTATTAATTTTTGACCTGCAGGCCCGGAATTTCAAAATTCCACACTTAACTCTGCGGGGGAAAGTTGCCATGATTTCCCTTTCCGATTTTGGCTGGCTGAGCTGTTCCCGGTGAGGAGCACCTCAGTCATTTCTTTTTTAGGCTGCCGAACAGCGTGAATTGCGTTGTTCTGGATTTTGATGCGGCATCATGAAGCATCTGACTTCTCTACTGGATATTACCTCCGAAGAACTGACCGCAATTCTTGACAAAGCTGCGGAACTCAAAGCGAGGTTTCGTAAGGGAGATCGCCCACAACTGTATCCGGGTCGAGTGCTCGCGCAACTGTTTGAGAAGCCTTCGTTGAGAACTCGCAATAGTTTCGAAGCCGCGATGATTCATCTGGGTGGCTCCGGTATTTTCCTGACAACAGCCGAAGCCGGATTGAATGGTCGCGAAAGTCTGCCGGACATAGCGAAGGTTTTAAGCTCCTTCAGCGACATCATTACGATGCGGACTTTTTCGCAGAAGCTGATCGAAGATGTCGCACGGTATTCGTCCTGCCCGGTCATCAATGGGTTGTCAGACGAACGCCACCCGTGTCAGGCTTTGACGGACCTGTTGACGATTCGAGAAACCTTCGGACATTTGAAGGACCTGCATCTGGTCTTCGTCGGTGACGGCAATAACGTCTCGATGTCGCTGGCGATTGCGTCCGCTATGACGGGAATGCGATTAACACTGGCGGCTCCCAAAGGCTTCGAATTTGAAGCCAGCTTTTTGGAATTGTTAGCTGAGAAATTTCCAGCACACCGCGTGACACAAACCAATGACCCGAAGTTCGCGGTGAAGTCTGCGGATCTTGTTTACACCGACGTTTGGGCCAGCATGGGACAGGAAGACGATGCCGAGCGTCGCAAAAAGGCGTTCGCCAATTTTCAGGTCAACGAAGACATGATGGCCATTGCTCCGAAGTCAGCCAAATTCATGCACGATCTACCGGCCAAACGTGGACTCGAAGTCACTGACGCCGTGATGGACGGAGATCGAAGCATCGTTTTCCAGCAAGCAGAAAACCGCATGCACCTGGCCAAGGGACTCTTCGTTTGGTTGTTGGAAAACAAGTAACACTGGACACTACGGAACGAGAGGCTCGTCCCGGATATCAGTGAGTCATTGCGGACGATTTCAAGCCAATCCCCTTTCGGTGTCGCGTCGCTTGTTTTCACGGATGCAACGATGGGGCGGGTGAAGGCCAGTTCCACAGAAAGCCTCAACCACGATCGTCTGCGCCCCCCGTTTTCGCGTGGACCTGTGTAACGGCTGGACCTGTGTGACGCGTGCAATCGGCAAAGGCGAAAGAATACGCAGCGTGCAGGCAGTTTCTTATCACGCGGGCTTTCGGAGAGGCGTACGGCAGATTATCATGGGATTTTCGTGCCGTTCCGTTTAAAAATCTGGCTATTTGGCCCTTTGGACCCCGTCGCAATGGTTGTTGATTCATCCACAGGATTGCTTTCCGCGGCTTTGACTCAAAAGATTGCTGATAAATCGGCGCTGGTGGGCATCATTGGGCTCGGTTATGTTGGTCTGCCGCTGATCAGTGCGTTCACAAACGCTGGCTTCAAGTGCATTGGCTTTGACGTCGACCCTGAAAAAGTCCGTTTGTTGAAATCAGGTAAGAGCTATATCAAGCATATCTCGTCCGAACGAGTGGCGGATTGGATCAATCGGGGAGTGTTGGATCCCACGAACGACATGTCGCGCCTTGCAGAAGCCGATGCGTTGCTGATCTGCGTTCCGACGCCATTGAATGCCAGTCGAGATCCGGATCTGCAGTATATCGAATCCACCTCGGAAGCCATTGCGGCGGTGCTGCGTCCCGGGCAGTTGGTCGTGCTGGAGAGCACCACTTATCCAACGACCACTCGCGATGTGATGGTGCCAATTCTGAATCGTAATCCTGCAGGACTTGTCTGCGGGAAAGATGTCTTTGTCGCTTTCAGTCCGGAGCGAGAAGACCCGGGCAATCCGGATTACACCGCAGCAGGGATTCCGAAAGTTGTTGGCGGTATTGACAAGAACAGCGGAGATCTTGCCTGTGCACTGTATTCTCATTCGATCGTAAAAGTCGTTCGAGTGGACAACGCTGAGATCGCAGAAGCCTGCAAGATTCTGGAGAACACTTATCGAGCCGTGAACATCGCTTTGGTCAACGAGCTCAAGATGCTGTTCGATCGGATGGGCATTGACGTCTGGAAAGTTGTCGACGCTGCGAAAACAAAGCCGTTCGGATTCCAGGCGTTTTATCCAGGCCCCGGGCTTGGTGGACACTGTATTCCGATCGACCCGTTTTACCTCAGCTGGCTGGCACGCCTGCAAGGCATGAACACTCGCTTCATTGAACTGGCGGGTGAAATCAATTCCGGCATGCCGCGATATGTCGTTGGACGTCTGGCCGAGTTTTTGAACGAACAGTGTAAGCCACTCAAAGGCAGCCGAATCTGCATTCTTGGTATGGCCTACAAGAAAGATGTGGATGATCCTCGCGAAAGTCCTTCGTTCGAGCTACTGGAATTGCTGATGGAACGAGGAGCATTGCTCAGCTACAGCGATCCACATGTGCCTAAGCTGCCAAAGATGCGTCACTATCAGCATCTGCCTCAGTTGACGAGTAGCGATTTGACACCGGAGTTCCTCGCAGCACAGGACTGTGTTTTGATTTCGACGGATCACTCGGCCGTTGACTACAGCTTTGTGGTCGAGCATTCTCGAATGGTGCTGGACACCAGAAATGCCACCAAGAACGTGACTGTCGGAAAAGAAAAGATCTTCAAGGCCTGATAGCACAAAGGCCGTCCGCGTCTGCAGTTTGTCTGCAGCAGGGCATGTTGTCGGGTTGAGTATGCCGTTGATGGCGATGGATGTAGGCTCATACCGTTGATGGTCCCTGATGATCAGCGGCGAAGTTGTCTCTGTCGTTTGGCTTAATCCAGTTTCGTTTAAGAAGTAGCCACCACACCGCGCGTCACGTCCGCCGAGCCTCAAAAAAGCTTTGTTTTTCAGTGTTGCGGCCTACGGAATGGGCCGACCACTTTGCCTTCTTGAACGGCGTTGAATTTGAAATGTTGCAGACGGGTCAGGTTGTTCCTGCCTTCGATGTTTCGGACACAAATCAGGCTGCGTTTTTCCTCTCGGAATGACGCAGTAAGCAGAGTAGCTCTGCGAGTGAACTTTCAGCGTTCCCAACCGAAAGCCAGCGAATGAGCAATGGTGTGAACCTGCCAGTGATTCAGTCCTGCAGCGATTGCGCGGCCTGCTGTATGAGAACACCGGTTCCACCATTTCAGCCGGGTGAAGAGACGGCTCTGGGAGTTCCCGATGAACTGTTGTTGCCGATTCGACAACGAATCGCAGCCGATCAGCATTTCGATCTGCTGCCATGTGTCTGGCTGAATGAGACGACTCGTTTGTGTCGGTACTATGACTTGCGTCCTCAGGCGTGCCGCGACTTTCAGATCAACAGTGATCTCTGCCGTTTATCACGGTGGGACGAAGGCCTCGATTAAATCAAGTCACGATGCAAGCCTTGACCGGACGCGAGCATCCGGCCTCAACTCAACAAGTGCCATCGAGCGCCAGTTCGGGACGGCTGACTCTTAGCTCGTCTCATTCTGCCAAACAACTTTGCTTTTGCTCATCAAGTCGTGCATGGCCTTCTTGTCAGCCCGAAAGAAGCACATGATGAAACCGATGTACAAAGTCAGAGCGGTCACGAACGCGGAGGCGGCTCGACCGAAGGCCTGCTGACGAGTCTGAACTTTGTTGTCATCACGAAGCACAATCATGCCGAGACTCCATTTTCCAAGAGTCGCTCGAGCGGCCCCGGATTCTCCTGAAGCAAAATAGAATCCGATCAATCCCAGGCTGGCAACGGCGCCGATGCCCAAAGCTAGTTGGTCCGCGATACTCCATCCGTAAAAGTTGAACAGCAAGCCGAAGAGCGTGCCCACGAACTGCCCGATGCCGCTCAGCAGTCCCATGATGAGATAATCGATCATGAAGGCCAGATAGCGAGGCCCAAACCCAACTGGTTCCAAATCAGGAAACTGATTCACAATAGCCAGGTCAGCTCGGAAATAAAGACCGTACAGACCGATCACACGCATCATGAAGACGGCCGGGAAACTCATCAGACCGCAGATAATGAAGAAGAACACAAAGGAGACCGTGAACACCAGCGGCATCTGATAGAACAAGAATCTCAGATTGCCTTCTCCGAAATCCATGAAGTTTGCCTTCAGCCACTCCAGCGCAGACGCCTCCTGAGTCAGCAGCCAGGTGGAGATTCGCGTCTGCATGATTGCCCCGGCAACTGAAACAACAATCGGAACCAGCAGGACAAGAAACAGGTTCATGGCGAAGACATACATGGAGGGAGCAATCGTCTTTCCAAAGTCTCGGAGCATCCAGGTCAGCAACCAGGCTCGATGCGTGTACTTCTGAGCCATATGGACGACGGCCGCCGGCAGCACGAGCAACGGGATGATCATGACAAGGCCGCCAACGATCAGAGCCGCCTGAATATTGACGAATCCGATGGCCACGGCGATCAGGAACAATGGCAGCGTCAAAATCACGGGCCAGACGTAGAAACGGAAGCCCATGGTCAGGTTGCCAAAGAAGTCCAGCGTGAAGCGTTTGACTTTTTTCTCGCCAGCCATGGTGACACCGGCAATTGTTGTGGCCAGAGTCCACGCCCATCCACCAAATCCCAGCTGGAATACCAGCGTCATCCCTGTCCAGAACAATGCTGGTGGTTCGCGCTGAGCCATCAGGCGCGGAATTGGCAGCTTCGTAACCGACTTAGGAGTCGTATAGTAGGTACCGTCGTAAAGAACTTTTGAACCTTTCTCGTCGGGCACAGTAATGAGAACCCAGTTGCCCTCAACTTTGATGTTCGCTGTGTCGGCAGCGACCATCGCTTCCAGAGCAGCCGTTCGATTCGTGACGTAGTATCCCAGAGCGAACAAGCATGTTACTGCCATTGAAAGACAAATGGTCCATACGAGTGCCGTCTGGACTCCGAACTGCCAGTGTTTTTTTAGAAACTTCCAGCCGTTGCTCCAGACCACGCCGTAGAATTCCGCCGGTGGTGGTCCTTTCCTCGCGATCTTCAGTCGTTGTCGTTCACTGAGTGCTCCGGTCGCGATCGTGACGCCGCACTTCGGACAGTCGATGTCTTCTTCTCTGACCGGGCGCGCGCATCCGGGACAAATCCGACGTTGAGTGTCCTCGGCCCTGTTCAGGTCGACACCAAACAGAACGTCGTCGGGATCTCCGGAAGCGGCTTTTGGTCTGGCTTTCGGACGTGGTCGCGCTGCCGCGGCAGTCTCGGACTCACCTGCGGGGACAAGAACTCGGCCGCCACACTGCTTGCATTTCACGGCTTTACCAGCGGCCTGATCTGGTGCATTCAGTACCGTTTGACAGCCTTCACATCGTACCTTGATCGGCATATTCAATCTCGCCCGGCTCGTTTGGCCGTCTGGGGGCAATTGCTGTTACTATTTCGTAATACGGGGATGGGAAAGGCACCCGTCGAGCATAAGGAGCACCTCAGCTCAAAGTTCACCCGAAACCATCAGAGGACGCAGCCCTGAATCGTACAGGGTTTCCTGAACCTGACCGGCAAAAGTCCCGTCCGGAGTACTCTGCCGAGACGTGAAATCTACCAGACCCACATTCCCGAACAACATACCGCCGAAAGAAACCTCAGGGGAGACTTTTTTTTGGTCCGGTCCTCGTGACCAGCATTCTGTGCTCTGATGGACTGGTGAACCTGTCACGGCATCTCGTTCAATTGGCGATTATCCCGGCTGTGATGCCTGAGACTGGACACCGTCCTGGTCTCAGATTCTCAGTGCAACGCCTATTCTCGTGGGAATTACTTGGTCCAGTTCAGGACTGTGCTAGAGTTCTGACTTGGTCGCAGGTTGGCCAGCAGCACGGTCGGACAGGGGAATCTTTGTGGCAAATAATCCGTCTGAAACGGAACTCATCAGTCGCGTGGCAAAAGGCGACCAGAACGCGCTGGCCGAATTGTTTTCTCAACACCGCGACCGCCTCTGGCGTTTGGTAACATTTCGCATGGATCCGCGCCTGCATGGTCGAGTGGACGCGGACGACATTCTTCAGGAAGCGTGGCTGTCGGCGGTCCAGAGGATCGACCACTTTCTGATCGATGCATCACGTTCGATCTTTGTCTGGTTCCGACTGATCACCTGCCAGACACTCGTCGATATTCATCGGCGACATCTGGGAACGCAGAAGCGTAACGCAGGGAATGAGTTTTCGATTGACCGCGGCTGGTCGAGTTCATCCACCTCATCGTCACTGTCCTTTCATCTGATGGATCACCTGACGACGCCCAGTGAAGCGGCCGTGCGTGAAGAGATGTCGCAGCAGCTCAATCATGCTCTGGAAGAGATGAAGGAAATCGATCGCGAAGTTCTGGCTCTGCGGCATTTTGAGCAACTGACAAATCGCGAGGCTGCTCAGGTTCTTGGGATCTCAGAGCAAGCTGCCAGCGATCGCTATATCCGCGCATTAGGACGACTGAAGACGGCGATGACGTCACTGCCTGGATTCATGGCCGAGTAATTTCGAATCAGTCGGTCGCTCCTGTGACGAGTGCAACGGCTGAAATTCCAGCCGTCACAAACAGCGCGGTCTGGAAGACGGACTTCATCGAGCCCTCAGAGAAATGAGTCCCCAGGGCTGCCGCCACAAGAAGGAACAATAAGACGATCAAACGTTTCATGGTGTGGCTCCGAAGAAAAGACCTCGGCGACTCACGACATGACACACTTCGCGCATGGACATGGCAGAGCCGGGGAGACGAAAAATCTCCGCCGAGAATCATCAGGACGTGGCTGGCCGAAGACGAAATGAGGGTCTCGAAAGCATGAAGCGAACGTGTCGCTTATTCGAATGACCTGAACGCTCGCGACGCTGTGCGAACATCATTTGTGCGATGAGGCTGTTTCTGACAGCCTTGAGAAAATCGTCATGACGCGTCTGCATCGAGCTGGAAGGTTGCTGTCGGCGATGAATGCGATACCTCGGCCCGCTGACACCATTGTAACTGTACAAACCATCAATGTCTTTATGGATCTGGTGGATTTGCCGGACGAATCGGATTCCGCTCTGCATCCGACGCCTGTTGGGGGTGTTGATTTTATGGGTTTCTGAAACCCGAAACGTCAGTGAGGGATAAAAGTTGCCGCGTTTTTCAACAACATCCCTCGCTGATGCGTCGTCTTATAATCGAATCAACGGGCCGTGTTAACATCGAGCTGGCGCCCCGAACCGCCGGTGGGGTGGAGACAAAAGATGCCGTCGTCGACAGGGTGTTAATTGGGCTCGGAAAGTGGTCATTCGTTGCTGGCGATTCACTTCAGCCCGAAAATGCTCCCCGTTGTCTGGATTCGACGGCACGGATGTTGCGTTTTGTTCAGGCCTATTGTGATTATTAGCGGAAGATGCCTAAACTCCGGGCATGTGAGCATCCCATTGCCCGTTTCCGCAACAGGATGGCGATTCCCACTGCCAAATGAGAAAGATACGAGGACGTGGTAACCACTTTTGATGAACTTTTGACCTCTGATGGAACTCCTCGACATCCGGCTTTGTCCGAATGTCTTTCCTCGCTTTCCGCGGAAGTTCTCGCGGAACGACAGCGGCATGCCGAGGAAGAGCTATTAGAGAAGGGAATCACGTTTGCCGTCTACGGGCATAATGATGGCAATGAAAAAATCTGGCCGTTTGACGTGGTTCCGCGTCCGATTTCGTGGGACGAATGGGCTTCGATTGAAGCGGGACTGAAGCAGCGTATCCGCGCGCTCAATCTGTTTCTGGATGATGTTTACGGTGCGGGGCAAATTTTTAAAGACGGAGTTGTCCCGGAGGACCTCGTCAAATCCGCTAAGACTTATCGGCCGGAGTGTATAGGATTTCGTCCACCGGGCGGCGTGTGGACACATGTCGTCGGAACAGACCTCGTTCGCAATCACGATGGCACGATTTACGTGCTTGAAGACAATCTACGGTGTCCGTCGGGCGTCAGCTACGTGCTTGAGAACCGCGAGATCATGAAGCGAGTTCTCCCGGAAGTCTTCTACGGATCCACAATCGCCTCAATTGAAGATTATCCTGAACGGCTCCTGGATGCTCTGCTAAAAACAGCGCCGGCCGCCAGTTCTTCGACACCGACAGCCGTAGTTTTGACTCCCGGCGTTTATAACTCGGCGTACTTCGAACATTCGTTCCTGGCTCAGCAGATGGGCGTTGAACTGGTCAACGGAACGGACTTGTTCGTCGACAGACGTGACGTCGTCTGGATGAAGACGACTCATGGGCCACAACGTGTTGATGTCATTTATCGCCGTATTGACGACGACTTTCTTGACCCGGAAGCGTTTCGTCCGGACAGCATGCTGGGCGTGCCTGGCCTGATGCGAGCGTATCGCAGTGGTAATGTCACGCTGGCCAATGCTCCCGGAACCGGGGTCGCGGACGATAAAGCCGTGTATCGCTATGTGCCGGAGATCATTCGATATTACCTGAATGAAAATGCCATTCTGGAAAATGTGCCGACGTATCTTTGTTCTGAACCTGATCAGTGCAAGTATGTACTTTCAAACCTTGATAAGTTGGTCGTGAAGCCCACAAATGAATCGGGTGGATACGGCATCCTGATGGGACCGCAAGCCAGTCAAGCTGAACGAGATCAGTGTGCTGAGTCCATTCGCAAAGATCCTCGCAACTATATTGCTCAACCAATGTTGACGCTGTCCACGGTGCCAACGGTTTTGAACCGCAGCCTGGCTCCAAGACACGTCGACCTTCGCCCTTTCATTTTGTTTGGCGAAGATGTGTTCGTCCTTCCCGGCGGGTTGACGCGAGTCGCTTTGAAGGAAGGCTCGATGATCGTGAATTCGTCTCAGGGCGGCGGCAGCAAAGACACCTGGGTTCTGTTGCGAGACACTCCGTTTGCCCGATTGCATCGGCCGTAAACTTCATCCGCCACGCAAACCTGCAGTGAGTGATCGTACGTTGGCCGAATTGCGGCGCACTGTTGCTCCAATCGTTCACTGCCACGCGGGAAGAGACTGTAATTGTCTAATCCGTTTCCTCCTGCGTCGCGGTCAATTAGTTTTGCAGCCGAACACTTGCACCTGAAGCTTGAGCACTACGATGGAGCGGAATTCCTGCGAGCCTTCAAGGCGTCAGCGGCCGCTCGGGCGAGTTGTCCCATTTTGGGAGGTGAGGCTTCGGCATGAACCTGGAAGCCGTTGTCGATCAGAGCTTCGCTGCATGTCGGGCCGATCGAGATGACAAGTGTGCGGCCTGAAGTGGCGGCTCGGAATTGATCCAGCACACCAATGCGTTCAGCCACAGTCAAGACGCTGCTGACCTGGTTCGCACTTGTGAACAGCACAGCATCGACTTTCCCTTCCGCTGTCTGGCGAATGGCGGCTTCGAGCGGCTCAGTATTCTCCGGAAGAGCCCAGCGATAAACCGGACAGGCTGTGACTGTTGCGCCTCGGTTCTGCAATTCGTTGTACAGTCGAGTGTTCGGCAGGCCGTATTCCTGAACGACAACTCGTTTGCCGCCGAGTTCAAACTTTGCTTCGTCGATGGCCGTCAGAAGCTCTTTCCACGTATTTGGCTCAGGGGCCCGCACGACATATTTCAGACCAACTTTGCTCAGCACTGCTGCCGGTTTTGGCCCACGAATGATGATCGGTGTTTCAGCCAGCACTTCAATCAGCTGATCGTACAATCCCTGCGATCGAGCAACATCGAACAGGGCTTCGGTGCCCACGCCTGTCAGCAGAATGATGGCGTCAAATTTCCCTGCGAGAAACCCCTGAATGATTTCGATGGCTTCGGGGTTATGCTCGATCGGAATCTCACGCATGGACGGAGCAGATAGCGGCTGACATCCCTGGCGAGAAATCAATGAACACATTTCCTCTGCACGTCGGCTCTCAAAAGTGCAGACAACAAAGGGCGGTGATTCTGACATAGGAGCTTTGCTTTGAACGGAGTAACGAATACGAACCTCCGCAGTTTAGATTGAGCCCTCTCCGAAATCAGGGCCGACGTCCAGAATTCCGGACCTAACAATCCGCGGCTGGACTCATGGCAACAATCGGACTTGTCTGACGGACCTGCGGAACCGCACTTTGGAAGACTTGGGCAAAGCCTCTTGCCAGCTGATGAGACCCTAACTGGACAGCGCCATGTTCGCGAAAACCATTGAGAATACAAGCCCGAAACGCCAGCGAGTGAATGAGTCGCAAAGTGCTCACTCGCTAGCGCTTCGGGCTTGTAAGGGAGCCGAACATGGCGATGTCCAGCTAACCAGAAACTCTGAGCAAGACATTCAGCCGCCGGGGAAAGTGCAGATATTCTGGGAATTTCACAGATGGGTCAGCAGCGACATTTTCAGAAACATTTCAGAGCAAACATCGAAACGCGGTGTGCGAGTGTGACGACCGGAACCAACTCCTCTGTTTTCTGTGTGCGTTCAGCGGCATTGATGTGTACGGGGTGTTGGTTTACCCGCACTCCAGTCGGTGCAGATTCCGCGTTGAGAAACTAAGGCAAATCGATCAGACTCTGTCCACTCGCGTGCTGGGCTTTCGAGCTGTGCTGAGGATCTGTGAAACGGGCGATATTCGACGTCGCCTTTTGGTTTCGATAATCGTCTTTGCTGTATCGCCAACCTAATGAGCAGCTCGTTTCCGCCCTGCAAACTGTTCACGGCCACGTGTTTCGTTGGCGTCGTCGCATGCTGGCTCACGATCGAAACGGCGGCTGCGTATGAAGAACCCGAATCGAGCAACACGATTGTGTCGGCCAGTGCAGTGAAGCACTTACCAGCAAAAGACGCTGAGCTGAAACAGGATGTCGAATTGCACGGAGTAGTGACCTGCGTGCCGGAAGGCTGGAAGGGTTTTTTTCTGGATGACGGATCCGGAGGAATCTACTGTGAACCTCAGAACCTTGATGCCGAAAAGTCATTCTGGCCTGTTCGAGTTGGCGAAAAGATACAACTGCGTGGAGTGACAGCGCCTGGCCACCGAAACTCGTTTGTTGCAGTTTCAACTGTCGTCTCCAGAACAGAGGGAGTCCTGCCGCAACCAAAACTGCAGACGATCCAGGAAGTTATTGACAACAAGGTGGATGCGGACTTTGTCCGGGTGCGTGGGCATATCGTCGGGCTGATCAACATTGCCGGCGAAATGGAATACGGACTGCTCGCCAATGGCGTGGAAGCTCAGATTATTCATTCCGGCTTCCGCATTGATCCCAAAGTGTATGAGCATTCGGAAGTGGAGATCCGTGGTATCGTGATACCGCAGGAAACGGATGCTCGTCGTATCAGAATCCTGGTCCCTGGTGCACAGTGTTTCAGAATGCTGGCCACGCACCTTGATGTGTTGAAATCAACACCCAGAAATTCAATCCAGGAAATTCTGCAGCGAGGTGTCGGCGGGAGTCCGGTGGTCCGAATTTCCGGCGACATTTATTGCTCGGATCGGAATCAGATCTGGCTGGCGGAGCAAGGTTTTGGCATCCGCTGGAAGTCTCAGGGTGTCATGCTTCCGGAGGGCACGCGACATGTCGATCTGCTGGGGATTATCAAAGACGATAAGAGTCGGCGTTGGGTCGAATATGCGACAGTGATTTCAACCACCGATGTTGCCAAAGGTTCAATCGCAAGTCGTGACAGCGGTACTATGATCGATGATGGCGATGTAAATCGAGTTGTCACGATCACTGCGACATTCTGGGACTCTAACGCGTTCAACTCCGATATCGTGCTGTCGTTCGATGCAGGGCAATCCAAGTTAACCTGCCGACTGCTGAGGGACTCGGAGAATCGCACATTGCCGCAGCTCCAGCGCGGCGCGGAGTATCGCATCACGGGGCTGCTGAATGCGGTTTCGGTCGGAGAACTGGATGCTCGAGAACTGCTGATTCGAACTCTTGATGATGTCGTTCAGGTATCGGGGCCCCCGTGGCCAGTTCGATTCACATTATACATCGTGTCCTTGCTGTCAGCAGGACTGGCGATCGGACTTGTAACAGCCATCTACAGCTGGAAGCAGGCCAGCAAGGCTGAGCGACGACTGGAAATCGCAAGGAGTGAATTGCGGCTTGCCAACGAATCACTGGAAGCCCGCGTCGCCGCACGCACTTTGGAACTTGATCAGTCAAACCAAAGACTATTGGATGAAGCTACGGCCAGGCTCCTCGTCGAGACAAATCTGATGGATACCCTGGCATGTCTCGAAGATGCTCAGTCGTTGGCACAGATCGGTTCCTTCTATTGGAATGCGGAAACAAATACTTCCGCATGGTCGAAGCAATGTTATCTGATCCACGGTCTTGATCCTGAGGAACGAGCGCCTGGTCTGAAAGAGTATTGCTTGAAAGTCTCTGATGTGGATCGAGCGGCCTTCGAGCTTTCTCTGGAGCAGGCTGCGGTTTCCTCGGAACGTGAGGAATGCCGTTATCGCATTTCGACGCCTCATGGTGAGGTTCGGTGGTTGCGTTCGCTGATCAGATCGATCCACGATAAAGACGGGGTATTGATGGCGATGGACGGAATTGTTCAGGACGTGACAGATCTGGTCAACGCCGAAGAACAACTCCGCCATTCCATGAAGATGGAAGTCGCCGGACGCCTTGCCGGTGGTATCGCTCACGATTTGAACAACACGCTGACGATCATCCAGCTGAACTGCTATCTGCTGGATGCCGAATTACGGGATATGGTTGTCGACCGGAAAATCCTGAATCACGTGGTCGCGATAGAAAACGCATCCGAAAAATCAGCCATGTTGTCTCGGCAGCTTCTGACCTTCAGTCGGAAACAGATTATTCGTCCGGTGGAGCTGAACATTAACACCGTGATCCGGAGTTTCAGTCCGTTACTTCGGCAGTTGCTGGACGATACGGTGAACATCGAAATTCAACTGGCAGAACAAGTTGCCGATGTGCGACTGGATCCGGGACAGCTCGAACAGATTCTGATGAATCTGATCCTGAACGCACGTGATGCCATAACCGGCCCGGGGCGAATTCGGGTTCAGACGGAGAACGTCACCATCGCCCCGAAGCCAGATTCACGAAACTGGACTCTTCTGCCCCGAGCTGGTGAATATGTTTCCATCAGCGTCGTTGACAATGGCTCGGGGATCGCATCGGAGAGTTTACATACGATTTTTGAACCGTTCTTTTCAACCAAGTGTCCGGAGAAAGGGACCGGCCTCGGATTGGCGGTCGTCCACGGAATTGTTCGCCAGAATAATGGTGGATTGTGTGTCGAGAGCCTGAAAGACAGCGGAACGACGTTTCAGGTCCTGATCCCCGTCGCGAGGCAGGCTGATGGCAGCATAATCAGCACATCGCGTCGTATCGAAGAGACCACATCCGATCATCTATGGATCACTGGTCCCGTAGGAAAAGAATCGATCCTCCTCGTGGATGATGAACCGGCTGTCGGAAAAAACACCGAACATGTTCTGAGACGACTCGGGTACTCCGTCACGACAATGGCGTCTGCGCAGGAGGCTCTGGAGTTGGTGAAAGCCGGTAACCACGATTTCCAGTTGCTCATCACTGATTATTCCATGCCATACATGTCCGGCTCCGAACTTGCAAAAGAGATACGAGAGTACCTGCCAACGATCCCCGTGATTCTGATGAGCGGCTTTCTCAATGAGGAAGCGTTCCGAAGCCTGCCTGCCAATTTGGATCCGATTTTTGTGCAGAAACCATTCAGTCTTCACGACCTGACGGCAGCAGTTCGGAATTCAATGAAGCCGAATGATGTTCGCCCTCGAGCTGCTGGCTGATCGTTAGCTCGATTCTTCTCCTGTGGCATGCCGCGGTTGACTTGCGTGGAACTTTGATTGTTCAGTTTGAATTCCTGGTTTTGTTTGAGTGAGTCCCGAATAACACATAGGAGTTGACTGAATCGCGACATCTGGCACCCGCGGCAAACGCGGTGATTCGGCCATGCTCCCTCATCGTTCTTTGTGTGATCGTCAGAAAACCCGGCCCTTTCGCAGTCGCTACCGTCGATATTTCCTCCCAGCCTGTGTCGTGGATCGTCTGCCGGCGTTGGTGATTTCGAGCGTTGGCTCGATCAGTGGTCAAAGGGGTTGCCCCTGTTTTGGGATGTTCATCGATGAACGCTCGCGTTTTCATTGTGTTGGTTTTCTCCTCAATCTTCATGGGAATCTGGAACTCCGACCAAAGAGCGATGGACTCCACGATTGCACGAAACAAGCGTTTAAAGAAGCCCGTTGCCGTTTTTCCAATGCCGTCTTTGGAAACTGTTCGGCCTGACAATATGTCGCCAGCAGAGTTCCTGGTGCCAGAACCGAGACCGGTTCGACTCGCCATGCGAGCCAGTGGTGACGCCGCACAGAATGAACCTGTGATCGAGCGAGATGAACAACAGATTCACCAGAGCCATGAATCCGCTATGACTCCCGTCGACGAAACTGTCGAGGCAGAGAGTGCAGAAGCCGTGGTGGGTGAGCCGGTCGTTCCTGAACTGGTGCGGATTGAGTCTTCGCAGGTTTCTATCGCTGAGCCTTCCGGCGAGGAACCAGGAACAGATGTAGCACTCTCCGCAGAGTCGTCAGTTTCCGAGGAGCCTGTTCCCGTCGAGCCTCAGCAGGAGCGTGTTGAAGAACACGGTCAAAGCACCACCGAAGTCGTCGAAAGCAAATCGAACGAGTCGATTGCAACGCCTGGGACCGAATCGCCAATCACGGAGTTAACCGTTGCTGAAACTTCTGTCGCACAGTTCGAGTCAGTCGCCGTCCCCGCTCCTGAAGATTTTGCGTTGGAAAGCACAATCGATTCTCGCATTGTCATCACCAATGACGCCGGGAAAGAGCAGAGTGTCGTTGAACCTGAGGCAGCCAACTCGTCAGAAGTTGCGGTGATAGTTGCGGAGAATTCGACCGACGAGATTCTGGTCGATCACTCGGGCGATGCTTCAATCCAGACTGAACTGAATGAACAGCCAGCAGCGTCTGCTGAGGCAACTGCTTCCAACGAGGGAGTCGATGCCGAACTGCCTGAACCGGCTGATCCGATCATAGAAGACTCTGTGCCACAACCCGTTTCAGAAAGTCTGAGTGTTGACGAATCCGTGACCAGTGAAGCCATGGACGATGAAAAGCTGCTGGAGAAAAAACTACTCCAGACCGGCGAGTATGACATGCTCGACGTGCATGCCGACGATGTCACACCCGGGAGTGTCGAGCCCGCTCTCGAAGGCGGAGCCACATGCATACCGTTGCCTCGCAATCTGGCTTCCGGCACATGGCAGGTCATTCATTCTTCCGGGGAGTTTTTTAAGATAACCGTTGATCGGGGAAGAAGCTCTTCAGAAAATCACGGTGTTCACAGTGAAGGCGATGGGGACGTTTTGGAAACCAGCTTCTGCATCACGACAACTCCCGATGGGATACGCTGGTGCTTCATCCGGTCATTTGTGGATTCTCCGGTTCCGGTTCGCCGAGTCACCACTGAGTTTTTCTCCCCAGGTCAGCAATAGTTCACCCCTGACGTTGGTCTTCCCCGAAAGATCATCAAAAATCGTCCCGAAACCACGATCCCCGGAGCTTTCTGCGTGACAACAACGGTGACGATTTGGTAGTCTTAGCAGCCCCGCAATAGTCCATCCCACCAGTACTTCCCCGCTGTTATTCTTCCATAAATCGAGCAACGCCGTGCCACGACGATCTGCTTCTCCATTGATCGCTGCCGTGTTGTGCCTCTGCAGTTTTCTGCAGAGTGGATCGCTCACTGCTGATGAGCCAGCCGTTGTGGATTTCGAGAATGATCTTCAGCCGATCCTGACGCGCTTTGGATGCAACAGTGGTCCATGCCACGGGAAGGCTCGGGGGCAGGGTGGATTCCAGTTATCACTGCTTGGCTTCGACGCTCAACAGGATTTCGATGCGATTGCAAAAGAAGGTCGTGGTCGACGGGTGTTTCCCGGAGCGCCGGAAAACAGTTTGATGCTGGCGAAACCGGCTGGCACGATTCCTCACGGTGGCGGTCGACGTATCGATGTCGCTGGTCCGGAGTTCCAGACGATGCTCACGTGGATTCGCCAGGGAATGCCTCGCAAAGCTCCGAATGCTCCGGTTCTGAAGTCGATCGCCGTGAATCCTGTCTCTGCGATTCTCGCTCCCAGACAAACTCAGGCGATTGTTGTAACGGCAAAGTATTCCGATGGCACAGAACGTGACGTAACCCGCCTGACTGCTTTCCAATCCAATGAAGCCCCGATTGCCGCTGTTGATGAAACTGGAGTTGTGACTGCTGGAGAGATTACCGGGGATGCGGCAATCATGGCTCGATTTATGGGGCAGATCGCCGTTTGCGACGTGATGATTCCTCGCACCGAAGCCATTCCAGCGGAAGACTACGCGGCGCTTCCGCGCAACAACTTTATTGACGAACTGGTCTGGCAGAAGTTGCAGCGACTGAACATCACGCCGTCAGGTGTTTGCGATGACCACACTTTTCTGCGGCGAGTCACCACAGACATTTGTGGCCGCATCCCGACTCAGGATGAAGTGAACTCGTTTCTCGCGGACACGGCGGCCGACAAACGTGCCAGGCTGGTCGATCGACTGCTGCAGGAACCGGAATTCGCCGATCACTGGGCTAACAAGTGGGCTGACTTGCTGCGACCGAATCCCTATCACGTGGGAATCAAAGCTACGTTCAATTATGACCATTGGATTCGCCAGTCATTTCATGATCGCAAGCCGTGGGATCAGTTCGTTCGTGAGTTGCTGACGGCACGCGGCGGTACGTTTCGAGATGGCTCCGTGGTGATGTTCCGCGATCGACGTCAGCCGGAAGAATTGACAACGTTGGTCAGCCAGCTGTTTGTCGGCGTGCGTCTTGAATGTGCCAAGTGCCATCATCATCCGTTCGAAGTCTGGGGACAGGACGACTTTTACAGCTTTGCGGCCTATTTTTCGAAGGTGGGACGTAAAGGCACGGGAATCTCTGCTCCGATTTCGGGCTCAGAAGAATTCGTCTTCACGGGAACTCGCGGAGCTGTGACGCATCCTGTCACCGGGGCCACGATGGAGCCGCGACCGTTGTTCGGAGAAGCGCCTCCTGTCGTGGAAGGTCAGGATCAGCGGGAGTCTTTGGCGGCCTGGATCACGTCGCCCAGCAATCATTTGTTTGCACAGACGATGGCCAACCGCGTTTGGGCTGATTTGATGGCTCGTGGATTAGTCGAGCCGGTAGATGACCTGCGGGCGACGAACCCGCCAACGAATGGGCCACTGCTGAAAGCTTTGGGTGAGCACTTCCGGGATTCAGGTTTTTCTCTGACAGAACTGGTGCGAGTCATCGCGAACTCTCATGTGTATCAATTGAGTTCGTTGCCAAACGATACGAACGTTTCGGATACTCGAAATCATTCGCGTCATTATCGACATCGGTTGCGAGCTGAAGTGCTGCTGGATGCCGTCACGGTGGTGACCGGCGTTCCGCAGGAATTCGATGCGATGCCTCCGGATTCTTCCGCCAAGCAGTTGTGGACTCATCGATCAGATTCACTGTTCCTTGATACGTTTGGACGCCCGGACCCGAATCAGGATCCTCCATGTGAACGTATGAGTGACTCCACGGTTGTGCAGAGTTTGCATTTGATGAATTCAGAAAAGCTGTTCCGCGATATTGGCAACGACAGCGGCGCGGCAAAGAGTCTTGCGGACAGTTCGAAGACGGAAGAAGAAATCTCAGTCGAACTTTACACTCGAGTGTTCGGACGCAAGCCGACTCCGGATGAAACGAAGCTGGTGGTGGATTTGCTGGCCGCGGAAGGTGCTGTCCGCCGTCAGGTGATTGAAGATCTTATGTGGGCCATGGTGAACTCGGCCGAGTTTGTGTTTCAGGACTGAGGAACGACATCAATGTTAAACCGCAGACGATGTGATGGGATAACTCGGCGCAACGCGCTGGAACTGGGACTCGGCGGATTCCTGGGAACCAGTTTTGTCGGCGGCCTGAAGGCTCGCGCGGAGTCGCAGCATGGAAGCCATGTTCCTGCTGGAAAAGCGAAGAGCTGTATTCTGATCTGGATGGATGGCGGTCCGACTCACTTCGAGACGTTTGACCCAAAGCCCGATGCTCCGATGGAGTATCGCGGTGAGTTCTCGTCGATCGACACGACGGTGCCAGGCGTGGGATATTCAGAACACATGGTCAAGCTGGCGGCCAGTTTGAACGACTATGCGATGATTCGTTCGATCCGCCACGACCAGGGGAATCATGGTGCTGGCAATCACTACATGATGACCGGATCTCCGCCACGAATTCCCGTCGGCTGCGGTGCGTTTGTCAGCTTTCATCCCAGTATGGGGTCAGTCGTCGCCAAAGAACTGGGACGAGATAACGGGCTGCCGTCTTATTTCAGCATGCCACAGATGTCCCGTTCCGGCGGGCCAAATTTCCTTGGAGCCAGGTATGCTCCGTTTGTAGTGGGTGATGATCCCAATGCGGCGAAGTTTAAAGTGCGAGATGTCGCACTGCCTCGCGATCTGACCGACATGCGGTTCGGGTCTCGTACTGACCTGCGAGCGAAAGTGGATCGAATGGTCCGACTGAATGACGAAGCGGCGGGCGATCCGGTGCTGGCATTTGATGAGTATTTCCAGCAGGGCCACAGCCTGGTGACTTCGCCGGAAGCTCAGAAAGCATTTGATATTAGTCAGGAGAGTCCGGAAACCCGTGATCGTTATGGACGAGACGGATTCGGCCAGCGTTGTTTGCTGGCTCGCCGACTCGTCGACGCGGGCGTTCCGTTTATCACCGTTTATGACGGGGGCTGGGACCATCACAGCGACATTTTCGGTGCTTTGCGAAAGCGTCTGCCATCGTGGGACAACTCGGTCGCAACGCTCATTCAGGACCTGAAAGAGCGAGGCATGCTGGATTCGACCCTCGTGATTGCTCTGGGAGAATTTGGTCGCACGCCAAAGATTTCAACACTGGCGGGAAGCACAACAGCCGGTCGCGATCACTGGGCCAATGCAATGTCCGTGCTAATGGCGGGCGGGGGAACTCCTGGTGGAACCGTGATTGGTGCGACTGATCGCAAAGGTTTTTCGGCTGTTGATCGAGTGCTCTCACCGGAGAATTTCGTTTCGACGGTTTACCACAAGCTGGGTATTGACCCCAACAAGATTCTCTACAGTCCTCAGGGACGCCCCGCACACCTCGTCAGCGATCCGACACCGATTGCTGAACTGGTATAAGGCGAAGCCTGGCCGCAGCATGGGGCAATACGCGACCGTGGTTACAGGATTACCCACGGTTCGTTTTTGTCGGTCATGCGCATCGACCTGATTGTTGCCGTTCGTCATCAAAAGAGGCGGGATTCACACACCGCCGATAGTGACATTCTGACACACCTGCAGCTCGCGACCTACCGTTGCACAGTCCACTTGTGAACTCGCAACATGTCACGAAGAGAGCGGTGTCGCTATGCCCTCGAGGTTTTCCGGATCAGCAGCCTTATGGAGTCCGCTGCGATACTTTATCGCGATATTGGTCGTCATCTTTGTGGCCGAAGCAGGCGTCATGTATCTGCTTCCACTTTTGCTTCCGGCGAACATTGATGCCGGTGTGGAAGCGTTGTGTGATGCTGCAATCCTCACGATCATCAGCGCACCCTTATTGTGGCAACTGCTGATTCGTCCGATGCGAATGGTCGCCTCAAATGAAGCGACGAAATATGCGGCCATCGTCGAAATGGCTCGTGACGCGATCGTGACGATCAATAACTCCGGTCTGATCGTTTCGGCCAATGAAGCGACTGCGACCATGCTGGGGAACGAGACGCAGTTGACGCTGCTTATCAGGCAGCCCATCGGTCAAATCCTGTTGCATCATCACAGTGATCCCCTCGACGTTCTGCGCACCGCGGCCGGAACAAAGCGAGCCAGAGTGGAAGCGGATCTGGTGAATAATGCCGGCGTCCTTGTTCCTGTTGAAGTCACAGTCAGCCAGATTTCCGTGCGAGGTCACTCGTACTTTACACTCATCGTTCGCGACATCACAGAACGTAAACGGTCGGAATCGCTGCTGGCTGATGCCAATCGCAAGCTGATTGATTCTGCTCATATGGCTGGTAAGGCAGAGGTGGCCACATCGGTGTTGCACAATGTTGGCAACGTGCTGACAAGTATCAACGTACTGGCTTCAACTGTTCATGAAAAGGTGGCTGGCAGCCGTTGCTCAGGTCTTACAAAAGCGGTGGGCCTGATTCGCGAGTACAAAGAGAATCTGGCCGAGTTCCTGACCAGTGATCAGCGAGGCCGACAACTGCCGTCGTACCTGGAAAAACTGTCGGAAACGTTGATCGCTGAACAGAAAGAGTTGATGGGTGACTTGAAATCGTTGAACAACAATGTTCAACATGCGAATCAGATTGTGGCCGCTCAGCAAAGTTATGCACGGGTCCAAAGCTGTGCAGAACAGACGGATCTCATCGAACTGCTGGAGAGTGCGGTCACGGTGATCAAAGCCTCCTGCCAGCGTCATTCGGTCAAAGTGATCCATGACATTGATCAGGCTCCTGAGATCACGGTGGATCGGCACAAGTTGATTCAGATCGTGGTCAATCTGTTGACGAACGCGAAAGATGCCGTGGCCGAACTTCCGGTGGCGGACCGCAGAGTTCAGCTGCGAGCATTCTCTTTTTCGACAGATCAGGTGCAGATTGAAGTTCAGGACAGTGGCGTGGGCATCGAGAAATCTCAGCTGACAAAGATCTTCTCGCAGGGTTTCACGACGAAAAAGAATGGCCATGGCTTTGGCCTGCACTACTGCGGCCTGGCGGCCTCCGAACTTGGCGGTTCGCTGACAGCAAAAAGCGATGGACCGGGGACAGGCAGCACGTTCACATTGACCCTTCCGCTGCGTCAGGCTGCTGTGGAGGTCAGCCGATGAAAGTTGCGGAGCAACACTCATTTTGTCGCATACTCATCATTGATGATCAGAACTCGATCCATGACGTCTTCCGAACCGTCCTTCTGCGTACGCCGCTGAACAGCGGAGCGTTGAATGAACTGGAGTCCGAATTGTTCGGGAAGCCTGCTCCTGCAGGGATCGATGAGGCCTCGATCGAGAACACCACTCATGTCCTTGAGTTTGCTCATCAGGGTGAAGAGGGCTTCCTGAAACTTCGAACAGCAGTCGAACGTGGTGAACACTTCGATCTCGCGTTCGTCGATATGCAGATGCCACCAGGCTGGAACGGCATTGAAACAATTCGCCAGCTCTGGACCCTGATGCCGTCTTTACCTGTCGTCGTCTGTACGGCCTACTCCGAATACTCGTGGATCGACATCTGCCGACTGCTGGGAAATACGGAGCAGCTTAACCTTCTGCCAAAACCCTTTGTCTGTCACGAAGTCCAGCACATCGTGAACAACATTATCAGAGGCGGACAACTGAGTGGAAGAGACCTGGTGTTCTGAATCCAGGCCACGCAATTGTTGAGTGTATTTTTTTAGCTCTGCGCGAAATCGTGTGTGCGACCTCGCATAGCATCGTGACACCGCAGGTCTCGGCCTCCGGGGAGGCTTGTTGCGATTCAGTGCGAAGCAATCTAAGCAGGTCGCCGGTCATTTGCGCAGCGCGACCACCGGTTCGCGCGGCAGTTTGCAACTTCACCCGGAAACGAATGCCGGAATCGCGACTCCTGTCTTCTTTCTGTCACCAGCGATGTGCCAGTCGACGACCGCTGGCTGCTCTCCGGGATCCTTTCAGGATCCATCGAAGATCTGTCCACGGTTTACACACTCTCGCACATGATTTCGCGTGGAACCCTTGTTGCGCACAAGCGGAACGTAGCCACGTCCATCTCGCCGCATTGCACCGCACCTGTGTTATGGCTTCGGTGTGTGCTTCAGATGCTTTTGCAGGAACTTATAGGTTCCCTGTCCATTAATCGTGTGTGGTCCTACGAACCATTCGATCTCGGTCTTGTCGCCGATCTTCAGTTGAGCAGAGTATAGGTGGCGAATCTTGGCGTATTCAAAAGCGACCCAGTGATCTTCGCCAACACCATCGAAATGGCCACGCTCGACCATAAACGGACGCGGGCAGATTAACGCGGCCATTTCCGCATAATTGAACGTGCTGCCAAGATCCCATTCGAAGATTTCGTACTCGCCCGTCCACATGTAACTGAAGTTCTCACGAGTACTGGCGTTCTTGAGAACCCATTCATTGAAGTCGGCCGAGCAGATCGACAAGCAATAGTCGGTCACCAGAGCCGGAATTCGCATCGCTGATTTTCCGCCGTAGCTCAAACCATAGAATGCGATGCGATCACCATCGACGTTCGGCTGCGTCTTCAGCCAGTTCACAATCTGCTGATGCTGAGGCACGATGATCGAGAACAGGGATTTCCCGAGCGGCTGAGCTTTCCGTTGCAGCGTACGAAAGCGATCCTGGAAGATGTACGGATTCTGTGGCGAGAACGTAATAAATCCCTGTTCGCACAGCTTGGCGGCAAAGTCATGATAAGCCGGATGATCGCCCAGAAACACATCGACTGGACGACCCTCGAGACCGTGCTGACAGACCACAACCGGACGCTTTTCACCGGGCTTCAAATCCTTGGGCAACAGTAGAACCCCGTAGGCAAACACATCCGGGAACACATCCATCACAACTTCGTGGCCCGTCCATTTTTCAGTGTCCCAAGATTTTCGTGAGCGAGCGTTGAATGGCAGCAGAGGCTGGTCAAACTCGCCGATGACTTCCTTGCGAAAGATATCCCGATACTGCTCGACCGATTTTTCATACGCCTCCACAGTCGTCAAATCGAGCTTCGACATAAAGTCCTTGCGCACAAAATGGCCTTCGCGAAGCAGAGCCTGGTTGTGACGGTCGATTTGACGGAAAAGAGTTGTTTCACGGATTGCGGGATCAGGCCTGGTTTCCTTTGCAGAGACCGACAGGTTTGTCACGTCTTCAACTATCGGAGCGCCTGGGGTCAGCGTCTGGAAAAAGGGGTAGTAACAAGTGCCGAATTTGAGTTCGACATTGATTTCAAAAACCGCCGACAATGGAGACTTCAAGTTCTCGACACGTTCGAACAAGTCCCTGATCATTTGATCATTTACGCTCTTTTCAAACTGTGTTTTCGACAACAATGCCGGAGCACCGCCGTTCCCGGCGAGTACGACTTCCGGGACGCGAGTCATCTCAAGCGTCAGGCTACGGGGAGCTACAAGCATCGCAAGTTCCTGGAACCCGAAATCTCGCAGCAGCCCAAAGAAGTTTCGCTCGATCGGTTCTTCCCACGATTTCTCGCGAGGTGTGACGAATCCACTGACACAGGTCACGTTGATGCGAGTATCCAGGCCACCGGCGAACAAGGCCAGCATGCCACCTTCACCGTAGCCATAAATGCCGACCGGAGTTTTCGGAGAAGATACGGCGAACCAGTCAACGATGCTCAGCGACATCTGCACTTCATAGCCTGCCAGGGTTCGCCCCAGTTCAAATGCTGAACGGTGCAGGAATTCGCGACTCGTCACATCCGCACGCCCCAATCGTTTTTCGCGGTGACGACTGATCAAAGCCGGGACAACAACGCGACACCCTGATTCTGCAAGAAGTCGTGCAACCTGAGATCCCTCGGCAATGCCCTCGTTGAGTCCGCAGATCTGTTCGGGAGTCTGATCAGCATCTGACAGAACGATCACATTCGCAACAACATCGCCCTTTGGGGTCAGCAGCAGGCCCTCGCCATAGATCGATGGCAATCCGGCTCCCTGCTGCGACGGATCGCTCAACACCGGCCAGCGAATGGCCTGAACCGTGAATTTCTCTGACTGAGCAATCACGGATTCACCACCCACATTGACGATGATCTCCGGGGCCGCAAATGGCAGGCGAGCATCCCGGATCCCCAGGCACTTCGCAAGTTTTTCTCGATGCGGCTTCAGAGACGCTTCGTACGCTGCTGGCGATGATGTATCGACCTTGAATCGTTCCGCACGAGTGGCCGCCGTCGTCTCGATCTCCTTCAGCAGAAAGCGATCAATTCCGTCCACCATCTGCGAGGCCAGGTCGCCTTCGATGGTCAAAGGCGTCGTCCCGGAAGGTCCAGCCACCTCCTGCGCGCTCAGAGGAGCATTAGAAAGCGGAGCAGCACAAACTCCGGCAGCGATTACGAACAGCATCAACGCAGTGCGGACAGACAACATCGCGGAACCTCCTGAGGCGAACAGATGGCTTACATCGAAGAATCGCCGGCGGAAGTAACCGGCGATCGTGAATCAGCGGGGCCGCAATGGTAACCGCTCATCTGTAAATGGCGAATGATCGGACTGAGTTTTGATGCGAACAGCCGAGTTGCAGGATCCGGGGCAATCACAGCGGATGTGAATTGCTACGGTTCGAACCGGCGAAGATACGAAATCGCAATGCTCAATAACGGCTCCAGCGACTTCTGAAACAACTGGTTAAGTTCGGCAAATAAGTACATGGTCGCGAACAGCCATACTTGCGTGCTCATCGGACACACTGCGTCTGAGGCATTTGATACTATCGCAAGCGGCGAAGACCGATTGTGGTGGATGAACAGCATCTTTCATCGTGAAATCAATGCGCCGGATTATCGCTGCAGAAAAAGTATTCTCCGGCATCGGTAGATCAACGCGAGCCGAAATAGAACAACATCATTCCGAGCGCGACTCGGTGAGCCATCGCGGGCAACAGATCCGGCATGTCGAAGAGTTCCGGAATGCCGGCGATGCCGACGGCCAGTAATACCACGATCGCCTTAAAGTCGCCCCACGCCGAAGATGGCCGATGGCCAGTGCGACTGCCAAACCATGCTCCAACACCACGAAACATCGCGCCCAGCACATAGGCGGCGACGATTCCCAGCAACGAAACGGCACGAGGTTCCAACAGGCGATGTTGCTTGTACAGAAAAACTCCGAGGCCAATAAACGCTGCGAGAATCAGCAGGCGAATGCTGTGACGAGGAAGAAACAGAGGATGCTGTTCCTTCTCAATCAGCCCTTCTTCCTGAATCCGTTTCAGGACCTCCGGCGGCAATGAAACGAATCGCCGTGAGGTAAAGTAATGAGCCAGGGCAATCAACAGAGTTTCCGTCCAGATTAAATCCAGGTCTCGTCCGCGTGCAACACTGGCGGTCACAATAGCCACGACAAACAGCGTCAGTATGGCTCGCACGCTGCCGACCGGAAGCCCCAGTGGGGGCCAGTATTTTGGCGATCCTTCAGGTTCCAGCGTAGACATCGTTCATTCTCGCAGTTTCTATGTGACACCGTCACTCTTGTCGACATCATCTTGTCGACATCATCTTGTCGACATCATCCTGTCGACATCATCACGTCAACGACGCTAACGCAAAGCTCATCACGAAGGATCAGGGCTTCTTGGCAATTCGCAGCAGTACGCTCTGACCATCTCGGCCGGGCGTTGACCACGCTGCGATTTGCTCAACCGTATGTTTCTTCAGAAGTCCATCGGCTGAGGCTAAGTTACGTTCCTCAATCCATTTTGGCCCTTTGATCAGCAGCAGCTTTCCGGCGGCTCCCCAAAATGGAATAAACCAGCCGATCATTTTGGCAATTGACGCCACAGCTCGCGCGGTGACGAAGTGAAACCGATTTTTCTTCAGAATCGATTCTGCTCGATCCGCATGAACAGGGACAGTTAGCCCCAGCGACTTCACCATGTCCTGCAAGGCCATTGCTTTCTTGCCCACGGAGTCGCACAAAGTCACGCTGATGTCCGGCCGAAGAATGGCCAGAGGAATTCCTGGAACTCCTCCACCAGAACCCACGTCCAGGATTTTGGCTTTGGGCGGAATGTGTTTGGAAAGCTCCAGCGTATCCAGCAGATCGCGTGTCACGAACATTTCCCAGTCGGTATGTCGTGTCAGGTTCAGTCGGCTGTTCCAATCCCACAGCAGGCGACAATACTTCGCCAGCAGAACGACCTGGTCTTCAGGAATGACCAGACCATGAGTCTGCAACACCGACTGCAGCTGTTGCAGATCAGCTTCGGGATTTGAGGCTTCAACGACTTCGGGCACAGAAGATTCGGTCAACCGAGTTCACTCGCTAAGTTAAAGAAACAAACAGGTCACTCAAGTGTAACGGCGCGAGCCGTCCAGTGTTTCAGTAGGTCCTGCCTGCCGGGCAGGACTTCGCGGCATGTCGCGATGTCGCCGCACGTTTCGAATCGAATACGGCAGCGATCTTTGATGATCTGCACCGTCAGTTCGCCTGTCGGCGAAAGTTCTTTCCGGCAGAAAGGACCTACAGAGCACAGCCTGCTAGTTCAATCAGCCGTCGGGCGCTAGCCCCGGTTTTTCACAACAAAAATGCAGGGAACTTGAACCGGGGCTAGCGCCCATCGGCTGATAAATCGACTAAATCAACATGCAATCCACCAATCTACACCAGGCCAAACACAGAATCCATTTCGCCGGCAATGCGTTTCAGTTCCGCAGCATCACCACCACCGACTTCCGCTGCACACCAGCCGTAGAAGTTGATTTCCTTCAAAGCTTTCCGCACATCAGCGTAATCAATGTCGCCCTCGGAGATACGAGCCCACTTGTCTTCGGCGCGGTTGTACCCCTTGATATCCAGCTTGAAGACTCGCTTGCCCAGCTGGCGAATCCAGTCGCCCATGCTGCCGTACTTCCAGTGGTTGCCGATGTCAAATTGCATCCCAACCCATGGTGAATTCAGCTCGTCGACAAACTTCACGTACTTGTCCGCGTTCTGAGTATGATCGCCTTCGTGATTGTAGTGGAAATGATTCCACACGTTCTCAATCACAATCTGAACGCCCCACTGCGCAGCGACCGGAACCGCCAGAGAAATGTTGTCGATCGATCGCTTCCAGATCTCCTCTTCTGAGCCATCCTTGCCATGGCCAACAACCAGCAATACCGAATGACCACCCACAGCATGAGTATCTCGAATTGCGGACTTCAGAGATTCCAAAGCTTTCGCACGCACTTCTGGATTCGGGTCGGTGTGGCGAACATCCCAGTGAGTTGAATTGACCGTTCCGTCGACCGGCAGACCGCTTTCGGCAATCGCCTTTTTTGTCTCTTCGACATCCATGCCGGGAGCATTCATTTCGATGCCCTCAAAGCCCGCGGCTTTTGCGGCTTTGAACTTGTCGGTGAGTGATCCCGGGACATTGACCATGCCGATTTTGAGTGTCTTCCACAAACGTCCCTTGAGTCCATCTCCAGCGACGGCCAACGATGCAGAGATCGGGTGAGCTAATGCAGAAGCAGCTCCGTTGACAACTGATCCCGCTGCAACGGCGACGGCGGAGCACTGCAGAAAATTTCGGCGTGAGAACAAGTCGGCATTCATGGCGAAGTCCTTCTATCGAGGAGGGGAAAATCGGCTGGGAGATTATTGGAAATTGGTTGGCGGGTCTTGTTGTCTTGTTTTAATCAGCCGGAGTGCGTTAGCACCCGGTTCAGGCGGAAGAATATTTCAAAACCGGACGCTAACGCGTTCCGGCTGATCATCAAAAAAAAAGACAATACGTTTCTATGAACTTGGCGCTGTCCCGATACAGGGTTCGAAACTGAGAGTTAGCCCTGCGGACAGAGTTCATGCTAGCCTCAATCGCCCGAAGTCGGTAGAGTCGAGGTCACTGTTTCCGAAGCTGGTGGATATTTCCTCGGAGAACCGTCTTACCGCTGCGGAAAATTCTTTCTGATCCTGAACGGCCTGTAGACTTAATGCATCTAATATCCGTTGGACGCTAGCTCCGGTTGAAATTCCCTGCATTTCCTCGGGGGGGCAACCGGGGCTAGCGTCCTGCGGCTGGTTAAATCATCAGGCCGAGAATTTTGCGGAACGATCGGGCATCGATTCCGGTTTGACAGTCGGAGAACTCCCATGCACTTTTTTCCCGACATCGAAACTCGACGACAATTTCTCACGCAATCCGGACTGGGACTGGGAAGTCTCGCGTTGGCCGACATGTTGTCGCCGCAAGCCGCCTCCGCGGAGGTGAAGGACCGCGGTGTTCTCGGCGAGCCTCATTTTGCTCCCAAAGCCAAACGTATCATCTACCTCTTCATGTCCGGCGCGCCGTCTCAGCTGGACCTGCTCGACTACAAGCCGGTGCTCAATCAGCGTAATGGTGAGCAGTTGCCGGACTCCGTCCGAGGAACTCAACGCCTGACCGGGATGTCGGGAAACCAGTCTTCGATTCCGCTGGTCGGATCGCCCTTCAAGTTTACTCAACATGGTCAGGCCGGCGCCTGGTTCAGTGATCAGCTTCCATATACCTCGGCGATTGCAGACGATCTGTGTGTGGTGAATTCGATGTATACCGAAGCCATTAACCATGGCCCCGGTGTGACGCTGTTTCAGACGGGTACTCAGATTGCCGGCCGCCCGAGTATGGGCGCGTGGCTGAGTTATGGTCTGGGGCAGGAGAACGCGAACCTGCCAGCCTTTGTCGTGTTGATCACCAAAGACAAAAGCGGGCAGCCGCTGGGTTCACATTTGTGGGGCAGTGGTTTCCTGCCTTCACGACATCAGGGCGTTCAGTTTCGAGCAGCCAAGGATCCCGTGTTGTATTTGGGCAATCCGGCTGGCGTCAGTAACGAGAGTCGGCGATTGCTGCTGGATCGTTTAAAAGAGCTACACGAACATCAGCTTTCGAAAACGCCGGACTCGGAAATTCAGAATCGCATCGATCACTATGAGATGGCTTATGCCATGCAGTCCAGTGTTCCCGAAGCGACCGATATCTCCGGTGAACCAAAGTCTGTGTTGGATGAGTACGGCCCGGACGTCACAACGCCGGGCTCATTTGCCGCCAACTGTTTGCAGGCTCGCCGACTGGCAGAACGAGGCGTCCGATTTATTCAGCTGTATCATCAGGACTGGGATCACCACGGAGGTCTTCCCGGCGCGTTGCCGAAACTGTGCAAGGAAACGGATCAGCCAGCGGCGGCACTTGTGAAAGATCTCAAGCGTTGCGGAATGCTGGAAGATACTCTCGTGGTGTGGGGCGGCGAGTTCGGGCGGACCAACTATTGTCAGGGCAAGTTGTCTCCGAATTTCGGCCGCGACCATCATCCCCGCTGCTTTAGCATCTGGATGGCAGGCGGAGGAGTCAAAGCGGGATCCGTTTACGGGGAAACCTGCGAGTTCGGCTACAACATCGCGTCTGACGGAC
>JBPOIW010000046.1:0-24856 GCA_052034165.1 Planctomycetota bacterium | reverse complement strand
TGTCAACGCAATCACGAATCAAAGCTCTTCAGTCAAAACTCACTTCCGCACGGGCAAAATGGCACCGGTGACGAGAGTGGCAGAGAATTCAGAATGGCTCGCGAAGTTTGCAAACCCTGTGCCGCCGAGAATGGTGTGTTCGCAAAGTGTTATTGCGAAAGGGCTTGTGAAAAACGGACGCATCGGGAATGGAGTGGCAGTAAACTTTTGCCGTCGTTTTGGCAGACCCGAACGCGGTGCCTCAGGCTGTAATGTTGATTGACCCGCCGAATCTTTCCGGCACCCTGCCGGCCCATTGCAATTCTTTCAGACTGAAGTGTCCCATCTCCCCAGCCCGACAGTTCGATGTTGTTCACAATGCCGACTCAAAGTCGGCGCTTCAAAAAGACTCCGCACAACGTGAGGTTGCCGAGGAACTGAATAGCGAAAGCTCTAATGGTTCAAAACGAGACGTCTGCTGCAGCAGATTTCACCAGGTGGAAAGAAGACTGCCATGCCCCGCTCAAGGATGAAATTCCTTGGCCACCGGGGGATTTCCTGGGTGGCTAGTGAGAAATTCTGCAAATTTCAAAAGAATGTCACAAAATTCCAAGAAAAAACACGTACGAAGTGTCTCCTAAGAGACGTCATTGGAACGGTTCTGCCAATTCTGCCGGTTTTTGCATGAGATTTGCAAGAGCGTTGCGAACTACGGCAACATGATTCGTGCCCAATGTCAAATTCCACCGGATGCAAGGAAGATCGGTTCAACTCGCTTTCGGAGATTCTTTTCTGCACTCGCAAGGGAGCGTGCAAGATGCTTGTTCTCAGTCGCAAAGTTGGTGAGTCCATTGAAATAGCCGGCGGCATTCGTGTCACGGTGTCAGAGGTCAAGGGCGGTCGAGTTCGACTGTCAATTCAGGCGCCGCCGGAGGTGCGAGTGCTCCGCAAGGAGATAGCTGACTCGGGAGAGTCTGCTCGTTCTCAGTCCACAACTCCTGGCTCCAATCAGTAAGAAATTCTGATAGCATCGAAAGCTCTGAACGCCAATGAAGGTTCTCGTCGAGAATCTTTGTTGACGTTCCGGGCTTTTTTTGTTTCTGGAATCCTGCTGATGATCGTTCGGAACGTGATTGAGTTTTTCGCCATTATCGCCATCTGGGGTGGATTTCAGCCCTTTCTGGATCGAAATCCGCTGCCCGCTATGGCTCTGCCTTTGGTCGTTGTTCTGAGTTTGGCGAAGACGACATTCTTTGGTGTTGAGAACATCCGCCAGCTGTTTGAAGCGACGCGATCTAATCAGCCCTACCATCGTTTCATGCTGTTGATGCTGATTAACATGACTCAGATTATCTTGTCTTTTGGTCTCGATTATCACTGCCTGCACCGTGTCAACCCGAAGAGTTTCAGTGTCGAACTCACCGAGGCCACTTTCTTCGAGACCGTGTTTGAGTTTACCTATTACAGCACGTTGAATTTTACGTTCTTTGGTTACGGCGACGTGACCCCCCAGACCGTGCTCGCCAAATTTATTACGATGACAGAAGTGCTGCTCGCCTTTGTCACCGTGATCTTTCTGCTGTCTGACTTCATCAGCCTGAAAGAGTCGTTGGGTAAACCTTCTGGTGACGCGTCGCAGGATGGCTCAACCAAACGACTCTGAATCCGGTTTTGGTTGTGTATGGTTCTTCCGATACTCGTCTGGTCAATTCTTTTCAGGTGTGGTGGAAAACTCGGATGTCATTCCTATAACCACCGACACCAGCATTTCTCTCAACCATGCTGATCCGGCATTTTGAAACTTAACTCAGGGACACGAACACTTATGACTGACTGGCTCGAACCACCCGCAAAGGCGCCTGCGTTTTCCTTGAAGTCTACAGACGGCTCTACCGTCAAGTTGTCGGACCTGAAGGGTAAGCCCGTCGTGCTGTATTTTTACCCGAAAGACGACACTCCAGGTTGCACCAAAGAAGCCTGTGCGTTTCGCGATCGCCAGGCTGAACTCACAGAGTTGGGTGCAGTTGTGCTGGGCGTGAGCCCGGATGACGTGGCCAGTCACAAAAAGTTTTCAGACAAGTTCAGTCTCAACTTTCCGCTGCTGGCCGACGCCGATCATAAACTGGCCGAAAAATTTGGTGCATGGCGCGAAAAGAATATGTATGGCAAAGTTTCGATGGGTGTGCAGCGCTCAACTTTTCTGATTGATGCCGAGGGGAAGATCGCCAAAGTCTGGAAGAAGGTGTCTGTCGATGGCCACGACGAACAGGTCATCGAAGCGTTGAAAGAACTGACTTCCTAATGGGCCATAGTTTTTTGCGAAGGGGCCGCTTTGGCGTGAATCGTGACTGCGGCCCTCAGCGATAATGCCAACGGCGCGTTTCGCCGAGACGTTTGGAACATGCGGCCTGTCAGACTTCGTCGATATGAACGCCCGGAGGCATTGGAGGCAGGTTAACGATCTCCGCCTCCCGCGTTTCCGTGTCATAGATTGCGACGGTCGGTTTGCGGAACATCCATCCGCCCACTTCGCCCGGATTCAGAAACATGCGACCGTTCCGATCCTTCACGCAACTCGGTCGATGGGTGTGGGCGAAGATCACAACATCGGCATCACCCAGGCAATCACGCATCGCATCCAGATGATGAGCCATCAGGAAGCGAACTCCATCGCGTGACTTCCAGCACATCGGGGGATAGCCCAAAGTTCCGACGATTTTCATGCCACCGGCGATCCCTGTCTGGTTGCCATCGTTGTCGCCGTAGCAGGCGATCACCGGACATGTCAGCTTACGCATGCAGGGGACGACCAGTGGAGAGACGAAGTCACCAGCCAGCAGGACAGCGTTGCACTGAAGAGAGTTAAACAGTCTGATCGCGTGCCGCAAATTGTCCACGTTGTCGTGAATGTCGGCCAGGATTCCAATCTTCATAATGGTCTGCTACTTCTCGGCCGGAGCGTTGCCCGCTGGTGGCTCTGTGGGTGCTGGATTGTCAGTTGCGGAGGTGGTGGGCGAAGTTTCCACCGACTTGGGAGATTCAGCCGAAGGCGTTTCAGAATTTGACTCCGGAGGTGCCACGGGCTCGGAACCGGACTTCTCCGCCTCAGTTTTTTCTGCTTGTGGCTCTGCAGGAGTTGGCTCGCTCGGTTTCTCTGGCGACGCCGGATTCTCGGCCGGAGGAGCCTCAACAGGAGCTGCAGCGGTACCTAATCGAGTCAACATCCATTGAGCACGGACACGATCCGGACTCTTTTCGACATCCGCCTCTTTCAGAGCAACCGCCGCACTTTTGAGATCGCCCAAAGTAATCAACGCCTCAGCTTCATTGATCAGTGACGCATAGAACGACTTCTCATTCGGGTATTGCCGCCGGTAACTTCGTAACGTCGCTACTGCCGCTGCCATGTCATTGCGAGAAACCTGGCTCATGGAAGTCCAGTACAGAGTATCGCCCACGGCATTCCGCTGAACATCGAGAATTGTCTTTGGCAGCACGAATGGGACGACCGCAGCTTTCTTGTCGTCGATCGGGACCTCCAGTTCAATTTTTTCCTGCATGCAGGCGATGCGAATTCCCTGCAGGTCCTGAATCATTTCAATGTCAAAGCTGCCCATGATCTGCTGCACACGAGTCGTCAGCAGGCGACGTGATGGCTTTCCAAATAGGTCATCACTACGCTCAAGAAGTTTTTCGAGAGCCAGCATTTTGGCCTCCATTTTTTTCTCAAGCGTCAGTTCAGCCTCGTTGACAGTGGGGTCCGCCAAAAGATTGCCGATATTCAGCGATTCACGTTCGAATGGACTGTCGAGAGGACGCATCAGCAGCGTATACGCCTGCTTTTGCTCTTCGCTGAGGGCTGCGGCCGCTGCGATTCGTTGTTCCGGAACGCTCCAGACTTTCAGTGACTCAGGCTTCCAGATGGGGCCAACAACAGCACATAAGCGTTCTTTGAGCGGGCGAATTTCACTGGTACCACCCACCAGCTCTTCGTACAGAATGGCGGAGTCGGATGCTTCCAGTCGCTCCTGCAGAATCAGCATTCTGGGTGCGAACGCTGACGGATGACAGACTACGAAAGCTGAGCCCGTCTTCCACCGATCCAGATTTGAAATGGCTTCCAGTCCTGCGGGGTCAGTCACAATAGCGCTGGTATCTCCAGGCTTTGGAACAGCGGTCGCACGCAACGGATCAAACAGCAGTAGCCTATCTTCAACGACGACCCCGATCAGCAGATCGGCCGCCAGCGTGAGATCAGCAGAGGTCGGTTCTCCGGGCGATGCGGCCTTCAGTACAATGGAATCCAGTGAGCGTTGACGAAGCGCCTCAGCAAAAGCCCAGACTCGATCATCAACGCTTCCGATGCCGGTCAGCATAGATTCATAAAGACCTACGGGAACTCGTGTCTCGTCTGCTGGGAGCAGTGACATATTCCGCATCAAGTGACGGAACAGAGCCACAATACGTTCCTGCTCGGTGGCCTGCCCGGAGGTGCTCAACGAATCAGCCTGCTTCCAGATTGATGCCGTCAGTTCCTTCATCAGCAGGCAGTCGCGAATGTAGACAATATCGTTCTCTGTGTAGCGCACTGCAGACGCGGTTCTCAAGGCGGCAGGCGATAACTCCGCAGAGTTGAGCTCACTGATTTTGATCTTTTCAACGTCGCGTTCAGCACTGGTGGCCAGCCAGGAATTCAAGGAGTTCACGACCATCTCGCGGCGAGTCTGATTCGCCATGGCCTCCGGATGAATTCTCTGAATCGCCGAACTCAGCTTGCGCCGCGACTCGACCGCGGTATTTTCCTGCTGCTGAGCAGGATCATCGACTTTCACGGGCGCCGGGGTTTCGCCACATCCCGTCAAGCTGCCTGCCAACAGCACGGTGCTGATCAGCCCTG
Organism: Planctomycetota bacterium; assembly: GCA_052034165.1. GTDB lineage: Bacteria > Planctomycetota > Planctomycetia > Planctomycetales > Planctomycetaceae > SXXK01. Next base: position 19,980 of record JBPOIW010000046.1, on the reverse strand, counting down.
ACGCAAGGCGGCATCGAAAAGCAGAACGGCAGGAGTCCACCAGCTGCAGATGACTCAGAAACAAGGAACACCTCGAAGTATTCAGAAGAACGACGTATTCAGGAGAACGACAGGACCTTCACAATCGCGGGAATGTTGCACAATCCAAGTTCAGATTGCACTCGCATTAGTTTTCAAAAGCCAGCACCGTTTCACGAAGAATTGTCAGCTGCTTCAACATGGCTTCCAGACGATCCAGCACAACCATGTTTGGACCATCACTGAGTCCCTTGTCGGGGTCCGGATGAGTCTCCATAAACACCGCATCACATCCGACGGCTACCGCAGCACGAGACAGCACGGAAACCATCTCACGCTGCCCTCCGGTCGTGGCTCCTCCCGGTAACTGCACGCTGTGAGTCGCATCATACACCACCGGTACTCCGAAGGATTTCATGATGGGCACGCAGCGAAAATCATTCACAAGCCGACCATAACCAAAAGTTGAGCCGCGTTCGGACAGCATCACACTGTTCAAGCCGCGTGCTCGACACTTCTTTACGGCGTGAATCGTGTCTTCGGGGGCAACAAACTGCGGTTTCTTGACGTTCACGCAGATATTTCTCGCCACAGCGGCATCTGCAGCCGCCACGATCAGGTCGGTTTGCCGAGCCAGAAAGGCGGGAATCTGCAGGATTGAACAAACCTCAGCACATGGAGCCGCCTGAGCCGCCTCATGAATATCGGTGGTCGTCGGCAGTCCGGTTTTCCGGCGAACCAGTTCCAGCATTCGGAGTCCTTCTTCAAGACCCGGGCCGCGATAACTGTCGACGCTGGTGCGATTGGCTTTGTCAAAACTGGATTTGAACACGATCTGGAGGTTCAGGCGATCACGCATGTCGGCCAGTCTCTCGGCGACCTGCAACACCAGATCCTCTGATTCCATCACACACGGACCCAGAATAAACAGTAACGGCTGACCGTCACCAACCTTGTAGTTTTCGATAGAAACAAGATTCTTCGTCACAAAATCGCCTTCCGGGGTGACCGTTCAGGTGACGCTGGCACGAAACGCCTTTTTGCGTCAAATTATGCTCCGCACGGGGTCGATTGGAGGCCGGGCGTGCGCGGGATAACTGATCGCGGATCGTCGCAATCGCCACCTCGCACGGAATAAGGAGTGTACCGAGTCCACGAAATCCGCATAATCGATCTGTCAACTCTTTTTCATTTGCGACTACAAGCGACCAATCGGTCGAATCGACTTGCGAAATGGCACTTCATAGCTAAACTCCGCGTCCCGCAGCCGGTTTTCGAAACAGGCGACGATCACGGTCCGGCCCCTCAAACTCCGCCGTGAACACCTATTGAATTCAGGCACTCGTAGCTCAATTGGATAGAGCATCGGTCTACGGAACCGAAGGTTAATGGTTCGAACCCATTCGAGTGCACTCGCTTAAAGCATTGCAAGCAAAGACTTTAGCGCAAAAAGCTCCTCGGCTGATAGCTGTGGGGCTTTTTTCATTTCCCCCCCACGAATGCGATGTTTTCTGTGGCAGGACGCAATCGGGCGATGATTTCGGCACCTGCATTATGTGCGGCACGCATTGCACCGTAGTGCTTTTCCGTGGTGGCGAAATCCTTGTGTCGCATCACCACTTTCAGAGTCTCTGCGGACACACCAGTGTTGATCAGCCGTTGAGTCAATCCTCGTCGAATGTCAGAAGCACTCTCTTACCTGACGCGATGTTGAGTTCTCGCGTCTTCAACTTGAACTGCAACATCGACCTTCCTGCCAACCAACCCGATGATCTGCCGGACTCCCTCCTTCGTCATTGGGGCGGTGTCGCTCCGCAGGCGGTCAGTCGACTTTCGATCCGCAGGGCTGCGCAGCCGTTTCCAGGAAAAGTCGCCGACGGAAATCCACGTCAGCAGTCACATGGCCACGCCTGTTTTCTCTGTGAAGCCGTCAGTGACAGTGCCAGGATCAGTCATATGACGGGGCTGCGCTCCTATGGGTTTCGAAGACGCAGATGAACGGGCATTTTATCGTTCTCCGGGAATATGAAGCGATGTCCCGTATTTCCTTCTCAATACCAGACCGCCATCACTTGATCGCGAACACCGACAACTTCAACCTTGAACTGGTAAGTGCTGTTTGGTTTCAGCCAGAAGAGACTTGTCGCGAACCATGGGAATTCACCAACATGGACGAGGTCGCGTTGAGGTCGCCATTGTCCATGAACATTGAGGTCACTTCGCACCAGTCTTGGGTGTGCATTCGCGGAATTCGTAGATCCTCCTCGCAGGGGAGGATTTCGCGGCTTGCCGCGACTGTGTGCAACGGATTTCATCACTTCGGCCTTACTTCATTCGACTTGCATCGCTGAGTTTGCCTGCACTGTGTGGGCTGAAGCCCACGCTACAGAGAATCACTCGTAGCGTGGGCTTTAGCCCACTTGTGCATGATTCCTTCTCACGACACGACAGATTGCAAATGAACGGGTGCCCCTTCTGCCTGACATCAATGGAGCTTGTTTCAGGTTTGTGAGACCGATAAAACTCATCGTCACCAGAAAGCGAGCGCCGAGTTGATGAGAAATCTGACAGTCCCGAAAAAAGCCGTTCGCACGAGCGTCATTCTCATAATGTTCATTGCTGATGTGTGGTCAAGTCCCGTCAGTTGTGATGCTCAGTCGGCTGACGACGAAGTCTTTGCAGCTCTGCAGACTGATGCCAAAAACTTCCTGGCGGAACAGGTGACCCCCTTTGTCACCAACTATTGCCAGAATTGTCACGGGAACACTGTCTCGGAGGCCGGTCTCAACTTCGAACCAGCGCTCAAGAATCCCGGTGATCCCGCATTCGTCAACCGGTGGAAACAGGCGTTCGCACATGTCAAAGCACACGACATGCCTCCCCATGACGCCGAAAAACAACCGTCTGAAGAGGAACGTCAGCGGTTTATGGAATGGCATCAGAAGGTCAAATACCTCAGCCCGAAGGATCCGGGGCCGTTTGTTATTCGTCGATTGACGAAAGTGGAGTATGGCAACACGCTCCGCGATCTCTTTGGAGTTGACTCAGCAGTTGCCCGCGAATTGCCGGACGATGTGAGCGGTGAAGGATATCTCAATTCCTTCTCACCCCTCCAGCTGGAACAGTATCTGGCGATTGCGAATGAGGCGTTGGAACTCATTTCCAAACCTGAAAACGTACCGTCGACCGAGATGCGACGGTTACTGCTGAGCGAGCCCCCGGCACTTGAGGCTGACGAGCGAACGGCGGCCAAAGAAATCGCCCGATCAATTGCCCGGATGGCTTATCGTCGGCCTCCGTCAGAATCGGAACTCGATGTCCTGCTGGCCGTGTTCGATCTCGGTCGGAAGAACCAACTCGCATATCAGTCAGCTCTGCAATTGATGCTCAAGGCCGTCCTTGTATCGCCACAGTTCCTCTTCATCACTCCTGCTGTGGAACAAGAGTCGAGTCAGAGTATTGTTCCTCTGGATGACTATCAATTGGCATCGCGTTTGTCCTATCTACTCTGGGCGACGATGCCGGACGGTGAATTGATGACTTTGGCGGATGGAGGAAAACTGCATGAGCCGGAGATTCTCAGAGCTCAGGTAAAACGGCTGCTTGAGGACTCTCGTTCCCGGGCGTTGTTTGATGGATTTGGAGCGCAGTGGCTGGGAGTGGGATTGCTGCAAACCAAAACCTTCGATACCGAAAAGTTTCCGCAGATGACCGGCGAAATGCGGTCTGCAATGTATGACGAAGCTCGTCTGTTTTTCGACAGCATTGTGCGTGAAAACCGCAGCGTGGTCAGCTTTGTTGATGGCGACTACACGTTTCTCAACGGAACCCTCGCACCGCTTTACGGCCTGGAAGCCACGGTGACCGGATCCGAAATGCAAAGGGTCCAACTGGCCAATGCCAATCGAGGCGGAGTTCTGGGGATGCCCGGAATCCTTGCATCGACATCGCTTCCTAATCGAACCAGTCCCGTCAAACGCGGTGTGTGGGTGCTTGAGCAGGTGCTTGGGGAGCGCATGCCTCCGCCACCGGCGAATGTTCCCGAGCTGGAAAAGCAGGACAAGAGTCAAATTGCGAATCTGACCCTGCGTCAACGGACGGAACTGCATCGCACCGATGCTGCATGCGCCAATTGCCATAATTTGCTCGATCCCATCGGGTTCGGCCTTGAGAACTTTGATGCCATTGGACGCTGGCGTGATCAGGATGACACCGGAGGAGCGATCGACGCTTCCGGTGAACTTCCCGACGGTCAGCACTTTGCGTCTCCTGCAGAATTGAAAATGATCGTCGCCGGACGAACCGATGCACTAGCCCGCAATCTCACGGAAAAGCTTTTGGCTTATGCGTTGTGCCGTCAGCTTGAAGGCTATGATGAAATTGTCGTGGATGGCCTGATGCAGAAGATTGCCAGCGATGGATATCGAATGCAGACTCTGGTCACAGAAATCATTACCAGCTACCCGTTCACTCATCGACGGATTCAGGAACAAGGGGAACTCGTCAAATGAAAAAGAAGAATCTGATCGATCGTCGCTTCTGTCTGAAGGGACTTGGCGCTTCACTGGCCCTGCCTCTTTTTGACGCCATGGGCTGGGCCGAATCTGACAAGCCGGCACCATCCAAACCGCCGGTTCGCCTGGGGTTCATGTACATGCCTCATGGAGTCATTATGGACCAGTTCTGGCCCAAAGATCCGGACAGCTTTCTGTCGTCACCACCGCCGGCGCTGGAGTCGCTGCGTCCCGTGCTCGACCAGTGTCTGCTGATGAAAGGAATTTCCGGAGTTTCGATCGCGCCATTTAATGGGGCTCCTCACGCGCTCGAACTATCGACCTGGCTGACCGCGACGTTGCCGGATGCGGACACGCGAAGTCAGATCAATATTGCAATCTCTGCAGATCAGATTGCCGCCAATTATGTCGGCGCGTACACATCGCTGCCGTCTCTGGAACTCGCGACGATGCCTCAGACACACAAAGAGAATCAGGAGGGGCTGAACGAAGGATACTATTCGCACTGCAGTTTTCGCTCGCCCACTCAGGCTGTCCCTGCCGAGATCAATCCGCGCAGCGTTCTGAAGCGACTCTTCAGTCAACAGGGGGAAGTCAGCGATGGACGCAACCCGGCCCAGACGGATTCTCTGGACCGCAACATGCTGGATCTGGTGATTGGTGGTGCGAGAGACCTGCGACGGACGTTGCCCCGAAACGATCAGCACAAACTGGATGAGTATCTGGACAGCGTCCGCTCTGTGGAACGTCGGATTGCGGCCATCGAGTTTCGTCAGAAAGAAGCCGCTTTGGAAAAAGCTGGCGTTAGTGCAAGTCGGCGAAACGATTCCGATTCTCCACCCATTGAGATCATGATTCCCGAAGGCGACAAACGCAGCGAGTACATGCAGGTGATGTGTGATCTCAACGTGCTGGCGTTTCAGACGGACATTACCCGCGTCAGCACATATATTGGCTCTACGCCAAACGGTGTTTCCTATCCGGAGCTTGGGTTCAATGATGAACATCACTCCCAAACCCATCACAACGATGAGCCGGGGATGGTTGGAAAAGTCGCCAGTATCACGGCGTTCAATATCGCTCAGTTCGCTTACATGGTAAAGAAGATGCACAGTTTGAAGGAAGGTGACGGCACACTGCTCGACAACTGCATCATGATGTGGGGTTCCGGTCTTGAAGACGGGAATACACATAGCCGAGAGAACCTGCCGTTCATTCTGGCAGGTCGTGGCGGAGGGTCGCTCAATACGGGGCGATTTTTGCCAGACACAAGGGGGAATCAGGGAGACTTGCTGACCACGCTGCTGACTTGTGCTGGAATTCCTGTAGATCGTCCGATTGGAATTGCCACCAAACAGCTAACGGAAATGAAGTCCAGTATTAATTGACACCCACGTTTGACACCAATGGGAACGCGATACAACGAATAACCTGAGCAAACTCGCAACGTCATGGTGCTCACAATACAGGGAAAACACGACATCGCACAACTGGAGACCGAACGTTAATGATTCGAGCCCATTCGAGTGAATAAAAAAAGCCTGTGTTCTACCGAGTCGATCGGCAGTACTGGCTTCTTTTGTTTCAGGTCGGCACCTGGCAATTCAGCCCCACGGCCTTCATTGATCTGTTGATCCGATCGTGCCTCTTCATCGAGTCTGGAAGACCGTCAGGGCCGCGCGATTTGAATGATGGGCTTCGTAAGCCGCACCGGCAAACTCTGTCCGCTGGCCGTCACAGCGGCGGAAGGTTGGTCGCCAATCAGTCCGAATGCGCTTTAGCCGTTCGTCCTCTGTCCAACCGGCCTGGATCTTAAGGCACATCTCCGCTATCTCTTTCGGAGTCGGATCTGTCTTCGGTATGTTCATCATTCGATCTGGCTTTCATCACTGAGGACTGCAACTGCTCTGAGCACATCACACTTGCAGACGGCACAATGCACATGTCAGGCCAATTCTTATAATTTGCACCATCAGAGACCGATCTCCTGCGCTGAATATGCAGAATTCGGCTGTCGTCTTCTCCCTTTATCGAGGCCAGCTTCGGATGCCGCTGCAGCTTTCGGGGAACGAGTTTGCGATTGGTTGCGGAGTTGAGTCTGGAGTTTCAACAGGTGCTGTGTGAGGCATCCGTGGTTCGAGTCGGACGTCTTCCAAGTCGTGGCGAAATGAGCTCCGAAGGCCGGTTTCTGGTGTCAAGGTTGACCCTAACGGTCCGATCGATGCGTCGAGTAAATCGCCTTCCGGGTCCGCAGAAAACGAACGCCGGACGATTGCAAAACGCTGTGGGAATGAATCTAATGAAATGGACGGAACCGACTGAAGGCTGGTGTTCGAGCCCATTCAAGTGCATTTTTTTCTGCCATGATGGCGGCGACGGTTACATTCGTTCTGATTGACGAACGGGGGTGGGTCGTGGCTGAGAGTGTTTCAACGGCTTGCCCGCATTGCGATGCGAAGCTCAAAGTGAAGCCCGAAAAATTGGGCGGCATCGCTCACTGTCCAAGTTGCCAGCGTCTGATTTGCCTGGCCCCGGAACTTTCACTTCCCGCGAACCCATCTGAGCGACCGTCGGGAAATTCCGATCTGCTTGCAACAGAACAACAGAAGGTTCTGGCTCGTTCACTCGGTTGTCAGTTTCATGATTCGATTACACGGTGTGAGATCAGTGAACTGATCGAGATCGCCGAGGAGAATCAGCGGGCCGCGCAATGGTCTGCGATACAACCGAAGCAGCATCGCGATAACGCTCCTGTGAATCCGGCGCTCACGACTGCGTCCGATAAAGAGTCTGCCGAAGATCCTCGAATTTCAATCGCAACCCCTCGTCAAATTGTCGACAGCCTGGACGACCGTGGAAAGTGTGCCGTTCTCATCACGGTGCCGATCGATCGTATTAAGTCCTTCAACGATATGGACGGACTTCCGTTTGCGATCGCTTCCAGCGAAGCCATGTCCAGCGAAGACACAGCTCATTTTCTGATGAGCGTTTCCGTCCACCTCTACAAACATCTGGGTTTGCAGTCGACCACAAATTGAATTGAGAGATCCTGTCACCTTCCGGGCGGGCTGCGCTGTTCCGTTTTCGAGTCCGGCAAGTCAACTCATCGTGTTGAGGTCCTCGTCATCAGCACGCCGCGGCACCGGGTTTCTCCACGTATCGACGAATCGTCAACGTCAGGATGACAAGTCACCGACGGGGGCATCGCATGAGGTTTCGGTCTGTGTCTCCTGTTCAAAACCGAACTCGTTACATACTGTAACCGGAAGTTAATCCGTTCGGCAGGAGGCCGTCGGCTTTTGTTCTCCCACAATTCGCTGAATGAGATCACGCCTTATGACGATTGGCTCTAACTTCCCGCTTCGTGCTTCAACGTTTGCAACTGTGGCGACCTTGCTCTCCGTCGCGACGATGTTTGTGGCTTCTGCAGTTGCTCAGGATCATCCCGATCGCATCGCACAACCGGGAGTTCCGCAAGGAAAAGTCACCTCGGGGCAATTTACCGAGAGTCAGATTTTTCCGGGCACTCAACGAGAATACAGCGTCTATGTCCCGGCTCAATATCGTGAAGATCAACCGGCCAATCTGATGGTCTTCATGGACGGAACGGGCTATTCCAAACTGGATGGTGCGTTTCGAGTCCCCATCGTGTTGGACAATCTAATCCACCAAAAGGCGATGCCGGTAACCATCGCTGTGTTCGTCAATCCGGGCTCGATTGCCGCCACCAAACCCGGCGCTGCCGATCGCAGTAATCGTTCGTTCGAATACGACTCGATGAGCGATCGCTATTCCAAATTCCTGATCGATGAGTTTCTGCCGGTCGCGCTGAAGGGATTCAATGTCTCACAGGATCCTGCCAATCGAGCTGTCAGCGGGATTTCCTCGGGAGCCATCTGTGCCTTCACCGTGGCGTGGGAACGTCCGGATCAGTTCGGCAAAGTGCTGAGTCATATCGGCAGCTACACGAACATTCGCGGCGGCTGGGCTTATCCCGGACTTGTTCGCAAAACGAAAGACAAGCCGAAGCCAATTAAGGTTTATCTGCAGGAAGGCAAGGACGACGTTAACAACCTGCATGGCAGCTGGCCGCTGGGAAATCAGGATTTGGCAGCGGCTCTTCAGTTCGCTGGCTATCAGTACAAGCTCGTGATGACCGAAGGCGGACATAGCGGAAAATGGGCCGGCGAAATTCTTCCGGATGCTCTGCGATGGCTGTGGGCGGCTGATGCCGAATCCACCAACATCCCAGTCGTGGAGACGAAACCGGAATGGACACCGCATCCCGATGCTGTCGTCCAGGAAGGAGTTCCTCAGGGCAAAATCGAAGAGATGACTCCGTGGGAATCCAAAGTCTTCGAAGGGACGACTCGCAAATGGGCCATCTATGTGCCGGCTCAGTATCAGAAAGAACAGCCAGCCGCTCTGATGATTTTTCAGGATGGCGAAGGCATGCGAAACGTCAAAGGACGCTGGCGAGTTCCCGTGGTCTTTGACAATCTGATCGCACGCGGTGACATGCCTCCGACGATTGCTGTATTCATCAATCCGGGTCACGATAAGTCGAAGCCGATGAAGGACAACAAAGCGTCTAATCGCAGCTTTGAATATGACGGACTCGGCGATCGTTACGCTCGGTTCCTGCTGGAAGAAATCATTCCCGAAGTCAAAAAGCAGTACAACATTTCTGACGATCCGGAAATGCGAGCCATCGGTGGTTCCAGCTCTGGGGCGATCTGTGCTTTTACGGTGGCTTGGGAACGAACTGATGCGTTTCGCAAGGTTTACTCGAGCGTCGGCAGCTTTACGAATTTGCGAGGCGGCAATGTCTATCCATCGCTGGTGAGAAAAACTGAGCCGAAGCCGATTCGAGTTTACATGGCGGACACGAGCGGAGACATCGACAATGCTTTCGGAAGCTGGCCATGGTCCAATCAGCTGATGGCGTCTGCTCTGAAGTATATGGGCTATGATGTTCGCTTTGACTGGGCCGAAGGATACGCTCACAACGCCGACTTTGGCGGTGCTCACTTTCCTGACGCGATGAAATGGCTGTGGCGAAAAGAAAAGCATCAGCCTGTACTCGATACCAAAGGCGATCTGGGCGGCGACCTGACGTTGCTGAAGCTGTTGATCCCCGATCAGTCCTGGGAACTTGTGGCGGAAGACCTTGGATTCGCGGACGCGTTGTGTACTGACGCCGAAGGCAATCTGTATTTCTGCGATATGAAGGCACCGGCGATTTATCGCATCAGTGCGATGGATGGAACTCGGACCGAGATCGCCAAAGAATCGGTCAGCGGTCTGGAGTTTGGTCCGGATGGATTACTCTACGCCTGCCAGGGTTCGCAGAAGCGTATCATTTCCATCGATCTGAAGTCCGGCGAGATTAAAGCCGTTGCCAGTAATGTGGCTCCGAATGATCTGGCCGTCACGAGCGACGGTTTCCTGTTCTTTACCGAAACTGGCGCTCAGCAGGTGACTCGGATCAATCTGAAATCCGGTGAAGTGTCGGCTGCTGATGTCGGTATCAGCCGCCCGAATGGAATCGCCGTCTCCAACGATGGTGGTACTTTGTCGGTATCCGATTACGGTGGCGAGTTCACATGGACGTTCCGAATTAATGCCGACGGATCACTGGATGCCAAAACGCCAACGATGCCAATGAGACTTGCGATTGATCCCAAGGGCGAGTTCCGCTTCAACGAAGCCCCGCCTTATGTTGCAGCATCAAAGGGCGACGGGATGTCGGTGGATAGCATCGGTCGGTGGTACGTCACCAGTTCTCTCGGCGTACAGATTTTCGACCCGACCGGACGGCCGTGCGGAGTTCTCCCAACCGTTGATCCAGCTCAGCCACTAACGACGTGCATTCTTGCGGGTGCCGACTTCAATACGTTGTATGTTGCCAACGGGACGAAGGTGTTTAAGCGGAAACTGACCGTAAAGTAAATTAGAGCGATGGTTTCATCGTCTATGGGCATTCCGTTTACCGCCCAGCCGAAGGCGCCGGCTTTGTGCAGGCCGGCGCCTGCGGCTGGGCGGTAAACAATGAACTCAACATCCAGTTTATTCATGGCACGCACCACAGAATCCTCATCGTTGGCCGCAAAATCGCCGAAAACATGTCGAAACAACTATTGTCTGGACGCCTGTGCGGTTTATGTCTACGATAGGCTGGTCCATCGCGATGTCACCCCCACCCGGTTTGCCCCGACATCGCAATGGCCTCCGCTGAATTTCTGCGATCGATGCCTTCGGGATTTTTTCGGTGAGCAACGCTCCTAACCTCTCCACTGACAAACGCCTGGCGAATCCGGGGCAGGTCACGTCCGTTTATGTTTTGCTGTTTATCGCAGCGATACTTCTTTTTTTTGTGATCAGGTTCTTTGGAGAAGGGCTGACCACTCCGGCTGTCGCAGACGTGACGGCCACAACCTCTGCGGCCTCTGCGACACCTGGCAAAGCCGCTCATTTGCTGCCTCAGGTGTTGGTCGCATTAATCACGATCATCACCACCGCTCGCATTCTTGGAGCGATCTGTCTGCGTTTGGGTCAGCCGCGAGTGATCGGAGAAGTCTGTGCCGGGATTGCTCTTGGACCGTCGCTGCTGGGGCGAGTAGCTCCTGATGTCATGGTCTCGTTATTTCCTGCGACAGTGTCGCCGGTGCTGGGGATTTTGGCACAGATCGGCGTGATTCTTTACATGTTTCTCATCGGCCTTGAACTGAACTCGGGATTGCTGAAATCAAAGGCTCACGTGACGGTGGCAATCTCTCATGCCAGCATCGTGGCTCCATTCCTGCTGGGATCTTTTCTCGCACTGTTCGTTTTTGAAAAGTATGCACCGACAGGCGTTTCCTTTACCAGCTTTGCTCTGTTCCTTGGCGTCGCGATGTCGATCACTGCCTTTCCCATCCTGGCACGCATTCTGACAGACCTTCATTTGAGTCAGACGGAGTTGGGCGTCATCGCACTGAGCTGTGCAGCGGCCGACGATGTGACAGCATGGTGTCTTCTGGCCTTTGTTGTTGGAGTCGCGAAGGCTGATCTGTTCGGAGCGATACTGACGATCGTGCTCACTGGAGCCTACATTGCGCTGATGTTTGGAGTCTCTCGCCCCTTGCTGAAGCGGCTACTCCCGGACTCCGAAGAATCCGAACTTCCCGTTGGTGTCACAGCGTGGGTCTTGATCGCAGTTCTGGTCTCTTCGCTGATTACAGAAGCGATTGGCATCCACGCTATTTTCGGTGCGTTTCTTCTGGGAGCCGTGATTCCACATGACAGCCATTTAGCTCGATCATTTCGAAACAAACTGGAAGATGTTGTCTCAATTCTGCTGCTGCCCGCGTTCTTCGCCTACACGGGGACTCGAACACAAATCGGGCTACTGTCTGAATGGCCCGATTGGTGGTTCTGCCTGCTGATTATTGTTGTGGCCACGCTCGGAAAATTTGGTGGCACATTCGTGGCGTCAAAATTCACAGGCCTCGATTCACGCACGTCTGCGTCACTCGGCATTCTGATGAATACACGCGGCCTGATGGAACTGATCGTTCTGAACATCGGCCTGGATCTGGGAGTGATCTCGCCAACATTGTTCGCGATGATGGTGCTGATGGCTCTCGCGACGACCATTGCCACGACTCCGATTCTTCGACGGTTGCTGCCGACAACGTCATCAGCGTCCGCGACGCTCTGACACATGCGGATACTTTGGACTGCTTGCAGCCCGCTGCAGCTTTCTGTCTTCAGCAGCCTGCTGCTGCTGAGCCTTTCGCCAGGATCTCACCCAACACAGGCTGCAGCAGAATCAGTTGCGTATCGCAGGTGCCATGCACCTAAGACAATCGCACTGCGATCAAAAGACCGCCCGGGGAAACACAACTGTGAAGGCAACGAGAGAAATGAGCAGCCTTCACTGTCTGCCCGCCCCCTGGGTTGAGGATCTGGAATCTCACAACATGTGAGACCAGATCCGGGGAAGCCAATCCTTACTTTTTCTGTTTCTCAGACCATTCTCGTGAAGCTGTGATAAAAGTTGTGAGCCGTTTGTGGATCGCACCATAGTGTCGAAACGGATCAATCTCAGGAAACTGAGTCGCGAAGTAATCCGGAGAAGGGCAGCGGACTTCGTAAGTCATGTTTCGAATGCCAATCCGAATGATGGCTATTGGCATATCTGTAATCTCAGGAGCTGCTCCCTGTGCCTTCATTTGTTCGATCAGCGCTCCCAGACCCTCTGTCGTCAGATCGTAATAGTGGTGCTCATTGACCACGAACTCAAGAAATATTTTGAGGTTCTCCGGAGTCAAATGGCGGATCACCTGAGGATGTTTTCCAAACGGGTCGGTGATGACAGCACGTCCGTTGGCGTAGATTACGAGTTCCGGTTCTTTGCTTTTTCGCGGAGGCGTGTAGCCACCGACGGAATCGAGCACGATAATTGCAATGTCAGGATCAGCGGGCAGTTCAATGGAAGCGGGGGTCTTTGATGCCGTTGCAGAGGGCGTCAAGGGATTCGATGTCGGTTCCATCACGACCTCCGATGCCTCTTTCGACGCGTCTTTGCCCTCCGCAATGGATTCGGTCTGTGCTGGAATAATGCTTCCGAGTCCCAACTGCTGCCATTGCTGATTTTCGTCAGTGATATCGACGAGTTCAAAGTGATCGACCCCATTCGCGTCACCTTCGGCACGAATGCCGGCCTGTATCTTTAATCCATTTCCATGAGCGATTCGACATGTCAATCTTACGACACCGTCAATGTTGACGATGGTCGTTCGCGAGTCATGATATTCGATTGCCAGGTGATGCCCGGAAAACTGGGTGATGAATTCCTCAGTCAACAATAGACGTGGTGATTGCTCATCGGAGCACTTTAATTTGCATCGACCATGTCTCAGTAAGACGCCACTCTCCAGCAGCAGGGCCTCAGAGCCTTTATCGAGACATACGTCGTCCTGGTTTGCAAGTTGAAGTACGACGGGATGATCACTTCCAGTCTGTAAGCGGGTCCCCACGAGAATTTTTGCCTCCGTATCCACCGGGGACCACTCCGCCTGATCATCGCTTCTCATTCGCACGTCGATGGTCTGTTCTGAAACGATTTTTGCTGCAACCTTGCCCCCGCTCATCGGTTCCGACGGCGCTGGCTGAGGCACCTGGAATTCTCCCTTGATTTGCAACTCTCGGGCCCCAAGCGCCGTGGACGAACTGGCGATGACATTGATTCCGGCTCGTTTCGCGTTCGGCGGAACCGTGATGGTGAGTTCAAATCTCTGTGGTGACTGCAGAGAACCTCCGACGGCGGCATCAGGCAGTCGCAGTTCCTTTCTTTCGTCATCGACCCATAGAACAACAGAGAATCCGGAGTTTTCTGGATTGCGACTTGAAAACTCCCCCTGAATCTGAAGTGTATCGCCGGAAGTCCTCCCCTTCAGGATCCTTGTTCGTGTCACATCCTGCAAATCGTTTGAGTCATCGATACTCGCTCCCGTGATGCCATAGGTTAGCTGCATTCCGGAATAGGGCGTGGAAGGAAACTGATCCTGGCTGAATCCCGGTTGAGTTCCCGTGAAGAGACACAGCCATATCAGAGCGGAGATGTATCGCGTTGGAGAATAAGGCATCGTGGCGACCTCTATTTGCTTTGGGGTTTGGGAGTCGTACCGGCCCCTTTTGTTTTCGGATTGGCGGGTTCTGCCTTGAGTTTTGCGGTCCATTTTCCGGACGCATGCACGAACCCCGTTTCCGTTTCTCCTTCGGTGGTCGACGGAACCTCAGCGGCGATATAGCCCTTGAAAGTGCCCGACACCAAATCGGCTCCAGTCAGCCGACCGGAAAAACTCATCTCCAGTTTCCTTATTGCAGGCTGATTAAAGTCATAGCTTTCAATTTTATTCAGCAACACTTCATGCTTTTCAGGGATGAACTCACCACTCATTTTCATAAACACAGAGCCTGCGTCCGCAGCGGGACTTGTAACATGCATGGTCGCAACCGCTCCGTTGATGTTCAATTTGCATTTGACTTCATTGATCACCTTCGCTTTCGTCATATCCAGTTCTGTGGATTCGCCCTGGCCGTTGACCAGTCGAACCGCATCCAGCTGCAACGTCCCTTCATAAGTGCCGTCGACTTCACGCCCTTCGACGACGATATCAATCGTCTGAGTCACTGTTGAGCGGTCATCCAACGAGAGAGAGCCTTTCTGGCCGTGGACTTTCGAGACGAGGTGACGAGTCAGCTCTACAGTGTAAAAACCAGGCGCATCAAATTCGTAGATGCATCGTTCCTGAGATTTGGTCGCCTTTCCCCCCTCCGACCACGTATAGAAGTAATCCACGGTTGGAATCTCACCCGTCAGGTCTGTCCCAATCTTTTTCATTCGATTCATAATCGACGCAATTTGCCGGCCATCGGTGACGGAAACGCGTGCTGTGGCCTTCCCCGTCTTTGGATCGATCCCCAGCGGCAGAGGAGAATAGCTGAGAAGCATCGGAGCATTCGCCAGTTCGTCTCGCAAAGCGAGGTACTCGTTAACGAGTCGGTCCCTACGTGCGTTCCAGATCGCGAGGATCACAGGGTAACATTTGTCGAATTTTGCCCGAGCGATGGCCTCATCAACCGCCTTTGTTTCGATACCCAACTCGCGTGCTGATGCCTCGGTTGCTCGCGCCATCACAAATGCCCGGATCTTTTCTTCCGCCTTAAACTCTTCGAAAAGCTGGTCGTGCGTGTAGCTTCGTCCTTCCGCTTCGAAAGCACCGCCGGAGAAAATCCCAGCCATCAGATCTTCACAGGACTGCCGGTTTCCAACCAGCGAAGCGCCCGCGTCTTTGGCCGCCTCCAAAGACATTTGCGTAATCTGAGCAAGTGCACCAATAAACAGCGGGTCAATTGCGAATCCCAAAGCGGCAATCGCTTTCGCGTAATCGTCCTCGCCGAGAGCGATTCCCATCTCCCGGGCCGCGATCGCGGCCATGATGGCATCCATCAGCTTGTCGATCGGAACTTTGGCACTCAGCTCCAGAATCTTTCGCCCCAGATCGTCTCCGCCCTGAATTGCCCCCAGAATTGCACGCAATGCGGCCTTTTGAGTTGCCGAGGATCCTTCGACCCTGGCAAGGATGGCAGACTCCATCGACGCTCTTTGCAGAGCCTGAGTGACTCGTTCACTCAGGATGTTCAGAGACGACGGGCTTGATCTGAGCTGTGAGGCCAGTGTTCGCATCTCTGACTGCCAGGTCCCGTCGGCTGCAACTCCGATGAGTGCTCGTGACTTGCTGAGATCGCGTTCGACCCGTTCCAGATACTTTCCGAGCGACTTGGCGTCATTCGATTCGATGCACTCCGCAGCATGTTCAATCCATTGGCGTGCGGTGTTGGCCATTCCCGTCGACGAAAACTTCGCCTGACCTTCCAGAGTGTGAAGATACTGCGTTCCGCTGGTGAACACGTTTCCCTTCACATTGTAAAACCGCATGCCGGCATTGCGTTCATAGGCCTGAGTCCATGCCTGAGCACCATCACCATAGAGCCCCTCTGTGAATTTCGGCGGGATGGAACTATCAATCGCCTTCGCATAGCCCAGATTGGGAACCTGATTGTTCCGTACAAAGAGCCGAGTTGCATCGTCTGCGTCTTCAACCGCCATCAAGAGTTGATTCGGAGGATAGAGATTGGTCTTCTTCAGAACCGCTGGCGCATTCTGGCCGAACTCTTCGTTGATCAGACGGATGAACTGCTGACGGCTGTTCTTCCATCGCAAGGCTGCCTCTTCCGGTCCCACCCCGGGCGGAACAAGCAGACGCAGATCGTGATCCGACGCCGTCACGGCATTTCCAACCGTCAGGACATCACGATACTGTCCACCGCGAATCCAGGAGCCAAGTCCGACAACATCATTTCCTGTCTGCTGTACGAACTTTCGCACGACATTCTGCATCCGCACGGCCGTGGACTGTGCCTCACAGGTTTCCTGGACGGAGACGCTGAGCGCTGCAAGAACAAGGAGCGTCATTCCGTAAGATCTGCCGGAGCGAGCGACCATCAAGTTAAGCACGGAGAACATGCGAGACCTCGCTGAGTGCTATGGGAAAAGCTGGCACACGAGATTCACTGATCGCGAATGGTGTACCGTCGTGGAACGATTTTCGTTGTTGTCGAAAGAATCGACACGAAGTGCCGCTTCATCGCTCACGTTGAATCTGATTCCGCGTTAATCAGGGACGCGTCCTGATCTCTATGGGGCGTACTCGGGGGGATTCCCGAGAAATCACTTCTGGCTGTCGTCGTGATGTTTCCTTTTCTGCTGAACGCTCACTTCTGTGCACTCTCGCACGGATTGTTATGAGAAATCACTGGTCTCGGTGGATGAAGTTATCGCTCATCTGACAAGTGACTGCGCTCTGACATTCAACCTGAGGAAACGCCGCAGGTCACAGCGCCCGCACCATGTCTCGCTCTCAACGCGTGACGCGAATGGGCGCTCATCCACATTCCTGGATTCTTTTGCCAACGGAGGATGTGTATGAACTCTTTATTCAGACGCGACACCACGGCAAGGCCTGCTTCGTCTCTCGCAGTAGCTCCGTTTCGGCCGGCAAGGATTTTCGTGTTGCCTTAGGGCGAAGCCTGAGCGTCACTTGCCATGGAATGGTTTCCCGAATCGTTGGCTGACGTGCACTGATTTCGCGGCAGGGTGCGAAATCCTCCTCGGCCGGCACGGCCAGAACGACCTGCAGGAATCGTCGACTGCACCCACCGCCTCCCCGAGGGATTGTTGTTGAAAACGCGGCCACTTTTATCCCTCACTGGCCGGGGTGTTGATTTAATCAACCGCAGTGCGCTAGCCCCGGTTATTTCCCCAAGAAATGCAGGGAATTTCAACCGGGGCTAGGGCCCGTCGGCGAATGGACCCACTAAATCAACAGGCTGTGGCGTCTCGGGTTGGGGAAAACCATTAAATCAACAACCCGCTGGCATCGAGATCGTATTGCGATAAAAAACACCCTGAAATCAACTCCGTTTCACGACAGGAATTCAATATGAGCACAGGGTTTGGAATTGTTGGCACGGGCATGATTGCTCACTTTCATGCGAAAGCGATTCAGGCCATGCCCGGCGGGCAGGTCGTTGCATGCTTCAATCAGAATGTTGACAAGGCCAAAGCTTTCGCGGCTGAGTATGGATGCAAAGCCTACTCAACACTGGACGAACTGCTGGCCGATCCTAGCGTCGCCATTGTTACGATCTGTACTCCCAGCGGTGCTCATCGCGATCCTGCCATTGCTGCGGCGAAGGCCGGAAAACATGTGGTCGTCGAGAAGCCTCTGGAGATTACTCTGGAGCGTTGCGATGACATCATCAAAGCGTGCAAACAATACGGCGTGAAGCTCTGCACAATTTTCCCTTCACGCTTCAGTGCCGCGAATGTCGCGTTGAAAGCTGCGATTGATGGCGGACGTTTCGGCCGAATCACGCTGGCTGACACCTACGTTAAATGGTGGAGAACTCAGGAGTATTACGACGGCGGCGGCTGGCGCGGCACGTGGGCTTTGGATGGTGGTGGAGCTTACATGAATCAGGCGATTCACAATGTTGATCTGCTTTCCTGGCTGATGGGTGATGTGGCGGAGATCGCCGGTTTCACGGGAACACTCGCCCATGAACGCATTGAAGTCGAAGACGTCGGAGTCGCCTGCCTGAAGTTTGCGAACGGAGCCATCGGCGTGATGGAAGCAACGACTGCCGCCTGGCCTGGATTGTTGAAGAAGACCGAGATTCACGGGAGCCGTGGTACCGTGATCGTCGAACAGGACTCCATCCTGCGCTGGGAATTCGCAGATGAGAAACCAGAAGACGTCGAAATTCGAGCAGAGCTCGGCGCTGGCTCAGCGACCTCCGGCGGTGCATCGGATCCGAAAGCGATTTCGTTCGTTGGTCATCAAATGCAACTCGAAGATTTTGTCGACGCGATCAAGACCGGACGACAGCCACGAGTTGACGGCGCGGAGGGACGGAAGAGCGTTGAGATCATTCTGGCGATTTATGAAGCGTCGCGAACAGGGCAGAGTCAGAAACTGCCGCGATAAATGGTGCGGATTGGCGTTCAGAGCAAATTTGCTCTGAACGGCGTTTGAAGGGATTCTTGTTCAGTGAACGGACTCATCGGAATCGGAGAACTCGCCGGACTAACAGCTGCCGCGTTATGGGCGTGTTCAAGCCTGTTTTATGGCCGAACGAAACTGTCTGCGTGGCAGATCAACTTTGGCAAGAACTTCCTCGCGTCGATCATTCTTTGCCTGCATCTGCTCGTCGTCACAAGCCTTGCCGGGCGATCCATGTTTGCGGCGGATGGCAACACTTGGCTGCTACTTATCGTCAGCAGCGTCATCGGGATTCTGATCGGCGACACATTCTATTTCCGCAGCCTGCAGATCCTGGGGCCTCGCCGCGCGCTGATCGTGTCTATGACTTCGCCTTTGTTCGGAGCCATCATCGGCTGGACGGTGTTGCAGGAATCGCTTTCGTTCCTGAGCATCTCCGGGATCCTGCTGACGCTGTTCGGCATTGCGATCGTTGTCACGGAGCGTGGAGCAGAAGCCGAGACGCCCGGGCATTTCCCGGCGTCGATGTCTCGCGGAGTCGCCATGGGACTGTTGGCGTCTTTGTGTAACGCATGCGGCGGAACCTTCAGTCGACTCGGCACGTTCGGCAGTGAGAAGCTTTCCGCGGGCGGCTGCGATCCACTTGAGGCGACTGTGATTCGAGTTTGCGTGGCGTCGGCCAGTTGCATTGCAATTGCGATCATCACGAGGCAACTAGTCAGTACGGCTCGCAAATCGTTTGATCCGTCAGCCTTGAAATCTTATCTGCCAGCAGTGATTTGCGGCCCGTGGCTGGGGATCTGGATGAGTCAGATCGCGTACAAGAATTCGTATCTGGCGATCGTCCTGACGCTGACGTGTACGACACCGCTGTTCGTGATGCCGATGCTGCGGATTGCCTACGGCTATCAAATCACAGGCCGAGCGATCATCGGGACTCTGGTGGCTCTGACAGGGGTGTATCTGACGGTTGCTTAAAGCCGCTAAAACCCTCTTATGATCAGCCTAAGGAATGGTCCCGAAATAAGTTCCCGTGCTCGTCGAACGGGCGGATTTCTGATTTGCTGGTGTGATGTGAACCCGCTCCCTCAGGATTTCTTTCTCAGTCATGTGGACAAAATGATGGTTACAAAATGATGAAGAGCAACACATGAGGGCGCGTCTGACTGTCTTTTATCATTTTGTCTTTGATCATTTTGTCCCTGAATAACAGTGATTGACCCGGGGGCGGGAGTGTGACGCAGAATGGACTGGCCAAGCCCCCTCAGGTCTTCACTGAGGCAAAGGGAGCTTTCACCCAAACCAATTCAAACCCTCTGCAGGTTTCCCGACAA
>JBPOIW010000285.1:0-14103 GCA_052034165.1 Planctomycetota bacterium | reverse complement strand
TACGGACCAGCCTGGGTAGGTTTCGGCCACCATCTCTGACGACCTCTCCGTTTATTGCCATCCACCTTTCAGCAGATGACGACTCAGTTCGCAAGCCCTGCGGCTCGCGCACGTTTCGGGTTGTGATTTACAAACCAGGCAAATATCAAGTCGAAAGCGGCAGCAACTTGCGAAGGGTTGCGACGGCTCGACAAACATCGTCTGCTCTTTGATCACCGCCCGTACGTTCGATGCAGATCCATCCAGGATAATTGGCTTCGACCAGCGTTGGCAGGAGTTCTATCCAGTCAACCGATCCATCTCCCAGAGGCGTCTCGATGCCACCGCCGTCGACGTCCTTTTGTGCGTCTCGGGCACGCATATATCCGAACTGCTGATACAAGTCACGAAACAACTTCACCGGCCGGGACCCGGTCATTACACAGATGGCCGGATCGAAAACCAGCGCAACAGGGCCGGCTTTAATTCGATCCAGTAATCTTGAGATCCGTTTGACATCGTAGTTCGCCAACTGGAGTTGCAGCGTTGCTCCTTCGCGACTTCCGACGGCGACAAGATCATTAATGATGTCACACAGCATTTCGAACTGCTGGCTTTCTGATGGCCCGGACGACTTGATCAGGCCCGCTGCCGGAGCAAAGGAAAACGGATTACGAAGCGAATCGACATCGTCGTTTGTTGGGCCGTTGTTTGGTCCGCTTGAATCAGTCGAAGGAGAGGCAGCATCCGGATCCGGAATCCGGCCGACTCGCACCAGCACGTCGCAGGTTCCAAGTTTGCGAACCATTCGGAGGGCCGAGCGAATCCCATCGAGTCGCTGGTCAAGAGATTTCTCGTCGTAGAGCGAATGTCGCGAGGGATAAATCAACCCTGCGACAGTCATCTGATGCTCTTCCACGTAGAGCCTGAGTTGTCGCAGAGCGGTTTCGGAAAATTCTTCCGGACGAATCTCCGATCGTGCGTTCAGCCTGAGCCCCTGCACCGCATTTTCTGCCGCCAGTTCGATCGCTCGCCGCAAGGGCTGCCCAAAGTCTTCCGTGGCCACAGCCAGTCGAAGTGACATCCGAAAACTTACTCCTGAAGAAAACCAGATTCACACGAAAAGAAACAGATTCACGCTGATCTCATCCCACCTCGTGAATGATAGCAGTTTCAGGATCTTGTGTCAGTTTTCCGCGTGATGCTGCGGCGACGCGTGGGTTCAGGCCTGCTCCAGCATCGAGCCCTTGATGAGCTCGACGGTCAACAGAGGCTGGCCTCAAAGTCTATTTCGCTTGAGGACTCTTTGTGCGGCGGAGTTGACAATGGCTTCGACCAGCTGCTGATAAGCCATCCCGGTCCGGGTGGCGATCATTGGCAGGTCGGAATGTTCGGGATGAAGCCCGGCCAGAGGATTGGCTTCGATAAAGCTGGGCTGACCATTGCCATCGGAACGCAGGTCAATGCGACCTCCATCGCGGGCTTTTAAGGCT
This sequence comes from Planctomycetota bacterium, assembly GCA_052034165.1. GTDB lineage: Bacteria > Planctomycetota > Planctomycetia > Planctomycetales > Planctomycetaceae > SXXK01. The sequence continues at coordinate 12,631 of JBPOIW010000285.1, read as the reverse complement.
CGCCATGACTCCAGTGCGATACGTTCCGCTTCAGCGACTTCTGAATCCGTGGACGAAACCACCAGGTCGTATCGAACAAGTTCTTCGCAGCGTTCTTTGTTGATGTAGCTGTAGGCGCCAGGTTCTGCATCGGAGAGCAGAACGATCTCCAGCGTCCCGAGGACGCGAGCCTCTTCGCCAGTGCCCAGAATTCCCACGGTGAACTCGCGACCGCAGAGATACGTTTCCACAAGAACCGGTTGGCGAAATTTCTTCAGAAGGCTCGTGCAAACGTCCCGAAGTTCTTCGGGCGATGAGATGCATGATGCCGGTGAAACGCCCTTACCGGTTCCTTCGGCGATTGGTTTCGCGAACAAGGGGTAAGGAAGATCAACGCTGTCGACATCAGAAATCTGTTCGACCACGGCAAAGCGAGCTGTCGGCAGTCCGGCTTTCTCCACCAGAGTCTTCGTAAGACCTTTGTGAAGGCAGACTGCCATCACCACCGGATCGGCAAAGGTGCAGGGGATTTCGTAAGCTTCCAGCAGGGCGGGAACCTGAGCTTCGCGAGCGATCCCGTGCATGCCTTCGCAGATGTTGAAGACCAGATCCCAGCGATCTCCGGCGGCCAGACGAGTCACCAATTGTCGCACATGACCAATGCGATCTGTTTCATGGCCGAGACTGCGAATGGCATTTTCAATCGAATCGATTGTGTCCGCGCGATCGAACTCGGCGGTGGCTTCTTCGTCATATCCGGCCGCCAGATACTCGTCTCGCAGGTCGTAGGTCAGCCCTATTTTCATCGCACGTCTTTCAGAGCCACAGTCCGGTCATCGGCTTTATGTACGTCATGGATGCTTGCAGGCGAAGCGTAACAAAAGCCTGCGGATCTGCGATGGATGATCGGATGGCTGGAGATCAGGATTCGCACATTTCTATGTAAAGCTGAGCCCTCAGTTGTTCCGCGTCGTCTCGATTCATTCCCAGAGTCGGCAACAATTCAGATCCTGGTGCCAGAAGTTCCAGCGGACACCCGGAAGCGGGCTTCTCCGTCAGGCCCTCTGCGGTATAGTCAAACGGGTAGAGTCGGCAAACGATTGGGCGATTCTCGACAGGCAGGCGACAGCCAGCAGCCCCGAGAAAGAAGCAGTCTCCGTTGTTGACCTGCTTGATAACTCGGCGAGTTCCATCCGGCTGAAACACGTGCTTGTGCCAGAATGGATCCTCGATTTGCTGATCGTAGACTGGATAACCAGGGGCCCGGAATTCCGTGAACTCAACGCCCTCTGCAAACGGCTGAATCCTTCGCACATCCGCCAGAGAAACGTAGATCTCTGAATCCTGACAGCACGTCCGCTGATGTCGGGAACATCGAGCACAAAGAAATTCCTCAGCCATGAGACCTTCCTGATCCATTGGACAGACAACCAATCCGCGAAATTCGTGGACGAATTGTATCGTGAACGAATTCAGAGTCGAGTGTTTGGTAACCTCGTCTCAAGGATGCGACCAGAAATGTGCGGCTTGGTTTTCAGCGACTCGATCAGACGTTAAAACATCCGCTCCCGCCTCGTACTTTGTCACTGCCTGGAACCTGGTTAGTCAAACTCACCAATCTGTCCTGCACAGTTGGTTCCTCCCCCCTGTTTTCAGGCCATGGACATCCTTCCGTTGGAGTGAATTAAGATGAATCGCGTGTCTACGCTGTGTGTATTTGCCGGATTGTTTTTCGGGGCGATCAATCAGGGCCATGGTCAGGAAGTGAAAGGTGCCGCCGTTACACCGCCCGCGGCGATCCTCAGGCATTCGGATTTGAGCGTCTATCAGGCCAAAGACGGCACTTTGAAGCCGATTCGTACAGCCGACGACTGGGCGATTCGCCGCAAACAAATTTTAGCGGGAATGCAGGAAGCCACCGGACCGTTGCCGCCGCGCGATCAACAGTCGGCTTTCGATATTAAGGTTACGGAAGATATTCGTATTGAAGGCGTGCGACGCCTGACGATGACGATTGCCGTTGATGAATCAGACCGCCTGCCGCTCGACTTGTACCTTCCGAAAGCGATCGCGGATTCTGTCGATCCTCAGAAACTGATGGACGCTGACGGCACGGCGAAGCTGGCCGCGATGGTGGCGCTGCATCCAACGGGCCCAGCCGGAAAGCGAATTGTGGCCGGAGAAGGTAAAGCCGGGCGGCAATACGGCGTCGAGATGGCTCAGCGAGGCTATGTCGTGATTGCTCCGGACTATCCTTCGTTTGGTGAATATGAAAAGTACGACTTCGCCGGGGATAAGTACATTTCCGGAACGATGAAGGGCATCGTCAATCACATGCGATGCGTGGATCTGTTGTCTGCTTTGAAGTTTGTCGACGCTGAACGCATCGGAGCCATCGGACATTCGCTTGGCGGACACAACGCAATCTTCCTCGGTGTCTTTGATGAGCGTGTCAAAGTTATTGTCTCCAGCTGCGGCTGGTGTCCGTTTCATGATTACTACGGCGGCAAGATCGCGGGCTGGACGAGCGATCGCTATATGCCGCTGCTCAAGGATAAGTATGAACTGAACCCGGATCTGGTTCCGTTCGACTTTTATGAACTTGTTGCAGCCCTCGCGCCGAGAACGTTTGTTTCTGTGTCGCCAGTGGAAGACGCCAACTTCGACATCAATGGTGTGAAGAAAGCCATCCCGGTCGCAGGGTCAATTTATGCCCTGTTGAAGGCTCGCAGTGAGCTGATCCTGCTGACTCCGGACTGCGATCACAATTTCCCGACGGACATGCGACTGCAGTCTTACGGTGTGATGGATCGAGTTCTCAAGCATACTCCGGATCCTTTCGAGCCGGACTACGCTGCCGAGCTGCCTCGTATTGCGGCTCATGAACCCGCCCAGGCCTTGTCCACTTTTCAGTTGGTCGACGGATTCGAAATGCAGCAGATTGCTGCAGAACCCCTGGTGACTGATCCAGTCGCGATGTCGTTCGATGCCGATGGTCGATTGTTCGTGGCGGAGATGCGTGACTATTCGGAGCAGGACAAGGAGGCTCTGGGAGCGATTCGAGTCTTGCTGGATACAGACAACGATGGCAAGTTCGACAAGAGCCACGAGTTTGCTCAAGGTCTGAGCTGGCCGACAGCCATCATCTGCGCAAACGATGGTGTCTTTGTGGGAGCTGCCCCGGACCTCTACTTCCTGAAAGATACCGACGGCGACTTCAAAGCCGATGTCAGGGAATTAGTCTTTACCGGGTTTGCTCGCAACAACGTGCAGGGCCTCATCAACAGCTTTCATTGGGGACCGGACAATCGCATTTACGGTTCTGCCAGCACGGTTGGAGGAAGCATCACCAGTCCAAAGTATCCCGATCGTAAAGCACTGGAATGCCGGGGCCGTGACTTCTCGTTTGATCCAAAGACGCTGGAGCTGCGAGCAGAAACTGGCGGGGGTCAGCACGGTATGTCGTTTGATGACTGGGGCCGACGATTTGTCAGTGCGAATAGTGATCATGCTCAGGCGATCGTTTATCGAGATCAGTATTTGTCTCGTTCTCCCCTGCCTTCCGCCGCGCCGGCTCGCGTTAGTATTGCCGTCGATGGTGGGCAGGCTCCTGTGTTCCGAATCAGTCAGGTAGAACCATGGCGAATCGTGAGAACTCGCCTGCGTGCTTCGGGATTGTCGAAGGGGATCGTTGAAGGTGGCGGCAAGCCAGCTGGATACTTCACTGGAGCCACGGGGATTACCATTTATCGAGGTGATGCGTGGCCAGCGGACACAAAAGGTCTCGCGATCATTGGCGATGTGGGCAGCAATATTATTCATCGTAAGCGAGTCACTCCGGAAGGAGTCATCTGGAAGGCTGAGCGAATTGATCCCGGAAAGGAACTGGTGGCATCCACCGATGTCTGGTTCCGTCCGGTGCAGTACGCGAACGCCCCGGATGGTTGTCTTCAGGTGCTGGATATGTACCGTGAGACGATCGAACATCCGGCCAGTCTGCCTCCGGAAATCAAACGACATCTGGATTTGACAAGCGGTCGTGATCGCGGACGTTTGTACCGAATTGCTCCGACAGGTTATGTGGCTCGACCAACGCCGAAGTTAAGTGCTCTGCCGACGGCCGAACTTGTGACGTTGCTGGAACATCCGAATTCGTGGCATCGCGAAACGGCCTCCCGCCTGATTTATGAACGACAGGACAAATCCGTCGTGGCAGACCTGCGAAAGTTGTTGCGGGATTCAAAGTCATCACTGGCTCACTTCCATGCGATTGGATGTCTGGAAGGTTTGTCCGCATTGCAACCTGCTGATGTGTTGGTTGCTCTCGACGATGTTGAATCCGGGGTTCGTGAGCGAGCTCTGGTGGCATCGGAGAAGTTTGTGGATTCGGCCGATCTGTTGGCCAAACTGGCCAGCATGACCGAGGACAAAGATGCGAGAGTTCGTATGCAGCTTGGATTCACGCTGGGCGAGTTTCCAGCGTCGCCAACACGTCAGTCGGCATTGCTGAAGCTGCTGGCCGGGTCAGGCTCCGATCGCTGGATTCGGACGGCCGTGTTTTCTTCGCTGGGCAGTGAAGCCGAAGCGGCTTTGCAGGCCATGTCAGTCGATGAAAGTCTGAGCCCGGCGGGGGCCGCGATTGCGTTGCCGGAACTCGCAGATCTGGTCGCTCGCCGAACGTCCAGCGAAGACGGCTGGAAGAATATCGCCGCCGTGGTGAGTCGCCGTGGCAGTGATCCGGCGTTGCAAGTCAGGATTCTTCAAACCGTTTATGCGGCAAACAAGGCCGCTCAGAGCAGTCCGGCGTTTAAAGATCTTGTCGCAGAACTGGTCACATCGGCGCGAGCGAAGGCGGGTGATGCAGATCTCGAAGAATCGCTTCGGGTGGCTTCGTTGAGTGCTCTGAGTTTGTCCAGCTATGCCGCTGACGGTGAATTGTTATTGAGTTCTCTTGAGAGTACTCAACCGCCGGCCGTTCAGAACGCGGCACTGGCGACGCTCGTGAAATTCAGCGACGATGGCGTAGCGAAGGAATTGCTGGCTCGCTGGCCCGGGTTGTCTCCGAAACTGGCGGAGCGAGTTCGTGATGGATTATTGAGTCGTGCATCGTGGAGTGTCATGCTGCTGGATGCCATCACAGCCGGGACTTTGCCGAAGACGACGTTGACGCAAACAGACGTGCAGCGTTTGACGGATCTTCCGGACGAAGCTGTGCGATCGCGAGCGATCAAGTTGCTGGAATCCATGGCCGGATCCTCTCGCGATGAGGTCATTCGAGCCTATCAGGTCTCACTGACGTTAAAGGGCGATCGTGAAAAGGGCGCCGCTTTGTTCAAGCAGAACTGTTCGGCCTGTCATCAGATTGGAACCGTTGGAAATCAGGTGGGACCAAACCTCGCTACGATGAAAAATCGAGGCCCGGAAGCGATCCTGACAAACGTTCTTGATCCGAATCGGGAAGTTAATCCGGCCTGGCGAGATTATGTGGCGGTCACAGTCGAAGGTACCACTCACAACGGTGTGTTGGTTGCGGAGTCTGCAGGCAGCCTGACATTGCGTCGAGCAGAAGCGAAAGAAACATCGCTGCTGAGATCAGAACTCGAAGTTTTGCGAGATACCGGGCGATCTTTGATGCCTGAAGGTCTGGAAAAGAACCTCGACGCACAGGCGATGGCGGACCTCATCACATGGATGATGACGCTCGAGTAGCAACAAAAAAAAGAGCGGCCTGGTTCCCCAGGTCGCTCCTTAGCTGAGCCAGGCAAGGCGGGCCATGACTTGCTGGTCAACAGTGATTGCTTATGGCAACTCGTGTGCCAGTCGCGTTTCACTTTTTTTTGCCGGTGTTCAGTCCTGCTGGCCGCAAAGTCTTCTGGTGGGGGCACGGTCAGATGATTGAAAGAATCCAGCGTTCTTGCAGGCATCACCGTCTCCCCTGGCAGAATTTCGAACGGCGTCAGGAAATGTTTGATCCCGTTTTTTGTAAGGACCGTTTCTTTCAGAAACCTGTTATCGTTCGTTCGCTGGTTGCCAGGAATGTGGCATTCTGCAGCGTGCTGTTTCAACTTGAGACATCCCTGACCCTCTGTGAGCTGTGAATGTATCGATCGCTTGATCCCGAAAAGACGATTGCCACACTGCGGACGCTGTCAAATCGTATCGAAGAGCGTTTTCCGGGAGCCAGTCTCAATCGGGTATGTATTGAGCTGTTGGCGATCGCCGAGGAAACAACAGGGCGAATTAAATGGCTGTCGAGGCCTCATGCGTGGATTCGTATTGCCGTGTTTGCGGTGATCGGTTTCGCGATGTACCTCGGCTGGCAAGTCATGAAGCAACTGAAGGTTGAAGCTGGCGGTTTGGAAATTCAGGATCTCGAGGCCGCGGCGAACGCAGTGTTCCTGCTGGGTGCGGCCTTATTGTTTCTCGTCACTCTGGAATCTCGCATCAAACGATCACGAGTGCTCACGGCCGTCAATGAGTTGCGAGCGATCTCGCATGTCATCGACATGCATCAGTTGACCAAGGATCCTAGTCAGGTGATTGCCGGCGTGGGCAACCGAACACGGTCCTCTCCGCAACGAACACTGACGGCCTATCAGCTGACGCGTTATCTCGATTACTGCACCGAAATGCTGTCGCTCGTCGGGAAGCTTGCCGCGTTGTACGCTCAAAGCAACTCTGACAGCGTGGTTCTGCAATCTGTCAACGACATTGAAACTCTGACGAACGGCATCAGCCGGAAGATCTGGCAGAAGATTATGATTCTTGACAACGATCTGAAACCAGAAACAGACTTTTCTCAGCCGGCCGTTGCGAGGGAGCTTTCCATGGAATCCTCATCGGAATCAACTCCGTTACCAGACGTCGTTGCGCAGGAGAATGTCCGTTCCGGAAAAAGCCGTCTGCCGATCTCTGAACCGCCAAAATGAGGTTCAACGCGAATTCATGTGCGCAACCATGAGCGGTGGAGATTCCTGCGATCAATCCTGAACGGATGGCAAAGAGTCGCCGGTGGTCGCCAGCAGATGCACCACGGATGCGCCGAATGCGAACGTATCGATTCTGCCGACCGGTGCCATTTTCGACGCTGCAGCCATGGTCAGAAAACAACGACAGGCCACTACATGACTTCCTCCCGGAAATTCATCTTTGCATGACCTGAAACTTCATCGGGAGTGTCAATTGGCCATTTGGAATGTGCTAAATTCTGATTGTCGGACGACAAGGCTGTCTCTGCCGGTCGCCAAATGTGATGGCCATGCTTCTCAATGGCCTCCACAGCAATGATGCATGTTGCCAATATTCAACATCACCGGAAAACACTTTCGAAGACTCAGGTCATGTATTCCACTGTCACTGAAACGGGCTCTACGCAATCAAGTGGCTCTGATAGCAGCAATTCCAACACGGCTCGCTGCGTGCTGCTGGCCGGGAGTGCTCGTGGGGGCACCTCATGGGCGTTGAAGGTTCTGGATTCGCATCCTGCAGTCTGTGGCAGTCATGAGCCGTTTTATCAGCTCTCCCGGGACAAATCTCTGGTTGATCTGTTAGTGCGACTTAAAGAAGGTCAGGGGACGGAGGCAGACGCTCAATTCCTTTTGTCAACGGCTATCAAAGGCTGTGTCGAAACACATAAGCCGCCATTCTTTCGCAAAGATTTTCTCAAGACTCCAGCGTCGATTCGGACTGCCGCATGGATGTCTGCCCGTGCATGCAATGTGTTGAAACCTGCGTTCGAATATCTGGCCACCGGCAATCTTACAAGCCAGCATCGCCTCGTCATTAAGAATCGTCCATTCCCTCATCTTGACCGAGTACTCAACGCGATTAAAGCCGACGCAATTCTGCTGTTGCGTCATCCCTGTGGCGTCGTCAGCTCATGGATGCGAGGCATTCGCATGGGCGTAATGGCGGCTGACAGTGCGGATCCGGCGAACGTCTGGTCACTCTATTCAGACTATCTGGAACCTGTCGGTATTACTCCTGATAAGCTGGCTCAGATGTCACCCGCCGGGGTGCTGGCTGTTAACTGGCTGATCGACACCCTGATTTTCAAAGAATATCAGAACAGCCAGATGAGAACTCGCACTGTGGTCTACTGTGATCTGGTTCGAAATCCTGTTGAAGAGTGGGCGAAAGTCTTCGAATGGATGGGACTTGCCTTCGATCCCGCGGTTGAAGCATTCCTGACAAAATCTTCACGGCCTAAGTTCGATGTCCGCAGCCTGCTGGGCAAAAAGTACACCTACTTTTCCGTCCAGCGCGGTGAACAGTCGCCGATGGAGGCCTGGAAGAAGAACATGACCGAAGACCAGATTCATGAAGTCATGGAAATCGTACGTCCGCACTTCGCCGTTGACGAATACTGGCCGGGATCCGTGCCGGAAAGAACGCTTAGCGTGGCTGTTGGCCGATGATGACTTCATGCGAAGTTTGATGAAGGCTGACTTCAGGCCGCTTCACGAAATCGCAATGAGGGCTTCTCGATCGTCACAATTGTGTTCGCCGGGATACTTCGGCTCAGAGTCACGCTGGAACCGATTTGTGAGCCTGCTCCGATAACCGTCGTGCCGCCCAGAATGGTCGCGTTACTGTAAATGGTGACGCGATCCTCCAGCGTCGGATGTCGCTTGGTGCCGCGAATGAGCTGGCCGTCTTCATCGCGAGGAAACGACCAGGCTCCGAGAGTGACCCCCTGATAAAGCGTCACGCTCGCGCCGATCTCACAGGTTTCGCCGATGACAACCCCTGTGCCATGATCGATAAAGAAAGCCGGGCCGATCTTCGCGCCGGGATGAATATCGATGCCGGTATCTCGATGAGCCCACTCGGTCATGATACGCGGCAGATAGGGAACACCCAAAGACAAGAGCTCATGCGCTATTCGATAGATCGTAATGGCTTCGATACCGGGATAGCAGATTACAATTTCTTCCGGAGTCTTTGCAGCCGGGTCGCCATTGAACGCTGCGGCCACGTCACTGTTGAGTACCTGCTGCAGTTCGGGAAGGCGGTTCAGAAATCGATCGGTGAGAATTGAAGCCGCAGGTGCAGCAGACACTGCTTCGTATTCATGATGCAGACGCAGTTGCACCTGACGAGAATGAACCAGAGCTCGACTGATCTCAATTCGCAGCCGCGACTGAATCCGAGCCAGCGAAGCGAGATACTCCGACGTGGCAGCTCCGGCTTGTAGTCGCCGATTCCCATGGACTCCGGGAAATAGCAACTCACGAATGTCGTGAACGATGGACATCACGCTGTCCACGCTTGGCAATGGCGTCGATTCGGGGCACACACCGCCACAACACCCCAGCTGTTCCAGCAGAGTATTTGCGATTTGTTCCAACGACCTTTGCTCAGCAACGTTTTGGGACATGGTGGTTCTCAGGAGTTCCCGGTAAGTAGTCTGTTGAATCGCCAGGGGGACCGAGTTATCAGAGCATTGAACTATTGATCCAGCCCAATCCTCAACGTAAATGAGGGAATACGATCTCAGAGTTATCTTCACAACATCCGTGGATATCGCCAGGACTTGCCATCTCGTTCGCACCGTGTTGGCGGGCGTCGATTTCTTGTTTCAGAGCAATCCGCTGGCGTCAATATCCGCCCCTGCAAGATCGGCATCCCGGTCACCTGTTCTGCATTCTCAGAACAACAGGCGCAGTCGGATCGTGTGTTTCAGCCACTACTTCATGCTCAGGTCTGTTCATCGTGCGTATCCTGCCAAAACTACTTCATCGTAAAACTTTGAAGGGCTCTGAAGCACTCATCCGAAACCTCGATTTGGGTAAGGCTGCCCACCTGGAACCGTCAGCTTGGCTCAGGAATATGGATTCTGAGCTGCTGAGAAATGGAAAAGTTGTCCCTGAGGTTTGATGTGGCTCAAGCTCCCTGTCTGTCCGCGTCGTCGCAGAAATATGTTGGATCACCGGAATCATTGAATCGCTCGCGGCGTTTAAGCGTGCTTCGTGAGCAGCTTGTGCGAGAAAACCGCCGTTCGGCCGCGCCGTTCAGTCATCCACTTGCAGGTCGTGGCCCCCTTCAGACGCTCTGCAATCAAATCCGCGATGTGTCGCGAATCGCCGATGCCATCGCCATCAGCGCCGATTCGGCCAGTGACAGTCGGCTGCAGGAACTATGCTCAGACCTGCGACGACTTCTGCAGACTCAGCAACGCTGGACCGAGCGCCTTGAGAATCAGATCTGGCGGCTGGAAACGCAGGGAAAACTCATGCGGCGTCTGCAGCAGGTACTGCAACAGGGTTCACCGGGAACCGATCAGATCTGGGAGTTGTGTGAACTGATTGCCCGTGAAACTCAGGCAATTCCTGAAGGTCTTCTGTTGCTCCCGGAGCCCGGACAGCGGATCGCGATTGCACAGGACTGTGCCAGTGAATTCGCGGCCAGAACGATCGAGAAAGCCCGTTTATGTGTCTTCACGGGCATGTCGATTCTGCCGGACGTCCGAGGTGCGGAGTTGGTAGCCGCCACGTTTTTGTCCTGCTTCCGTAAACAATCGCACTCGACTTCCGGAACGACAGAAACTCTTCCGGATGCGGATCTGAAAGCCGTTCTTCAGATCTCCGGCGTGCTGGAAGAATCTTCGGTCGCACGTGGTTTAGGTGACGACAGCGTGAGGTTGATCAATGTGGCGACAGATTTTTCCGATCACATTGACGAACATGCACCAACAGCGGCAGAGAATCTCGTTCCCCCGGCAATCCGTGAATACTACTCCGCTCTGGCGGAGTCATGGCCGTCATCGTTGCATCGCGATGAGGCGTCTCGGGCCATGGCTCGATCACTCTGCTCAGCGCTGGGCCTGACAGGGCCGGCGGATTCAGCAGCAGAAATGTGCGATGACGACGGAGATGAAAAGCTCGTGCTGTTCCACAAGCTTCGCCTGCATGACGGCGAAACCTCCGAGGAATCCCTGAAGAACTCCAGCGTCGATTCCTCTCTGAACGTCGAGCAGCCTTCGAAGGCGATTCGCCGTCCTCGCTTTCTTCAGTCGACGGCTTCGGCTGGGGCGAGCTCACGCTTTCGAGTCTTCTCGGAAGAATGATTTTCCTGAACACGATCGGCGATCTTTGCCGATTATCGACAAGGTAAAGTAAGCGGAGTGATCGTCAAGGACATCGAAAATCGGTTCGACTGCCCGATGCAACCGATACAAGCCTCAAGGGTGTTGGGTAACTTTGAACGCGCGTCTGACTTGAATCGGGAAACAAAACTCTCGTGGATAAGGAACCCGCCGACAATCCTGCGAACGATTACTGGAGCGAAGCGAGAACGCCGCTGTCCAGTCTGCTGTTCCTGTTGCCGTGGATCGCTGTCTATGAGCTGGGAGTTATCGCGATTGGCCAGGATCAGCCGGATGCCGTTCGAAACGGCGCGGACTTCTGGATGCGATCTCTACTGACGCGAGCGGGCGTCGGCCAAATTTTGCTGCCCTTGATCGTGATTGGCATGCTGCTGGGCTGGCATCTGGCTCGCAGACATCCGTGGCGTGTTCGCCTGGAAACTCAGTTCGGAATGCTGGCGGAAAGCATACTGCTGGCGATCGTGCTGATCGCCGTTGGGCAGTTTCACGATCTTCTGTTTCGTCAGATCAACGCGGCCCCTCATGCCGACGCGTTACTTTCGCATGCCGTTGGCGGCTCCATTGGCCAGGCCGTTTCCTTTATCGGCGCGGGGGTTTACGAAGAGGTCATGTTCCGGCTACTGCTGGTGCCTGCTGCTTTTCTGGCGTTTCGGATGTTCGAGTTTCCTCCGAAATGGGCCGCTGTCATGGCAGCAGTATCCACCAGTTTCCTGTTTGCATTGGCCCACCATATCGGCCCTTCAGCAGATGCATTCAATCTTTTCGCGTTCTCGTTCCGAGCGGCTGCGGGACTCTTTTTTGCGACGGTGTTTCTCTTGCGAGGGTTTGGGATCACGGTCGGATGTCACGCTGCCTACGATTTATTCGTGGGAGTCCTGCTGGTCGTTCCTTCAGAATGATCTGCAGCGATTGTTGAGCCCTGATTCGGCAAAGAGCGACACATTACAGACCGCATATCCCCGAATACGCCGAACAAATTCATGTAGGCGTGTGATCGATACATGAAAGATTCAGGTTCGACGCAACGCAGCGGAAGTTACGAATTCATTGAGCCGATCAAAACTTTGTCCTGTGTTTTGAAACGATCTTCTCTCAATTCTTCTACACATCGAAGAAGTCCCGATCCTGCCGGGAAGCAGGCGACACGCCGCGAGGGGACGCATCAAAGATCGACTCAACACATAGAACTTCTAGCCCGTGATTCGTCACGGGCTTTTTTTATGCGCGGAGTTCAGGGGCCAACTTAACACAACAAAGGCAGCGCGCAAAAAAAGCGTCGAACGGTGAACGTCCGACGCTGCTGGTCATCTGTCTCATGGCTACGGCGACATGTGAAACACGTCGGCTACGTAACGATGGAATGAGATTATTCGAGTTCGATGAATGGGCTCATGCGGCGAGCTTTCGCAAGCAATTCCGCCTTTTCGCCTTCGTTCTTTGACGCGGCGTAGCGTGCTCGCACCTTGGCCAAACCTGTCTTGCGCTTCCTGCGGCGAGCGATCTCTCGTTGTCGTTCAGTACGTCCCATGAGCCCCAAAGTCCTGA
>JBPOIW010000162.1:0-11704 GCA_052034165.1 Planctomycetota bacterium | reverse complement strand
ATCAAACTGGCGAGCACTCCCTCGAAGAACGGCCATCTCGAGGCGAGTTTGGTAGTCATCGGGATCGAGCCGCATGGCCTTTTCCGCTGTTGAGTTTCCCTCTTCGGCCTTGCCCATTCGGAACAAGACCATTGCAAGGGCTCGTACAGGGACGGCGGATTTTGGGTCAGCTGCAGCGGCTTTCTCGAACGCTTCGGACGCGGCTTCCAGGTCGCCCCGTTTTAGTGACTTTTGGCCCGACATATACCATGCCAGAGCGTCCTTATTAGTCGGATCGATTGAGTCGCTCTCGTCTTTGACTTCCAGCGGCTTCTCGTCAGGTTCCGCAAGTCCCTCAACGGCCGGTTTCTTTTCAGTAGAAATTGTGGGCTCGTCAGTCGCTGCCTTAGATTCGTCGGTGGAAGCTTTGGGTTCATCCGCGGCGTGCGATTGTGCTGAGATCCCGCAAAAAATCGCTGTCAGCAGAACGACAATCAGAGGATCGAACTGCCGTGCTCTGGCGATGCGAGAAATCACTGACGACGGAAACTGGAAAGGCTTCATGATCAGACTCAGCGAAGTAAGGTTTGGCAACTACAACAAAGACCCCTGCAATCAGTGCATTATTGGTATGCAGGCAGAGTCTGTCGAGTTCGGTTCTTGCTGAGACTTGGAAACGCTACTTCCGGGGTTTCTTGGGGGTCGGCTTGCCTGAAACGGCCGCTGGCTTTCTGGTGCCGGTTGATTTGCCCGCCGCAGGCTTGGCAGACGGTGCCTTCGCCGACGTTCCTGAGACCGTTTTTCCAGTCTGCTTGGCCACAGTTTTCGACGTGGCTGGCTTGGCTGGTGCCGGATTTGAGGCAGGCGTTTTTTTTGCTGGAACCTTGGCCGGCGGTGTTGTTTGTTTAACCGCAGGTTTCAACGATTGAGTTTTTGCTGGTCCGGGCGGAACAGCAGCGGAAGGTTTTGCCGGGACTGCATGAGTGACTGCTTTTGCCGGAGAGGTCTTTTCCGGTACATGCGATCCGGCAGGCTTTTTAGGCGGAGCCGTTTTCTCAGTCTTCGGCGGCTCTGGCGGAGGAATCGGCTTTGTGGGCTTCTTCTTCGGAGGAGACTGCAATTCGACGAACCGATCCATCACATCGTCCATCGACAATTCGGTGTCGGGCGGATCCAGGAAACGGGGCGCGAATTTGGGGTCAGTTGCGAGGCATCGCAACAAATGGCAGAACTCCGAAACCTCTGACTTCTTGATACCGCCTTTGAGGAACTCTGACGCGTCATGCAGGTCGGCCTTCTCCGGCACCAGTCCAAGCCAGCGGGCAGCTGTCAGCATTGAGGTATCGAGGCAAATGATGTGACTTCCGAGTATCTCATGCAGGATGAAATCCCGAATAAACGGGGTGATGTCATTCACCTTCTTGAGAGTCTTGACAGCTTGTTCCAGCGTCTGTCTTCGGAGCTTTTCATAGTCATATGAGTAAGTGGTCTCGAAGACAAACCGAAGAATAGAGCGTATTCGGAGTCCTTTCCAGTCGGCATCCTTTAGTGGAGAAAGTGACTGTTCCAGCTCCGATACTGAACTGACTCGGACTTCGTTTAAATCAAAATACGAAGTCAGAACCTTCTTCAGCCCCGCCTCCGCCGCTGCCCACGGATTATCTTCAAGGCACGCAGCAAACAACATGGTTTCAACGACAGACAGCTCAATCTTAGGCACGGACTTTCCGTAGAGCTTCTGCAAAGCTGTCACGAGCTTTCGACAGATCTGAGATTTGTCGGCTGCCTTTGTGGCTTTGGCCGTTCCCATTGTTATTCCCTGCTGATCCTGATTCAACTGATTGCCAATATATGCAAGTATGCATTTAAGGGGGACAAAGAATCTTTGCCCCAACTAAATTGTTTTCAACGTTAATTAACCACCTGTGATCGGCGTCGGCGAAGTCCATCGCGTTTAGGAATCATCGTCGTCATTCAGGTCGAAACCCGGCTGAACCATCTCTGCTTCCTCGTTTGAATCCGAGTCATCCGGGAGGAGTTCTCTCAACAGGGTCGCCGTTTCCACAGATCTCTTGATGCCGTCATCAATGATAAAACGAAGTTCCGGAGTATATCGACTCTTGATGTACTCTGCGACTTTCGACTGGAGATAACCTTTAGCGGAGGTTAGCCCATGCATTGTCAGTGCCGCAGTTTTCTCATCTCCCATGACCGAGATTCGCACACTGGCGTGTCGCAGATCGGGACTTACATCCGCCCCAAGAACTGTGACATTTTTGATGCGAGGGTCGCGAAGTTCGAACAGAATGGCACTGCTCACCACCTCACGAATCATTGAGGCGACTCGGGCTGTACGGCGGGTTGACGACATAGACGAAAGCTTTCCAGAAGAGGGAGCTGACAAAGACACGCAAAACCGCCAGCGGTTCGTTGAGTTCAATGCTCAACTCGTCCCGCGCCAGTTGAGACCTGACAGTCTCCGCAGGCACAAAAAGTTACAGCGTCCGCTTGATCTCGTCGATTCGGTATGCTTCGAGCAGGTCACCTTCCTTCACGTCATTAAACCCTTCAAGCCTGATCCCGCACTCCATGCCCTCGCGAACTTCCTTGGCATCATCTTTTTCACGTTTCAGTGAACCGAGGCGATAATCATTCATGACCTTCTGATCACGAATCAGATGGACTCGGCTGTCTCGTGAAATGGTTCCGTTAAGCACTCGACAACCAGCAATCGTTCCAAAACGACTGATTGCGAATGTCCGCAGAACAATAGCTCGACCTGTGGAAACTTCCACCCGTTCCGGGCGGAGAAGCCCCTGCAATGCAAGCTTAATATGCTCCGTGACTTCGTAGATAATGTTGTAGCGACGTATCTCAACACCCTGGCGATCGGCCTGAGCCTGAGCTCGGTCTTCTGCGATAACGTGGAACGCAACAATGATTGCACCCGCTGCACTGGCGAGAGAAACGTCGCTTTCGTTCACACCACCGACACCGGAGTGAATAATCTGAACTTTGACTTCCGGATGCTCGAATTTCCCAATTTCGCTGCGAAGAGCTTCGATCGATCCCGGCGTGTCGGCCTTCAGGATCAATGGTAGTTCCTGAACGCCCTGGCCATCTCTTGGAGAGCCCAGAATGTCTTCCAAAGTTCGTGGAGAGACGCGGGACGACAGGGATTCTGTTCGACCTTCGTGCAGACGGCTCTCAGCGGTCTCGCGAGCTTCTTCGATATCTTTCATCACGAAGAAGTGATCACCGGCCCCAGGGACCTCTGACAATCCCGATACCTTCACAGGCATCGAAGGTCCGGCTTCGGTGATTGCCTCATCACGATCATTGTACATGGCACGAATTCGACCGTAGGTTGAACCGCAGAGTACGACATCGCCGACTCGCAGCGTTCCCTTTTCAACGATCAACCACGCAATTGCACCGCGACCTTCATCACGGAATGCTTCCAGGCATACGCCAAGTCCTTCGCGATCGGGATTGGCCTGTATTTCGTGAAGTTCTGCAGTCAGCAACAGTGTCTCAAGCAGCTTGTCGATCCCCTTGCCCGTCGCACCAGAGGTTCTGACAACTTCATACTCACCTCCCCATTCGGCCGGGAGGAGTTCGTGTTGGGCCAATTGCTGCAGAATGCGCTGCTCATCAATCCCCGGAAGGTCGACTTTGTTCAGAGCGATCACGATTGGCACGCCAGCATTCTTTGCATGGCTGATGCATTCCACAGTTTGCGGCATGACACCATCGTCCGCAGCAACCACGAGTACCACGATGTCCGTCACATTGGCACCGCGTGATCGCATTTCACCAAACGCAGCGTGACCCGGTGTATCAACGAACGTCAAAAGGTGATCCTGATAATTCACCTGATAGGCCGCAATATGCTGAGTGATGCCACCGGCTTCTCCAGCAGCCACATTGGCCGACCGAATTCGGTCCACCATCGTTGTTTTACCGTGGTCAACGTGACCAAGAATCGTCACGATCGGTGGTCGTTGACGCATCAGCTCAGGCGGATCTTCGTGGTCAAGTGATGCGAGGAGTTCAGCCTCAATGTCTCGACTTCGCTTGAACGACAGATCAACGCCCAGCTCCATGGCGACTTCCATCGACTCTTCTTCACCCAGCTCGTCGTTGATGGTGACCATCCGACCTTGTTTGAAGAGAATACCAAGAATTGATTTCGCCGGTCGACCAATGGCTTCGGACAGTGCGCGAACAGTAATTGGAAAAGAAATCGAGGCTGTAGTGCGAAGTTCCACACCACCAGTCTTCTTCTTTCGCTTCAGCTTCTTGGCTTGTCGCTCTGCTTCTCGAGTTTCTCGCAGTTCCTTCAACAGAGAACCACGGTTTGCCTGGCCCCGCGGCTTTGCGGCTGGTGCTGGACCACCGCCCTCGTGTTCTTCTCGAGCTTTCCGCAACGCCTTCAATTGCTCAGAAAGCGGACTGCTGCTGTCGACAATGCCTTTAAACGACATGTCGGGCTTTTGAGCTTTCTCTTCCTTCGGTTTGACTTTCTTAACCTGCGGAGGAGCGATAATTGGTGCTGACGCTACCAGTTGCCGAGCCGGCTGCCGATCTTTTCCGACTTTAATCGGCCCAGATGGCTTTGCAGGCGTATTCGACGAAGGGGCCGGCTCTTTCACAGAACCGATTGGCCGCATTTCCCGGACCTGTTGCATCCGAGGACGACGCATTGCATCCGAAGCAGTATTGTCAGGTGCTGTAATTGGTGTCGGGGCAGGAGGCGCGATGGTAGCTGTGATTGGAGTGACCGTGTCCGTTGAGGTTGGAGTGGATGTCGAAGCAGGTTCTACTTCAGCCGGAGTTTCCGCTATTACCGTCTCTGCGACGTCAGCAGTTTCGACGACCGGAACGACTGTTTCAACGATCTCATTTACCGCAGCAGTCTCGACGATCAACTGAGGCTGAAGAACCGGCGCCTCTGCTGGCGGAGCGACTACTTCTTCCGGCTGCTGTGATTCCTCTGGATGCTCTTCTTGCTGAGACCTTCCGGACTGAGTTCGAACGCTTCCGGTCCCGATCACTCGTACTCGACCACCGTGAGTGGTCTGCTCACGAACTGGCGTTGCATCAGGAATCGGAGCCTGAGGTGTGACGACAGTCCCCTTTTTGCGGACGTAAGCGACAACCTGATCTCGTTCCTCTTCGCTGATGGTCGCGAGAGCATTGCGCAACTTGACGCCGGCTTCTTCACAAAGGTCTATCAACACCTTGCTGTCGAGGCCCAGGTCTCTGGCAAGGGCAAAGATTCTAATCTTCAAAACATAACCCCTTAGGCCGACATTGTATGTTTCCAGAAACAATCTGGCATACCAGCGGCACAGAACCTCAAACAACGACTGGTCGAAACAAATTGAGAAGACTCATTTGCAGCTTCCTGATAGTCACCTACTGACCACCCAGCTTCGACCAGTTTCCGGCGAATGCCGATCACAGCCAAAAAACGAAGATACACGATATTGACGATAAACAAGTTCAGTTACTGAAGACCGTGACTCCTCTGTTTTTTGACATCCGCCCCGGCGTTGCGAAGATCAAGGCAAAAAATGGTCGCTCCGTAGTTGCGACCGCAGTCGTTATTCCATCATTATTCTTCCACCGCAGGCGAAGAATCAACAGCCGCTTCTGGCGGCACCGTTTCTGGCTCCTGCAATGCCGTCTCCGCAACCGGAGGCGCTACCTTTGGCTTGGGAGCTTCTCCAAAGGCGGCTGACTGCTTCTTTAATTCCGCAGCAATTTTCTCCTCAGCCTCAAGCCGCTGACTCTCCCTGTCGGCGTATTCCACGATCTTGTCGCAGTCTTCATCGGAAAGTCCGCCAATTTCTGCCAATTGATCGGGCTCGATCACCGACAGATCATCAAAAGTGAAGAACCCCTGAGAAACCAGGTTCTCCGCAAGTTCCGCCGTCACTTCCGGAATCACGCAAAACGCTTCAATCGATTTATCCAGTTGCTGATCCAAAAGATCCTGAGTCATTACGTTGATGTCCCAGCCAACCAGCTTGGACGCGAGCCTGACGTTCTGGCCAAATTTTCCGATGGCCAGCGACAACTGATCCTCTCGCACCAAAACGATCACTTTGCCAAGCATTGGACAAAGGATCACGTCTTCCACTTCGGCCGGCTGCAAAGCATTCGGGACAAGAATGGAAAGCGAATCGTTCCAGCGAACGATATCAATACGTTCTCCAGCCAACTCCTCTACGATTCCGCGAATTCGGGCGCCACGAACACCTACACAGGCACCCACGCAATCAATTGAAGCGTCGCCGCAACTAACGGCAACCTTTGACCGATTTCCCGCTTCTCGAGCGATCGAGCGGACTTCAATAACGCGGTCATTCACTTCTGGAATTTCGACCTCAAAAAGCCGACGCACAAAGTCGGCGTGCGTACGAGACAAGATTACTCGTACGCGAGAGCCTGCTTTTCGAACGTCGAGAACGATCGCTCGAACTCGATCACCGGTCCGATAGTTTTCTTTTCGGATCTGTTCACTGCGGGGAAGAATTGCTTCCACCTTGCCAAGACTAACGATGACCGTGCCGCGGTCGACGCGAGTCACCTGTCCGGAAATCAACTGACTGCGGAGTTCAAGATACTCTTCGTAAAGTGTGTCTCGTTCTGCTTCGCGAATCTTTTGAATCATCACCTGCTTGGCGGTCTGAGCTGAAATACGGCCCAGAAGGTCTCCGAGCAACTCAGGATCAAGCATTCTCCCGTCGCAAATCAAGGCTGGTTCACCAGACTCTCGATCGATGCGAACTTCAAGCTGCTCTTCCTCTGAGAAGTGCTTCCGAGCTGCTGACAAGATTGCCTGCTCAATCCCTTCAAACACGATTTCGGCGTCAATCGCCTTGTCGCGGTGGATCGCATCGACAATTCTAAGGATTTCCGTGCCGTTCATGACTGGGTGTCTGGTTGTGCTGTGCGGGGTAAAAAAAAAGCGGGAGCAATGTCCCACTTTTCAAAGTCGACAGAAAACTCTGCCGAACACCTTTCCGTTGCCCAATAAACCACGCTCAGTGAACAAGTCACGTTGCGAGGCTCTGTGGAAAACGGGGAAATGGATTAAGACCTACATCTTGTCCATTTCAGGTTCCTTGAAGGCGGTTCAGGATCTTACAAACAGCAAACTTACCCGAAAAAGCCGCATGCCAGCCGGAAAAGTGCCCACTGTCACGCTATTTTCCAAGGTTCTACCGGGAAATTACTGGCATTTGGAAAGACTGTCAAGCATTGAAGCCCCTTTGTATGGCCGGTTCTTCGACAAGAGTGGTTTCGGACTTTCGCTTGTCTGGTTCCTGAATCCCGTCGCGGAGACGTTCTATGTCGAGTGCAACTGAGGAATTTGACCACTCGTTGTTCGTTCCTCGGCGAATGCTGGGCAGGACCGGCCTGCAAGTCTCCTGTCTGGCGTTTGGCGCAGGTCCCGTGTCCGGCCTGATGACCGGTAACGATCTTGAAGCTCAGGCTGGTACGCTCAAGACAATTCACGAAATGGGCATCAATTGGATTGATACGGCGGCCGGTTACGGCAATGGTTCATCTGAGAAAAGCATTGGTCGAGTTCTTGCAGAGTTGCCGACCGAAGTCTCTCGTGAGTTCCATGTGGCGACCAAGGTGAGAATCGACTTCAACTCACCCCTGTCTTTGGCAGATCAAGTTCGGTTCAGCGTGGAGGCCAGTCTGCGAAGACTTCAGCTTCCGAAAGTCCGCCTGCTGCAACTGCATAATGGAATAACGGCGAGCCGAGACGATCAGCCGAGCTCTCTCGGTATTGCCGATGTGCTTGATTCTGGCGGCGTCCTCAATGCCTTGAAGTCCGTTCAAGCCGAGGGGCAGGCCGACTTTCTTGGACTAACGGGAACAGGAGCGGCAGAACAGTTGCGGTTCATCGTGAACACCAAGGAGTTTGATACGATCCAAGTGCCGTATAATTTGCTCAATCCAAGTGCTGGTAGCCAGGTTTCTAACGATTTCGTTGAGCAAAACTACGGGAATATTCTGGAAGACTGTCGTTTGGCTGGCATGGGATGTTTTGCAATTCGAGTGTTCGCGGGTGGTGCTTTGCTGCGGCAACCGCCGGGCGATCACACTCTGAAAACGCTCTATTTCCCGTTGGATTTGTATCGGAGAGATCTGGACCGTGCGGCCGCCCTTGAACATGATTTGAATGAAGCAGGTGTTTTTGGCGGGGCGAGTCTAATGCGGCAATCGATAGAGTTCGCACTGTCCCACCCAGCCATTCACTCGGCGATCATTGGCTTTGGCGCGCCCGGGCACGTCATAGATGCTGTGCGGGCCGTGAATCGCATGGCCCCGCGCTGACTGATCATGATCTCCTGCTCGTCAGGTTTCGACATGGTCGGTCGTGGCAAAGCATCTGGAGATCCGATGATTGTTTTTTATCGAATGAGAGTCTCTGTGGGCTTCGCCAGCTACCCGACGGAAATGGTTGGCCAGCCTGTTCGCCAAATCGGCTTAGACCGGGCGGATAAATTGCAGGCAATTCCCATCGGCTGTCCTGACAGCATGAGGACTGATCTCAGCAGGTTTCTTCTGCAGTGTCATTCACGACAAGCAGGAAGGATTGCCTTGGGGGAGTAAATATTGCGTCGCCCAATCGTTCTTGACCGTACGAAACTCAACCGGCAGTTTTCCATCGTGGTTCGAATGGCAATTCCGTACAGCTGCCTGCAGAAAGTTCGTTTCAGGCGCAAGAAAGCGGATGCGGTGACTCTGGCCACGAGTGCATTCCTTACGAAGGCACTGCGTCTGTAAATTCGAGGGCTTCTGCGTGAAGTAGTAAAGAACTATAGTGAATCGAGCAACGCCGAGCGGCGCCCCGGGACTGGCCTTGCGGGACCGGCATCACTTTTCGCGTGGGCCTCGTTCACAGTAATCGATCGTCCGCAGAGTGATTGGCCATTGAGGCGAGCAATTGCTTCTTCCGCGTCGTCCATTCCGGGCATCTGCACAAAGGCAAATCCCCGCGGAGAACCAGTGCCTCGATCGGTCGCCATCCTGACGGAGGAGACTCGGCCGTATCTTGCGAACATTCGCTGAATTTCGCTTTCAGTCGCCTGAAACGACAAATTACCGACAAAAATTGTTGTCATTCAAATCATCCAACCCCAGTGCGGGGCAATTGAGTGGCATTAGCCACGGAACCTGGTGACGGATCTGCATGGAAACTGATTGCCGTGAATAGAGAGGCTGAAACAGTTACAGATCGATCGAAAATTGAAATTGCCCTCTGCAAAGGGCATGCATTGCGGTGCGATAGAAACAGCACTCGGCTTGCGTCACGTGAAATCGAGAAACTCAGCCACGCAACATGAAATGAGCTGCCGGTTACTGAACGGATCTGATCTGGCGTTGAGGGACCTTCGAAATCCAAGGCGTGTTAGATAGGCCTTTGATGAACTCGGTTTTCTGCGGTGTGAGTTCAGCAGGAACGCTCTTCTCGAAGGAGTGAGTGTTCCGAAGTTCTAACGCGACCGAGCAGTGGAAGAATTGTCTTCCGATCGCGATAACACTGATCGAATCAGCGGCATTTCACAGATTGATTAAATCAAGTCTATACGATATCGACACAAAAATTCCGACGAATCCTGCTTTTATTTTGTCGCACTTCTGACAGTGGTCCTAAGCCCAGTCTCAGGAACGTGTTACAGTTCAGGAAAGTTTCCGGGTGAGAAGAGCTGGAGGCAGTTTCCTTTCAGGCCCCGAGCATCATCAAGAAGGCTGCAACGGCACTTGGAGCGTGGTTTTTGGAAACGTATTCCTGAGACGTGTAACCGCACTTGCGGTGTCCCAGTCGTGGGGAGAGTGGTGACGGGTACTGTTGTTGGCTGTCACCCTTCGCGAGCGGAAGACCGGCTGCCAGATATTCTTCATCCTGCACCCGATCCGCGCGGGCCGTGAAATAATCGCACTCCATCGCCACGTTGGCACGCTACTTTTTCGACGATTTCTGAACCGACGCCATTCGCTGCAAGCCACGAATCACACTGTGTGCGACGCCCTTCAGGGTCCGTAGCAGGCGATCTCGAATAATATCCTCCTGGATCGCTTCTCCCCGAACGACAACTTTGCAGCTTCCCAGCCATGACCGGCAACATGCAGGATATTGGAACGTCAAACTCTTGT
The DNA here is from genome assembly GCA_052034165.1 of Planctomycetota bacterium. Taxonomy (GTDB): domain Bacteria; phylum Planctomycetota; class Planctomycetia; order Planctomycetales; family Planctomycetaceae; genus SXXK01. The sequence continues at coordinate 1,537 of JBPOIW010000162.1, read as the reverse complement.
CAGAACTGCTGTCGCTTAGATACGCATCTTCATCAGACCACGAACTATGTTGACCATCAATTCAACGCTCCAGTGCTGCGAGCGCGGCCGCTTGGAAGCATGACAATCCAGACGTCCGAGATCGTGCGACAGCATCCAGGTGTGGGTAGGTTGCCGAAGCATTCGCAGGTCAGGATTCGCCGGAGGAGTTCTGCGAGTTGCTTGGCTGGATGCATTCACGCGTAATTTGGCGCGCAGCCTTCCACGCGTGTCGAAGCGTAAATAATCTGGATTCGATCTGTTCAGCAGTAAAGTACTTGCCATGGTCGCTGGCGGGTAACCCCGCCAATGCCAGAGTCAGTGGCATCAGGTCGAGGAATTCTTTGTACTTTCTCTGCAGATCATTAGGTTCAGCCATGACTCGTGTTCTCCCGAGATCTGGATTGCTGCTAGGTGGTGTGCTCTACAAACGAAGACGGGCTTGAGGATATCCGCAAGCCCGTCTGATGTCCAAGTTGTCCAATCCATCAACTGTTGCCTGGGCGACGACCCATATACTGTTTGATGATGGCATCGGCAGCCCCGGTTGGCTTCGCCGCGTCGGATGTCGATGCTCCGGAACTGCCTTTCGGAGCTTCGTTCTCTTTAGCGCCTGTGAGAGATGGATCTGGCAATGCAACTTCAATGCTTGCAGCAGGGGCTGTCGCAGGAGCCGCGGGTGCTGGTGCCATTGGCTGGCCCTGCATTGGGTAGCCCATCTGCGGCATCATCTGAGGATACATTTGACCGTATCCGGGCATCATTTGCTGATATGGCATGCCACCATACATTCCGCCCGGGTATCCCATAGGCTGCATCATCGGTTGCATCATGGGATTCATCATCGGCTGATACGGATACTGCCCGGGCACCATTTGCCCCTGAGGCATCACCATTGTTTCAGCAGTGCTGACCGTGGCAGGAGCAGCGCTCGCTGCGGGAGCCGGCTCGGAGATGCTTTGTATTGGCACGACCTGAGTTGTCTCCGGAGCCTTTGAAGTCACCGGTTCCAAGGTCGCAATTGGAGTCGTCGGCATCTCCAAAACCGTGCGAGAATTAACCTGCGTATCTTCGTTCGTCAATGGGATTGGTGGCATCGACTTACTGTCCGAATCCGGCAGGCTAACGCCTTGACGAATCACCAGTTCAAAATCGAGATTCCCGATCAGGATTCGGTCGCCAGAAGAAAGAACCGTTTCTTTTCGGATCCTTTCTCCATTCACCAACGTTCCATTGGTGCTGCCCAAATCTCTTAGGCGCACAGAGAAATCATCAACACTGAAAACGCAATGGTGACGGCTGACCATGTCACTGTTTGGGCGGAGCTGGCAATCTTGCTCTCGACCAATCAGAAACTTGCGTCGATTCAGGGGAATGACCTGGCCGGCGTGTTTACCGCCGACAACTTTCAGTTCCGCTGCGACCATAAGTGGGAAACTCCGAAGGAATGAGAAGCCCTTCCGAGAGGCTCGCGAACAAGGTATCTCGGCGCGAATAGACAGGATGTGTTCAAGTTCGT
>JBPOIW010000035.1:0-26577 GCA_052034165.1 Planctomycetota bacterium | reverse complement strand
GGCTCGACTACGTAGCGTCGCCGCACCGTCGGCGAACATGGGATCCACCAGAAACCCCCAAATCAAAACGTGACGAGCCACGCGTGTTCTGACAGGCACAAGATTGGGTTTCAAAGCGGGCCGACGGAGCGGCTCGACTACGTAGCGTCGCCGCGCCGTCGGCGACCATGGGATCCACCAGTAACCCCCAAATCAAAACTTGACGAGCCACGCGTGTTCTGTCAGGAACAAGATTGGGTTTCAACGCGGGCCGACGGAGCGGCTCGACTACGTAGCTTCGCCGCTCCGTCGGCGAACATGGGATCCACGGCTTCCGATGAAGGCCGGGCTTCTTCAGTTCGCCGCGTGATCTATCAGCGTGATCAGGTCGGCTGAGTTCAGACGTCACGGTATTCGATTCATTCCTGTCTCATTTCTTTATTATTCTGGAGCACTGATGTTTATTCCTCGAGTCAAATCTGGTGCGTGGACGCGATTGATCGCCGGAACACTCTGTGTGGCCTCTTTAGCCACCGTCAACGCGTCGGACTGGGCACGTTTTCGAGGTCCCAACGGCACCGGGATCAGCCCCGATGCCGATCCGCTGCCGACAACTTTCAGCGACAAAGAAAATCTGCAGTGGAAAGTCGCTCTTCCTGGTGCGGGAGTCTCCTGTCCGATTGTTGTTGGTGACAAGGTCTTCGTCTCATGCTACTCGGGTTATGGAATTGATCGCCAGAATCCCGGCGATATGAAAGCTCTGAAGCGACACCTCGTGTGCTTCGAACGAGCCACCGGGAAAACTCTTTGGGAGAAGACTGTCGATGCAGTTCTGCCGGAAGATGAATATACCGGCGCGGGAGTGCCGGAGCATGGTTACGCGTCACACACTCCGGTCTCCGACGGCAAGAACGTCTATGTGTTCTTCGGCAAGTCCGGCGTTTACGCCTACGATCTGGATGGAAAAGAACTGTGGCATTCCAGCGTGGGAACTCAATCGGATGACCGGGCCTGGGGATCATCTTCGAGCCCGATCGTGGTCAATGATGTGTTGATCGTTCCAGCCGGGCCGGAGACGCGCGCTGTCGTCGGGCTCGATAAGATTTCAGGCAAAGAGCTTTGGAAGTCTGAAAGCGATGGACTTGGAAATGTCTGGGGAACTCCGGCACTGTCGAAGATTGATGAGACTCGCACGGATGTGGTGATTGGTGCTCCGAATGAAATCTGGGCGATCAATCCTGCCACCGGTAAACTTAAGTGGTACTGCACCGCAATGGCCACGGATCAATTCAATTCCAGCGTTGTTGTCTCGGACGGCATGATCTACGCGGTAGAAGGTCGAGGCGGCGGTTCGATCGCTGTAAAGGCGGGTGGTAAGGGCGACGTGACTGCGTCCAATGTTGTCTGGTCCGGGAAAGACAGCAATCGTTTTGCGACGCCGCTCATCTACGAAGGACGCATGTATCTGATTTCAGGTGGAACGGCCAAATGCCTGAATGCGGCGGATGGAAAAGAGATCTTTCAGGCTCGATTGCAGGGCGGTGCTGCTGGCGGTCCGGGAGAACCTGGTGCCGGTCGGCCCGGTGGAGATCCTCCTGCTGGAGGCGGACCCGGTCAAGGCGCACCAGGTCAAGGCGCACCTGGGCAGCCTCCGGGGGGCGGTTTTGGTGGTGGTGGACGTGGGCGAGGCGGATTCGGGGGCGGTCGCGGCTCGGACTATTCCTCACCCGTGATCGGCGACGGCAAGATCTTTTACGTGACGCGAGCCGGCGAGATCCATGTACTGAAGGCCAGCGATACCTTCGAAAAGCTGGCGACCAATCGTCTGACCGCTGACGCTGAAGACTTCAGTGCCACTCCCGCTATCAGCGACGGCCAGATCTTTATCCGCTCCAGCAAACACCTGTACTGCATTTCCACGCAGAAATAACAATAGGGTTCAATCTTCGCTGTCAATCTTCGCTGTCAATCTTCGCTGTCAAAAGCTCGCCATGGCCCCCAAAACCTGGCGAGCTTTTTTTGCAGTCGTTGTTAAACACCGAAAACCGAACACCCGCCCCTCTAACCTTTCGCCTTCATCAGCAACGCGGTCGCCATTGCCAGCACATCATCGTTCTCACGAGCCGCTGCCTGCAGAGTATCAAGGCGTTTGGCACTCACGCAGTATGACGTGAATGAGAAGCCCGCTGGGTCTTCAAGTCGACTCACATGGGGGGCGGCCGCATCCAAAGCCATGTTGACTCGATCCACTCGTTGCCCAAGATCCACGAGAACAAAAGCGATCATGCGTTTGTCGGCCGCGTCGGGCTCCTGATTCAGCCGGTCGATGAAGTACTGCATCGACTCATCAACACCCATCCCGGCGACGGCCTTCAGGAAGTACTCATTGGCCGCATAGTAATCATCGAACGGAACATCACCGGGATACCGCAGTTGTTCGGCCAGTTGAGCACCATACTGGCTGAGCTCGATGGCCAGCTTCAGTTCCGGGTCACCGGGCAACAAGTGGCGAGCAAAGCTGACAATTGAATGCAGATGTGACACGTCAACATGGTAAGCTCCTTCGGCGAACAGAAATTCGCGTCCCCGAATCAGCTCACCCAGACTCAGTCCCGGCTTCAATGTGGGCTGACGTCGCTCCACATCGCGGCGAACATTATGCTGCAGATCGGAATAGATTGTTCGTACCATCACTGCCGCAGCAAGGCGACGTTCTTCCTGCGTCATCTGAGCCATCAACTGGCCCATCGCGGTCACGGTGTTGCAGATTCCGTGTGACTTCAACAGCAGCTTCAGACCTTCAACAACATGAGCCCCTTCATACAAGGCCAGATTGAGCAGTTCATCGAGCTGAGGCCCTGGTTCTGATCCGATCTCCGTCGCTCGCTTCGCAATAGCGTCACGCACCGGAGTCGTCTCATTGATGGTTCGAAAATACGCCCAGGCATCGGCGAGCTGACCGTCATTCAGAAACAACTGACCAATCTCGCGAGCCGAATTCGTGTAAGCTTCACGAAAGGCAACTTCATGCTCGGAAGGAATATCTTTCAAAGACGTCGGCTGAGTTACTGGCATCCCCAGACTCTGACGAACTCGCATCAGCTTCGCATCAAACAGTCGATGGTAATCCTTCTGGGCCAGCAAGGTGGACTCGACGGCATCCAGAACCTGTGACGATGTGAAAGTGCCGGACTCCACCGAGCCGCCAGCACCCTTTGTTAATTCTGATTCAAATGTTTCAATCGCTGACATGACTATTCTTCAATCAATGGTTATCGGTAGGGGACGTGGCAAACGCTGTATTGAGCTGTCTGCTTTCCGGGTTCTGAAAATGACTGCGTTTCGCGATCACAACACGTGGACCGTGCCTGCACTCAGGATTTCTGAAACGGTCAGGCTGTGACACGATACCCCGGATTACCATATCTCAAGCCACCTTGCCGCCTGGTGGCTCGTCAAGTTTTGATGTGGGGGTTACCGGTGGATCCCATTTTCGCCGACGGATCGGCCAAAAGACGTAGTCGAGCCGCTCCGTCGGCTCGCATTGAACCCCAAATCTTGTTCCTGACAGAACACTAGTGTGAATGGTTCGAGCCACTTCCGCAACCGCCACAGCACGAGTCCACAGTCTGATAGGAAATAGAACCCAGAATTCGCGGTCGATCTTCTGGCGGGAGGGATGTCAGCAGGCGAGGCCGCATCCAAACCACAGGAAATGCTCTGCGGCGTTCTTTCTGCCATGTGAGGATGTCACCAGTATCGACACAAGTGGGGCCCGTGGTGGCATGAGCAGCCGTAAACGATAGACTGCGGTTTTCGGGGAATCGGCCGACTACAGAAACGCACTGGACCAATTCAGGAAATGGGATTGATGACTACCGAGTTGTTTACGCTTATCGACAATGCCGCCTCAGCAGGTAAGCTGACGGCTGATTCTCCGGCCAATCTGAAGTCATGGCTGACTCGCGAAAGTGTGGCGCAGTATCGACCACGCCTGGAATCGCTGATTCGAGCTGGTGAATGGTCAAAGCTGGATGAAATGTTCTGGACCGCGATTCCCTTCGGCACAGGTGGACGCCGTGGCCCCATGGGCGAAATGGGACCGGCCACAATTAACGATCGGACGATTGCGGAATCGGCTCATGGAATGGCGGTCTACCTGCGATCCACGGGGTGTACAACCGGTGGAACTGCTGTGATTGCTCACGATACTCGCAATAATTCCGCTCACTTCGCTCGAATCACTGCCTGCACCTTCGCAGCGCATGGATTGAAGGTCTTTCTTTTCGACGGTTATCGGTCGACGCCAGCCCTCTCGTTTTCCGTGCGGCATTTAGGTTGCAATATCGGGGTGATGATCTCGGCGTCCCACAATCCGCCCGCAGACAATGGCTTCAAAGCTTACTGGAGCAACGGCGGCCAGGTCATCCCGCCCCATGACAAAGGTATTGTGAGCGAAGTTGAGCGAGCAGAGACAATTCCATCGGTCGACTTTGCAGCCGCCGTCGCCGATGGTCGGATTAAGATCATCGGGGCTGATGTTGATCGGGAATACGTAGGCCGAGTTGCAAAGTTGTCGGAATCCGGCAATCGCACTATCAAGGCCGTGTTTACACCACTGCATGGGGTCGGAGAGACGAATGTCTATGCGGTGATTCAGGCGGCCGGGTATTCCTCGGTTGATGTTTTCGAGCCCCATCGGACGCCGGATGGTAACTTTCCGAACGTGCCGAAGCATGCTCCGAATCCGGAGAACCTGGAAGTTTTCGACCCGGTTATTGACTGGGTGAAGGCGACTAACCATGCGACCGATTTGATTCTGGCATCCGATCCGGATGCGGATCGCCTGGGAGTGATGGTCCGCAATAGCTCAGGCGGATTCACATCGCTCAGCGGTAATCAGGTCGGAGCATTGATCACCGATTACCTGTTCCGAAAACGAAAAGCGTCCGGACGATTTTCACCTCAGGATTATGTGGTGGAAACGCTGGTCACGACGCCACTCACAAAAGCTGTGGCTGCTTTTCACGGAGCTCGTTGCTTCAGCGAATTGCTGGTCGGGTTCAAGTACATCGCACAGACGATGGAAGAGAATGGGACCGAACATTTTGTGTTCGGCACTGAAGAATCGATCGGTTTTTTGGCCGGTGATTTCTGCCGTGACAAAGACGCGAGTGTTGCTGCGTTGTACATTCTGGAACTCGCTGGCGAGCTGAAATCTGAAGGTCGCACGTTGCTCGATCAGCTCGATCAGCTGTATCGCGACTGTGGTTATTACTGTGAAGGTCAGAAATCCATCTATTGCGAAGGCCCAACGGGGAAAGCAAAGATTGATGGCCTGATGCAGACTCTGCGGGATGCTCCTCCAGCTCAGTTTGGTGCAGTTCGATTTACAGAAGCAGCGGACTACAAGACTGGTCGCCGGATCGCGATCCCATCCGGCCACAATGCTGGGACGATCGAACAACCTCGCGGTGATCTGCTGATCTACAAATCGGATGAATCGCAACCTGTGCGAATTCAGATCGCGGGCAGACCATCCGGAACGGAGCCCAAAATTAAGTTTTATTTCTTTTGTCAGTCTGATCTGATTAACGGGGATCTGAATGCGGCTCGAGCTGCGGGTGACGCGGCGATGAAAGATGTTCAGAAGGCACTTGGTGAGTGGGCTCAGAAGATGTTGTCATAAACCGACTGGCGAGCGGCCGGGCGTGAGCTCTCCGCACAATTGGCGAACTTTGAGGCACGGACGCTCGGCCGTGTGTGTGGACAATTCTGATTGTTACAAAGGACTCGGAAGATGGTGATTCGAACGTTATTCATCAGCCTGCTTCTCTCAGGTTCCTTGATTGCATCAGACGGATTGCTCTCCGGATCTTCTGAAGGCTGGACGCATGCCGGTCCGCGTGAGGATGCATTGCCCGCGTTTCAGTTCGTGCCAAAGGGCGGCCCTGCTCAGTCGGGCAGTCTGCTGACAAGTTCTGATCAAAGAAAAGGACTGCACGGCTGGTGGGAAAAAACGGTGGCCGTTGAAGGTGGTCGAACGTATCAGTTTTCCGCCCTTCGAAAAGTTGTCAATGTGAAGTATCCTCGTCAAGCAGCCGTTGCACGGATCTTCTGGAAGGATGCTCAGGGCCGTGCGGCTGTTCATGACTTTGCCGCAACGACGACATACCGAGAAGGCGAGAAGCCACTGTCAGAGCCCGAGTATCCGGCCGATGGTCCTGAACAGGAGGGCGGCTGGACATCTGTTGAAGGGGTTTTTCGATGTCCTCCCTCGGCAACTCAGGCACGCATTGAACTGTCGTTTCGCTGGCCTGATCAAGCGTCCGTCGAGTGGTCAGAAGTTCGGCTGGCGGCTATCGAGACGCCGAAGTCTCGCAAAGTTCGGTTAGCGACAGTTCACTTCGGACCGGCAGCAGGCACGTCGAACGCCGACAAGTGCGAACAGTTCGCTCCGTTGATTGCGAAAGCGGCGGAGCAGAAGGCTGACTTTATTGTTCTGCCCGAAACTCTGACGTACTTCAATTCTGGACGTTCGATGGCCGATTGTGGTGAAACCATTCCCGGACCATCCACAGACTACTTCGGCACTTTGGCCAAACAGCATGATCTATATATCGTGGCCGGTTTAGTAGAGCGTGAGCAGCATCGGATCTTCAATGTGGCAGTACTGATTGGCCCCGATGGCAAGGTCGTCGGGAAGTATCGTAAGGTCGCGCTGCCGCGGACGGAAATTGATGCGGGTGTCGAAGCAGGTGATGATTACCCTGTCTTCGAAACTCGATTTGGCAAAGTCGGGATGATGGTTTGCTATGACGGTTTCTATCCCGAAGTCGCTCGTGAACTGAGTAACCGCGGCGCGGAGGTCATTGCCTTTCCGGTCTGGGGCTGCAATCCTCTGCTGGCTTCCGCTCGTGCCTGCGAAAATCATGTGTATGTGGTCAGCAGTACGTATTCTGACATCGCCTCAAACTGGATGATCACTGCCATTTACGGTCGTGATGGGCGACCAGTCGCGAAAGCCAAAGGCTGGGGAGATGTCGTGATTGCTGAAGTCGATCTGGGACAACCCGCAATCTGGCACAGTCTCGGCGATTTTCATGCAGAGATCCTGCGACATCGCCCGCCGGTTAAGCCCGCTGTTCCCTGACTGGACAACGCCATGTTGAGGCGGATGTTCAGGGGTGGTGTGAAGCTCTGCCTGCGATTTTATCTGTGAGATCTGTGCTCTCAGTGGTTAAACACCGAATCGCATTTTCTACCACGGATACGGCGGATGAATCACAGCGACCGCAACAAGTTTACTCGGTGCTTGAGAGAATCGATATTTGTGTTTCCGCACCATGCGGGATGGACAAACTGAAACTCAAACTTGGCGCTGTCCAGCTAAGTGTTGGCACACCAGTCATTCTCCGAAGCGTTGCTTTTCGCTCTGCGAAGGCCCATGCGTTTTCGGAGTTCTCGGGTGGCACAAGTGAGCATGAGCGAACGTTGGCCCACTATCTGCGATTCAGGCGTGGGGCGTTCCTGTTTGATGCGTTTGCGCATCATCTGATGTTGCACAAGAGCAACAATTCCATGCGAACACAGGTGGATCTCCGCTGCGGACAGTTTTCCGAGCGCAGCGTGTCAACATTTCTTAACACCGTGCAGTTATGAAAACAGAAAGGAACTGAACCCCCCAGTGACTTTAAAGCTGTTTCAGAAACCAGACCGGTTCGCCGGAGGATGGAACCGAGTGCCGAACCCCCCGGAAACGTTTCGGCACCGGTCTGATTTCTGACACGATTCTTTACCGCTTTCGACCTCAGGAATTGCCCGTGTCTCGAAGACGAATTACTGCCGACAACGAGTTCTCAATGTTCTCCCCCGAACAGATTATTGAAGAATCGAAGCCCAGTCATTTGGTTGCAATGGCCTGGGTATCGATCGTGATCGCCACATCCCTCTTCTGGTGCGGTGTGTTCGCAATCGTGACATGGATGTCGCACTAGCAAAGAGAAATCAAGGCGAATCCGCAGGCTGTTGCTCTATCCCCATGAGCTTTCTCCGCAGCGAGCCTTCTCCTTGAACGACGGGTGTCCGGGAACGTATTAGACAGAATGCTTCCCCGTGTTCTGTTTAGTGCGGTCCAGGACACCCGCTTTGCATTTTACTCGCACGCCAATCGCACTCGTCATCTCACCGCCCTCCCCAATCGACGCTGAAGCCTTCGACACAGTGATCTCGCGGACTGATGAGAGTCATGTGAATACAGAGGGAACAGAGACCAGACTCACATCAGGATCAACACCTCTCTGTTTCCTCTGTTTATTTACACTCACGGACAAGCTGCAATGCCTGAAGCGGCGAAAACCGGACGCTAACGCGTTCCGGCTGATTAAGTAACACGCCGTGATTACGTAGCTTCGCCGCTCCGTCGGCGAAAAAGGGATCCACCGGTAGCCTCCAAACCAAAACCTGACCAGCCACCAGTGTTCTGTCAGGAACAAGATTCTGGGTTTAACGCGAGCCGACAGAGCGGCTCGACTACGTAGCTTCGCCGCTCCGTCGGCGAAAATGGGATCCACCGGTCACCCCCAAATCAAAACGTGACCAGCCGTTAGTGTTCTGTCAGGAACACGATTTGAGGTTCAATGCGAGCCGACGGAGCGGCTCTACTACGTAGCTTCGCCGCTCCGTCGGCGAAAATGTGATCCACCGGTCACCTCCAAATCAAGACGTGACGAGCCACCAGGCGATCCGCCGGATGAGGCGGTTTTCGAGGATGGTAGCGTTCAAAACCAGCCCTCTCACTCCCAGCGGCGTTGGTCAGCGAAAGACAGATCGGCTTTAGAGACGCAGGCATAGTCTCAGTCAAAATTACAATCGGCAGGATTTGCCGGTGCTTGCATCGCGGGGGCAAACTCTGCTCAAGTTCCTGTCCCATCTGTCCGAACCTGACGAGAGCACCTGCTCTTTTGCAGGCCCCGTTTCCGGGTTTGCGACTGAGGCGAATCGCCTGCTGCGTAAACGCGTGTCGCTTGGCGACGATTGTGACTGAGATTCCGAATTGACTGAGCACTATGGCCAAATCAACGACCACGGAATCCAATCCCTTGAGAACGCAGCCGACGCCTCAAATGACGGCTGCATTCCTGGCACAGACCACCGCCCTTAAGAATCAGCTTCGTAACTTCAGCTCGCGAAGTGACGTGGTCGCGGTGCTTCTGAAGTTTGTCAGTCAGACGTTCTCTACTGCTGCGGCACGATTAGACTTTCGACTCCGGGAACGGACCGAGATCACTCTCCAGTCTGTCCCGTCGATGCCCAAAGAACTGGCGCAGAAGTTCAGTGAGAAATGGCTTGGACCGCTGGCGATCGAGGTTCAAACGGATCCGGATCAATCGGCCCGATCGAAAACTTACGAACGAGACGGACAGTCAATCTTCGTTGCCTCTGCAGCCATCGTGGATCAGGAATCCAGAATCCCCGACGGCGCGATCACGATTCTGATCATGGGGCGTCCGGAAGAGGGCGATCTGCTGGTTTCGCAGCTTGAGACATTGGCAGCCGTGGCGGCACTACGGCTTGGCGAACTCGCTGCAAATCGCTATGCCGCGTTCTCAGATTCGCCATTGCAAGTGAGAGCAGTGTCGCGGGTGGTCGACCAATCGCCCACAATCCATGGACCATCCCCCAGTCTTCTGGTTCTCACGCAGCAATCGGGCAGCGACGGACTCTCTGGTCATGCCGCTGTCCTGAATCCAGCGACTGGCCTTGATGCAGGAGGGCCGGCAGCGGCTTCGAACGTGACCGAGATTTCTTCGTGGGCAACATCCGCACCGACCGCTCCTGAGATGCCAGCTGCCACCACCTCTCAATCTGCGACCATCGCACCAAACGCAGACACGTCGCCGGGTGTCGCTCCTCAAATGAATCCCGCTGCACTCGGCAAAATCGCCGGGCACAGTTCGCCACGGGAGTTTGCGTATTCCATTGTCAACGCTTTGGCGAATCAATGCGGGGCCGAGCAGGTTGGCTTCGGAATGACTTCTGGACAGCGGATTCAGATACTGGCGATCTCCGGATTAAGTGATTTCAAGACTTCCAGTCCGGGCGTCGCGATGATGACTCAGGCGATGGAAGAATGTCTGGACTTTGGCAGCCTGATCGCATCTCCAGCACCTGCAGGGATGGACATGATCCCGCTGCCGATTCATCGACGATGGTCGGCCGAAGCAGGAGCCGCCAGCGTCTGCTCAATTCCTCTGTCGGACAGCGAAGGCGTGACGGCCGTCGTTAGCTTGCGACGCGCGGGTACTCGTCCGTTCACAAAAGATGAAATGTCCACGTTCACGCGGACACTGCAGCCGTATGGCCATGCCCTGCGAATGTTGGATCGGGCAACTCGCCCACTTCAGCAGCAAGTGAAGTTTGCCGCGAAGCAGTCGCTGCAGAAATCGTTCGCGGCGGGATCGATCGGACGACTCGGACTGCTCGGCGGCGTTGTCCTTGTCGGCTTATGGCTGGTGTTTGGCTCATTGACATATCGCCCGATGTGTACGGCCCGAGTGGTTGCCGAGAATATGGTTCAGATGACCGCGCCGGGAAACGCAAAACTTCTGAAGGCCTATGTTCAGCCCGGTCAGGAAGTACGCGCCGGACAGTTGCTGGCAGAATTTGATACGACCGAGATTGTTCTGCAACTGCAAACTCTGGAGCGAGAAATCGCTTCAACCGAAGTCGAAGTACGTCGCAGCATCACAGCCCGCGACACCAGTTCTGCTTCGCTCCACAAGGCGCGTGTCGGTGTTCTCATGATTCAGGCGGCCGGGCTACAGGAGCGTCTGGAGCGTGCTCGTCTGGTGGCTCCGGAGAATGGAACCATTGTGCGAGCAGATCTGGAAAAGCGTATCGGTCAGATGTTTGTTCCCGGCGATATGGTTCTGGAGTTCGCTCCGGTGGGGGGCTGGAGTATTGAGATTCAGGTGCCTGATGACATCGGAACGCTGGTGCAGCCTCAGCAGACTGGAACGTTTGCCGCCGCTTCTTACTCGTCGCACTCGATGCCGTTTGAGATTCAGTACATAGGCGGAACGGCACAGGTGGTTGATGGCAACAACGTTTTTATCGCTCATGCGCCTCTGGCCGAACGTCCGGAATGGATGAAGTCGGGGATGGAAGGTTCAGCCAGAATCTCAACTGTTGAGAAGCCGGTCTGGTGGGTTCTGGCTCATCGTGTCATCGACTGGTGTCGTTTGAGCTTCTGGATTTAGTGTGGACTGATGACCGTGGCTGCTGCAACCTGTTCAACGCGGAGTCCTGCGGATGCGATGAAGGATTTGACCTTCGTCCTGCGTTCGGATCTTCACGTCAGTCGCCAGGTTCATCAGGGGCAGCCGGTTTATGTCGTGCATGATCCTGTGTCGTTCAAAACTCACCGGCTGCCGCTTTCCAGCTATCAACTGTTCGTAAGACTGGATCCGTCAAAGAAGCTTGACGAGAACTTCGATTTTCTGGTCCGTCAGAATCATCTGCAACGCTCTGATCGAGATTCGTTCTTTCAGTTGATCATGCAGTTTCAGCAACTCAACCTGCTCGTTCTTCCAGTGGCGAACGGTGGTCGACTGCACGAGCAGTTTCTGAAGCAGAGCAAAACGCGTCGTCGCAATAAGCTGATGGGCGCGTTGTTCATGACGATTCCTTTAGCGCGGCCGGACGAATTCTTAACGAGAACTGCGTTTCGAATTCGCGGGATGTTTACTCAGGGTTTTCTTGCCGTCTGGGCCATTGCCGGTCTATGCGCTTTGTGGCTGATTGCAAGTCGGTTTGAAGAGTTCACTCAGCCGTTCAACGGGCTTCTGGCCACCAACAATCTGCCGTTCTTGTGGGCGGCTTTTGTTGTGCTCAAGGTCTGGCACGAACTGGGGCACGCCTATGCCTGCAAGATCTATGGCGGCGCGGTGCCTGAGATGGGCATGATCCTGATTGCAGGAACACCGGCCGCGTACGTCGATGCAACGGCCGCATGGTCCTTCCCCGAACGGTGGAAGCGTCTGGTGGTGATGGCCGGCGGTATGTACTTTGAATCGATCGTCGCTATTCCAGCCGTGTTCGTGTGGGCGTTCGCGACAAGTCCGCTGTTGACATCCTGTGCGTGGCAACTGGTGATGATGGCCAGTTTGATCACACTGCTGTTCAACGCCAATCCGCTGATGAAGTATGACGGCTACTTTATTGCGTCTGAACTCGTCGGTATTCAGAACCTGCGAGGTCGGGCGGATCAGTTCCTGAAGGCGTGGATGAAACGAATATTCCTCGGTCTTCGCCATGGAACCTCAGCGGAGCCTGCAGCCCGTCGGCCCGAGTCGGACAATGACGCTTCTGTGCGCGGAATCGGAGTCGGCAGCAGTTCCGGCGCGACTCTGATCCTCGCGGGGTATGGAGTCGCCGCGGCTGCTTATCGGACCCTGCTGATTTTCGGCATCGCAGCCATGATCGCAACTCGCTTTCCCATGATCGGACTCGCGCTCGCAGCGTTTCATCTTGTCTCGACGCTCGGTTCATCAGGGATATCGTTAGGAAAGTATCTGCTGACGAGTTCGGAAACTGCGAATGTGCGGGGGCGAGCGAGGCTGGTGGCTGTGCTGGCTCTGGTCATTGTTCCCTTGCTTTCTCTTGTGGTTCCCGTGCCGTTTGGAGTAGTCGCGCAGGGAGTTGTCGCGGCGGAGTCAGAATACTTCCTCAATGCCGAAACGCCTGGCACGTTGATACAGAGCCTGGTCAATCCGGGTGATACTGTGGACTCCGGAACCTTGCTGGCTCAACTGGACAATCCGGAAGTCACGGAACAGTCCCAGCTCAGCCGCGCAGAGTTGCAGGAAGCTCTGTTGCAATGGGAAGTGAGTCGTTCGACCGACATCATTAAGTCCACGGAGTTGGAAGCTCGCATTACAGAGCTCAAGCATCGCCTGCTCGAAAGCCAGCGCCAGGTTTCCGTGCTGAACATCACAGCTCCCGCCGGAGGTCGAGTGGCCCGAGTTGTGCCGTCTTCTCAGAAGGGGCGCTACATCAACATTGGTGATCAAGCGGCCGTGATTGTTGACGGGCGAACACTTCTGAGGACATGGCTTAACGAAGATGAATTGGGCAGTATTCAGCGTGAGCCCGGAACCGAGATTCATTTTCGAATTCCTGGCCGATCCGGAACTACTTTTGTCGGACGTCTGATCAAAATAGAACCGGCAGCGGAATCGACGGCCCTGCATGATGCGATGACATTCTCCGCAGGCGGGTCGATCCTGCTTGATCCGAAGACCGGACTGCCCCTCGAACCGCTCTTTCAGGTTGATATTTCTCCCTCAAACGAAACCGTCCTGCAATTGGCGGATCACGGTATGCGTTTGAGCCTTCAGATTCCTCGACGTTATGAATCATTCGCTGCCTGGGGACTGCGGCGAGTGATGCGTTTTGTTCAGAAAACGTTGCTCGCCAGATAACCCCGCTGTGACACTTCAACAAGTCTCACGCAAAAAAGATAACGGCCAATTTTATGAACCGCATCCTGATTGTTCTTGGCATCGTCTCCGTCGGAGCGTTCATCTCATCGGCGTCATGGAATTCGTCTGCAACGCGCACGCCCGGCGAGCGAGTTCCTGTCAGGACTCTGGAGACAGCCGTCAGCCCTGCGGGTTCCGTCGCTTCGCCTGCGATGGCCAGGACGCAGGATGCAGCGTTGCCACCGCTCGCAGACGGCTCTGTGATGAAACCGTCGGGAAAAAACGGTTCGCGTGATTATCGGAGGGAACTGCAATACGACTCGTCGATTCTTGAGATTCGAAGTCAGTTACACGGCGTGGCACGGCCACTGCAAAATGCGATTCTGTCATCGCTTGTTCCCGGCAGAATTATGACAATCCATGTTGCCGAAGGTCGCCGCGTTTCGGCTGGCGCCCCGTTGGTCTCACTGGATGATCGGCTCGCTCAGGCTCAGGTCGAAGCGTCGCGCCGCGAAGCTGCACAGGTTGCGATGCTGGAGCGGGCCGAACTGGCCTATCAGCAGGCCGAACGTCGTGTGACGCGGCTTGAACAGGCAGCTCTGAAGAATGCGACCGCGGCATTTGAAATTGAAGAAGCTCGTTCGTTGAAAGAACAAGCACGAGCCGAACGCGATGCAGCGAAAGAAGCCATCGCAGTCGCTCAGGCCAATTTGACGATGGCTGAAGAACAGCTGCGGAGGAATACGATTTATGCTCCGTTTGACGGTGTGATCGTGCAGATTCATCAAAAGCAGGGCACCGCGGTCGATGGATCATTGCCAATCGTGACTCTGGCGAGCCTTGAGACTCTGGAAGTGGAAATGTACGTGCCGTCGGATCGTTTCGGCTCGATCCGCAACGGCAGCACGGTGCAGTTATCTGCCGGGGCTCCGGTCAATTCCGAACTTAGCGCGAAAGTGTGTTCGGTGTCTCCAGTGATCGATTCCGCCAGCAACACATTTCGTTGTGTTCTGCAAATCGACAACACGACCGCCGGATTGCCTGCGGGATTCTCGGTCGTTCTGACAAATGCGGACGGTCCGGAGAACTCGGACAAATCAGTGGCAAAAAAAGAGCGTCGAGAATTCAAATAAGGAACAGTGCCGAAATAACATCGTGGTCCAAAGTGGGTGTCGTCTGCCGAATGTTCCATGCGGTTTTACTTTGCAGTTCTGATCGCAGACTGAGTTGGCATGGGGCCATAAGCTCCCCGGGGAATGCTGACCGAAGCCAGCACTTCAAGTTGAACACCGAGGAGAATAGAATCAACACACGGGGCCTGTGCTCACATTCGTCCCGTTGCGAAGTGCGAGTGAACTTCCAGCTTATCGACGATGTGGTCATACATGCCGTTGTCAGGGATCGATTGCGGAAACGACGACAGCCGGATCATTCGGACGGCCGAGAACTGAGTTCGAATTAGCGTGAGCAATTCACTTTCACGGCTTTCCAACCCGTCAATATCCAGCAGCACACTGACCTGGGAGCCTGCCGCATTTGTTGCGGTCAACTTCTTGAGAACTCGTTGCAACTGAATCACTGAAGTGCCACAGTCGAAGACCTGGCTGGCCCCGTGATCCATGTCCTTGATGGTTTCCCGCAAAGTGCGATCGTCGGAAACAATCAGAACTGCATTGTTGGCATGAGGATACTTGAGCAAATCCACGGCCGCGCGATGGATAAAAACTTCTTCGGCCGCGGCCATCGGCAACAATGCCGGGACGCCAATTCGAATGTCGCGGACTTCCTGTTGAAGAACGCTCCGGGCCGCCCCGACAGAGACTCTTGCAACGACCGGCCAGATGTCATGCGTTCGACCGTCGGAAATGCACCAGGGACCGTAACAGCAAAGCACTCGACCAAACAACATGCGGCCAATCAACTGCCCGGCGCTCGCTGCAGAATACTCATCGGAGTGCGCCTGCAGGACGACTACCATCTCGGCCGCCATACCATCACCAAGACCCGCAGTGATCGCATCCTCAATGGTGTCAAACTGCCCCACAACAAGAAGATCGAGAGAGTTCTGAATCTGGCGTACCAGAGTTCGAAACTCACTGGCATGAGATCGCCCGATGATGGCGACAGTCGTGAGGTGAGATTTGCGTTCCTCGTGCATTTGAAACCCCGGGCCATCCGTTTCCCGCAACACATTGGCACCTGCTGAATGAAAACTGCTTCTCAGCGAATTTCAGCCGCCCACGAGCTCCCGAATCGGTCGTGCTTCCTCTGGCAGAATTCGCACAGGGCGCTCGGCCGCGTCGCGAATGTAATTGGTGCTGTCAATCCCGAGATTATGGTATACCGTTGCGAGCACATCACGATAATGAATCGGGCGATCCGCAGCATACGCTGCGGTCTTGTCGGTCGAACCGATGACTTGGCCAACCTTCATGCCTCCGCCAGCGAACAGGGCCGACTGCACCGGAGCCCAGTGATCGCGGCCGGCTTTGTCGTTGATCTTCGGAGTTCGCCCGAACTCACCCCAGACGACAACTGACACATCCTGATCCAGTCCTCGAACATGCAGGTCTTCAATCAAAGCTGAAATCCCCACGTCGAAAGTCGGCAGATGGCTTCGCAGGTGAGCGAAATTATTTCCATGAGTATCCCAGAAACCATAGGCCACTGTCACGACTCGAACACCCACTTCGACCAGCCGACGCGCAATCAGCAGTTGATCATTCCAGGTAGGTGCGCCATCACCAAGATGCCTTGAGGAACCGCGACCGTAGCGTTCCACGACACTTTTTTCCTCCAGGTCAACGTTCATCGCATCGACCAGGCGAGACGACGTCAGGACGTCAAACGCTCGGCTGTAACTTTCGTTCATATTACCGACACCAGCAATGTCCGCTCGACGACGAAAACTGTCCAGCTCGTTCAGGAGGTTACGGCGAGTCGCGAACTGCGGTGATTCGACATATCGCAATCGCATGCTGGCCAGGTCTTCCCCGTCGGCTCGAACCTGATTGTAGGTACTGCCCAGATAACCGGCGCCTGTGCTGTTGTACGGACGATGTTGCATCGTCGGAAACAGATCGACAAACGGGGGAGTAACCTCATTGGTCTGCCCCTGAACTCGTGCCACGACGGATCCGAAATTCGGAATACCATCGCGCTGGACTTCACCCATCGTGTAGCCGGTAAGATTCTGAAAACTGGAATGCTCATCCCGCTGCCCGACGATGGAACGCACAATCGCACAGCGATCTGCAACACTCGCGAGCTTCGGCAGTAATTCACAGTATTCGATTCCCGGAACGGTGGTCGCGATCGGCTTGAACTCGCCTCGCACTTCCGCAGGGGCCTCGGGCTTCAGGTCAAACGTGTCCTGATGAGGCATCCCGCCGGACAGATAAACCATGATCACAGACTTGTGCCGAGCTCCGCTGGGATTCTTGCTGGCCGCTTCAGCTGCGAACAGATCGGCCAACGACATCCCACCCACGGCCAGCGATCCGACCTGAAGAAAACTGCGGCGAGTTGTCCCATCACAGTATCGATGTGCTTGACCAGAGATTTTCAACATGGCTGGTACCTCGCGTCAATTCCCAGTTCGACTGCTTACGTGTTAAGTCATGCCAGAATCATCCGGGGCGATGGAACCACCGAGCAGCATTCTTCGCACCCTGGGATCGTAACACTCGGGGAGTCGTCTGTTAACTGTATTTCACCCCATCCACTGACATCGCAGCACTTTGAGCCGTCCCGACCATCGCAACTCCAACCGCAACATCCGGACAAATGGTGGACTGTTGCGGGCTGGCCCCGCCTGAGCCAGAACTGAGCTGTTTGCGGCAACTGCAATTCCTGGGCGGTCGCTGAATTTCTACGTCCAGCCTCGAGTAGACGGCCATTTCTTATTGAGATGGCCATGAGCCGCGTGCAGAAGTGGATCGATCGTCCATTCCTGAATCTTGTGCGGAGGACTCCAGTCGAACCAGTGGTAACCGTCATGCTCGGTCACGACGATATCGACCGGGCGAACCAGTTTGGCCAGAAACACCAGCAGCCGTTTTTCGATCAGACCTTTTCCGCCGTAACGTTTCTGATTCACCATATAACGGTTTTCAAAGCGAAAATACGGATCGACTTCCAGGTCACTGGCGGCAATGCCGGTTTCTTCCTGCAGTTCACGCAAAGCGCATTGGAGTTCCGTTTCTCCCTCATCCACGTGGCCTTTGGGAAGATCCCAGCGGCGCGCGTGCTTCATGAGCAGAAAGGAATCGACGGGGTCGCCTCGAAGAATTAGAAAACCGCACGAAACAGGCTGTTTCACGCCTCATTACTCCATGATCAGGATCAGCAGACAGGTCCATGGATGTTAACCAACCTTCGGCAATCCGGGCAGTCGATCTTGCCATTTTGCGAGGAATAGATTTTTTGATCTCGCCGGGACTCTCGCAAACGACAGATCTGGACATCGCTCAGCACTCGGTTGACGCCTCGCCCCCCCCCATCATCCCCCCCCCATCATCCCGCCCCCATCATCCCGCCCCCATCATTTCGTCCCCCCGTCTTTTTGTCCCCTCATCATTTCAAATCCTGCAAGGCTGAGGAACGCGAAATAGCGGAGTCGCTTTTGGATAAAGGTGTTGATCTGTTGGTTGTATGTTCCTCGACCGATATCATCCACCACGAGTTTCTAGGAATGGACCTCCACTGAAACTTGAAGTGCTGTGCAAAGCGCAGCAGCAGCAGCAAACGGACGAACAATAAGATGCAGCAGAGTTGCCGAAGGGCTGCGCACACATTGGAAAGTCAGTCGCGGCAACCGGCTGATCTTTGGCGTTATCCCACTCAAGCATTTGGCATTCTCAAATGGGCTTCTCTCAAAGCTACCAATGCACGACATGTAAACTAGGCGCGACGGTCAGCGGGGGAAACGACATCGGATTCTACGCTCGGACTCAGACTCGATACTGCCCTAAATGTGAAGCACTCGTTGATGTGTGCACTGAACTGTGGTGTAAAAAACTATTGCCAGGATTGCTTCCTGAGGGTCGGCTTGATGAAATGCTCGAACTTGAAAACAGATACGGGCAATGCCATCACTGCAAGAATGTCACCGAGACCGTCTGGTGTGCGGGCGATCCTTGCCCACGTTGCGGTGGCGTAGTCGAAGCAACTGGGGAAGAAGTGATGGACTGGGACTGAGACGAAAGAGTCCGAGCATTCGAGGCAAACCCGAAACGGGGGGATAACAATGCAACGCACCCAAGTTGGCGAACCGCCGGGTTTAACATGGATACTCACTCGCGCCAACCGAGTGATTAGTGTGGTTCGGCCTCAACATGCGTGACTTTGACGTTCAATTCGGTACCCCCTCACACGGCTGGATGAGTGTCGGGATTTTCGCTGGCGACCATCATTGGCATGCTGACGTTTCGGATGTCCCCTGCGACTCGCTCCGAAGCCTCGTGTCGTCGCTTTCGATGCTCGTACAAGGCGCATACGAAAGTACCATCGATTGGTCGCTAGAACCGGACTACGCGCAATGGAGATTTTGTCGTATCGATACTACGATGGAACTTGAAATCAGCAAGCCTCAGAGCAATAACTTGCAACTGTTGTATCGTGGCGACGTCAGTGCAATTGTTGGTCGTCTCATCAAGGGGCTATGCGATTTGGCGTCTAACGATTGCTGGTCATTGGCAGATCGACCCACTCGCATTTGGTCATGGGGATTCCCGAAAGATGAATTGGCTCGACTTAAGACATTTTACGCAGAATTAATTGCGTAAGAGGCCGAACAAAAAGATGCAGCCGAGTTGCCGATGGCTGCGCACGCATTGGAGAATCAGTCGCGGCAACCTGGTTAACGCAAGCGTGATGCGAAAGGCCCGGCTCTATGAGCATAGAATGTGTCGCGGTTTTGATCGCTGCTCATGATTGTGTCCACACAATTGCGTTCCAGGCTCGCATACAACGCCAATCAGATCTGGACTCAGAACTTGACGCATTCGTGGAAGCATTGCCAAACGACGATCGGGTTACATTTCAAGGCATTGGTGGAGCGTGGCACGAAATTGATCGAGCCATGGCAGCAGCAATTGTCCGTCGTGTTCTCGAATTCGACCTTGCATACGGTACGCGAAAGATCGACGAGCAAGATGCGTTAAAGATCTGTGCCGCATTTCTCCATCTTTTTCGCCCGGATATGAGGTTTTTTTCCAACGGACTATTCTCCCAACACGGATGGAGTGGCTCGGGACGCGTGGCGAGTGCGCCCTTCGAGACGGGCGTGATCGCAGTTGACTCAAGAAATATAGGAATCCTACGGTGTCACGACGAAGACTAAGATAGTCGCGTAGAATCGCATAACGATAAATGCACGTGCGGACTGGAAATGATTTGTCGACAAGCCGGTGTGACTCCCGCATGGGTAGTTCCTGGCCAGAGGCCCTTTATCGAGTGTTGCAGCGTGTCTATAAGAAGACGTGAAGACGTGAAGCCGTAATGCTGGCGACGTCATTGAAGTGGCTCGTTGAAGCGTAAACAAAAAAGTTAGTGAGGGTGAATCGACCGGGAGTAGCCTCCTGGCGGTGAACGACATGAGCTCCGAAATTTTGTATCTGTTGGGTCCTGCCCAAGGCATGTGCCTGCTGGAAGGCAATATCTCTCACCGCGATTTGGCAAGCTGTGAGAGAAGACCCGGGGTCGCTCGTCCGCTCGCGTACACATGATGTCATCAAAGCAACCAGTGAGACCCTGTGGTTCTTGTTCGGATCATGACACACCTGTCATGCCCGATCGAGCATGCTCGACAAGCCTAATCAGCAACGACGGCAAATGACCTTCAGGGAGTCGGATGGCCGAATGGTACCGAAGCCTGCCGAATTCCAATCGGCTTGCGAGAAGCCGAGTAATATCGGTGCAGGGAAGGCGGTTTCGCCGACTGGGGCTCCCGGCCAGGCGGTTACATGATCCAGACCGAGTACTGTCCGTACTCAGAGACGGGATTACGGTGATAATTCGGCTAGTGCTCTGTCAAGAACAAGATTTGGGGTTCAATGCGAGCCGACGGAGCGGCGCGACTACGTAGTTTCGCCGCTCCGTCGGCGAAAAAGGGACCCACCGGTAACCCCCAAATCAAAACTTGACGAGCCACTAGCTCAAACCCATCAACGAGTGGCAACGCAACAAGGTGGACAAGTAACGGCTGGGAGCCGGATGCGTTAACCGCGCACGTCCGGATCTACGAGGGGGCGACCTCAATTGTGCACGGATAAAATATTGTGACACCACCACGGGAAACCGGGTGGCCAACAAGGAAAACAAACCGTATCCTAAACACAAGAGAATAGCGTTACTCACCGCGGAGCAGCGGTGGTGCGTGGTTTGGTATTGAGATTCGCTCGCCGCTGCCGGGTGATCTTGGTCGTGATCTTGGCTAATTGTGAATGAAGCATCCAGTTGACAATCAACTCATTATGCGATTCCGACGCGTGACTGGCCTGCCGGTTCTGGTTGCGAAACGGGAACTCGAAGAGCTCAATCCCGAAGAGCAACTCGCTCGGGTTGTCAAAGCGGAGAATCGCCCATCCGGTGTCTGTCGCGACCCGCTTGAGGAAGACGAAGCGATCGGACCAATCATTCGCGACGTTATGACATCGGTTGCGGAGCGTGTCCGCCAAGAGCACGAGCGAAGAATTGATGAATTACGAAAAACGGCCCCCGCAATGGCAGACTTCTTGTCTATGGGACGTGGGATGTGTCATCGAATCTGGCGTGAAACAAAACTGCAGCTAGAATTCGAACACGGTATTGAATGGCGATCACCTGCCGACTTGAATCCCGATACGATGTTTGACTGAAACAAACGCCGGATCAAAGCGGTGAACCCGAGTTAGCGACGGTGCCGGATTTCACTTTCCAACGTCACTCGCACCAACCGGGGGATTGCGAGCGTTATGCCGCGAAACAAAAAGAATGGCACAACGCTCAGCCTATGACGATTTGATCGAACCCCTTGCTGAAATCATCACTGGATTTCTCGCGGATGATTTCGACTATCGCGAATTCCAGCGACGGTTTCAGCCGGCACTAAGGACATACGAGAAAGCAATCGACGCCCATGCGTATTGGCCACTTGACGTAATCGCGGACATCCCAAAGCACTGCGAATCCCGTTTGCGCGAATGGTGCCAACAGGCGTTAGACCGTTTGCCAAAAGAGGCCCTCGATAGGTCCACACGTCACTGGCTCGAATCAACGCTGATTGCCAACGGCGATGGATACACGTATTTCTCTTTCTTCGGCACCGATGGCAAATCACGCTTCGGGACGCATGCAGCATTCTATTCTACCAGCATTGATCGAGACTCGTTTCTGCTTTCATCGCTCAACGGGACGATTAAGCGACCCCGATTTCAATACACAAAACTACTTGCTGCACTCCGTGACATCGGCGGCAATGAACTTGCGTCCTGGGTCTATGGAACCGAACCCGACAATGCGCTGGCATTGATTGACCGCATCTCGAGTCTTGGCGACGCGTACAGCGAATCTGACCAACTACGCTACATCGAGCGTCATCCGGCTCCTGAAGGTGGCGGCTCTTACTTGATGCTTCTGCCAAAATCAAAACAAAGGATGCTGATGAACCAATACGACTACGAACGATTCACAATCTATCTTCATGGTCGCCATGAATTCATCGCTGATATCGCATCGCGACTTGGTGCCGAACCCGACTGGGGCTGACGACCCCTGCAGAGGTTATGCCGACCCTCCGACCCTGAGCCGCCGAGTGCCTTCACGTTCTTCCGAAAGGTCATACGAGAATTCGTCGGTTGGCGGATATTCGGGTCGTCATCGAAATCGCTACCTTGCAGAGAGCCGTGAGCTGCTGGGCTCGGTGGCCGCATCGCCTGTTGCTGAGGCTGCTGCAGCTGCGCCCGAACCTACAGCCTCTCGATCGACGCGTCATGGCTCCCCCCGAGTCAAGGGCACGTATTCTAACTGGACAGCGCCATGTTCACGAAAACCATTGAGAATACAAGCCCGAAGCGCCAGCGAGTGAATGAGTCGCAAAATGTTCACTCGCTCGCGCTTCGGGCTTGTAAGGGAGCCGAGAATGGCGCTGTTCAGCTTAGGAACGATCCCGGAATAACTTCCGGAAGTTTCCGGGCCTTGAAATCCCAACCCGAAACGTCACGGCGTGTTGATTTAATCATAACCCGATGCGTCAACGAGGGATTGTTGTTGAAACAACGCGGCAACCTTTATCCCTCACTGACGTTTTCGGGTTGTGAAAACCCATTAAATCAACAGGCCGTGACGTGTCGGGTTACGATAACTCCCTGTGTTTTCGTCCTGTTGATCTCCCCGATTGTCGAGTCGCCCAACTTCAAAAAGCGACAGCGAGGGAATGAGTCGCATAGTGTTCACTCGCTGGCGCTTCGGGCTTGTATGGGAGCCGAACATGGCGCTGTCGAGCTAAGTGTTCGGAAGAAATGAGATTCTTTTGAGTGGAGGCCCTTTTGTTGAGCCGGAGCTGACGGTTTGTCAACTGGTGTGTTTCAAAAGGTCTCCGTTGTTCCGTTCTGGGTCTGATAAGGCTTGTTCGAAGTGGAATCGGTTCGTTCGTGTCTAAAACTGGATTGACGGCATTCCTTCATCGCAATGACGAAGTGCTGCTCCAAACACCTGTGGAGGATCACGGCACGCGGATTTTTTTGCGTGGCCCGCATTGCGGCTGGCCGCTGATCGAACGGCCTTGCGGCGAACGAGACATTTGCGACAAGAATTCGTTGCGTGAAATCACGCCCTCGTCACTGATGCTGGATCTTTTCAGGCGGCCAGAACTCTGCTGGAAGCCGCGCGCCGGCAAGATGACGTCGGAGAAAACGCAGACTGCTCCGATCCACAATTTTTCGTCCGCTAGATGATCATTTATTGCTTGTTGGCCGCTCGCACAAGATTGCAGCGAGCGACGTTTAGCAGGGCCTTGGCCACGTTAGGAAATGTTATGCGGCCGTTCCGAAGCGTGAAACGGACACCGCTGCGTCACGGCGGGTTACTCGGGGACGCAGCGGTTCAGCGTGGCATTGTGTGAGCCTGGCATCAGGTGGCTCAGATCTGCCCGTCGACGGCCATCTGATGGAAGCAATGAGTCACCTTGTCCTGATTTTCAAGCAACCAGTCGATCGAAGGCTCGTTGCGCATCGCTTTACCGATCGCTTTGGTGATCGCAGCGCGGTGAGTTTTGAAAAGTATGTTGAAGTCGACCTCTTCCGTAACGACTGACGGGTCCAGCCATACAGAGACGATGATTCCGAGATCATTCGCTTTCTCTTTGGGGATGTCACCGTTTCGGACAGAATCCAGAACACCATTCGCGATCGCGGCCTGAACCGTCCCCATCAGGATGTTGGTGTACTTCTCGTTGTTCACTGTCACTTTGCTGACCATCACAGTCACTGGACGGATCTGAACATCGCAATTCAGAATTGCAAAAACTTTGGAGTGTCCCTTGCTCTGATCTCCCATCAGGTTTGCGATGGCATTTCCGACGGGCCCATCGAGTTCCCCAATGACAACTTCCGGTTCGGCCGCCGACCAGCCAGCTTCATCTTCAACCAGAGCTTCACCGGTACGCATTACGATCCTCTGAGACATTTCCTGATGATCCTTTTCAATTTCCGAGATGCACAAAAGTGAGTAAAACTAATGAAAATTCAAGCGATGAATTGTAACCGCGAACTCAGGAAATGACACCAATGATCCCCGGCGTCAGGGAATTCCCATGACGGGACGAATTAATAAATAAGTGCCGGCGGTGAGAATAGGAACCCCCAGAATATTCAACAGCAGTCCTCGTCGAGCCATCTCTCCGGATGGGATGCGGCCGGTGCTGAACACGATTGCATTAGGAGGCGTTCCGACCGGCATCATGAATCCTGCACTCGCGGCCAGCGTCGCCGGTACAAAAAGCATGCGGGGATCGAGATTCAACGGCTCTGCCATCGCCAGCAGCGTGGGCAGGACTGCGCTGACGGTGGCAACGTTGCTGGTCAGCTCTGTCATCATGATCAGGATCATGCAGACGATCGCCACCACAAGCCATGCTGGCAGCGTCTGCAAAGGCGCCTGCAACGCGGCCCCCAGCCATACGGCCAACTGAGTCGACTCAAAGCCTGACGCCAAAGCGAAACCGCCTCCGAACAACAGGATCATGTCCCACGGCAATCTATTCGCCGTGGTCCAGTCCATCAAAGGGATTGACCGCGATTTCCCGTCATGCTTCCCGGATGGCAACAGGAATAATAACACCGCCATGAGCATCGCGATGGTGGAGTCTGTTATCAGATCTTTCGCGGGCAGTTTCGCGTCGGCCGTTCCCATGGCAGCCGAGAGCCAGACAAATGTCTGCTCATAAAATTGCAGCCACCCCGGAAGAATCGTCAGATCGCCAACCTTTAATGGCTGGCGCGTGACCCAAAGAATGGCTGTCAAAATAAATACGATCGTCATTCGTAATTCTGGTGCCGTTACGCGACCGAGAGAAGCCAATCGCTCCCGCAAAGCCTGTTGCAGACGATCATCCTGATCAGATTTGCCAGGGAGTCCCCACGTTAGAAAGAACCAGACAACGCCCAGATAAAAGACGGCGACCGGACCACAGCTCAGCAGCCATTCAGAAAAATAGACATCCGGTGCGTTGGGGAGCTGCTTGCGATAAATTCCGATGGCCTGGCTATTTGTCGGGCTGCCAACGAGGGTCGCCATGCCTCCTAGAGTAGCAGCGTAGGCCAGAGTCAACAGCAGGGGCACTGCGAGTTGTTTCGATCGCGCCACCGTTGAGACTTCTTGTCCTTCGTCCAGAATTTTCAGCATCGCCAGTCCGATGGGCAGCATCAACATGGTGGTGGCCGTATTACTGATCCACATGGACAATCCGAAGGTCGCAATCGCAAACCCCAGCACCATTCTTTTGGGGCTTACTCCAACCAATGCAACAATGTGCAAAGCCATCCTGCGGTGCAGTCCCCAGCGTTCGATCCCGAGGGCGATGATCATGCCGCCGATGTAGAGAAATAAGCTCTCCTCCACAAATGCTTTGCTGGTTTCCTTCGCAGACTGAATGCCCAGCAGTGGAAACAGCGCCAAAGGCAGCAGGCTGGTCGCGGCCAATGGAATCGCCTGCGTCATCCACAAACCGGCCATCAATGCGGCGACCGCAATCAATCGATGAGCCTCCACGGGCATTCCGGATGGCGTCGGCAATAGAAATATGGCCATCGAAACTGAAACCAGTACCGGCAGTAACCAGTTCGGACGCGAATTATCGGCCAGTTCTTCGGTCGGGATCTTGTGAGCCATTCACTCGAACCTGTTACTCAAATTTGTAATCAATCTGACTTCAGTCGACATCATTGTGATGATCGTGAAGTTGCCCCTCTGCAGAGTGGAATTTACCGAAAGCGTCGCCATAAATGCAAACGTGGAAACGATTTACAAAATCGTGAAGAAAACATTCAAGTCTTTGGCATTCACTTCGCTTTGCATTTCTATCGCAAACAATCTCGGAGGGAACCGGGTTTCCATATTGGATGCAATGAGCCCGAATGATTCGGAGTCAGGATGTGTGCAAGCCAGCCACGGAGCAAATGTCTGGTTAAATCACTTCTATGTCCGGTCACAAGGAATGACAAAGAACGTTCGGGCCCTTTTTCCCCAACTCAACTCAGTACGAGGTGAATGACAATGAAGCGTTTCATGATGATTGTGGCGGTACTGGCGGGAATGGCTGCAGCAACTTCTTCAACGGCGATGGCTGACCATCACCGCCACGGCCACCATTACGGTGGACGATCGGGCAGCAGCTTTTCGATTTCCTTAGGGAATGGGTTTAATAACTTTTCGTACAGCAGCGGGCGAGGCGGCTACGGCAGTCCTTACGGCGGCTATGGTGGCGGCTATGGCTATGGCGGCTACCCAGTTTACCGGCCTGTTCCTGTTTACTCCGTCCCGGTCTACAGTGTGCCCGTTTACGGTGGCGGCTACGGTCGAGGATACCGTCACTGCCATTAGTGGCTCGTCAAGTTTTGATTTGGGGGCTCTCGTT
>JBPOIW010000286.1:0-10905 GCA_052034165.1 Planctomycetota bacterium | reverse complement strand
TCTCACGAGTTCGGCTACCACAGGAACCTATTTCGGGACCGTTCCTTAGCAGCCAGGTGACTTGTGGGTTACGGTGGATCCCTTTTTCGCCGACGGAGTGGCGAAACTACGTAGTCGAGCCGCTCCGTCGGCTCGCATTGAGCACCAAATCTCGTTCTTGAAAGAACACTACTGGCTCGTCAAGTTTTGATTCGGGGGTTACCGGTGGATCCAATTTTCGCCGACGGAGCGGCGAAACTACGTAGTCGAGCCGCTCCGTCGGCTCGCATTGAACACCATCTCTTGTTCTTGACCGAACACTAACGCCTTGCGGCTGATGAAATCAACTGACTCTTCGAGACGCACGACACCTGCTATCAGCTCTGTTTCTGAGCCTGAGTCCACTCGATAAGATGGTCCAAAGTTTTCAGGGCTGCTCCGGACGCAATCGCCTCGGAAGCAATTTTCACGCCAGCTTTCAAATCTGTCACTCGCTCACACGCCAGCAACGCTGCCGCAGTGTTCGCAAGAACCATTGACGCTGGCACCGGAGCAGTACCGCGGAAAATCGATTGAATCACAGCTCCGCTCTCCGCCGCCGAGTTGACTCGCAGGGCATCCACGGAGCATTCCGGCAACCCGAACGAAGCGGCCGTCCAGTTCTGCGGCGTCACTTGTCCGTCCACGATTTCGAATGCGCGAGTTGTGCCCCACAGAGACACTTCATCAAGTTCATCGTTGCCACAGACTACAATCGACTTGCGACCTCCCAATGCGGCCAGAGCTGAGGCCAGTAGCTCCGCGCGAGCAAACGAGCTGGCTCCCAGCAACTGATACTCTGCGCCCGCCGGATTTGTCAGGGGTCCCAGCAGATTAAAAATCGTCGGGAAGCCCAGTTGTTTCCTGACTGGGGCCGCATGTTTCATCGCTCCGTGAATCAACGGTGCGAAACAGAACGCGATGCCGACTTCATCAAGGCAGCGACCGGCGGCTTCAGGAGTCAGCGAAATGTTCACGCCCAAACTTTCCAGCACATCAGCAGATCCGCTGGAGCTGGAAACACTGCGATTGCCATGCTTCGCGACGGGCACATCACACGCCGCTGCCAGAATCGCCGTCGCCGTGCTGATATTAAACGTATGCAGGCGATCTCCACCGGTTCCGCAGGTGTCAAGCAGATGTTGACGCGACGTGACAATCGGAGCCGCTCGTCGTCTCATCGCGCGAGCAGCCCCGACAATTTCGTCAGCCACTGGCCCTTTGCAGGCCATGGCTGTCAGAAAGGAAGCAATATCGATCGGCTCACATTGTCCGTCCATGATCGCGCCGATGCATTGGCAGGCATCGGCGTCGGTCAGATCCTGCCTCAGCAGCAGCTGGTCAACGGCGTTCTTCAGAGTTTCGTTCATTTCAATTCATTCAATTCGCACGATTTCAGAAGGCGATCAGCTCAGACGGTAGAATGATTCTGCGGATCGTCCAACAATTCAAATACGGCATCAGTGGGTCTGATAGCGCAGCAGTCTCTCTTACTTAACAGCCCGAAACCAGCGATGTCGTTTCGGAAAGTTTACTATGGTCAATGACGACTTATCACGCGACGAGCCTTCCGGAGAGCTGGAAATCGAAGGATCTCCCACTGCCTGCTCCTATCTGCCGGGCCAAACCGCGAAAATGACTTATCGTCTGGCCTACAAACTGACAGAAGCTCGCTACGAACAGCTGTTATCGCGAGGCTGGCGTCGCTTCGGCCGTACTCTGTTTCGTCCTGTCTGTGCCGCATGTTCGGCCTGCCAGAGTCTGCGAGTCGTCCTGAGCGACTTTGAAGCCTCGAAAAGCCAGCGACGGATTCGCACCGGAGTCGAAGACACTGAGCTGATTATCCAGCGACCAACAGTCACCACCGAACATCTGTCACTTTACAACCGCTTTCATCTCGACATGCATCATCGTCGCCAATGGCCGTTTCGAGAGATTGACGCCGATCACTATTTCGATTCGTTTCTGGACGGCAACTTCTCATTTGCTCGTGAGTTCCAGTATCGTCGCAACGGAAAACTGATCGGACTTGGGCTGGTGGATATGACCAAAAATGTCATGTCCAGTATCTATTTCTTCCACGATCCCGAGCTTCGCAGCGACGGGCTGGGCACGTATTCCGTCCTGCGGGAGATCGAAGAAGGCCGAGCCCACGGTCGGCAATGGCTGTACATGGGTTACTACATTCAGGACTGCGGATCGATGAACTACAAGAATCGCTATCGTCCCAATCAGATCCTGCAGAGATATGTCAGCGACCAGGAAACACCGGTCTGGGCATAACGTTCATTTCAAAGCCGCGCTGACGGGAATCCATCCCAACATTTCGATTGATGACGCCACTCAGCTTGTCTGAGTGGTGAAGCGTTTGGCAACCAGATCTATAGCGATCCGAACTAACCCAATCTCCTCAAGCCACTGGCGTAGGCGGTGGCTTGAGGAGATTGGGGCCAGGAATTACGCCCGTCTGGTTGCCAAACCACCTCACCTTCGGCACGAGGCCGAAGGGGTCGAGTGGAGACAGTCAATCTGTCCAGAACTTCGGTTGTTGTGCCTCGGCATCACAATATTGATACGTGTCAGCGTTAAGGCTGACATTGTGTCATGACAGTATGTAAAGCTGTCACCAGGCGGATGTTGACTTTCGGCAACACAGGCCAGTCCGAAAAATTCTGAATCTGCGTTTCGGAACGCATGCCAGTCGATCCGCGATCGATCGGACTAGCCATGATGCCGGTCAGCAACAGACCGACTTAAAGCCATGATGGCACGCCAACTGCCTAAGTGGAATCCAGATCTGAAACAACCTTGCTCTGAGAAAAACTGGCTGACTCCACTGGAGCGACCGGGTGTCAGACGCAGGTTGACTCTGGATTTTCCATGCGATCACCATTGGCGGGATCGTGTTCTTTCAAAATGCTCGGAATGCACAAAGAGGGTAGAGAAATGTTGAAGACTCTGTGGAACGACGAAAGTGGCGTTATCCTGTCTGCGGAACTGGTTCTGATCGCAACCATTCTGGTTCTTGGAATGATTGTTGGCCTGGTTGAACTACAGTGTTCAATCGTCGCCGAACTGAGCGACCTGTCCAGCGCGTTTGGCAACCTGGATCAGTCTTATCAGGTTTCTGGCTTTGCCAGCTACAAGAAGAGCGGCAAAACAAAGGCACGCACTCATGGTGCTTCCTACAACGATGTTGCTGACACCTGCGACTGCGACAGCAATCTGAGCATCGTTTGCAGTGACCCAGGCGAAGTCTGGAAGTAGTTCGTTCAGGATCAGAACGAATCGAAGAACACGACAAGGCAGAGCCATATGGCTCTGCCTTTTTTCGTTGGAACATGACTTCAGGCTGAAACCTATCGCTGGCAACGCCTCTGACGAAATTCGGCGGCCCGCTTCCGCCCCTTTTCTGAATCGATAGAGCGGCATATTTTGCCGAAAGATCGATTCTGCAACGATTGCAAATGCTTTCCGGGTCGTCGGCGACGCACTTCCTGCCGAACTGACGCGACGTTCCCTCGTGTCCTGCCCAATGATCCCGAGGAGACGCCTGAATCGCGTTGACCTCGCAAGCCTGCAACGACTAATTTCTCCCCAAAGCAGGACTCTGCACAAACAAAGTCTTCGTTGAGCTGATAACTCCGCTTCATCCCAGTGCGAATTATCAGTTGTCCGCATTCCGACAGATAAAACGGATCTCCGTCTTTCCAATCAGACGGCCATCCGGGGCGTCCTCCCTCTGTTGACTTGTGGTTCATCGAGAGAAATCTGGTGCGGCAGTGTGATCAGTACTGACCCCTGATCCACTGCCGACAATCAGATCTTCGTAATGCTTTGAGAGTTCCAGAGTCTCCAATGGTCTGCGGCCTTTTTCCCGCTTCGGGGCTGAATGCTGCCGAACGCATGATCTGCTTTTCTTTTCCCTTCTAATTCCGCAGTGGTTTTCGGTAACTGATCACTTTTCGTGCATCACGTTTCCGGCACTACTGTCCTGTCAATAAAAGGCATCTGCATCAACGGAACTGCGACTGCAGACTCCACGATGCCGGTGCGCCCTTCCTGATTTCTCCTGTTCAATGAGTCTGTCACCTGCTGATCGCAGGCCTGGATTTCCATGCGCGGGCGAAATGTCCTGCACATCTCCTGACAGTCGTCATTTCCATGTGTCGACGGAGTATTCCCATGTCGAACCGTGCCCAGCCTGCCGCTGCTGAAGGTCCTCAGACCTCCGCGCCTCCATCGCATTTCGACAAATCGCTGTTGATGACGCTCAGGGCACCGCTCTGCTGCCTGCTGATTTCTTCCCTCTTCTGCGGCTGTGCGTCCGGACTGATGTCGATGCCGGGTGCCGCCATGATGGCCAGCCGCTTTTCGAAAGACGAGAAAAAGGCGGACGAAGAAGAAAGCAAGAGTAAGAAGAAGAAACGCGCCAAGGATGAAGACAATGACTTTGGCAATCACATCGACACGCCCCTGCTTCTGGAATACATGAGCGTTCAGGGCAACACGATGATCGTGCTCCGCGGAGTCGGTCTTGTTACAGGTCTGAATGGTACCGGCGGTGACCCATCGCCGTCCGCCCTGCGAACTCAGCTTCAGAACGAAATGAATCGCCGCGGCGTCAAGGACTCAAAGAAGATTCTTGCTTCGCGCGACACCGCGATGGTTGTCGTCACCGCCTACCTGCCTGCGATGGTTCGCAAAGGTCAGCGATTTGATGTTCGCGTCGCACTGCCGCCCAACAGCAATGCCAAAAGCCTCAAAGGTGGCTGGCTCCTCGAAACGCGAATGTTTGAAGAGCAGAATGTCGAAGGCCGCGGATCACTCAAAGGTCACAACTATGCCGTGGCTGGCGGAGCAATCCTGACAAGCCTTGGTGTCAAAGACAATCGAGAAGAACGTCAGGCCGAACTGATGTCGGGAGCTATCCCCGGCGGAGCGATTTCTTTGACCGATCGAGATCTCAGCATCATCCTGCGAACCGAGAAACGCGGTAGTCGAAACAGTCTGCGAGTCGCCGAAGCGGTTTCTCAGCGATTCTATCGATACAACAAGTATGGTCAGCGCATTTCCTGTGCTGAAGCCAAAGATGACGCTCGCATCGTCCTGAAAACTCATGATCAGTACATCAATAACTTTCCCCGCTATCAGGCGGTGATTCGAAATCTGGCATTGAATGAATCCGATGTCGCCCGTCGCATGCGGATGGAAATGCTGGCACGCGATATCCTCGATGTGGAAAAATGCCAGAACATCGTCTCCGGTGTGGCGGCCTGCCCCACAGCTCTGCAATTGGAAGCTATCGGCGACGAAGCAATTCCTTTCCTGACAGATGCACTGGAGTCGGACAGCTTTGATGTTCGTTTCCAGGCAGCTCAGTCGCTGGCGTATCTGGGTAACGCGGAAGGTGTCGAGATTCTGCATGAGGCCGCTCGTACTCAACCCGCGTTTCGCGTCTACTCACTCGTTGCCCTCTCCGTTGTGGACGATGCGGATGCCGTGCTGGCCTTGCGACAGTTGATGAGCGAACCAGCACTCGAAACTCGTTACGGAGCTTTCCGTGCGTTGAAAGAACTGGATCCTCACGACCCTTCACTTAACCCGATTGAATTTGAGAATCGCTTTATCGTGTATGCTATCGATTCCACCGGCGAGCCTATGGTTCACGTGACTCGTCGACGGGCTCCTGAGATCGTGCTGTTTGGGACGGATCAATCACTGCGACTTCCGGCGGTTCTGAATGCGGGCCGAAACATTCGCATTATGGGCGAAACCGGTCAGCATGAAGTGGAAGTCATCTACTATCAGCTGAATGCCGAGCCGAAACGCCACAGAATCCCAAACCGCATGATCGACATTCTGCGAACGTGCGGAAAACTGGGTGCCACATATCCGGACATCGTGCAGATGATGATCGAAGCCGAGCAGCAGCATAACTTTGTGGGTCAGTTCGGCATCGATCGCCTTCCACAGGCGGGTCGGCTGTATACAAAGAATACTGACAGCCCAAGCCCGGAAGACGAAGACGATGTGAAACGAATTGGTAACTCCAAGATGATTCCGGAACTCTTCGACGAACTCGATGAAGACGAGCTGAAAGAAAATGAATCCGACGAGAAGCTGATGAAACTGAACAGCGCTGAAGCGTTTGAAGAAGTCCGGAAGGAAGACGCGAAGCAGAGCAAAAATCCCGCTGGATCAAAGCCGAGCGAAGAAGCCGAAGCGACTGCCGAGGAAGAATCAGAATCGCCTGCGGAGGAAACTTCGGTGGAAGGTGTGGATTCAGAACCTTCTGTAACCAACAACAATTCAGAAGACTCGAACTCAGAGGAATCAGACTCAGAAGAATCGGAAGCTCCTGAGGAGACTGAGGCTGAAGCCCCAAAGAAGTCCTTCAGAGAACGTCTGTTTGGCAAAAAGAAATCTACTGTCAGTGGCCTTTCAGAACCTACGGAATAAAGAACTCTGACCATCCATCGAACCGGCAGGCATCGTTAAACACAAACTGCCACAAATGCATATACCCTGAATCGTTGCTGTTGCGACGAGACACAGGTCAAGGATAACGGTTAATGCTCAAGTCGCTCGAACTCTTTGGATTCAAGAGTTTCGCCGACCGCACCATCTTCGACTTCGCTGCCGGTATTACCGGCGTCGTGGGGCCGAACGGAAGCGGAAAGAGCAACGTCGTGGACTCAATTAAGTGGATTCTAGGGGACCAGAGTGCCAAGAGTCTTCGCGGTAAAGACATGACGGACGTGATCTTCAATGGATCCGCCAGTCGTACAGGTTCTCAGTTCGCCGAAGCCACTCTGGTCTTCGATAACCGCAGCCGCTTTATCCCGGTCGAAATGGACGAAGTGTCCGTCGGCCGACGAATCTGGCAGTCCGGCGATTCTGAATATCTCGTCAATCGCAACACCGCACGACTGAAGGATGTTCGCGAACTCTTCGTGGGCACCGGGGCCGGTGCTGCCACCTATTGCATCATCGAACAGGGGCGAGTCGATCAGATTCTTCAGTCGAACGCAGCCAATCGACGGCTGATCTTTGAAGAAGCCGCGGGCATCAGTCGCTTCAAACAGAAACGCACCGAAGCACTGAAGCGTCTGGAACGAGTTGAAACGAACCTCGTTCGCCTGTCCGATCTTGTCGACGAAGTGGAAACACAAGTCAGCACCGTGCGAACCCAGGCTCAGCGTGCGACGCGATACCGAGCCGTCTCGACGGAACTGGAACAGCTCTGGGTTGGTCTCGCTGCTGACGATTTTCGCCGCGAGTCCAATGTCCGCGATGTGCTTGTCGCACAGATGCAGGAATCGGCTGGAGTTGTTCAGGACCTGCGATCTCGCCAGGCCGCCGCCGAAGCCGAAGTCGCGGCCGCTGATGCTGCATTGTCAGAAGTTGACGATCAGCTTCGCGAAGTCGAACGCCGTCGCAGTGATCTCCGCAGCCGAATTGCAAGCCTGGAAACAACCGTACGTCATCAGGCGGCTCGCGAAACAGAACTGCATTCTGATCTGCAACGACTCGTACGCCAGCAGAACCTGATGAAAAACCGAGTGGCAGAAGCGCAGGCCGAGGAAACTCATCTGGAGTCCGTGCTGACTCTGGAACGAGCAGCCTTCGAACGTCGCCGCACAACGCTGTTGTCCGGTGATGATCAGGCCGGTGGCATCCAGCAGGTTCTCGCGGAATCTCGAGACAATATCGAAGCCGCCCGACAGCAGCTGATGCAGCAGGTGCGCATCAACTCCGAAGCCGCCTCCGCGCTCAGCAATCTTCGAGTGAAACATCAGGCGGCCGTTCAGAAACGCCAGCAGCTGGAGATTCAGGCCGAAGAACTTGATGCAGAGATTCAGAAACTGACGGATGAGCTGCCCGCGATTGAACAGTCGATGTTGCAGGCTCAGCAGGAACTCGTCGCCGTCGAGAATAACGCAGACAATCTGATTCGCAGCCGTGAACAGCTGGTGACAGAACAGAATCAATCGCAAAAGTCTCTCGCGGAGCTTCGCGAGAATCGCAGCGCACAGATTGCTCGACGTGCTGTCCTTGAAGATCTTGAGGATCGTCAGGAAGGTTTCGGAATCGGAGTTCGCGAAATTCTGCGCCGAGCTGAAGAAGCGGATTCTGAACCCTGGAATCTGATCTGTGGCAGCGTCGCCGATTTGCTCGACGTCGACATGGAACACGCCGCCTTGCTGGAAGTCGCGCTGTCCGGTCGTGCTCAGTTGCTGGTGGTTACGCGGCTGAAGCCGCTGATCGACTATCTGAATTCCGGACGTTGTCGCATCACGGACCGCGTCGGTTTCATTTCGATCGAACAGACAGACGAAGCCAATCGAGATCTCAAGGAACTGCGAGGCAGCCTGCGTCGTGACAACGATGATGTCTGGGCGACCAAAGACAGTGATTCTGAGACTGCTCAACAGGCTGATTCCTGGTGGGGTCGTAAGAAACCCGGCCGCAGTGATGGCGATTCGATCGAACGCATGCTGGCGGCGGCTGGATCTTCGGAATCTCTGCAGGTCACCTGGGTCGATCCTCGCACGGAAAGTGCGGTCGTTCGATCTGTGTTTTCACAGGGCGACAAGGCTCCGCCATTGCTCTTCGGTCAAAAAGGCATCGTCGGCCGCGCTGACGGATTGGCTCGCCCACCACAGTCGATGCCCGGGCTAGCCAGTCACTTGCTGGCGGACACGTGGGTCGTGGAAACGCTGGCTGATGCGTTGCGACTGCATGCTGCAACGGCCGGACAGTGTCGCTTTGTCACTCTGCAGGGCGAATTGATCGAGAACGACGGAACTCTGTTTGCCGGCACAGTCCGCAATGAGTCGGCTCTGTTGTCGCGCAAGAGCGAACTGCGCCGGCTGCGAAACGAACTGCATCGCCTGGAACACGAGATCGCTCAGCGGGAATTGTCCCTGCGATCACTCGGCCAGAACATTTCCACGACCGACGAGCGATTGAATTCCACTCGTGCTCAGGTCAACACCGCGTCTGCACGATGTCGAGAAACCGAGAAAGCTCTCTCTGAGCATCGCCGCTTGATGAAAGAAGCGCAGCGTCAAAGCGATCTCCTGACCATTCAGCGTCAGAAACTGTCTGACGAGATTGCCGAACTTCTGAGCCAGATTGATGAAGCCGAACAGCAGCATCAGTCGGGTGAGGATCTGCTCCAGCAGCGTCAGCAGCTGATCGCGGAGATGACGGCCCAACTGGCCGAGCGTCAGCATGAACTGGAAGCGATTGAGCGCGACCGCACGGCGGCCAGCCTCGAGTTGACTCGATCCGAAGAGCGTCTGCTGGGACTTCAGGAAGCTGTCGAACGCGTTCGAGAAGATCTGGAACAGCGACAGCTGCAGCAGCAGGAAGCCGACCGACGTCTGCATTCAGCGGCCGAACGTCAGCGTGATCTATTGATTGCACGTCTGAATTCATCGGCCGAAATTGCTGAACTGAGTGTGTCCGACGAACAGATGGCGACGGAAGTGCATTTGCGAGCCAGCACGAGAAATCGTCTGCGAGCCAACCGCAATGCCGCAACCGCGGCCGAAACGCAGTTGCGCGAAACTCTGCGTCTGCATGAATCACGACATCACGAAGTGGAGTTGCAGGTTCGCGGCATTGATCATCAGTTATCCACAACAGCCGACCGAATTCGCGAAGAGTTTCAACTGGAAGTGCGTGAAGCGGTTGCCAGCGGCCGTTCCGCTATCGCCGTTTGGCTGCAACGACAGAACTCAGAATCATCCGACAGCGATTCGGAATCAGAGTCCGAGGGCGTGTTGAAGATGTCGTCCGGAACGGCCTCTGCTCCAGCCCCGATTGTCTTCGACGAGGCGGCTCAGGCGATCATTGCGGATACCGCCCAGTTCACAGAAATGCGAACTGAGATTGATCGCCGAGTGGAGCGTCTGCGAAGACAATTAAAGAAGATCGGCAACGCCGGCAGCGAAAGTCTCGACAATTTGATCGAGCTGGAAACTCGGTTTCAACGGTTGCATATGCAACTGACGGACCTGGAATCAGCTCGCGACACGCTGCGAGACATCGTGCGACGTATTAATGCCGAAAGCAAGCGGATGTTTATCGAGTCCTTCGAGATCATTCGCGGCTATTTCCGGGAGTTGTTCCGCAAGCTGTTCGGCGGTGGCGAAGCCGACCTGATTCTGGAAGACCCGGCAGATGTGCTGGAATGTTCAATTGACGTGGTGGCTCGCCCGCCCGGCAAGGAACTTCGCAGTATTTCGTTGTTGAGCGGTGGAGAGAAGACGCTGACAGCGGTGGCGTTGCTGTTGTCGATCTTCAAGAGCCGCACCAGTCCATTCTGTATTCTGGACGAAGTCGATGCCGCGCTGGATGACGCGAACATCGGCCGATTCGTGAATGTACTTCGCGAGTTCCAGCAGAATACGCAGTTCATCATGATTACTCACCGCAAGCCGACGATGGCGGTGACAGACGTCCTCTATGGCGTCACGATGGAAGAGTCCGGAATTTCTCGTCGTCTCTCGCTGCGATTCGAAGACGTCGACGAACACGGCAACTTCATTGCGGCCGCGAAGAAGAGCAAAGCGGCTTAGCCGCAAAGCGGCTGGTTTTCGGTTTGCGGTTTGCGGTTTTCAGACAGAACCACTGTGCTGATAGCGGACTCTTGTGCTTGTCCGAAAACCGAACACTGAAAACCGAAAACCAACCGTCCTCGACGGTTAACCGCTGCAGCCGTTGTACGGGTTCTTCCAGGCAGTTGCTGCAGGTCTGTAAAACGTCTTAAAGTCGTTCCCATCGAAACGACGAACATAAAGCAGGCGATTGTCATCCTGTTGTGGCGGTAATAACACTGAGTGTGATTACCCGGGGAGGCCAGGAAGCACAACA
>JBPOIW010000266.1:0-21692 GCA_052034165.1 Planctomycetota bacterium | reverse complement strand
ATGCCGCCGAACTACTAATTCTCTCCCTCCATTTATGAGCCCGTGCATTAAGTCTCTGTAAGCAATCGAATACGCCAATGCTCAACTCAGTGATCCGTTTTGCTCTTCGATATCGCATGCTGGTTCTCGTCATCAGCATGGCGCTGATGGTCTATGGTTCGTATCTTGCCACCCAGATGCCGATCGATGTGTTTCCGGATCTCGACCGGCCACGAGTGATCATCATCACAGAATGTCCAGGGTTGGCGACGGAAGAAGTCGAGACGCTGGTTACGCAGCCCATTGAGATTGCTCTGTTGGGAGCCAGTGGGGTTCAGGCTGTCCGCAGTCAATCGACGGCTGGACTGAATGTGATCTATATCGAGTTCGACTGGAACACGGATATCCGGGCCGCTCGGCAAACGGTTCAGGAGAGGCTCACAACGCTGGGGAGCGTTCTTCCTGAGGGCACTCTGCCGCAGATGACGCCGCCTGCGTCGATCATGGGTCAAATCGTAGTTGCAGGACTGTATCGGCAGCAAGGACCGACCGGCGGAGCGTTGTTTCCGATCGAACAAACGGACCTCATGGCCGAATTGGTCGTCGCAGACTCCGGGAACAAAGACGGCGTCGCGCAGTCGCCTCAGGTTTTGGTCTGGAAGCCGACTGATCGTCATCAGGTCACCTCGTGGAAATCAATTGACATCGACAAGGTGGAATGGCATGCAACAGAGCGATCGAGCGACGTGCATAGTACTGAACGAGATCGCGTGGCAACGATTACGATCAATGGCAAGCCACATGAAGTCGAGTTCCCCTCCGCGGCGTCTCGCCAGATGTCACTGCGAACCACTGCGGACTGGGTTGTTCGACCTCGGATTCTGAAGGTCACTGGAGTTGCCGAAGCATTCCTGCTGGGAGGCGACAAGAAGCAGTATCAAGTGCTGATTGATCCCGCAGCCCTGGTTGAATACGACGTAACGCTGCAGGAAGTGGAAGAAGCACTGAAACAAAGTAACATCAATACCAGCGGTGGCTTTGCGGTTCAGGGAGAGACCGAACGTCCCATTCGTGTGCTCGGACGACTCGGTCCGGATGCATGGCGAGTTCTTGAAGACCTGCGGAAGATTCCGGTCAAGAACCATGCTGAACGCTCCATTCTGCTGGGCCAGGTGGCTCAGGTTGTGGAAGGGCCGCAGTTCAAACGTGGCGATGGCAGCGTGAATGGCCATCCGGGCGTTGTCTTTACCGTTGTGAAGCAACCACACGTTGACACTCGTTCGCTGACGGATAGCCTTGAAAAGGCATTCGCGGAGGCTGAAGCTTCGCTTCCCGCTGACATTGTGATCAACTCAGAACTGTTCCGTCTGAAGAACTTCATCGATCGCGGTATCTTCAATGTGGGTGAAGCTCTTGTGATTGGAGCTGTCCTGGTTGTCATCATTCTGTTTCTGTTCCTGCTGAATTTTCGCACGACGTTCATCACGCTGACGGCTATCCCACTTTCGCTGGTGATCACGACGCTCGTCTTTCGACTGTGGGGCTTCATTTCAGGAACACATCTCTCCATCAATGTCATGACACTGGGTGGCATTGCCGTTGCGATGGGAGAACTTGTCGATGACGCCATCGTGGACGTCGAAAACATTTTTCGTCGTCTCAAGGAAAACAACAACCTGAGTCAGCCTCGGTCGTCACTCGTTGTCGTCTACGAAGCGAGCAAAGAAATCCGCAGTGCCATCGTGTTCGGGACGGCGGTCGTGATTCTTGTCTTCCTGCCCCTCTTTGCCTTATCCGGCGTGGAAGGACGGCTGTTCGCTCCTCTCGGCGTGGCCTACATCGTTTCGATTCTGGCGTCACTCATAGTGTCGCTGACAGTTACACCTGTCCTTTCGTGGTACTTACTGCCGCAGTCGAAGGCGACTCACGCGGAACACGATGGTGTACTGCTTCGATTGTTCAAATGGGCAGCCGGATATCTGATCCGCCTGAGCATCGCTCATCCAATTGCGCTGATGGCCCTAACGTGGATGATGGTTGGATACGCAGGCTGGGAGCTGTCGCAACTGGGACGCAACTTTCTTCCACAATTCGACGAAGGCAGCGTGCAGATCAATCTGACGTTGCCGCCCGGTTCTTCACTGGATGCTTCTAATCAGGTTTCGGGAGTCATCGATCGCAAGCTGCAGCAAATGCAGAAATCCGAAAGGAACCCGGACGGGCCGATTTTGCACTTTGTGCGTCGAACTGGTCGAGCAGAAATGGACGAGCACGCTTCACCCGTGAATACCGGTGAATATATTCTCAGCATGAACCCGGACATACAGGCTCACCGGGAAGAGATCCTGAAGAAGTTCCTCGACGAACTCCGCGAGGAAGCACCGGGAGTGGATGTGGAAGTTGAGCAGCCTCTGGCCCATCTCATCAGTCACATGGTTTCGGGCGTGTATGCACAGATTGCCATCAAAATTCACGGAGATGATCTCGACACGTTGCAACAACTTTCGGAGCAGGTCAAGCAAACTTTGCAGTCTGTCCCCGGCGTGACTCCGCCAATCGTCGAACCAATTCGACAAACGGAGGAGTTGCATATCCGCCTGCGACCTGATGATCTCGCTTTTCATGGTGTTACAAGAGCCTACGTAGCTCAAGTTGTGCAGACGGCACTGCAGGGTGAAGTCGTTTCCCAGGTACTGGAAGGTCAGCGACGATTCGAACTTCTGGTACGACTCGAAGAAAGCTACCGCACCGACTACGCCAACATCGGACGACTGAGAATTGATCTGCCGAACAACCGGGGGCAAATCGAACTTCGAGAGCTGGCTGATATCGGCGAGGCTGCGGGAGCCAACGCGGTCAATCGCGAGAATGCTCGCCGCCGGATCGTGATTCGCTGTAACACTCAGGATCGAGATCTGGCCAGCGCCGTCGCGGAGATTCAGCAGCGAGTTCAAAACAACGTGATCATGCCGGAAGGCTACTTTGTGGAGTACGGCGGACAGTTTGAAAGTCAGCAGAGCGCGACTCGCACGATTGGCGTCCTGGCCGGAATTTCTGTTGTCGGCATGTTTATTGTGCTGATTATTCTGTTTCCCTCGGTTCGTGTGGTGTTGCAGATCCTGAACGCACTTCCGACAGCGTTTATCGGTGGTGTGCTGGCATTGGTGATCACTCAGCAGACGCTGACTGTTGCCAGTCTGGTAGGATTCATTTCGCTGGGCGGCATTGCAGTACGCAACGGGATTCTGCTGGTGACCCACTACTTTCATCTGATGAAGGAAGAGGGCGAAGATTTTACCGAGCAAATGGTCGTGCGTGGCAGTCTGGAGCGTCTGGCCCCTGTGTTGATGACAGCTTTGACCGCAGGAATTGGCCTCGTGCCACTTGTGCTGGGAGGTCAGGAACCCGGACGTGAGATTCTCTATCCGGTCGCAACTGTTATTCTTGGTGGCTTGGTTACATCGACATTTTGTGAGTTCCTGATTCATCCCGGCCTGTTCTGGAAGTTTAGCGGTCAGGACGCCATGAAACTCGCAAAGATGAGCGACTCCGAAGAGGAATTTGGAGGCGAGTAGTTCGAGGTTGGTTTTCAGTGTTTAGTTTCGATCCAGCTTGGGCCGTTAGCGGTTTGAGCGTTCCATTTCAGGGAGATAATTTGATGACGACGTATCGTAATTTGAAGTCAGCAATTGCTGGTTTTGCCACGCTCAGTTTGGCACTGGGATGTCAGGATGTTGCGACGCCGGAACCGTCAGCGGCTCCTGCTGCGTCAGCAGCGGCTGAGCATGGTCATGAACATGCCGAAGGGGAAGGTGAACATGCTCACGGACACGGAACCGGTCCACATGACGGCACACTGGCGGACTGGGGCGGCGGCAAGTATCACGTCGAGTTCACAGTCAGTCACGACAAACAGGAAGCCACCGTGTATGTTCTTGGCAGCGACGAAAAATCGCCTGCCCCGATCAAGACAGACAAAGTGCTGCTCACCATTGGTGATCCGGAACTGATGGCTGAGTTGCTGCCGGTTCCTCTGGAAGGCGAGACGGATGGCCTTTCCTCACGCTTCGTCGGCAAGCATGAAAAACTCGGCATCGTGCAGGAATATGCCGGAACGATGAGCGCCGAAATCGAAGGAAC
The DNA here is from genome assembly GCA_052034165.1 of Planctomycetota bacterium. Classification (GTDB taxonomy): domain Bacteria; phylum Planctomycetota; class Planctomycetia; order Planctomycetales; family Planctomycetaceae; genus SXXK01. The sequence goes on along the minus strand of JBPOIW010000266.1, from coordinate 17,573 downwards.
ACCGTACACCGGCGACTTCAAAGAAGAAGCTCACGACGCTCACGATCACAAGTAATCATCGAACAACAGATGTTTTCCTTCGGACTCTCTCTGACGCGTCATCGCATTGGGGAGAGTCCAACGTTTTTGAGAACGGATTGCCATGATGAATGTGATTCTGCGAATCGTCATGCCGGCCGCGATCATCTTTGCGGTGTCGGAAGTATCTCGACGGTCGCCTCGACTTGCCGCGCTTCTGCTTACACTGCCTCTGGTCAGCATTCTTGCGTTCGCTGCGTCATGGTCGAAGGATCACGATCTCAGGAGCATTTCCCAAATGGCAAAAGAGACACTGATTCTCGTGCCTCTTGGACTTCCCTTTTTCCTGCCGCTGGCCTTTGCCGATCGCCTTGGGCTCAGTTTCTGGAGTGCGATGCTTGCTGGCCTGATCCTTGCATCGATCACGATCGGGGCGTGGCTGGCTTATGGCCCGAGATAGACTAGCCCCGGTCGTTTCATCGCTGGTAAACTCGCTGACCAAACTTCAGAAAAAGTGCCGGAGTGACCAGCTGGTCAAGCACCGTCGATGTCAGCATTCCACCAAACACAACCAAAGCCAGCGGGTAGAGAATTTCCTTACCGGTTTGCCCGGCTCCAAACAGGAGCGGCAGCAGCCCAATGAAACTGGTCGCCGCCGTCATCATCACCGGGGACAAACGTTCGAGGCTTCCACGGATAATCATTTCTTCGCCAAACTCTTCGCCTTCATGCTCCATCAGATGGATGTAGTGCGAAATCATCATGATGCCGTTGCGACTGACGATTCCGATCAGAGTAATGAAGCCGACCCAGTGAGCCACCGACAGACTGGTGGCGCTGATCCAGACTTTTGGCCACTGCCACCATTCGGCCGCTTCCAGAGCCTCAGCGGTGGGTTGATTCACGATCAACAGCGTTACCACCGACCCCAGGGCTGCCAGGGGGATGTTGGCCAGAACCTGTAACGCCGCTCGCCACGACCCCAGACACTTTGTCAGGAGGAGAAACACGCCGATCACCGAAACGCTTCCCAGCACCAATAGTCGAATATTCGCCTGCTGTTGTGCTTCAAACTGGCCACCATATTCAATGTGGTAATTTCCCGGCAGTGTCCGCAGACGTTCTTCGACTGGATTCGTAAGGTTCTTGATCTCTCCAACCACGCTTGCCAGATCCCGTCCCTCGACATTGCAGAACACCACGATGCGCCTTTGAACATGTTCTCGATTCAGCGTGTTCGGGCCTGTGGTGTCCAGAACATCAGCGACTTCACCCAGCGAAACCTTGCGGCCGGACGGCGTGTCCAGAATGGTTTGCTGAATCACATCGGGATCATTACGAGAAGCTTCGTCATACCAGACGACCAATCCAAAGTATCGATCATCATCCAGAACCTGTGAGACGACTCGACCCTTGTACGCCGTTTCCAGCAGTGCCGCCACATCACCAGGTGCCAATCCATAACGAGCTGCGTCTTCACGTCGAACCTGCAAACGCACCTGCGAAACTTCCACCTGAGGTTCCAATTGCAGATCAACGACACCGCGCACCTGGCTCATCGCGGCATATACATCCTGACTGGCGTCTCGAAGCTCCCGCAGGTCACTGCCAAACACCTTGACGGCGATCTGAGCTCGCACGCCCGACATGATGTGATCCAGTCGATGCGAAATCGGTTGACCGATATTCGCTTTGATGCTGGGGATCGAAGAAATCCGATTACGAATGTCCGCTAGAACCTGCTCGCGAGGTCGCCCGGTCGTTTCGAATCCCCACAAATGTGCTATGGGAAGCAAACGCAGGATCGCCGCGCCGACGCCTGGTTTGGGATGACGATATTCCTGAACGCGCACGTCGATTTCGGATGAGTTCACTCCTTCGGCATGTTCATCCAGTTCGGCTCGGCCCGTGCGGCGTGAAACGGAAAGGACTTCAGGAATCTCCATCAGCAGCATTTCTGCCCGCTGAGCGAGTCGCTGACTTTCGTCCAGACTGGTGCCAGGCTCTGCCTGAAAGCTGATCGTGAATGTGCCTTCATTGAATGGAGGAAGGAATTCGCCTCCCATCCAGAACAGTGCCAACACGGCAATCCCAACCAGGACAACGGTCCCGCCGAGCACCAGATTGGTATGCCGAAGAGACCACCGCAGCATGACGGACGTGGCGTACTTCAGAATACGCAGAACAAATGGGTCACCTCTCTCCTCAAGGAATCTGGCTTTGGGCAACAGGTAAGAAGCCAGCACAGGCGTGATCGTGAGCGACACCACCAGCGATGCGAGTAATGACGTCATATAGGCGACGCCGAGTGGAGCGAACATGCGGCCTTCAAGTCCGGCCATCGAAAACAGCGGGAAGACAACCAGGACAACGATCAGTGTTGCATAGACGATGGAGTTGCGAACTTCACAGGACGCATCATAAATGACCTTGATTGCGTCTTCCGGTATCGGCTTCTGACGGTTCTCTTTCAGACGACGGTAAATGTTTTCGATGTCCACGATGGAATCATCAACGAGATCGCCAATGGCAACCGCGATTCCTCCCAGCGTCATCGTATTGATCGAGATTTCAAACCAGCGAAAGATCAAGACTGTCAGCAGGATTGAGATCGGCATGGAGGTCAGAGAACTGATACTCGTGCGAAAATTCCACATGAAAATGAAAAGGACCACAACCACCCAGATGGCACCATCTCGAACGGCTTCCACTACATTTTCAACGGCCGCCTCAATGAAGTCTGCCTGCTTGAATATTCGTTGTTCTATGACGATGCCTTCCGGCAAATCCCGCTGCAGTTCCTGCAATACAATCCCGATCTGTCGATCAAGTTTCAGCGTATCTGCGTTTGGCTGCTTCTGCAAAGCCAGAATGACGGCCGATCCGCCATCGACTTTGTCGCCTTCGCGCACCAGCACACTACCGTCGCCACGCTTCACCGGTCCCCCAAAACGCACGTCAGCAACTTCTTTCAACAGCACTGCTCGTTGATTGCGCCACACGACCGGCGTGTTTTCAATCTCTTCGAGTGTCAGACTCTGCCCACTGATCCGAATCAGGGATTCCTTGGGCGATCTCACCATAATGCCGCCACCTGCCAGCACGTTGGCCTTTTCGGCTGCGGTCGTGAGTTGCTCCAGAGTGATGTTTTGGGCTGCCAGTCGCGCGGGCGACGTGATGATCTGGTACTGCTTCAGAGTTCCTCCCATGACCGTCACCTGCGACACGCCTTCCACAGCGAGAAGGCGATTGCGGACGGTGAACTCGCCGAGCGTTCGAAGGTCCATATTGAGTTCAGTGGCAGCCGCTTCGTCGGCCGGCGGCTTCGTGGACCGCAAGCCAAGAAGCATGATCTCGCCCATGATGGACGAGATCGGGGCCATGACAGGATTCACGTCGCCGGGGAGTCGCTCGCGAGCAATCTGCATTTTCTCAGCGACAATCTGACGATCCCGATAAATATCCGTGCCCCAGTCAAACTCCACCCACACAATCGAAAGGCCAATTCCGGATGCTGAACGGACTCGTTGAACACCCGTTGCACCATTCAGCAAATACTCAATCGGTCGCGTCACCAGCACTTCGACCTCTTCCGGAGCAAGACCGGGAGCCTCGGTCATGACGGTCACGGTAGGACGATTCAGATCAGGAAAGACATCGACCGGCAATTCGCTCAGCGTGTAGCAGCCATAAACCAGCACAGCGATGGCTGCGATCAGCACAAAGCCCCGATTCTTTAACGAGAAAGCAATGATAGCGTTCAACATGAAAGTCTCATTCATCTGCCAGCTGCGGGCGTTCTCCCGACATCAGCACGCAACTAGTGCCTTGGGGCTCACTCGATTAACAACAGCTAACGCAACGCCGCATAGCCCGTCTGCAGCGACCTGGCCCCGCTGACGGCCACTGAGTCATTTGGCACGAGGCCTTCCAGGATCTCGACAGCCACATCATCGGACCGACCAGGCACAACAAATCGTCGTTCAAATGTGTCGTCCGCTTTGTGCACGAACACGTATGATCGAGTTCCTTCGCGAACGATGGCCTCGCGCGGCACTGCCAGCCGCGGCGGCAGAGTTCCAGTCTCAATAGTCAGCCGAGCCAGCATGTTGTGCTGAACCGGCACGCGCGGCATTTGTTTAAGTTCAATCCAGACTGACAGCGTTCGATCATCCTGCCCGACTAAGCGCCCACTTCGGACGAGAGTCCCCGTCACAACTTCTGCGGCATCCGCGACAAATCGAACTCGAACTGTTTGCCCAACTTTGACTCGTGCGAGATCGCGTTCAGAAACAAATCCCTGAACCCATACCTGGGACAAATCATGAATCTCAAACACAGACTCATCGGGCTGTACAACATGACCAAGAACTTTGTCGAAATCCATCACCACTCCGTCGATGGGTGAGCGAACAGGCAGCGTCGGCATCAGCGCACGCGTCGTCACCAGCTGACTCAGTTGCACTTCCGAGATTCCGGCTGTCGTCAATCGCTGCCGGACATTCTCACGCAAACCATTCGCCAGGTTGAGTCGGCTCTCTGCTTCCCACCGCCGTCGCTGAGAGACAGCATCGCCCGCCTCGCCAAGATTGCTCATAATTTCCTGCTGCAGTTCGGCATCCAGGTGGGCTCGCAGCAATTCGAGCTGCAGGTTTTGAAAGTCCTGACTGACGATTTCCGCCAGTACTTCGCCAGCCCGAACTTTCTGTCCGCGATCGACGAGAATACGTGCTATGGACCCGCTGAGCTGCGATGATGCCACTGTACGCCGAGTTGGCGGTACATCGACCAGGCCATCCACCGTGATCGTCTCGGACAGTGTCAATTGCGACGCAGGTTGCAGGGCGAGTCCAATATCACGGGCCGTTTCATCGCTGACTTTCAGCACGCCTTTTGTAAAGAAGCTGCCAAGTTCATGACTTCCGCGAGTGACGACGCGGTCTCCCGGGAACAGATTGCCACCACGCACTTCGATCAAGTCCCCATTTCGCTGACCCAAAACAACCGTTTGTTTTTGGTATGTCGATGCCACCTGCGTCTGCTCTGCTTCCACAAGCACGAACCGTTCAGCTCCATCTCGAATAACAGCTGACATTGGCACGACAATCTTGTCGCCCGTGTCGCCAACCTTCAGCTGAACCTGCCCGGACATGCCCGGCAACAGGCGGACGTCTTCAGAGGAATTTGACAGCGAAGCCCAAACGGTTCCAAGATGTGTCACGGGATCCAGCAACTGACCGAAGACGTCGACCCGGGCCGGAATCTTCTCATTGGGATAGGCTGTCAGTGTCAAATCCAGATCTTGCCCTATCGCAACACGGGCCAGGTCTTTCTCCAGCACGCCGATCTTCAGCCACACCGATGAAAGGTCCAGCACCTCGAATAAATGCTCTTTGGAGTTAATCACTTTACCGACAGAGAGGTCCGTGTGCGTCACCGTTCCATCAATCGGACTTTTCAAAGCCAGTCGCTGTTGATGGGGTTCGTTCGGCTTCTGCCGCATGGCTTCCAGCGGTTCCGTTGGAAGTTGTAGACTCAGCCATTTGGCACGAGCAATTTCCAGTGCGGCACGATCTTTCTGCACCTGGTTTTGTGCTTCGATGAATCGGATTTCAGGAATCGCCCCCATCTTGCCTGCCGCTTCAGTGGAGTTTTGCAATTTTAGAGACAGATTCAGCGCTGTTTGAGCATTGCGAATTTCCAATTGCAGCGATTCCAGTTCCGGGCTGTCCAGTTCCGCCAACAACTGACCGGCTTTGACCGATTCACCGGGTGTCACATGGAGTTCGACAATCCGGCCAGAGAGCGGTGAACTGACCATCGCATGGCGATTCCACGGCGAGACCAGCGTTCCATAGGCGAGGATCGACTGGGTCACTTTCTGTGGACCCACTTCTGCCGTTTGCACATCCAGAGTGGCACGAGCGGACTTCGTGAGAACCATTTTTCCCGTTTCCGCGTTCACTTCCATACCACGAGTTGGAAGTGGTTTGTGCCCCTCATGCGCACGTGCATACGCCGATGCAAAATAGACAATGACCAGCCAGCGCCAGTGTTTCACAGTTTGGTTCTCCCTCAAAGGCGATCTGATTCGGTTGCGATTCACTTCTTCCCGAGTGAAGAAGTACCGGCGACCGTGATACGCGCCGCCATAACGGAGGATTTTCCGTTGAGTTTGGATTCCCAGCACGCAATGACGGGGCCATCGCCTTTTGCAGAGGAAGCAATCACAGGATCTCGTGCCGCATCTGCCAGCTTCAGTGATTTTCCTGTGGTGGTACTCTGCACAAGAAGATCACCTTCGCGACCAACGGTCCAGACAAGGACCGAGCCCTGCGATGTTCCGGCAATCCATGGCTGCTGACCAGGACCAAGCAGAATCTCCGGCGAGCCATCACCGGCCGCCGCGAACACATTTCCGTCGCGTCTCCAGACTGTTGCAAGTGCACCATTCGGTCCAGCTGCAAGCATCCCGCCATCCATCGGACAGGCATCCAGTTGCCAGGTTCCTGCCCCCAGTTTCCTGGCGTCTGAAAACGATTTTCCACCGTCAGTCGAAGTCATCACGTACATATCTCGATTGCCTCCGATGGAGTTTCGAAACATTACATGAACACTCTCACCATGGACAAGCACCGACGGATGACAGCATTCACACACACTACCATCAGGCGATCGATAGATGCACTTGTTGGTTTCCCATGTCTCGCCATCGTCTTTCGAGACAGTCGTATAGATTTCCGACTTCTTGTCTCGAAGGTCCAGCCAGACACACCAGATTGAACCGTCTGCCCCCGAAGCCATTGCGTGGAGGCCTTCACGTGCTGAATCAGCCACGTCGTTCACTCGCGTCGGACCTTGCCATGTCTTGCCATCGTCCATCGATCGCCATGCAAGGACGTCACCGTCGCGGCCTTTTCCGACTCGACCGCCAATTGCCGTCACGACAATTGCCGACTCTGTCTTAACGATTCGGGGACCACGACGCATTCCCAGCGACATATTGGGGACTTGAAAGGCCTGTCGAGGCTTTTCAAACGTGGCCCCACCATCCACGGACCCGACATACTGCACGATCTCACCTGTTCCATAGACGATGTGGACTGAGTCATCAGTCCCAACAGCCGTCTGAGGTTGTTTGGGGGCATGTTCCGCCTGTCCGGAGGCAATTACTACAGGATCGTTCGCGAGGCAATCGAGCGCCGACACCATGATAGAAAAGGCAATGACAAGTAGACTGGCACCAGGGAATTTCATCGTGATCATCCAATCGTTTAAAAAGAAGTTCGAGGCGACTATTCTTTGCTGCTGCCGTTTTTGGCTTTCAACTTCGCCACTGTTGCCAGAGTCTCGTCCGCATTCTTCGTTGCCTTCGTTCTGCAGCCTGCACAGCACACGAAGACAGATTGGCCTTTGACGTCAATCTTCAACGGCACCCCCATCGAACCAAGACGATTCGCCGTCATCACGGCACAAAACTTCCGCGACTCGGCTTCCTTTCGATCTTCGAGAGCCAGTTCCGCCATCGCAGCTTCAATATCAGCCTGATCGGAATCCTGTTGCTGCTGATCGTCAACGCCACTTTGCGTCACCGTAGTTGTTGGCTCTGAAGCTGTCGGATCCGATGGTCGCTGGCATCCGAAGGCAAACAGAAGTGGAATCGTAGTGATAAAGAAAGATACCGGGAGGGGTTTGATCATTGTTGTTCTCCTTCGAATTGGATTAGGGCTGGGGAGTGGCTGCTTTGACAAATGTGTCAGGGGCCTGGAGTTCTTCTGGACGTTCTTTGGCCAAACGGACGTATTCATCCACGCATGGCGGGCAGCAGAACTGATAGGGTTTGCCGTCGATGATCCATGTGAATTCCGGATTGGCCTTGGTCATGCTGATTGGACAAATACGATCTCCAGGTTTCGGCTTTGCATCGTGCGAGGATTTGATCCCCTTAAATTTCTGCGATGCCGTCATGCTTCCATTGGCCTTGATGTCCGCCTCCGTATACTTGCCGCCCGCTGTTAAATACAGCTTTCGCTCTTCGTCTGCTGGAAGGCTGCCTGGCATTTCTTCACCATGGCTTTCCGTCACTGTTGTGAAACCTACGCGAAACCGTTCTCCCGCAATGCGCAGGTTGGGAATCGTGACATCCAGTTGTTTGCCTCGAAACTCTTCCGGCAACTCCCCGACGAACTGAGACGTTTTCTCTGGCGCGTCTCCTTCTTGAGGAACAGCCTGCAGTTCAATGGGCGTCGCGTTTGGATCGCCGATCGCCTTCACATAGGCTTTGACCGGCTGCACATCAACCTCCTGAATTCGCGTTTCATCTTTACCAAGCATCAACAAGCGGAAACTTCCAGTCGTTTCAATCACAGCTTCCGCGTGATAGCTGTCGGAGCCAATTGGAATGATGATGCCACCATGGCTTCCGGGCTTATGCGGATGCAACTCCTCATCCACCGCACTGGTGTTGCTTTCAGTTGAGACGGCAGCAGTCGTCGGCGTCACCGGGGAGTTGATTGTCGATGCAGGGGTTTCTGACGTAGTAGATGCGGTCGGCGACGATTGTGTGCCACAGCCCGCCACCATCGTGATGAGTGCACCAGCAGAAAACATGACGCCAGAAAGTAGATACGCTTTGAATCTCATAATTCGACTCCTTGAAGCCACGTTCGCAGCATTGCGTCGAGGTATTTCAGTAACCGTAAAGTGCGCTCACACCGCAGGCGGAGCGTTTGCGCGAGAGCAGCGAAGCTATCTCGCAGACGGATTCTTATCGGGATGGCCAAGTAAACGGGAAGATGCCTGCCGCAAGACCGAATGGCCGCAACCACGATGCATCACGACTTGATCAGCGGCAGCTTGCTGAGAGCCGCCGGGATTAACAGCGATTGACGCAGTGCGCAATCAAAAGTGCTCTGCCCGCATCTGCTGGCGAGCATCTTCCAGGCAGGAGGCTCGCGTTTTGTGGCGATACGCCATCCCTCCAGAACAATATTGGTGAGCACTTGTCTGCGAGTTCCATAATCCACTTCACAGACGGCAACGTCTGAAGGATCAGGCTATCATCAAGCCGTGCTCCTACGGATTGATGCTTGCGACAAGGGCACTCGTGCTCACCATTTCCATCGGAATCGTCTGGACACTGTTTCGCCGCATTATCCTGCTCACAGCAGCACGCTGGCACCGAAGATTCTGCACTCGCCATCGTCATCGTGCAACAGCAGATTGACGGCCCAAGGAGGGTCGCGCCGATCAGCAGAATCGATAGGATACGATGAAACATGACGATTGAGTCCAATTGAAATTCCGTACACATACTCTAGCGAAGGTCAGAATTGCTTCCAGATCAATTCCCGAAACTTGCTAATGACATCAATGCCCCATGCCCAGCAATGAGCCAGCTGCCATCGCAATCATGAGCCCATCTTCAACCAGGGTTACGGTCGACATTGGTAGATTGAAGACTGTTCCGAGACACGCGCAGCGGATCTTGCGTTTCTGGTACACACTTTGAATCACACCGATACTGCTCACGGACATCACCAGCAGAGTTGTCAAGTTAACTGCAGTCGGCAGGATTCCTGCGGCATAAGCAGCTCCAAGCGCCAGTTCAATGAATGGGTAGATGTAACCGTAAGATGGAATTCGCTGAGCGACGACGTCGTACATACGATAGGAATCTGCGAATCCTCGAAGATCCAGAAGCTTGAAGAAGGCAAACGCCAGAAAAAATGCCCCCATAAAATTCTGCATGGCTCGTGCTGGATCGAATGCTCCCAGTCGATGCTCCACAAGACCGACAATGCCAAGAAGAAATGTTCCCAACAGGAGTAGCGGATAGTACGGGACGCCTTTAGGAGTGTCTGTCGCTGTGACAGCGTCAGGTTGACTCTTGGTGTTGCCCGTGTCACCAGTCGCCACAAAGCCAGCTTTTGCAACGGCTGCAGTGACAGAGTCGAGTGAAATGCTGTCTCCGGTAACAGTCAGTATTTTGTCTGACGTTTTCGTGTCGACTTTCCAATCGCGGATGCTTGGAACATCATCCAGGAATGGTTTCACAGCCGCCACGCAGCTTTCACAGTTCAGATTCGTTTTAAATTGAAGTGAGGTCGTCATCTCAAGTCTCCCTTTTCAAAATGTTGACGCCGCGAAAACCGCAGCGTTCATCTGAGGTGACGGATGACAGTGAGAATGGATGCAAACATTTTTCAAAAACGTTCCAGGCAAACAAAACCCGGGACTTTCCCACTGTTTTCGAGGAATCTGTTCTGCGGCTGGTCTTGGGGATCAGCATTTTCCAGACTTCTTGCTGCAATACTCAGGCGGCTGACAATCACAGCCATGACCAACGACGCTGCCGTCACTTCCCGTTTTCGGAGCGCAGCAGCTCACGAGAACAGTTCGCAGTTGTTCCCGTGCTCTCTGAACACGTGACTTGACACCCGGCAGCGAAAGACCAAGAACTTTGGCAAGTTCCGTTTGGGTCAGTTCCCCGAGATCCGTCTGCTCCAAAGCCTCACGAGACGCATCCGGTAACCGCGCCAACATAGGCCTGATGCAACCACTCAGTTCTGAGACAATGACCGTTTCGGATTCCTCAATCGCTGCATCGTCTTCCAGCTGCGCGGATCGTCGGTGTTTTCGGGATCGGTAATGATCAATGATGACGTTCTTCGCAATTTGAAACATCCACGCCGAGAGCTTATTCATCGGAGCAGAATTCAGGTTCAGCTGAGCTTTCAGAATGACATCCTGAACCAGATCATCAGCAGTATGAGAATCTTCCACTCGGCTGCGGATGAAACATCGCAGGCGTTCAGCAATCTCATTCCAAAAGACGTCGCCCGGATCCGCCGTTTTACAAGCTGGCAAAGTCGCTGACGATTCCTTCGAGAACTTTTGTTTCGATGTCGCCATATTTGAAGGCCTATCCAGCGGAGTTCGAAGGGTTCATCACAGACACGAGACTGGTAATTTCCTCAAGCCCATTGATGCCAATCGCAGTCACATATCTCGTGCCCACCTTCCACGTGACTGCCAGCTGATTCGGCATTTGCACACACTGACATATCTGACCGCCACATTTTGCCGAAATTGCAGGCGAATCCCCAAACCACATAGGCTGTTCTTCTTTGTGCTCAAAGATCAGAAACTCCGATCCATCTTCGCGAACACAGAGTGAAGCCGGACATTTACAGCAAGGCATTTGCAGCACATGGGTGGATGCCACTCGATAGCCGGCTGAGGGGAGTTTCGCTACGACTGGCTCATATCCCAGCAGTTCTCCGGCAGCAGCAAGCGAAACCAGCGTCCCTTGATACTGAGCAGACAATTCATCAACGACGGCCTGAGGCTTTTCTGGAAACCGTGTCAACGTTTTATGCATATGAGCAGCGGCTACGCGATGAATTTCTTCATGTGACCGTTTTCGGGCCGCCCAGTATCCAATCGCCACTACCACTATCAGCGCAGCTGTGATCAGAGGAAGCGAACGATGCCATGATCTCAAAAATCTCCGAGGCTGGATTTGTGCGGTTTGCTGATCCAGGCGAGCAGCGAACGTGGTCCAGTTTCCGGGTGCAGGCGCCAGATCTCGTTGTTCACGAAACAGACCGCCGATTTGTCCAAAGGATTGCAATTCCGCTGAACAGCTATCGCATCCGTTTACGTGTTCACTGATCCCGGCAGCAAGATCTGCCGCCAATTCACCATCGTAAAATTCCGAGAGCCGAGCCCCGACTTCTTCGCAATTCATGTCAACTTCCCCAACCAAGTGCCAGCAATTCTTTCTTCAATTCTCGCCGAGCCCGATTGAGCCGCGATCCAACAGTCCCTTCTGGAATTCTGAGGATTTCCGCAATTGTTGCGTAGTCTTCGTCCTGCTCTTCTTTCAAATGCAGTATGACCCTTAGTTCCGGATCCAGCTTTGAAAGTGCGAGTGTTAACATTTCGTTGTTGTCAATATCCGGCGATGGGGCTGGTCCGGGCACTTCCAGATCCTTCAACGGCACCATATTGCGACTCCGCTTACGACGAAGGTGTTGCAGGGCATCGTTCACCACCAGTCGGTAGACCCATGTAGTAAATTGAGACTCGAAGCGAAACGAACTCAGTGCGCTGAACACATGCAGAAAAGCATCCTGCGTGACATCATCCACATCCGATGCGCCAACAATCCTCGCCACCAGTCGACTGACCGAACCCTTCAATGATTCGTAGATCAGCCTCTGAGCTTCACGGTCGCCTGTGACAGCAAGTTTGATCAAGCTGTCTTCAAGCGACATGGTGACTCCTCCATTTCGTGTTCTGGTGGACGTAGTGATTCCAGAGCATTATTTTTCATTGGGGCAATGCATCCTTCGCCAGCAAAGCCAGCCGAACAGATACATCGCCAGCCGCACACCAAAAACGGCAACGACTGGCGAACAAATGTGAACTGTGCATTTAGTTCCGGACGCTGCTACTTCTTTGCGTCATGTTCGTGGATCGCGTGTTCATCGGGAAGAGTGATACCAAGCTTTTTCAGCATCGCATCTTCTTCCTTGCGAATGATCGCCAGTTGCTTTTCGAGCGACGCACAATGAGTGCAGACCGCCGCGTTCTCAACCTTTTCTCCGGCCATTGCCTTCTCCGCCATTGCACACATCTTTTCGCATTCGGCCAGCTGTTTGAGGATGGTGGCGACGTTTTCCTGAACTCCAGCCTTTTCTGCGGTCTCAGGGTCAATCTTCTTGATCTCCTTCTTTATCGCCGCAACGCTCGATTGAATCTGTGTCAGATGCTCCCGGGCCGTTTCTACCGGAACCTGCTCAACAACTGTTCCATAGGATTTCAGAGCACGTGAATGAAAACGTGCTGAATTCTGGTAGGCCCTGGAGGTCATCGGCCGATAGCCATTTTTCCCAGTAGCTCCCATCTGACGATGAATCGCATCCCAGTCTCCATAGCCAGCGGCTGAGGCTACCGGGGGATGTCCCATCATTCCGAACGCAAAAGCCATTGGCAGCAACAACAGCCCAGAAAGAACACGAAAGTTCAACATGTAACTTCTCCCGACAAGTGTGCGAACCCCAGAATCAGCTCGGATAGACAACAGCGTCAATCTGTCGCTTTGGGTTGGTTCCACCTTGTTTGATGAACTGGGGAGCTATTTCTTCACGAGTGTCAGTAAATTCTTTCAGATATTCCGATTCGCCTTTCGCAGCCATGTGAAGTTCCATGTCAGTAGTCTGAAACGAGCTGTGGAGAGTCAGCCGCCCCAGGTTGCAGGAAGTGTTTGCCTAGTTCCATTTATGACGGCAAGTGAGTCACGTTCACTTGCGTTCGCCGGTGAGCAGCCCTCCGTCTTTCGTTACATGCTGCAATTGCATTCCGATATCATTGCTGCTTCAGAATGGACCTCCGTGAGTTGCCAAGGCACACGCTTGTGACTCGCGCCTCTACATCCACAACTCGACAAACGAATCTGCATAGGGGTGCTTGGTCACAACAGATGTCGAGACCGTGGGTTCCGTTTGCAGTATTGGTCCGGCCGGAGTACGTGCAGTCGATCTAATGTCGATGTGACCGTACCAGCGAACGGTTGGGCGTGAATTCGTGCTGTCTATGTCAAGTCACTCTCACCGGAGTAGTGCCAAAGCAATTAGTTAGACTTAACATTTTTGCGATGGAACTGGGCCGATGGCGAGAAGTTTCGGTGCTCGTTCGCCGTTTTGATAGGCGAGAAGTCTCAGTGCATTGAATACCACAAGCAGCGTTGAACCTTCATGGAGCAAAACCGCGGGGCCGAGTCGCAGTCCCAGAATGGTCGCTGGTACAAGAAACGCGACCATTCCAAGACTTAGCCAGAGGTTCTGCCGAATGATTCGACTTGTTTGACGGCTAAGTCCAACTGCGAACGGTAAATGATTCAGGTCGTCGGCCATTAACGCGACATCTGCTGTTTCCAGTGCCACGTCCGATCCGGCTGCGCCCATGGCAATTCCCACAGTCGCATTGACCATCGCCGGAGCGTCATTGACTCCGTCGCCGACCATCGCCACGCTCACGTTTTCGCTGAGCTTTCTGATGGCCGTGACTTTGTCGTCAGGCATTAAATCACCCATCGCTTCATCAAGGCCGACATCTTTCGCCACGGAATTGGCGACCTGTTGATTGTCGCCAGACAGCATAATCATTCTCTGAATGCCAAGTTCTCGCAGTCGAGTAATCACACTTCTGGCGGAACTGCGTGGAGTATCCATCAGGCCAATCACACCAAGGTATTTGTCACCACGATGCACGATCATGGTGGTTCGACCACTGGCTTTTAGCTGATTCAGCGTCTCCAAAATCGTCGGGGGTAACGCTGAGCTTTTCGATTCTGAAAACAAACTTTCTTTACCGATGGTCACGACCTGATCGTCCACCGTAGCTTTTACGCCACGTCCGGTGATACTCTGAACGTCGTGGGCCTGCAGCACAGGCAGATTCTGCATCCGAGCTTTTCCGCCAGTGACGACCGCTGCCGCCAGAGGATGATCGCTCAGCAATTCCACGGCAACTGTCACACTCAGCAATTCCGCTTCGGTCACTCCTTCGGCACAAACTACGTCCGTGAGTTGAGGTTTTCCTTCGGTCAGCGTTCCCGTCTTATCGAACGCGATGATCTGTACCTTGCCGAGAATCTCCAGAGGCGCGCCGCCTTTAACAAGCACACCACCCCGTGCCGCACGAGCCACGCCGCTCAACACAGCACTTGGCGTAGAAATAGCGAGAGCACACGGACTGGCAGCCACGAGGACGGCCATCGCACGATAGAATGACTTGCTGAACGGTTCGTCAATGACCATCCATGCGAACAGCAGCACAACAACCAACACGAGGACTGATGGAACGAACCGACGCTCGAACGTGTCCGTCAGCCGCTGCGTCGGAGATTTCTGCGTTTCGGCTTCGTTCACCATCTGAACAACGCGGGCCAGAGTAGATTCGCTAGCGATCTTCGTGACCTGAATCTCAAGGGCACCGCTGTTGTTGATGGTCCCGGCAAAGACACGGTGGGCGGCGGCGAGTTGATTCGGATTGGCAGCAGCCTGCTGAGGATCTGCGACCGGTCGTTTGTCGACAGGGACACTCTCACCCGTAATCGGAGCCTGGTTGACGCTCCCTTCGCCTTTGATCACAAAGCCGTCCGCCGCAATCCGCTCATTCGGCTTCACAACGACAACGTCAGCAACCTGAAGCAGGTCCACTGAGATTTCTTCTGTGTTGCCGTTGCGACGAACAAGGGCCGTTTGCGGTGCGAGCTCTGCCAGGGCCTCAATCGCTCGTTTGGCGCGGCCCATCGCAAAATGTTCCAGAGAATGTCCAAGGCTGAATAGAAACAGCAGTAACGCTCCTTCAGCCCATTCTCCGAGGCTCGCCGCGCCAAGGGCCGCGACCAGCATCAAAAAGTCAATTTCAAAACGCCGTGCCAGCACATTTTCGAGAGCCTCTCGAAAAGTGAAATAGCCACCGAAAACATACGCGGCCAGATACAGGGTCCACGGAACCCAAGGGGACGTGCTTGCGAAGGTCGATACAAGCCAACCCGTCACCAGCAGAATGCCGCAAATGCCAGCGAATAGCAGCTCCGCCTGTTCGCCAAGCCAACCGCCGTGCTCGTGCTCGTGTGCCTCTGCCGGAGTTTTTGGCTTTGTCCCGGAACGGTCGCCTTCGACCGCAGCAACCGGCGCATCAGTGAGTGAAACTCCAATCTTTCGCAATGCGGCGCGGATGCTGTCCTCGTTCGTCACCTTTCGATCGAATTCTATCTTCAGCAAGCCGGTCGGCGAAACGGCCGCATCCAGAATCCCGGGGATCTTTTTCGCTCGTGCTTCGAATGAGCTTGCCTGCCGAGCGTACATCGTTTGAGAATTCAACAACAGATGACCGAACTGTTGGTCCAGTTCCGCTCCAGCCCTAATCGCGAGTTCGCGCACCTCGCCAATTGAGAGTTGATCCGGATCGAAATGAATGCAAATCTGACTCAGTCCATCCAGGTTTGTGTCGACAAGGTGAGCAGTCTCTATTCCCTTCTTCGCCGTCAGGATATCACCAAGCCGCCGAACACAGGCATCGCGAGCATCCGGCACCGCTGGTAACAGCAAAGCAATATCAAGCTTAGTCTTTTCAGTCATCGTCTCTCGCCTTCACGAAGTACTTCAGGCTGCTGACGCTGACGAGCAGAAGTGCTAACAAAATCAGCGGGACCTTGGTCCAGTTCACACAATCTCCGGCAAGGAATGATGGGCTAGTGTTTATGCCCGTCATCGTGCTTGTGTTCTCCTTCGTGCTTGTGCTCAATCTTCCCGGAGAAGGATTTGCCGTCGATCATGACGACCAACTTCGCAGCGGCATCGTGACTATCGAGGTCGCTGGCCAACTCTTCGTCCTTTACCGAGAAGCGAGACGACTTGCCCTCAGGATCGGTTGTTTCACGTTCGGCAGGCAGCTTGAACTGCTCTGCTTTTCCGTCGTGCGAAATGTTGATCATCAATTCGGCCGCTTCGATTGGAACGGCAACCTTGGCGGCACTGTCCAAAATGTAGACAGTTACGCTGCCTGCTTCGCCGTGGACAACTTCTGCGTGATATTCTTCATTGCCCAGTTCGACGAGGTCGCCGTGATGAGGTCCCTCGCTCGGATGAGCATGCTCTTCATGACTGCCCGTGTCCGGAGGAAGCTCGGTGATTGTGTTGCCGGGAACAGTCGTTCCGGATTCGTTGCATCCAGTGACACAGACAAGAGAGACCCCTAGAATCGGCAGCGTGAGGCGCTTCAAGAGTCGAAACGAACGAGAAAATGTGGCCATGACGACCTTCTTTCATCAACAAAAAGCAGACCCTTTTTAGGCGACGCACCGAAAAAAGGTCTGCACGGTTTTAAAGAAAAGCACTCAGCCTGAGTTCCAACGATGATGTATCAGGCCACCTTGGCACGGGACAACGATTCTTCGCTGATTTGCCCATCATTCAGCACCAGTCTCCGTTTTGCACGTGCCGCAGCGGTGAGGTCGTGCGTCACGGTAATGATGGTTCTCCCTTCATCATAGCAGGTGTCGAAGGCTTTGAGCACGACCTCACGGCTTGTCGGATCCAGGTTTCCGGTTGGCTCATCCGCCAGAATGATCTGTGGATCATTAACGAGCGTACGAGCCAGTGCGACTCGCTGCTGTTGTCCGACGCTCATTTCCGATGGTTTGTGATTCAGCCGTTCGCCAAGTCCAAACCTCTGCAGCATTGCGGTCGCCAGTCCGACTTGATCAATCGGTGAAACATTGTTCAATGCCAAAGGCACCTGAACGTTTTCCAGTGCGGTCAGGTAGGGAATGAGATTGAAGGTCTGAAACACAAACCCCATACGCTCACGCCGGATGGCCGACCGTGCGACAACCGACTGTTCATAAACAGAGGTATCATCCAGCCAGATGCGACCGGATGTCGGTGAGAGCATTCCTCCGAGCAACGACAACAGTGTTGACTTGCCACTGCCACTGGGGCCAACGACAGCCACGTACTCGCCAGCCGAGATTCGCA
>JBPOIW010000078.1:0-53444 GCA_052034165.1 Planctomycetota bacterium | reverse complement strand
ATCCTGAATTTCTTCTCTCAGCCATCATTTTCGTCCCTACGATCGGTGCCTTGCTGCTGGCGCTTTTGTTCGACAGCAAGAACTCCGAGGCGATGAGACTGTTCGCGATGGCGACGACTCTGGTGACCTTCGGTTTGACCCTGATGCTCTGGGGTGATTTCCAGGAAGGGACCAGCGGCATTCAGTTTGAGGTCGCCAAGCAGTGGATTCCCACATGGAATGTCTATTACCGTCTGGGTGTCGACGGAATCAGCCTTCCGCTTGTGCTGCTGACAGGACTGGTCAGCGCGTTGGCGATGGGAGCAAGCTGGAGCATTACCAAGCACGTAAAGGGTTATCTGGTTCTGTTCCTGATGCTTGAATCAGGGATGATGGGCGTGTTCCTGTCGCTTGACTTCTTCCTGTTCTACGTGTTCTGGGAAGTCATGCTGCTGCCGATGTACTTCCTGATTGGTGTCTGGGGGGGACCACGAAAAGAATACGCCGCCATCAAGTTCTTCCTGTATACACTCGCGGGAAGCGTGCTGATGTTGGTTGCGATGTTGATGTTCTACTTCAATGCTCCGGATCCAGGTGGTCGCTTCAATCTGATTTATCTGGCTGATGCAGCGTCGAAGGGCGGTTTGTTGAGTCCTTCGCTGCAGATCACGGCCTTTGTGATGCTGTTCATCGGATTCGCAATTAAGTTGCCTGCGTTTCCGGTTCACACGTGGCTTCCTGATGCACACGTCGAAGCACCAACTCCGATCAGTATGATTCTGGCTGGCGTTCTGCTGAAAATGGGCGGGTACGGTATCATTCGAATCGCGTTTCCATTGTGTCCTTACGGAGCACAATACTGGGCCTGGACCATGGTTGCAATTGGCGTGATCAGCATTATCTACGGTGCGTTTGCCGCTTTGGCTCAGACAGACTTCAAGCGACTGGTTGCTTACAGCTCAGTGAGCCACATGGGATACGTGTTGCTTGGATTGGCGGTTTGGAAAGTGAATGAAGCCAATGGCCAGTCAATCGGCCTGGACTATTGGCAGATGGGCCTGAATGGGGCCATGTTCCAGATGATTGCTCACGGCATTTCTTCCGCCGGGATGTTCTTTATGGTTGGGGTGATCTATGACCGAGCTCACCATCGCGATCTGAATCGTTTCGGTGGTTTGATGGGCAAAATGCCTCTGTACAGCGGATTGTCAGCTGGGTTGTTCTTTGCTGGTCTCGGTTTGCCGGGTCTTTGCGGATTTATTGGTGAAGTGTTTGTTGTATTGAGCACCTGGAACTTCAGCTGGATCCTGGCAATTGTTGCCGCTTCCGGCGTGATTTTGACGGCGGGCTATATTCTGTGGGCGATGCAGCGAGTTTATCTTGGTGCTGAGTACAAGGGACCACACCCTGAAGATCTGACTCCGATGAGCATGCGAGAAACAACGATCGCTGTGACCTTGCTGGCGCTTGCCATCGTATTCGGCATTTTCCCGGCCATCATGTTCAACATCATGGAGCCATCGATCACTTCGATGTCAAAGGCGGCTGAGTCTGGTTACCAGCAGTCGGCCGCTCAAGTAACTCAATTGCAGGCTCAGCGATAAGTGCTGACGGTTTCGTGACCCCGGTTTATTTTCTCCATTGTCGGTAAGTGTCGCAATGCTGTTCACTGAACTTATCAACTCGCTGATCACTGATACGACCCAGTCGATTCCTCGTTTCGGCGTCGAACTGTGCCTGAGTGCCACAATTGTCCTCATGCTGCTGATGCGGTTGTCGGGATTTGATCGGCTGATTCCTGCTTGCCTCACCGCCACCGTGGGCGCGCTGGTGGCGACGTTTCTGGCTTACAAGCAGTTTGATGCCCTTCATGCAGCAGACGCGGTGGTCACCACGAAACTCTTCACTGGATTATTGGTTCACGACTCATTCACGGTCTACTTCCGTGGCTTCCTCGGAATGTTTCTGTTGCTGACGGTGGCATTAACCAGTCTGACCGGTATCCCCGACGAAGAAGACAGCCCGGATTTCTACTCGCTGTTGTTTGGTGCGACGATCGGCATGATGCTGATGGCCAGCGCCAACAATTTGTTGATGCTGTTTATCGGCGTGGAAATGGCGAGCGTTCCAAGTTACGCCATGGTTGGTTTTCTGAAGGGCCGTAAGCCCAGCAGCGAAGCGGCTCTCAAGTATGTGGTTTATGGTGCTGGTGCTGCGGGTGTGATGCTCTATGGAATCAGCCTCGTCGGTGGAGTTCTTGGAACGACTGATATGTCGTTGCTGTCTCAGCGTCTTGCGGAAGCAGCGGCGGGCGGATCTGGTGGCTTGAATGATCCTGAAGTTCGCACAGTGGCCCTTGGCACAATGCTGGTCATGGTTGGTCTGGCATTTAAGCTGTCGCTGGTGCCGTTTCACTTCTGGTGTCCGGATGCCTTTGAAGGGGCATCTGCGGAAGTCGCTGGGTTTCTGTCTGTGGCTTCGAAGGCCGGTGCGTTTGGATTGCTGGTACGGTTTTGCCTGGCGTTGTCCGGTGCCAAGGGAACTGAGTCTTTGATGATTTCCTTCGGATTGGGTCTTGGCTTCATCGCCTGCCTGACGACGACTTTTGGCAATCTAGCGGCTTACACCCAGACAAATCTCAAGCGACTGTTGGCTTATTCGACAATTGCTCATGCTGGCTACATGGTCATGGCAGTGGCAGCCTTGCTGGTGCTCAAGAACAGTCCGCAAGCCGCGACGCTGACGGAGAACATCAACCAGTCGATCGAAGGGCTGCTGTACTACCTGGTTGTCTACTTGTTCATGAACCTTGGAGCCTTTGCGGTTATCGCAATTGCTCGTAACTACACGTTCAGCGAAGAAGTAGATAGCTTCAAAGGTTTGATCAGCCAGTCGCCAACTCTGTGTATCGTCATGCTGATCTGTATGTTCAGCCTCGTTGGAATGCCGCCTTTTGGCGGTTTCGTCGGGAAGCTGTTCATCTTCGCCTCGGCATTCAAGGCAGGCGAAGTTCATGGTTTCATGTATGTGGTGGTCGCCTTTGGAGCGTTGAATACAGTCTTCAGTCTGGTGTACTACATCCGAGTCCTCCGGACCATGTTTCTGGAAGCCCGCCCTGCGGATGCTCGGCCAGTTCCTGTTCGACTGGCTTCATGGGAATCAGCCTTCGTGGTTACGCTGGCCGTATTCGTATTGTTGCTTGGGATTCTGCCTCACATGATGAGCCAGACCGCCAACGATGCTGCTCAGGCGATTGCCTTGTTGCCTAAGCCCTGATCTTCCACTGCGTTTATCTACCGTTCAGAGTTCTTTTGTTGCATATCGAGTTCGGAAATGACCTGTCAGGACAACGAGATCCTTCTGAACAATACCCTGATCCAGATGTCATGCAGTTTTCTGCAGTACGTGTCTGAGTCATGGCCTTGGGTACGGCTTGAGGCCACTTCAATCGAAGAGCAGGTTCGTGTGTTGGCTGCACGCCAGAGACAGGATGTTGGCGAAGTTGTAAGCCTGCTGTCTGCTCGTGAATATCACATTGACTTTGGTTCGTTTCCGACCGAATACACTGACCAACAATTTCTGGGACTCGCCGTGCTGATCGGTCGCCTGAAGCACAGTCAGAAGCTGATCTGCGATCGTATTTCCTCAGCGGTCACGTCACTTACGTCCGCTGGTGACTCGGAGGCTTCAGAAGTGCTGCGAGTTGTCGGGCAGCATGAAGCCGATGTCCTCAAGGCATTGGGCGAGATTGAGCAGGAACTGCAGCCTGTCGTCACCAAGGTCTGAGAGTTGCTTTGCTTCAGGCCGCTGTTTTCACATCGATAGCTGACAGCTGATCTTGGACAACTGCTCATAAGCACGTAGCCAACTGCCGCTTGGTTCCAGGTCTCCGAGGGCGGACGCTTTCGCGAGCACGTGTCAACTGAGTGCGGTCAATCCCGATTGCGTGCAATCAAATCCACTGTCCGCTGCCCACGAGGCAATGAGGTTCTGTACGAACTGAAGTGCGCGAGTCTGTATGAATGCTGTACAGACGCGTGCCTCATTGGCACATCGGTCAGCGTGACTTCTCCCACGAACGCGCGGCCGGCAACTCCCCATTGCCCCAATCTTCTGATGCGGGCCTTTTGCCTTGAACGAACGACAGACCACTCGTCCGTTCAAGGCGTTGCCTGCGAGAGACATTAAACTCCGCCGAACTCATCTTCGTAGTCAGCCATGGCGGCCAGGATCACTTTCTCCGCATGCGCTCGATCGTAAATGTGGTCGATGGAAACCTGCTGTGTCGTATCGCCCGGCATGACTTTGTAGGTCGTGAAATAGTGACGAAGACGCTGCACGAGAGCCTGTGGAAGTTCGTCCAGATCCTCCACATGGGACCAGATCGTATCCTGCGCCAGGACCCCGATAATCTTGTCATCGGCCTCGCCACCATCCAGCATCGGCAGGCCGCCAATGACTCGCACGTTCACAATTACCTCGGACTTTGTGATCGGTCGTTCACTGAGCACACAAATATCCAAAGGGTCCCCATCGCCGCGTCGGGCACGCGGCATCATTTCGGCCACTCGAGTACCACAGAACGTCCTTGGGATAAATCCGTAGAGAGCCGGTGGCTGCGATGACGTTCGCTGTGGGCGGTCAACGCGCAGGTAACCGGTCACTTTATCGACTTCGTATTTCACAAGGTCGAATGGCGAGATTTCAATAAACGCGTGGACAAGATGCGGAGGATTGGGTCCTACTTCCAGCCCATGCCATGGATGCGGTCGCCAACGGAAGAATGGTTTCGGAAAAGCCATATTTCGCTCATTTCATCGAGATTCAAAAGCGTTCAGTGACTGCACTTGTCAGCACCTTTTGCTTTGAATCACTGCTGGCGAATATAGCCACATACGGAAGACGAAACGAGTGGGCGTGACGGTCCCCACAGGGGCTATATTCGAGGGAATCAGATTGGCACAACAAGTCAGGGGTTGCTGCCGGACGGAGACTCTAGGACATCGCAGCATCGTTGGAAGCGCCAGACTGAGTTCACGGATGATTTTTTCCTGACTTGGAGTCACGGCTGCGGAAACGGCAATTTCTGCCGGACGGAATAGCCATCTTCAGCCAAAACAGGGACTCAATTTCGACCTTGATGCATTCCCGCGAACAGTCGTATAGTCCCGTTCCCTTCTTTGGCCGATGTTCCTCTTGATCCTGCAAATCCCGCTTTCGGCGTCGTCTCCCTGCTGCCAATTCCTCTTCGGCAAAATCCTGTGGGTTCCACACTTCTCCATGCCAGCCCTCTGAATACTCGGCCACGCCGATCTCAGAGACTCACGTCCGGGCTTTGGTTAATGGGGATTTTGATGCTGATTCTGGGCAACGGAGGCTGCAAAGGTCGCTCACTGAAGGTTCCCAATCCCGTCTTTGCTGATGCTCCGCCCCGACGATCGCTGGTGAATCAAACGGCGGATGCTGAAGAGCAGAGACTGGCCATGGTGCAGTCCTCAACGGGTACCGACGTCCAGCAGATTGGCTTCGCGAAGAATAATTCCGGCCCGTTGACAGGTTCAACCGTCGTCGCGGACGTAAACGGAAAACCCGTTTTTGTGGACGATGTGCTTGGGGGGGCTCGTCAGATTATCGAATCTGATCCCCGTCTGTCGGAGTCAAAGCGACAGGAAGTGATTGAAGCAACACTGCGGAAACGTCTCCCAAAGTATGTTGAAGATGAACTCATCGTTCAGGCCCTCGAAAAGAAGATTCCCGAAGACAAACGGGATGCGATCAAAGAAACGCTGGAACCACAATTCCAAAAGGTGATTGCGGGCATCAAAGAAAAAGAGGGATTTGTCACGGACCAGCAGCTTAATGAAAGGCTGGCGAAAGAAGGCATTTCTGTCGATGCACTTCGTGACAACTTCCTGCGGATGCAGATGGTCGAAGGATACATTGGAACCTCAATCAAAGTTCCGGAAACGATTGATCGTGAAGTTCTCGTGAAGTTCTATCAGGAGCATATCAACGACTACACCCCGGTCGAGGAAGTTCGCTTCGCCGAAATCGTCATTCGCTTCCGAGATCACGGAGGTCGCGAAGGTGCCGAACAGGCCATGACAAATGTCGTGAAGCAGCTCCAGAGCGGAAAAGACTTCGGCGATGTGGCTCAGGCATTGTCGGACACGATGACCGCAGAAAAACGCGGCGAGATTGGCTGGATTAAACGCGGCTCTTTGACAGACAAAGCACTCGAAGACATGCTCTTTGAGATGCCGGACGGCGAAATCTCCAGCGTGCAGGTCCGCAGCGATCGCTTTGAAGTGTACAAGGTCATCGATCATCGCGACCCGGGCACAATTCCCTTCCAGGAAGTCCAGAAGGAAATTGAAACGACGCTGCTGAACGAAATGAAACTGGAAGCCCGCCAAAAGATTCGCAGGGAGATCCGCGAAAAGGGAAATGTAAACACAATCTTCGGCGAGAGCTTCGAGAAAGAATTCCGAGACGCCGCCACGCTTTGATCATGGGCAATTCAGGGACTTCCCAGGAATCGCACTTGCATCGGACGTTCGCGAATTCGCCTCATACCGCACTGACTTTGCTTCATTGATCCAGCACGCTGGTCATGCTCATTTCGCAAGGTTGACTCGCACCAGTTCCTTATCATTGCGAGCAAACACGCTCTTCATCGCAAAGGCCGGATGCGACCAGATGGTCATTCGACGCTGAACCGGACGAGTCGGCTCGACCAGCTTTGCCCGGCTGATTTCTTCATAGCCGGTTTCCGTCAGGTTCGCGATGATCAGATCGCCCTGCTCGTTATGCAAAAAGTAGCGGTCGCCCTGAGGCACGATGAACGCATTCCACCAGCGGCCGCTGCCGGTTGCTTCCAGGGATTCCCAGACGCGAGTTCCATCATCTGTCTTGAGACATCGCAGTTGCCCGTAGCTGCAGACACCGAAGATGTTCTTATCAAGCACAACGGGAGTCGGCATGATCGAATGCAGCTTGTCTGTCTGCTGTTCATTCACGCCATTGCCCTTCCAGAGTAATTCCGCCTTATCCGCACTGATCTTCAGCATCCGCGGGCCTTCATAGAATGATGTCAAGAACAGTCGATCGCCAAGCTTGCGAGGCATGGGAATTGTCAGGCCGGCTTTGATCTCCCATGGCATTTCCCACAGCACAGCACCGGTCTCCGGGTCCAGGGAAGAAACGGCTGATGGATGCCAGATGATCAGTTGGCGTCGGCCGCCGAATTCATAAATCACCGGCGGACAATATCCTGTGCCCGGATCATTCAACGATCTCCAGATTTCCTTCCCGGAAACCTTGTCAAAGCAGATCACAAGTCCATCTTTCACACCGCCGACCAATGTGATGAGCTTGTTGCCGTCAACAAGAGGCGAAGACGCCATGCCCCAGATGGGCAACTCAGTGCCGTAATCTTTTGGGAAGTTCTTCTGCCACAGGATAGCGCCATCGGCCACGTTCATGCAGAACATGTCACCCTGAGTACCAATGAAGTAGACTCTTTCTTCATCGACCACAGGCGTAGCCCTCGGTCCTGCGGGGTAACTAACGGTGTATCGTGTAAAATACTGATGCTTCCAGAGCTGCTGACCAGTCTCCGCATCGAAGCACAGCAACCGCTCGAACTCACCGTCCACGATGCGATCCGTCAGGAAGACTCGTCCATCAGCGACAGCTGGCCCCGAATATCCTTCAGCGACAGGGGCAGACCAGACTCGCGGTAACAGGCCGGTTGTTTCGAACTTATCGACGACCCCATCTTCATGCCAAACGCAGTCACGGTTAGGACCTCCCCACTGAGGCCAATCATCCGCCCGTGTGGCCGTTGGCCGGATCAGAAATCCTGCAAGGAGCACACACATAACATGACAGAAATGGTCACGGCAAACTGATAACATGACTTGATTCTCCCTCTTCGCGGACGCAGATGCGGACTGGATTGGACTGAAAAAGGCTTCAGATGCCATATCCGCGAAACGCGAATGCTACAGCGGTGATCGCTGCATGTCATTGAAGTGTTGCAATCGAGTTCGCTAGCGACGAATGTTTTGAGTTTCCAGCGACTGCCAATACTCAGTCGCCGATTCTCGATGAACGCCTTGTCAGACGCCTCCTGGAGCTCCGCAAAATGCTCGCTTCTGCGAACGAGGCCCGAGGGGCACTACGCGAGATAAAACTGAACGTCTGAAATTGCTTTGACCGTCTATAGCCATCCGCCGTAGACTGCCTGATCGCCAGCGTCGCGACGAGGTCGTAATTGGATCGCCAAAGATGCCGCGGGCCTATCTGCGATCAAGCAGTCAGACATGCACGCGCTAAAGCCGATCATGATGTTATTTCTTCCGGTCCCGGTTCTTCGATTGCTGAGTCGCGATTGAGAGCAGTGAGTCGTCTTCGTCCTCATTCTGACGTTCAAATGACTGCAGAATTGGAAGAGGGTCAAAGCTCTGCCAGGCCGGCATAGCCGACATAAAGGCCGTCAGGACTGAGCCGCCTCGCAGAATCCAGATCACGTAGCCCACGGAGAGCGAAGTAGTCACGACAGCCGTCGAACCCACCACAACTCTGTCGGCGAACTCACGGGTGATCGAGCCCTGCTCGGAGTTTGGCCTGCTGGCTTCGGATCTGATGTTGAAGAACCTGTCCGATACGATGGCGTCGAGGGGATTCACAACGATATCAACGCCATTCCAGAGTTGTCGAAGAATGCGTTCGCTCAAATTGCTGGAATTCTCAGCCCGTTCGAACTTCACAACAACTCGGTCTTCATCCACGATAACCGGCGGAAAAAACATTTGAACCATCGCATCGATTGAGCCCGGGAGATCCGGATTGGTCACAAGTGTGGCAGGTTCCTCAACCGTTGTGACATCAGCCGGCAGCAGTTCAGGGCCGCTGGCTGTATCAGAAGTCGCAGGTCTGACCGGCGGATTCGAATTGGATTCCTCGGTGCTTTCTGTTGACTCTTCAAGTACCGAATCACTGGCGGAAGTGTCCGTGTTGTACGTAGATGAATCCGTGATGTTCGTGTCCATCGCGCTCTCTGAGGAATCGCCTGAACCCGTTGTGTCACCGCCCGAGCCGCCACCACGGGGTGAAACTGAAGCCTGAACGTCGATCGTAACTGTCACTGTCTGACTGTTTAACAGACCATCCGTCACGTAATAGCTAAAAGTGTCAGTCCCAAAGAAAGAGCCTGAAACCACATAACTGAAGGTTCCGTCACTATTGAATGTTAACGCACCATTCTGCGGCCCTGCTGAAAGAATGGCCATGACAGTATTTCCATCCTCATCACGGTCGTTGGCCAGAACTCCAGAACCGGCTGCGACAAGCGAATTCAGCTGCACGCCCAGGTACTGGTCCGACACCGCAACAGGCGCGTCGTTGATATCGTTGAGATTGACAACAAAAGAACGTTGAGTGATCAGGCCACCCGCATCGACGACTTGAACAGCAATGAGATGCGACGAGGCCACCTCAAAGTTCAGAGCGGCCCCGGAGGCCACTGTAATGATGCCAGTTGACTGATCAATAACAAAGCGACCTCCAGCGTTGTTGAGCAACGAGTAGGTGAAGGCGGTTCCAGCATCCGGATCGACACCGATTGCGGTTGCCACGTACGTTCCGGCAATCGAGTTTTCGTTCACGGTACCACCAGCGAGCAGAATGTTGGTCGGCGTTTCGTTGAGATCGTTCACGGCGATCGTGACGATCTGAACATCGGTCAAACCGGCGGCATCGCGGAGTTCAACTCGCAGAATGATCGTGTTCCCGGCTTCGAAATTCAGCAATGACGAATCGACAACTCTGATCTGCCCCGTTAACGCGTCGATGCTGAATGGCGAGACAGGGCTGCTGGTGACGATGGAGTATTGCAAGACATCGCCCGCATCAACATCGCTGCCCGTGATGGTGCCGACCAGCGTTCCGTTTGCGGAATTCTCGTTGACTGAAAGAACGGGGGACGGATTGAGAACCGGTGCTTCATTCTGGTCGACGATATTCACCGTGACCGTTTCAACAGTCGACGTCTCCAGCCCGTCGCTGACTGTCAGGCTCAGGGTATACGACGACGTTGTCTCAAAGTTCAGGCGAGTAATATCAGTGATTGTGATTCGACCTGTCACTGCGTTGATGCTGAAAACATTGTCGACATTGCCGCCGGTGATAGTCCAGTTTTGCAAAGTGACGGTCCCATCGGCGTCCGTGGCGACCACATTACCAACGACGGTGCCCACGGTGGCAAGTTCAGAGACGCTGAACTGCTGACCGGGAGTGATCACTGGCGGCGTGTCATTCAGGTCGATTAAATCAATCGTGAACGTACGCGTTGTGCTCGATGAATCCGCACTCGTCGCTCGCACGGTGATGGAATGCGATACCGCAGTCTCGTAGTCCAGCAGTGAGCTGTCAGCCACCGTGACAATGCCGGTGACGCTGTCGATGGTGAACCGGCCACCGGCACTATCGTCCAGCGTATAGGTCATTGCATTGTTTGTGGCGTCATTGTCAAACGCATTCGCTGTGATTGCAACAACAGTGCCGATCGCAGATCTCTCGTTAATGCGATCCAAAGCGGCGTTCGCGTCGGTGATCGCGGACACGTCGAACTCGTCAACATCAATCAGGTTGATTGTGTACGGCTGCGTGCTAAACGAACTGTCAGCCGAGGTTGCTCGGACAATAATGTTATGGCTCGCCGCAGCTTCGCGGTTCAGCAGAGCTCCATTGGCTACCGTGACGACACCGGTCACAGCATCAATCGTGAAGCGTCCGCCCGCGCTATTGTCCAGCGAATACGTCACGCCGTTTGTCGTACTGTCCGCGTCACTCGCGAACGCTGTGATTCCGATCAGAGATCCGTTGCTCGCATCTTCAGCGACTTGATTCGGGGCAAGGTTCACATCAGACACCGGCGTGATGCCGGATTCATCAACGTCGTTGATCGCTATGGTGAACGTACGAGTCTGGAAGGACCCATCGGCTGAGGTTGCTCGAACTGTAATATTGTGGCTGGCCGCAGTTTCGCGATCCAGCAATGTTCCGTCAGCCACTGTGACCACACCTGTCGCACTATTGACGGTGAAACGACCGCCAGCATTGTCATCCAGCGTGTATGTGATCGTGCTCGTCGTGGCATCGCTGTCGAACGAGTTCGCAGTGACACTCACAACGGTGCCGTTCGCGGAGTTTTCATTCACAGCATCGGCAGCCGCATTTGTGTCGGTGATCGGTGATGCATTGAATTCATCCACATCAAGCATACTGATCGTGAATACTCGTGTTGTAAACGAAGTATCTGTCGAGGTCGCTCGAACTGTTATCGAGTGGCTGGCCGCCGCTTCGCGATTCAGCAGCGTTCCATCCGCCACGGTGATGACACCCGTTAGGGCGTCAATGCTGAATCGCCCGCCCGCGCTGTTATCCAGCGAGTAACTAATAGAATCAGTGCCGTCGGCGTCGCTGGCGAATGTCGTGATACCCACCATCGAACCCGTGACGGCGTTCTCCAGAACTGCATCCACACTGCCATTTGTATCCGCAATCGCCGAGACGCCGGACTCGTTAACGTCGGTCACGTTGATGATCAGTGTCAGCGTTGTCGTCGATGAATCAGCGCTGGTGGCTCGGACGGTGATTGAATAGCTCGATGCGAACTCGTAATCCAGGCCCGTGGTTCCCACGGTAACAACACCCGTCGTGGCGTTGATTTGGAATCGTCCACCCGCGTTATCGTCGAGCGTGTAAGTGATCGCGTTGGTCGTTGCGTCTGCGTCGCTGGCGGTAACTGTGATTCCCGTGGCCGTGCCTTGCAGAGACAGCTCTGCGACGACATTCGCGGTCGCGTTGATATCAGCCGCTGGTGAGATGTCGAATTCGTCGACATCAATCAGGCTGATATCAACCGCGATGGTTGAGAACGAAAGATCCGCACTGGTGGCTCGCACGATGATCGTCTGAGATGCCGTTGATTCGCGATCCAAAAGACTGCCGTTCGCCACCGTCACGATGCCGGTCACGCTGTCGATCGCGAATGCTCCGCCCGCATTATTGTCCAACGTGTACGTGATCGAACTGAGCGTGCCGTCCGGATCCGTGGCAAAGGCGGTGAATCCCACCGTCGATCCGTTCGCGGCGTTCTCATTCACCGCATTGCCGGCGACGTTACTGTCACTGATAGCTGAGATTCCGCCTTCGTTCACGTCTGTCAGAGCAATCGTGAACGTGCGAACGCTGAACGATGTGTCGGTCGAGGTCGCTCGTACAATCACGTTATGACTTGTTGCGTTTTCGTAGTTCAGCAGCGAACCATTGGCAACACTGACAACGCCGGTCACGCTGTTGATTGCGAATCGGCCTCCCGCGTCATCGTCCAGTGAATAGCTCACGGAATCCGGCACGTCATGATCTTGTGCAAACGCAACCAGGCCAACAAGCGTTCCGTTGGCCGCGTTTTCTGCAACGCTGTCAATGGAGCCATCCGAATCGCTGATCGCCGTGACGGCATCTTCGTTAATGTTGGTCAGGTTGATCGTTACCGACGCTTCATGAAAGAGTCCGCCAAGATCAGTGACTCTTAACGTCAACGTAAACGTCGGCGTAGTTTCAAAATCGAGCACCGCGGAATTCAGAACCAGAATCTGCCCCGTCGCCGCATTCACAGAAAACGCCCCGCCGGTATTGCCCGCGACGATACTGTAACTGGCAGCGTCACCGACATCAGGATCGCTCGACGTCACAACACCGACCGATGTGCCGGTTGATGAATTCTCCGGAAGCGAGAAAGTCGCTGCGTTTATCACCGGCACATCATTGGATCCGGTGAAGGTCACGGTCGCGGATTCCGGCCCGTTCGAGAGCGAGCCATCGCTGACTGTGACGTGATAGGTCGGAGCCGCTTCATTGCCGTCATGCACGAACTGGACGAGGCCGCTGTTGACTTGTGCCTGAGTGAAACTGGTGATCGCAACACCCGGGTTTGCGACAAACTCAAATCGACCGCCCGAAATACCTGTGATGGTATAAGTCAGCTGGGATGCGGTCTGCTCGAAGTCTGCAGCATTCAGATCGCTCGATGTCAGCACAACCGTGCCGCCTTCGGTGATCGTCAGCGAATTGTTGACGATCAGCGGAGCATCATTGTGTGTCAGAATCTGAATCCGCGTCGTGCCGATGTTACTAACAAAAACTCCGTCTTCGATCGTCACTGTCAGAACTCGAGTCGTATTGTCCGCATTCTGTGACGTGTTATCGTAGGTGATCGTTCGCAGCACCTGCTGATACATGGCTTCGCTGCCAGCGCCTGCGATGGTCAGAACACCATTCGAGTAACTCGTAAAGAGTGGCGTACCTGTAGTATCTGCCGCCAGAATCTCGTTCGCGCCATCGATCGGATTGGTGATCGTCACGGTCAGCCGATTCAGATTCGCCGTATCCGGATCCCAGGCGATGGCATCCGTATCTGCGATATTGACCGGGCTTCCGTCTTCGACAAAATTGGCGATGAAGTCCGCTCCGAGCTGGCCGCTGCTGTCGTCCGCATCGAGATCCAGAATTGGCGTAGGCCCGATGATTGTCTGATTGGCCCCGAACTCCGAAGTGTTGCCCGCCGCATCTGTGGCCGTTGCAGTAACCGTTTCTCCCACAGCAACCGAAGCCGTCAGACTCGCCGCGAAGTTCGCGTTTCCGCTGCCGTCCGTCGCTACCACAATGAAACCAAGATACCGTTGCCCCGCACCGTACCCGCTGGAATGCGCAGAGCCGACACCGTTGGCGAAGACTTCGATCCGATACTGAGTCGACGGACTTGCACCAAGCGTTCCTTCGACATACACGGTCGTCGCGTTGCTTCGCGAAGCGATCGTAATGACAGGGAAATTAGTCTGCTCATTCGCTCCGGTGTCGTTGTCATTGGCATCGTTCAGAGTGACACTGTCGCCGCCCAGATCAATGCCGAGTCCAGTGTTGGAATGAATCGCATTACCAGAGAGCGAGTTTGCGTTAGCCGTTGCCGCGATCTCGATCCCCGCGCCGCTGTTGAAGGCGATCAGATTTCCAGCCCCGGCCGCTGTTCCACCGATCGTGTTGCCTGATGATGACAGCCGAATACCAACAGTACTACCGGCCGCCGCAGTGCCGGTACTATCCACACCAATCCAGTTGGCTTCGATGGTGTTGCCGCCGAGACCGCTCAGTGTGATACCGTTGCCCGCAAAGTTCGAAATAATCAGCCCGCGAACCGTCGAACCGCCGCCACTGATGATCAGACCATCAGCCGCTCCAGCGCTGATTCCGTCCAGCTGAATTATCGGAGTGCCCGCAAAGCCCGGTTGGGCCTGGCCATCGATCACGACTGCTTCAGTGATTTCCGGAAGTTGCGACGCAATCAAAATCGTCCGCACTCCCGTTCCGGAAATGTTAAACGTGATCGTATCGACGCCGGCCGTGTTGTTCGAGGCGATCAGAGCTTCTCGCAGAGAAATCTGCCCGTCCGTTCCTCCATTGGCTGCATACAATTGTTCGATGTTGTATGCCGCCCCGAGACCGCTGTCGTCAACATCAACGTTCGTGGTCACCACGAACGCAGAACTCACGTCCGTGATGGAGACGCTGATCGACTGTGTACTGTTCAAAGTCCCGTCAGAAGCCTGCACGAGCACTTCGTAAACATTGTCGCCGTCGAAATCCCCCGGCAGATCAAAGTCAGGCGCGACTGCAAAACTCAGCGATCCAGTCACACTGTCGATCGTAAACTTCGCCGCATCGGCTCCTCCGACGACGCTGTAGATGAGCGACTGAATCGGCAGATCCCCGTCCGACGCGGCCACCGTTGTGACGGCGGTCGTATTCTCCGCAATGCTGACGCTCGCAGTCGCTCCTGCTCCATTGCTGGTGATCACCGGAGTCTGATCGTTGACAGGAGTGATTCCAAAACTGACGAGCACTCCGCTGTCTGTGCCCAACCCATCGTCAACCGAGAATGCGAAGCTGTCTGAGCTGGTTTCCGCTCCATCATGATCGTACGTCACGAGTCCCGCATCGACGTCCGCCTGAGTAAACGTCTCGCTGACATTCAAGGCCACGCCATTCAGTCGCAGAATACCATTGGTCGGCATTATGCTCAGCGTATAAACCAGCTGGGCCGCGGTGTTGTCACTATCTGTAGTCAACAGAGTGGCTGAAGTGATAACGTTGCCGACGGAGTTCTCCGCAAAGGACTGCCCGGCTCCCGGCACAAACACCTGTTCGTCGTTGGTGCCTGAGAATGTCACCAGCGAGCTCACCGGACCATCGAACAGGCTGCCATCGCTGACGGTCACGCTGTAAGTCGGAGCGGCTTCCTGGCCATCATGCACAAATTGAACCAGCCCGCTGTTAACCTGGGCCTGAGTAAAGCTCGTGATCGCCACGCCGGCGTTTGAAACCAATTCAAACTGACCTCCCGAGATACCGCTGACTGTAAACGTCAACTGAGCCGCCGAGTGATCAAAGTCCGTCGCCAGCAGATCGCTGTTCGACAGGATCACCGTCCCGCCTTCAGAGACCGTCAGTGAGTTTGCCACAATGACCGGTGCGTCATTCGCTCCCTGAATTATGATTGTAATCTGAGCCGTCGATTCCAGAAGATCCGTGTCGGTAACCGTATAGGTGAAGACGTCCTGCAATGTACCACCGGCGGCCAAAGCCTGAACGGTCGCGTCATTGTTGTTGATCGAGTAGGAATAAGTCCCATTGGAGTTCAGTGTGATCGAGCCAAAGCTGCCTGCCACGGTCGCCCCCACTGAGCCTGAGGCGCTAGCCGATACCCCCGCGACAACTCCCGTCACTGTCTTCGTATCGCCGGAATCCACATCCGTATCATTCGTCAGGACATCTCCGGAGGCGTCAGAGCCCGCTGTTCCATTCGCCACGCCGCCCGCTTCAACGGCCGTGCCGCTGTCATTGACTCCCACCGGTGCATCATTTGCCCCCTGGATTGTGATGGTGATCTGAGTCGTCGAGGTCAGTCCGCCGCTGTCGGTCATTGTGTAGGTGAACGTGTCCGTCAGCGTATCGCTGCCGGTTCGAAGCGTCTGCACCGCCGCGTTGTTGTTATTGACGACGTAGCTGAACGCCCCATTCGCTGCGATACTGATCGAGCCATACACACCCGCAACATTCACCCCCACTGAGCCTGAGGCGCTAACCGAAACGCCCGTAACCACACCGCTCACGACTTTCGTATCGCCCGCATCAATATCAGTATCGTTCGT
Source organism: Planctomycetota bacterium (assembly GCA_052034165.1). Taxonomy (GTDB): domain Bacteria; phylum Planctomycetota; class Planctomycetia; order Planctomycetales; family Planctomycetaceae; genus SXXK01. The sequence continues at coordinate 37,188 of JBPOIW010000078.1, read as the reverse complement.
CAGCACATTTCCTGACGGATCGGTGCCCGGCACGCCGTTGCTCGTCCCACCGGCTTCGATAGCGGTGACTGCATCCGTCACAGAAGCTGGCGTCTCATTCACGTCGACCAGAGTGATCGTCATCACGTGAGTCGCCGTGGACAGATCACTGCTGGTAGCTCGAATCGTAATGTTATGCGATGTCGCCGCTTCGAAATTCAGAAGTGATCCGTTCGCCACCGTCACCACGCCGGTGTTGACATCAATGGCAAATCGCCCACCCGCATCATCGACAAGGTCGTATGTGACCGTGTTTGTGGTGGCATCGCTATCAGTGGCGAAGGCCGTGATGCCGACCAGTGTTCCATTCGCCGCGTTCTCCGCAACACTGCTGGAGTTCGCGTCGGAATCAACAGGAGTCGACACAGGCAGTTCGTTCACATCGCTGACGCTGATTGTCACCGTCAGCGATGTAAAGGAAGTGTCCGTGCTGGTGGCTCGAATAGTAATGTCATGTGACGCCGCTGCTTCACGATCGATCGTCCCTGCCACCGTCACAACGCCAGTGTTGGGATCGATCGCAAACAGCCCGCCTGCGTCATTGGTCAGCGAGTACGTCACGACATCAGCGCCATCCGAATCACTGGCGATCGCCGTGATGCCGACCGTCGTGCCGATCGCGGAGTTCTCCACGACGGTGTCAGTCGCCGCATTGTTATCGACAACAGAACTCACAGCGTTTTCGTTGACATCGGTGATCGTGACACTGATCGTCTGCGTATCCGTGCGAGTCCCATCGCTGACCTGAACGGTGACGATGTAGACCCCATCTGCATTCGCATCGGCTTGAGTCTCAAAGTCGCGAGCCGCAGTGAATGAGAGCGCCCCGGAACTGCTCCCGATCGTAAAGAATCCCGAATCGGCACCGCCAATGATGGAGTATGTCAGCGTCTGAGCCGGCAGATCCAGGTCTGTTGCGGTAACAGTTATTACAGCTGTTGAATTCTCCGCGATACTGATCGACGCTGCTGATCCTGCACCATTGCTGATGATCGTCGGATCGTTGTCGTTTACCGGAGTGATCGTGATACTGAACGTTCCGCTGCTCGCGGTACCTGATCCGTCATCGACACTGAACGAGAACGCGTCCGTGAAGTTTTCTGTGCCATTGTGATCGTAAGTGACCAGCCCGCTGTCGATGTCGGCCTGAGTCACCGTGTCCCCATTGCCGACCGCGACTCCATTCAGTCGCAGGGTGCCGCAGGTTGTGGCAGACGTAATCGTGTAGACCAGTTGCATTGACGAACTGTCCACATCGGTCGTCAACAACATCGCGTTCGTAATCACGTTGCCGGTGGAGTTTTCCACGACGGTCGCGCCAGTGTTGATCGCCAGGACCTGCTCGTCGCTTGTGGCGACAATTGTCACCGTCGTGCTGCCCGTTGCAGTCAGCGCACCGCCGGTTCCCTGAACTCCGCTGTTCGCATCGCTGAATGTCCAGTCAATCTGTACGCTGGCCGGAGGCGTGTCTGACCAGTTCCAGTAGATAATGTTTTGCAGAAGAGTGTTGACTCGCGCGTGCGTTGCGTTGGTATTGAAGGCAACATCCATCTGGCCGCCGGTGAACACATAGGTGCCCACGGTAGTACCGCCAACAATAACATTCGCCCCGGACGCAGTCACGTTCATGCCATCAAACGCCAGAGCATCATCGCTGTTGCCGCCGCCGTTGCGAACCAGCCGCAATGTGGCTCCGTTATAATGACCGATCGCATTCAGTTCCGGATCGCTGATCGTCACATTGCTGTCCAGCACAACCGGCGAGCCGCCTTCGGTATATGTGGGTGCTCCATCCAGATCCATGAAAGTGGGCGAATCATTGACCGCGGTGATATTGATCAGAACCGAAGCCGCGTCTTCTTCAGAACTGCCATCGGCCGACAATCCCGGATCTGTCCCTGTATTTCCCTGATCATTCACTGTGATCGTCAACGTCGTTGTGGCATTCGGAACGGCAACATCCGGAACATAACGAACGAAGCCAGTTGACGCACCCGTGATCAGATTGTTCAACTGAGACACTGTGCCCGTGAGCACAACCGTATCAGTCAGGTTGCCGCTCTGAATTCCAACCCCGGAATCTCCCATTCCAATCGTCAGATAGCCCTGCGTTACATGCAGTGTCATCAGCAAGTCGCCTGAACCGGCGTCGCCATCAGACAGACTAAACCCGACTCCATCGATCGCCGTCCACTGATTCTCCGTTGCACTCAATGGTCCCGCCGGAGCCGTCACGACCGGAGTATCATTCACCGCTGTGATAGTAATCGAGGCCGTTTCCGTCGCGCTGCTGAAGACGGTGGTGCCGCCGTTGGCTGATGTATCAACTTTGGTTCCGTGTTGTCCGGCCGTCGCGCCCGTCTGATCCCACGCTCGGAAGGTGATATCGCCCGTCGTTGCACTCTGTCCATCAGGAACAAACCGCAGCATGTCGGTGCTCCGCAGAAGCAGCGCGGAGTTGCCAGCAACAGTTCCGATTAAACTCCAGCTGCTGCCACCATTCGTGGAGTATTCCCACGAGCCATTCCCGCTGGTTGTGGCAGTGATCGCAATTCCTTCGATCGCGCTGGTGTCCACGTCAGTAATGCGATCGCCGCCAGCGGACAAGATCAACGAGGCAACCGTTTGGCCAGCGTTTGCTGCGTCGTCTTCATTGATCGTCGTCAGCGTCATCGTGCCGGTATTATCCAGCACCGGAGCGTCATTGACACTAGTAACGGTGATCTGGACAGTCGCGGATTGTGATGAGTACGCTGTCGTGCCACCGCCAGCGCCGGGATTGGCGTAACCGGGTGTCCCGTTGATTGAAGCGGTGCCGCTGGTCTGGTCCCACGCTCTGAAATTGAAGGTGGCCGATTCGCCATTGCTGCCGTTCGGAACGAAGCGAACTTGAGAGGTGCTCGTGAGCAACAGAGCGTTCGAACTGCTAACTGCTCCGAAGTTCGTCCACGTGACTCCGTCGGTTGAATACTGGAACGCGCCGTTCGCGGAAACAGACGTGACGGCAAGTCCGCTCACCGCAGAACTGTCGACGTCTGAACGAATTCCGGAAAGCAAAATGTCGCTGACCAATGTGGCGGATGATGTCGTATCTTCGTTGGTTGCCGGGAGTCCAATCATCCCAATATAACCAAGCACCGGAGCGTCGTTGACGGAGCTTGCCGTGACTGTCACTGTGTCCGTGGCAGAGCTGAAAGCCGTCGTTCCGCCGTTGGTTGTTGTGTTGGCATTTGTTCCAGCCGTTCCGGATGTCTGATCCCACGCGCGATAGGTGATACTGAGCGTTCCTCCGTTCTGGCCGTTTGGTGAGAATCTCAGCAAGTCCGTTTCACGCAGCAACAGGGCCGACGTGGTCGTGACACTGCCCACAGTCGTCCATGTCGTTCCATTCAGAGAATACTCCAGCGTTCCAATGCTGCCGCTGATGGACGTGATCGCAATCCCTTCGACGGCACCAATATCGGCATCGGCAACGCTGGCTCCCAGCAACGCTGCCACCGTGTTTGCATACGGAGCGGTGTCTTCCGTCAGCGGCAAAGTCGGCGAGTAGGGACTGAGGACCGGAGCTTCGTTCACGTTCGTGATCGTTACTGCGATCGACTGGTCATCCCAGAGCATTCCGTCATCGACGCGTACGATCACGTCGTATACGTTGTTCGCTCCGGCATCGGCGGGCGATTCGAAGTTGCGGCCACTGATGAAGCTGAGCGATCCTGTTGTGCTGCCGATCGAGAAGAACGAAGAGTCTGCGCCTCCCACGATCGAGTACGTCAATGTCTGCGCAGGAACATCTGCATCAGTGGCGGTAATGGTTGTGACGGCTGTTGAGCCCTCCGCAACGTTGATCGAAACGGTCGCACCGCCGCCGTTACTGGTGATGATCGGAGTGTTGTCGTTGACCGGCGTGAGATTGATCGTGAAGGCCTCGGAGTACGTATTCCCCGACGCATCGGTCACTTGAACGGTCATGGATTTTGTTGTCGCCGCCTCGTAATCCAACTGCGAGCTGTTCGCGACGGTGATCTCACCGGTACTGCTGTTGATCGCAAACGCACCGCCGGGATTGCTGGTCAGGCTGTAGGTGAAGTTGGAAAGCACTTCACTGGCGTCCCATTCGATGACATAGGGCTGAGTCCAGCCCGCGCTGAGGTCATTCCACATTCCGGTCGAGCGATCCATGACTGCCCATTCTTCGCTCCCGCTGGAGTCATTCGGCTCGCCAGTCGTCCAGTACGCATACTGTCCGGCCTGCAGCGTACCGCCGCTGGCTCCGACCCAGAACGTTGTTCCAGCGGTTGAACCGTTGTACCACTTCCACGTGCCTTCTGCAGCCTGATCCGAGGCACCCAGCCATATTCCTGAGGAGGCGGTGGCGTTTCGATTTAGGTTCCAGACAAGGTCCTGTTCATAGGACGATCCGATCGTCACGAGATTGCCAGAGACGCCGTTTAGCGACGCCGCGACGGCAGCGGACTGAGCTGCGGCCCATGTGACACTGCTGTTCACAAGGCGATAGAACTTTCCGGTTCCTGCATCGTATGAAAGAGTCGGATCGTTGTTCAGAATTGTGCTTACAGCAGCAGGAATCTCCATCACTCGAACGTCAGCGATTACAGGACCGCTGCCATTTCCTGTATCAAGCGACTGAAAGGCGAGCGTTGTGCTGCTGCTCGTCGCCGTGAAAGTCATCGACCGACCCGAGAACAGCATATTTGAGGTTGACCAGCCGGAAGATTGCGCCAGCGAGTAGTCCTGACTCATTCCACCGGCGCTGACTCGGAAGTCCTTAGTCGCATCGCCGCTCAACCAGTTGCCCGTCGCATTGAAAATCACCTGATACTGCCGGCCCGCGACCGTCGTCAGTGTCTGCGCGATGGCACCGGGATTGTTGCCATTGAGATCAACGCTCCGTCCGCCCAGCGGAGAAGCCTGCCAGAGAGTTCCGACCAGGTCGACATCGCCACTCTGTACGGTCCAGTTTCCGAAACTCTGTCCCGTGGTATAGTTTGCCACACTCCCCGGATTAGCGGCTTCACGAAACAGACCATCTGCGACAATGTCGCGAGTGTTGTTCGCTTCACTGACCACGACCGAACCCACCGTCGTGCCATTGGCCGCGTTTTCCGCGATCGTCAGGCTGGTTGTCGGAGTGCTCGTCGTAAAGCCGCCGCCAACTGCGACATTCGCAATCGTCAGATTGACGCCAGCAACCGATTCAACCACGGAGGTGCCACTGGCGATGCCCGTCATGCGCCAGTTCGCAACGAGTCCCGTCGGTATGTCGGTCAGCTTTTGCTGGTAGTTCTGAGAAATCTGTTCATCGCTGATCGCGCGGTTCCAGACGCGAATGTCGTGCATCGTGCCGGAGAATACTTGAGTCGAATTGTATCCTCCGTCGACACTGTCCTGATCCTGGCCGATGACCAGAGTACCGCCACCCTGGAGCGTCGTGCCGACTTTGAGCCCGGTATTCGTCTGCACCAACTGCCCATCAATGTAGAATCGCACATCGCCGTTTGTATTGTCCCAACTCACCGCCACGGCATGCTGTTTGCCATCAACAAGCTGAGCAGAAGGTGAGCTTGTCGAGGAGACGGTGCCGTTGATCGCAAGCGACAGAGTTCCCGATGGCATAATTCGAAGGTAAACCTCGTTGTCGGTTCCGGCGACCGCGTACGAGACCAACGGTGACTCCGAAGCCGGAATACTGGCCATCGTGTAGTTGACCTCCAGCGTCAACGCCGTGAGCCCGCCGAACACGCTGCCGCCGCTGGTGGATCGGAGGTACGCGTTGTTTCCTCCGTCTGTGTTCAGCTTCACTCCGGCCGACAAATCCGATGGAGCCGTATTTGACTCCGTCAGATTGTTGACCGCGACGGTGAAGGCTTTATCAAACGTTGCGCCGCTGCCGTCGGTGACACGAACAGTCAGCGTATGGCTGGTTTGAGATTCGAAATTGAGAAGCGAGCCATTGGCAACGGTGACTACACCAGAATCGCTGTTGATCGCGAATGCTCCGGCCACAGTCTGGGACGTAATGGAGTACGTCAGTGCGTTCGTGGCATCAAGCACATCGTCGGCGTTCCATTGCACAACCGCGCTTTGTATCGATGCGGAGTCGTGGTCATTCCATTTTCCGTCGGCAAGTTGAAGATAGGCGAAATCCTCAACCCCGCCGGTATCATTGGGTTGGCCAGAACCCCAATTGGTATAGGCACCATTTAACGCGTAGCCAGTTCCCGTGCCTTGCCAGGCTTGATTGGAGGCGGTGGCTCCACTGTACCATCTCCAGACTCCTTCACTGACGGTGTCAGACAATCCAAGCCAGATGTCATCGCCGAGTGCCTGGGCGAAAGTTAAGCCCAGCGCGTTCTCGAAGGCAGAGCCGACAGTGAAGAGCTCGCCGGAGATACCGCCAAGAGTTGTCGCTATGGCGTTCGATTGTGCGGTGGTCCACGTCGCAGTGCTATTGATCAGCTTGTAGAACTTGCCCGTCTCTGCGCTATAACGCAGACTGGAATCGGCCGCCAGAAGTGAGGCAATTCTGGCTTCGCGATCAAGATCTGTCCCGTAAACGGTTCCAACAACGGTTCCCGCTGGAGAGTTTTCATCAACTGCCAAAGATAGTGTTGGCGTCGATGCCGTAAACGACGTTGTTGTCATCTGACGAACGGTCAGGTCATTCCCGCCTACCGCCCCTGTGATGACTCCAGCTGGCGACAGATCATTCATCCGCCAGTTGGCGACCATGCCACTTTCGTTGTAGGGCAGAGTACTGCGATAGTTGGCGGCAATCTCATTGGCCGTGCGAACGTCATTGAAGAAGCGGACATCGTAGAAAGTTCCCTTGAACGCGCCGTTTGAGCTGACTTGCCATGTGTCGGCTCCAGCATCCATGTCCTGACCGATAACGAGGTCACCGCCAGTGGCCAGAGTCTGCCCGGTGGCCAGTCCGGTTCCTGAACCCAGCAATGTGCCGTCAAGATAGATCGCCCACATTCCGCTGGCCTGACTCCAGGTGGCTGCAATGGAGTGTCGGTTGCCGTCGAAAATCGCATCCACGTCCGCTGTGGTAATATTGGCGACAAGTCCGTTGATCTGTAACGCAACAACTTCCGTCGCACCAGCCTTGAAGGCACCCAGGTACATCGCGTCGCCGTCAGTCGGTGTCGTGTACGATGCAAATGTATACTGTCGGCCGTCGACAATCGCTTCTGCCTGGAAGTCAAATTCCATCGAGAACTGACTGAGGCCACCAAGAATCACACTGCCGTTCGCAGCTTCAAGATACGTGCTGTTGCCCGCACCGCTGTTGATCGTGACGCCGCCGTTTATTGTGGATGTCACGACAGTATTTGACGGAGCACTGTTTCCCGACGAGGCCGTTGCGACGATTGCCTGCGAGAACTCGGATGTGCTAGAGGAAAGCGTTGTCGTCGCGGTGATCAGTTCACCGGCCGCGACCGCCGAAGACAACGCGATGCCGCTGAACGTGGCATTGCCGCTGCCGTTGGAAGAGACCGTCGTCGTGCCCAGATAACGACGGCCCTGACGCGTATTCACAGTCCCGGTCGCGGGCGTCGCATAAAAGTGAATCAGAATTCCCGCTGTGCTGGCGACTGTGTTAAGCGTTCCGCTGATGGTCACTGTGGAACCGTTGGTCGTCGCGGTCGTGAGAACGGGAGTGTTCTGAAGATTGTTTGGACCGGAGTCCGGATCGAGACTGTCGTTTGCGGTAACGCCCGTTGCCCCGAGGTCAATTCCGAGGCCTCGGTTGTCATAGATGGAATTGCCGATGATGCTGTTACCGGTACCCGCGGTCGACGTAACACTCACCCCGTTTTGCCATGTCGCGCTGAGCCGTCCGCTGTCGACGATCGTGTTTCCCTGCCCAGCGGTTGTACCGCCGATGGTCGTGCTCGCAGCATTGTTCTCCAGAAGAATGCCGTCCTGACCCGATCCATGAATTACGGTACCTGCCGCGTTGATACCAATGATGTTGCCCAAAATTGAAGTGCCGGTCGATGCTCCATCGATTTCAATGCCGACGCTGCGGGCACCCATAATCACGTTGCCGAGACTAATCCCGCCAATGATCGTATTATCTGCGCCGCCGCTGATGTAAATGCCGTCTCCACCGTTGCCGAGAACCGTGCCGCTGTCGGCCGCGAGCCCAATCCAGTTATTCTGTATCGTATTTCCGTCGGTGGCCTCTCCGTCGATCTGTACGCCATCCTGACCATTGGCTGCGATGATATTGCGGCGAGTCGCGGTCGCTCCACCCACAAGATTGGCAGTTGCTCCTGCTTCGATGCGTATGCCGTCGAATGTATTGCCTCGAGCCAGCAGACCGGATGCATCAGTGCCGATCAGGTTTCCATAGATCATCGTGCCTGTGGTGCCAGCCGTGTCGATCACAATGCCGTTGCCATTGCTGGAGATCGTATTCACTTCCGCCGCGTCATTACCGCCATCCGCGTTGGTACCGATCAGTGTATTCGTCGATGCACCTGAAACGTAGATCCCCGCTGAAGCATTGCCGAGCGATGTTGAACCGTTGGCTCCAACGCCAATGTAGTTCCCCTGAATCTGCGAAGAGGCCGCCGCGTTTCCGACGAGAACACCGTAGGCTCCGTTAGCAGCAATGACGTTACCACCGAGCAGGTTGCCGGTTCCAGATCCCCAGAACGAGAACCCGCCATTCGCGTTTCCTAAAGCCGCCAGGCCCGTCACATCCGTCCCGATGAAGTTGCCAACGACAGTATTATTGATCGACGTGCCGGTTTGAACTTCAACGCCATAGTGATTGTTGCCGGAGAAGACATTACGGGCACCGCTCACCGAAGTGTTACCAATTTGATTGCTGCTGGATCCGTTGATCAGAACCAATCCTGACTGAGCAGTGTTGGCTGTGCCGCCATTGATGTCGCCCGTTCCAGCGGCGTTCGTCCCTACGTAGTTTCCATAAACAAAACTGGTGTCGACATTGTCAAAGTAAATCCCCTGCTGAGTATTCCCGGAGACCACATTCCGGCTGGCTGAAGTGGTGCCTCCAATCGTCAGCCCGGTACTGTTGACCGCATTGATTCCTTTGAGAGCATTGGCGGATGCCGATGTGCCAGTATTATCAAGGCCAATCCAGTTGCCTTCGAGAACACTGTTGTTTGACGAATTGACTTCAATGCCGTCACCCGTGAATCGATTGATAATAAAACCACGGATGGTGCTGCCGGAGCTGCCCGAGGCCAGATTGAAGCCGTCCTTGGTGGTTCCTGAATTATTTCCATTCAGTTCAACAACGGGAGTCGCGCTGAAGCCTGATTGCGTCCACGCATCAATCATCACCGCGTCGGTAATTGATGCGAGCCCTGTGGTCCCAATCGTAATTGTTTGCACGCCAGTTCCCGAGAGGGCAAAGTGAATCTGGTCGGCAATGCCGTTCACATTTCGAGTCGCATTAGTCGCTGCGATGGCCTCCCGCAATGAAACCAATCCGTCCGCACCCTTGTTAGCTCGCAGGTTGTTGATCGACGTCACCGTGCCATCGCTGGTGTCGTTGGTGGTATCCACGATCAACGGGGCATCGTTCTGCTTAAAAGTGTAATAGCCGTAACTCAGGCCATTCGTGTTAACCTCCGTTGATGCACCAATCTGGAACCCATCCGGGTTCAGCAGCTGAATGAGATCGCCGAAAGTATGCGTGTAGAGTCCAAAAGATCCGGTGGATGAAGTATTGTTGTAACCAGTTACCTCAAGCTTGAGATCGTTGTAGCCGCTGCCTGTCAAAGGGCGAGTTATTACAACCTCCGGCTCATATCCAATCCCTGTGATGTTACGATTGTCGACTCCGTTGCCGGTGTACGTTCCAAGATTGAAGAAGTTGGCGCTCTGATTGAACGCGACGTAGTAGTTGTCGGTTCCGTTAGCATTGACCGCACCGCTGGTGCCGATTGAAAACCCATCTGCGATCAGGCCGGTGACGAGTGTGGTTCCGAGATCGGCGTTATCGAAGTTGTAGTTTGATGTCGACAGGCTGCTTCGCCAGGAAGCCACATTCGTATTGTTCGCCCCGGACCAGATCATTTCCGGCGAGAAGCCCAGCCCGGTGATATTTCGGACTGTCGCGTTTCCTGTATAGCTGCCAACATCAAGATCCGTTCCCGCGCTGAACGCCATATAGTAGTAGGTGACGCCGTTGGAATTGACGGAGGCATCCGTTCCGATCGTGAATCCGTCACCAGTGAGTGATTGAACGCGATTGGAGACCAACCCTGTCGTACCGGTCATGGATTTCGATGCATCACCAGCCATCACTGAAGTTCGAAAGGTGGCCTCCGCACTGCTGTTTGGAATCACAGAGATCAACTCGGGGCGAAAACCGAGTCCGGAAATCGTGCGATTGTCAGTGCCGTTGCCAACATAGCTGCCAGTGATCATCAGATTATTGGTGTTGGCGAGGATGTTGCCCGCGAACTCAGACGTTGCAATCGCGGTTCCCGCCGACAACTGAGTCGCCGTGGCAGTCACCGTAACGCCCGATGATAGTGTGACACCACTGATCAACGTCGAAAACGTGCCGTTCCCCGACGAGTCGGTCGTAACATCTACCGAGCCCAGATAGATTCGAGCTTCTCCGTAACCATTCGTCTCCTGACTGCCGTGCGGATTACTGAAGAACTCGACGCGAAATGTCGTGCTGGCAAGGCCTGTCACTTTACCGGCAATCGTCGTATTCCCGCCCGAACTGATCGCAGTCTTCAGCACGGGAAAATTCAACAGCCCATTGGCGGTCCCACTGCCGTCAACGTCCATCGCGTCATTGAAGGTCAGGCCGTCATCTGCTCCCAGATCAATGCCCTGTTCGCCATTCGAGTAAATAGAATTCTGCAGAATCGATGCAGCCGTCGCTGACGAGGATGACACAAGAATTCCATCACTGGTATTGTTGGCAATGAGATTGCCAGAGCCAGCCGCTGTGGTTCCGATTTTTGTGCCTGACGAGGTCCCGGTCACACTGACGCCGTTGGATGCATTACCTCGGGCAATGGTTCCAGTCGCATCTGTCCCGATATAGTTTCCAAGAATCGTGACCGAAGTGGCGTCGACGACACCGACGCCGTTGATCGCATTGGAACTGATCACATTGCGGCCGTTGCTGTCGGTGGATCCGAGCGTAGTGCTTCCAGCGCTGTTAAAGTGCACGCCGTCGTGAGTATTCCCGCGAGCGGTTGTGCCATCAGCGCCGAGGCCGATGTAGTTACCAACGATCACGTTGCCGGTGGTTCCCGCGTGATCCACGGCAATCCCGGCATTGTCGTTGCCGGAGATCACGTTTCTGGATGATGCCGTGAGTCCGCCGATGGTGTTATTCGTGGCGCTCGAATCGATATAGATGCCGTTCAGCGAGTTACCAACGTCCACGAGGCCCGTCGCGTCGGTTCCGATATAATTACCCAGAACGACGTTACCTGACGCACCAGCTCCGGTGATACGAATTCCGTGAGACTGGTTACCTCCGATAACGTTTCGGCTGGCCGCTGTCGTGCCCCCGATCGTGTTGTTACTGCCGAGCAGATTGATGCCCAAGGCCGTGTTGCGTTCCGTGGCACCAAGGTCGGTTCCTCCGACACCAAAGCTGCCAATGTAGTTGCCAGCGATGGTACTGCCTGTTGACCCGGAGTCGATCTGGATTCCATCTCCGGTGAAATCGCGAATAACCAACCCACGAATAATACTGTTATCAGCAGTGGATGTCAGAACCAGTCCGTCGCCGATCAGACCGTTGCCATCGATGATGACGGTCGGAACTCCGGAATAGCCGGATTGTGTCCAGCCATCGATCGTGATTTGCCCTGTGATGGTCGGTAATGCACTCGAAAGTGAAATCGCCAATCCAGTCGATCCCAGGCTGAAGCTGATCGTATCGGCACCGGCATTGGCGTTGGCATCCAGAATCGCCTGACGCAGCGAACCAGCGCCACTGTCACTGGTATTCGTCACCGTATAAGTCGCCAGAATGAAATCTGCGTCCGCCTGAAACTCATTGGAGAATGCGACATCGGTCGTGATCGTGCCGATCTGGTACTCGAGATCCCAGTCCGCATTCCGCTTGATACCACCGGTCGAATCGTCACTGGCGGCCACGTCACTGTCAGTCAGGATACTCATTTCCTGCAGGAGTCGCTCGCCGTCCTCTGAACCTGCCAGATTACAGCCATAGAACAGAATGTCCGCCTGTTCTGACATCGAATACTGCCACGCACTGATCGCGTTGCGATAGATTTCAAGATTGTTTACGGACAACCATGTCGATCCCAGTTGCACCTGCCCTGTGCCGCCGTGCGACACGATGTGCATCCCATCAATGCCGTTGTATCGCAGCAAGGCGGACGTAATCTGTGCGATCCCGTCCTTCGTGGAATCAAGGACAACGAACTCCAGAGTTCGCGAACTGTCGTGCTCATTGATTGCCCGCAGATCATTCATCATCCGATCGAGATTTGAGATCGATGAGTCCAGAAACACGAGTTCGAGCGTCTGCTCGTCTGCTGCGACTTCGACTGGCGATGACTGAATCTCACCTCCGGCCGGGAGAATGGTATCCGCGACAAGGTCCAGCAGCTGCTGATCAGCGATCGGGAAGAAATCACCCGATGAACCCGAATCCACCGCTGAATCTGTGAGCAAAGACGCGACTGAAGCCCCCGCATCCGCCAGTTCCGCCGCGACGGGTGCGATCGCTGAGGCGCTGAACAGGATTCGCTCTTCCAGCCGAGATGCCTGAACAGGTTGTGCATATCCCCCATCGATCTGCGAGGCGCGAGTCATGTGCAGACCATGCTGAATCAGCATTTGCGTCTGCCGTAGAAACCTGCGCAAGGACATTGGGGGAAATTCCTGATGACACCGCCCGGACACTCCACCGCAGACGTCTCTGCGCGCAACGAGTGCCCAAAACCTAAGCGGTAAAACCTACGGCTCATTTCGGCAGAGATTGCCGATCAGGAAATCCCGATGGACACATTTGCCGATCACCCCAGTAAGTCTCGGCACGTTGGGGCATTCAGAACGCCCTAAGCGATTGCGTCGAATATTCCGGTTAGTTGGATCATTGGATCCAGAAACTCTGAAATGGGTATCACCACCCAGCGCCCTCTTCTCAGCGGCTCGTACTGTTCGAACGCGTCAACGCATCCTGAAGCCCGGATCTCAAGTCGTCATACTGAAACTCAACGTTCAGCGAGGCACGCACGCGACTGATCACCCGGCGATTGCCGCTTCCACGACCGGACATGGCCTTCGAACTCTCTGCAGATGAAGAGGCCTCAAAGACGGGAAGTGGCGCGGATGCAAGTTCGGCGAGTGTCGTGTAGTAGGTTCGGCGAGTCACGCTGTTCGCGGCTACCACATTCATGACTGGTATCCTTGGTGACTCTGAACGGTTTGCCACGGCATTTACTGTCCGAACAATATCATCCACATGAATTAGATTGAGCCAGTCGTCCGGAGGAGACGTGATTGGTGTGCGGTTCTGCAGATCAGCAATCCGCCGCAGGAGTCTGTCTGGACCATAGATCCCGGCGAGCCGCAGCACAGTGACAACATGCCCGGTTCTGGTTGAGAATTCCCGAAGTAGTTGCTCGGCAGCAAGACACGCTTTGCCGCCTTCAGAGTCAGGAGAAGCGACTGTTTCCTCGTCGACTTCATCGCCTCCGCAATCTCCATAGACGCCCGTGCTGGACGTGTAAATGATTCTGCCATGTTCTGTTCGAAATCGAACACGACTCAACAACTCACGAAGTCCATCAATCCAGACCTTCGTGCGATCCGCGCCGACACTACGATCAAAGCCGACGCTCCACAGCACAACATCAACCACTGGCAGCTCCGGCCAGTTCTCGGGTGAGGAAAGATCCATAATAACCGGACGAATGCCTTCAGCCGCCAGCTGCTCGGCCTTGGCAGTATCACGAGTACACGCGAACGTCTCGATCCCAGCGTTGATCCAGTTTTGGGCAACTCGATGCCCAACATAGCCGCATCCGGCGATCAGGGCTGTCTGAATTCTCGGACGATTCTCTGATTCTGAAGACATGAACCGTGATTTCCTGACTGAGTTCCGGGGGGGAACTCGATTCGTAATTTGAGAAGGGCGACTAACGTGGCTAAACTGGACACCATTGCGTCGGCGCGAAGAGCGTCGAAATTATGGGAGGCTGGCGAGAAATCGCGATGGCCCCCGGTCTTTTCCTGACATCTCCTGAAAGAGTATTCCTTATGGCCACTCCGTTGTCACGTCGATCGTTCCTGGCGGCTTCCGTTGCCGCAGCTGCTGCCGGTTCAGCCGCATCAGCAGCTCTGGTTAGGCCCGCAGCAAAGTTTGAGATTTCTCTGGCGGAATGGTCACTCCACAAAACAATCTTCGCCAAGAAACTGGACAACCTCGACTTTGCTCTCACTGCCAAGAAAGAGTTTGGCATTGAAGCTATTGAGTATGTCAACCAGTTCTTCAAGGATAAGGCTCAGGACAAGGCTTATCTGGCGGAGTTGAACAAGCGAGCCGCTGATAATGGCGTTAAACAAGTATTGATCATGGTTGACGGCGAAGGAAATCTGGGTGACCCGGACCAGAAGAAGAGAACTCAGGCTGTCGAGAATCACTACAAGTGGGTCGAAGCTGCCAAAACTTTGGGATGTCATTCCATCCGCGTCAACGCAGGCAGTGCTGGAACCTACGAAGAACAGCAGCATCGTGCTGCCGACGGCTTGCGAGCTCTGTCGGAGTTTGCGGCGAAGCATGGCCTGAATGTGATCGTTGAAAATCACGGCGGTTTGTCTTCGAACGGCGAATGGCTGGCCGGCGTTATGAAGATCGTCAATCTTAAGAACTGCGGAACTCTGCCTGACTTCGGCAACTTCCGAATCAAAGACGAAGATTGGTATGACCGTTACAAAGGCGTGACCGAGCTGATGCCATTCGCCAAAGCCGTCAGCGCTAAGTCCCATGATTTTGACGCAGAAGGCAACGAGACGAAGACCGACTACAAGAAGATGATGAAGATCGTTCTTGATGCTGGCTACAGCGGCTACGTTGGCATCGAATACGAAGGCAGCATGCTGGACGAGTTTGCTGGCATCAAAGCGACCAAGGCTCTGCTGGAGAAAGTTCGCGGAGAGCTTGGCTAGCTAAAGCCAAAGCGTGTCCGTTTACCGCTCAGCCGGAGGCGTTAGCTTCTGAACAGGCCGGTACCTCCGGCTGGGCGGTCAACAACGAACTCAACGCTCGTCGTTGATGCCATTCGCCCAATGAGAGAATCTCAGGACCGCTTTCGACTCAGATCGAAAGCGGTCTTTTTCATTTCTGCTCAACGATCATGAGCCGCCAAACTTCCGGAGACCGAATTCCGGGGCGAACTTCGCCGCTGGCCAGAATGTATCCATCTGGAGTTTCCAACAACGGTACGGTGACGCGAGAAATGTTCAGGGCAACGTCCGAGGCCCATCGATCGGCCGCAGGATCATAAACCAGTGCTGTCTTTGAGAATCCAGGATGCTGTTCCGGAGGCTTGAAGCCAACGTGAGAACCATCATCGCCGCCGAGGATAACAATCTTTCCGGACTTCGTGACTGCAGCCGGTGATGGGGCTGCCACAGCGGCGAATGGCAAGTCTGCTCGACGCTCCCAAACGCTGCGAGCTAAATCAAAATGCCAGCTATCGCGCAGGTAACTTCGCACGGGTTTCCCGTCGTCTCCGGGAGCCATCGAAGCTCCGCTGAAAACAAAGATGGATTTTTCATCTGCGGCAGCGACCGACAACATGCGTCCGGGGCCAGGTACATCGCTGAGCTTCTTCCATTGAGGCTTCTCTGCGGACAGATCCAGCGAATAGAAGCCTGACGAAGCTTGCGTCGATGCCGGCGATTCGGTTCCCCCGGCGACATAAACCGTGCTGCCCGTGCGAACTCCACAGGCATTCGCGACCGGCACCGGGAGATCAGGCAGGCTATCAAGTTCGATTTGACCTGCCACGAATCGCATCAGAAAAACGTCAGTCAAATGATTCTCTGCATCGCTGCCACCGACACAGAGAACACCTCCTGAAGTCTGAAATGAAATCCCGTAGGCCATCGGCTTCGGAAGCTTACCGACGATTCGCCATTCTTGATCGATCAAGGCATAAACATCATCGTGCCAGACTTTTGTGCCGTTCTTCCACGGCGGCGCGTCCCGGAAGTTTGCTCCTCCTGCAACCAACAAGACGTCGCCACTGGTCCCAACGAACGGACTGGCAACTCCGGGAGTATTTGGAAGCGTTGGCAGCTGAGTCCATTCCAGCGCTATAGACTCATCGGCCCGACCACCATTTAACTGACTCAGCAAGAATGAGAATGTCAAGAGAAGGGCCATGAGACGCAACATCATTACGAGCCTTCAGGAAACTCTTCAGTGACGGCGGCGAATTGATCCACGTAGCGAATTGATCCAGGCCGCGAATTGATCCAGGCCGCGAATTGATCCACGCGGCGAATTGATCCACGCGGCGAGGCAAAGAGCGTTGAGAGAAGTCGGCGCCTATTCCTCAATCATCAGGGTCACTGACAGCAGTCGCCCGGAAGTATGGCTCGCGGCGATGGGAAACTGCAACTGAAGCACATTAAAAGCCATCAGCCGCCCCGAAACGTCAACACGCAGCAAGCGACTTGAATCAGCGTTGCCGTTGGAGATCGACAAAGTTTCCTTGTTCAGCATCACGCCCTTGATCGCTTCCGTCTGGGCAATATCGTCCAGCTCAATCTCGATAAAGACTCGAGTTGAACTATCGATCCCGGTGGGGCAGTGAAACTTCCGCGACAGCAAAATGATATCAGAGTCTGCAGTCGACTCTTCGAAAACCAGGCTACTCAACGCCAGTGGAAGTTTACAGTTCGATGAGATCGGAGCCGTCTCTGAAGCCGTCGTTCGACGGGTTAGCTCCCACGGTGCGGCAAGTCGAATTCGGTGCAGCCCCATTGAGGCGATCTTTCAAAGACATTCTTTCGTGAGTGCAATGAGCGGCAAAGCACAGGTCCAGATCCGCTTCCCGTTGCTTCCATGCCTTGAAGTCCCAACCCGAGACGTCCCGGCGTGTTGATCTAATCGCTTCATCAGCCGCAGGGCGTTAGCCCCCGGTTTTTTTTTCCTGGGTTTCAGGAGCGAAAACCGGACGCTAACGCGTTCCGGCTGATTACTTCAACAGGCTGGTCAGTGAAGGATTCTGCACACCAACTCAATTCCTCGCTGACACTTTTTGAAGTTGGGCTGTTCAATACTGCCTAAGTTCAACGGGTCCAAAAAACGGAAGATTATCATGACCCGACGCGTCACGGCGTGTTGATTTAATCATAACCCGATGCGTCAGCGAGGGATTGTTGTTGAAAAACGCGGCAACTTTTATCCCTCACTGACGTGTCGGGTTGTGATGGTCGCAAATGCGCAACTTCAAAACTGACGCTTCGGGTTGAGATAGTCGCAGGCCACTTCCCGCTCGATTGCATAGTGCGATCGTCAGGCAGCGGCTGGCAATAACTCCGCACCGACAGCATCAATGTGCAGTTCAGTAATCTGAGACAACTGTTCGGCATATCCAACCAACAGCGCCATGTCGCAGAGGCGATTGATGCGGCGAGGATTACCGGCTGTGACTTCGAACAATCGATTCAAAGCCTCTGGCGTAAAAACATCGTCCCGACCGTTGACTCGCTTCAGTGCCGTCGTCACATAGTCGGCGGTCTCAGTGGCCGTCAAGCCTGTCAGCGGTGTCGTCACGGCAATCCGTTCGCTGAGTTCTCCTACCTTTCGTAGTCGAGAAGACAGTGTGGGCAGGCCCAGCAGCAGGATGGACAGGCGAGTGGAATCGTCTGACTCCGACATATTGAGCAGCGGCTGAATCACGTACTGCAAGGCATCGTCGGACAGCAAATGCGCATCGTCGATACAAAGCAGTGGCTGTTGGCCCTTTTCGGAATACTGTTTAAGGCTTCTCTGAATCTGCCGCAAAACTGCATCCGTCCCTGAACCTTCAGGGACAGCATTGCCGCAAAGTTCGGCGGCAATCAGTCTCAACAGGTCATCGCATCCGAGAGCCGGAAACACGACGTGGGCGAAGGGACGAAACTCAGCGTTGTCCGCCGCAAATGTACGAGCCAGCGTCGACTTACCGGTCCCGGACAATCCAATCACGAGTCCAGGGCCCGGAAAATTCTCGAGGCCATACTTGAGTCGAAGCAGGGCCGCATGATGCGACTTGCTGCGATACAACTGAGCTGACTCAGACCGATGTGAGAACGGCTTGCCACTCAGCTTCCAGAACGATTCGTACATGAGACTTGTCTGCAGATCTAGTTGAGAGGCTGAATGCGGCCAGTGAACCTTACGGATCGCGGAATGGCCGGTTGTGAGTTATTCGAGGATCGTTGAGCAGGAAATTCAGGACTGCCATTTGACTCCGCCTGGACGGCCGATTGATTGCGGATATCACCAATACGTTCGTTGAGCAACGGGTGTTCTGAACCTTGACTGGAAGCATGCGTCTCTGCCGGAGTGGATTCCATTTGAGGAATCGTCAAAGGAAACGGATCTGCGGCGGCCATATCTGAGGGCTCCGCTGGTTCTCTGAGAGGCGACACTTCGATGGCATCGAACTCGTCAAGCATCAGTTCTTCCTCCGCCGCGTCCGCCTCAGCCGACTCACCGAGATCAGACTTCGTCTCGACCGAAGAGGAACCGCCTTCGAACCAGAACACGGCAATACAGACAGCAACTACAATCGCAGCGGCCTGACGTCGATGACTGAGCAGATACTGCAGAGCGTTTCCGCGTGTGGAAACTGAAGCAGCGACGGGCATCGGCTCCGGCGCGATCTCTGGTTGTTTTGCAACAGACTCCTGAGCGATCTCAGGTTCAGGCAATGGAATGTCTGATGAAGCGACCGGAGCTGCGACCTGCGGCTGTTCGCCCGGCAACGAGATTTCCGGCGATGTAATCTTTTGAAGAGCTTGCCCAAGAATGTCAGTCATTTTTCAGCCCTCGGTGCTGATCGCCACAGGAACAAAATGCGTCAGAGGAGTTGATGCCCGACACTCGTGCTGCAGATCGTTCAGGATGAGTTCGAATCGAAAGACGCTGCAGTATCGATCTGATCGGCGGCTGTTTGTCGCAAACTTTACGCTTCTTCCGATTGTAAGCCCTGCGTTGAATCATCGAGGTGCCTCGAAGTTCGGCAGACTTCGCCGTTGGCGGGAAATGCAGATTCACGCCGCGAGGCGGCATTCGCCGTGTTTGAATCGCGTTGACTCCGCGTTTTCCCTGAAGTTGGCCACGCGAGAGTTTCTGAACGTTCATTGCGGGGAGCGACCAGAATGCTGATCCTGCTACGGCGACATTTGCCGAAATCGAGGTCAGCCCAGGTTAACCAGCGCTCCGGAGACCACGGCTGGCCAGTTTGCGATTCTGCAATCCATGAAGGGTGCATGAAGCGAAGCGTAACGCACCATGATTACAGGAGGATCCGTATTGGTGTGTTGCGCTCCGCTTCACACACCCTAAAGAAATTGACAAAATGGTCAGCCGTGCTCCGAAAACACGGACTCATTTCCATGAGACCGGAAGTCGGTTAGCATTCACAGAATGGATCACTCAAAGGTCGGCGGAGAAAATTGCCGTCGTGCCCCCGGCGTCGGGACTTGCAGAATTTATCTCGGCGATGAACCTCGATCGGGCTGAGAAACATTGATGGGGCTCGTTCTTTGTTCGGCCCCTGCTCACTTCGGCAAAGACAGGAAGGAAACGCCATGACTGGTACTGATGAGAAAAAGACAGAAAAGCCAAAGACTCAGTTGGCCACATTTGGCGGCGGCTGTTTCTGGTGTACGGAAGCGGTGTTTTTGAAATGTCGCGGAGTTTTGAAAGTTGTCAGCGGGTACACAGGTGGCGTAAAGCCAAATCCAACTTACAAAGAAATCTGCACCGGACTGACCGGCCACGCAGAAGTGATTCAAATTGAATTCGATCCCTCCAAAGTGACGTTCGAGCAGCTGCTCGACGTCTTCTTCCATACTCATGATCCTACGACGAAGAACCGTCAAGGGGCCGACGTGGGAACTCAGTATCGTTCTTCAGTCTTCTACCATGATGAAACTCAGAAAGAGACGACGAAGAAGGTCATCGCAGAACTGGACAAGTCAGGAGACTTCGACGACCCGATTGTCACGACGATCGAGGAAATGAAGAAGTTCTATCCGGCCGAAGATTATCATCAGGACTATTTTGCTCAGAACCCGGACAATCCTTACTGCGCGGCGGTGGTGGGGCCGAAGGTGGCCAAGTTCCAGAAGCGATATAAAGAAATGGTCAAGAAGGATGGCGAAGAATAGTCAGTCCCAGGGGAATCGAATCTGATCGAAACTTCGACCAGTTCCGGGGCGGACCACGACGACTTTGGGTTGTGTTTGCCCGGCCTTGCTGAGCAACCAGGCCACAATGAAGCCCGCGACGAATCCGCCGATGTGAGCCCACCAGGCAACACCGGCGGCTTCCGTTGCACCGATCGAGAATGTGCCCTGCAGAAGTTGCATCACAAACCAGAGCCCGAGAAAAATCGGCGCCGGGATTACCATCATCTGCAGGATGAAGAGGAGCGGAACAAGGGCCATGACATTCGCGTGGGGATACAACAGCAGGTAGGCGCCCATCACACCGGCAATCGCACCGCTGGCTCCGAGCGTGGGAATGTTCGAGTTCACCTCAAACACGTAGTGCGCAAAGCTCGCGGCGATTCCGCAACCCATGTAGAAAATCAGAAAGCCCCAGTGTCCGAGTCGATCTTCGACGTTGTCCCCGAAGATGTACAGGAACCACATATTGCCAAGCAGGTGCATGAAACTGCCGTGCAGGAATACACAGGTCACGGCCGTTGTCCATGCGGGAAGTATAAGGGGCGGCACCTCCTGATGTATCGTCACCTCCCGGACCCCGAACGGCGTTTGGACGACTCGATGATCTTCAATGACGACCGGTTGATCAGGCTTTGTGATTCGCATCGGAATCATGCTGTAACGCAGTGTGAACGTTCCGTCCGTGTCTGCAGACTGCAACAGGAAAACCAGGGTGCATACAATCATCAACCCGTAGTTCACAACCGGAGTTGTTCGGGCCGGTATATTGTCCCGCAATGGAATCAAGGCAGGGGCTCCTTCTCTGTGGCCGCCGGAAAATCAGCAGCATGATTCGATAACTCAAAGTTTGTCAGCTGAAATGTTTCCGGATTGAACACGTAGAGAGTGTGATCTGGAAACGCCTTCACCAGTTGGAGTATCTCCGCCTCAGAACCGGGATGTCGACACGTCAGAACATCACCTGACAGATCAGGTGGATTGACGATATAGCTTAGTTGCGGATCTGAGTTTCTTTCGTCAACCACAATCAGGCAAGGATGCTGTACTGCTGGCGAATTGACCAGCCGGTTAAATAACTCAAAACGAACTCGGGAAAATACTTGTTCGCTCACTGCCTGGGAAACTCGGGAAGGTCCCCAGAACAAATCGGCGGTGAACCAGTTTGGCAGCAGGCATGATCCCACGAGAGTCATCAACCACCCCAGCATGGCCTTCTTAATTCGGATCGCACGCAACACTTCGGCGGAATTTCGAAGTCCGACGGCCGTCATCATCAGTAACAACGGAGCCGTCTCAAAGACATAATGCCAGTGCAGAATGCCATCATACCAATAAGGAATGTGGACAAGATGTAAAGAGACGATCGACAGGCCTAAAAGTCCAATTCGAAAATCACCTCCCGTCCAATGGCAGCACGAGGGCAGTGCACAGACTAAGGCAAAGAGAAGTGCGGTGATCCCCAGCGACCACTGACTGCTCGCAACGGCCCGATACCAAAGGTTCTCAAGGGCCTTGCCAGGCGTGAGATTGGTCGCCCAGCGGTCATAGGCTTTCAGGGTCAGTGGTCCAGCCGACGGCTGACCAATTTTGGCGTTGTTGAACCCGAAACGGTGAGACGGAGTCCATGTGTCCGTGTAAAACTGATAGGCCGAGCGGTTCCAGTGGCCGGTAATGGACTGATTCATAATGCCCAGCACAGCAAAGCCAAGCAGGAGAGGGCCACCCAGGGCAACAACCTGCCTGAATCCAATTCTCGAAGTGAACTCAGCATTTCGATCGCTGTGCGTCGTATTTCGAAAGAAGCGGAGAATGAACCAAACTCCGAATGGCAGCGCAAACCCGGCCGCGGTCATGGGACGTCCCAGCATCGCTAACGCAAGAGCAACCCCCGCAAGGAACGCGTCGGAGACGCGAAGTGATTGCATTAGTCTCAGAAACGCCCAGAGAAACACCGAAAGCGCGAGCATCGTTGCATGATGCGACAGCAACAGATTGCTGAAAACGGCCAGTCCGGGGCTGACGGCAATGAGTAGTCCACCGACGATTGCAGGCCATAATGGAAGCAGCCGCAGAAGGCTTCGAAAAAAGAAGACGCAGGAGAATGCACCGGCGATCCATTGGCCCAGCCATGGGGCGTCAAACGCAACAAACGGAGCCAGCCATGCTCCGGTCAGCGGGAAATACCGGCTGGCCGTTGTAGGTTCATTCAGGACATGAATCTGATGAAAAAGATCCGGACGCACCGTCATCGGCGGCCACGAGAACCGTCCCGCAAGAAACGTCCGCGCCTGCAGCAAATAACTGAATTCATCATGGTAAGCCGGCGGCAGTCGCGCGAACCGTACCGTGTCGGGAAATTCAGAACGGGCCACCGGCGCGCCCACTTGAATCTCGCGCCAGCCAATTGAAGCGCTGCACAGGAAGGAAACCAGAAACATCCCCGCTGTAATCAGCCAGTAACGCTTCGGCGGTCTTGCCAGGCTGAAGGCATTGGCTTCTTCAGCCGGTTTCAACAGCTGCAGCCAGATCGCTCGCAGTCGTAAACCACGAACTCCGGAGAACACCAGCGGAGGAAGAGTCAGCAGGACAAGGAACGGCAGCGTCGTGTCCAGATTCCAGTCCGCGAACCAACCCAGTGCTCCTGCAGGGCTGGCGACCGCGGCCTGCAACCGAGACCATTCGGACTGCAGGCACACTGCAAGACTACTCAACCAGCCGATAGTGACAAACGCAGCTCGGAAAGCGAGGGAGTTTCGGAAGTTCGTGGAAGCTGTAAGGGCTGATTCGGGACGACTCATAGGCTCAGGCCGCGAGTGACTTCACATCGTCCGTTTTTTTTTCATAGCCAGCGAGTCGACTGAAAACGCCCAATTTCCCGGTGGCCAAAAGCATCAGCAGCGAGGGAACCATGATCGGGCGAATCACGAAGGTGTCCAGCATAACGCCCAAAGCCAATGCGAAGCCGAGCTGATCCATGCCGACCAGACTGCCCGCCATGAGTGAAGAAAAGGTTCCGGCCATGATGATTCCGCAACTGGAAATAATGCTGCCAGTTCGTTCCAGAGCCACCGTGATCCCCTTCACGGGACCATGAATCTTTTCTTCTTCCTCGATGCGAGCCATCAGGAAGATATTGTAGTCCTCCCCCACTGCGATCAGGATCGTGAACAGGAACATCGGAACTTTCCAGTCGAGTCCTGCAAAGCCCTGGGGATCCATCGCCCAAAACGCCAGATACGTGATCCCCAGCGTTGCGAGGTAGCTGTAGAAGACTGTGAACATCAGGTATGCACAGATACCTGGGCGTCGCAGCAGAACAACCAAAATCAAATAGACGCCCAGCATGACCAGGGTATCAATTCGGATCTGATCGGAGTCCGTCACATCCTTCAGGTCACTGATATCAGCAGTGTTGCCAACAAACGACAATGAAGCGTCTTTCAGGCCTTCCGGAAGATGAGCATGAATCTTGTCGCGAAGGTTCCGGAAGTCACTAATGCTGTCGCGAGAAAACGGATCCTGTTTGAAAATCAAATCCACTCGAGTCACTGCTGGATTGACGGAGCTGACAAAGTAGTCACGAGCATGTTTCTTTGCTGCCTGACGAACAGCGAACGTCATTTTTCCAGGTTCTCGCTGCCCTTTAGGAGCATACATCGACCGCACAGCATACAGGCCCAGCTCGTCCTTTTTATCAACCAGACTCCTGGTGAACTCCGTAACCATTTCAAAGGGCTCGCCCTGAATCGGGCTGAAGTCGACCACCGGTGCGGATAGACTACCGGTCCACGCACCATCCGCATGAACAAGCGTCAGATCATAATCGCGATCGTCCTGAGTCCACTTACCGGCCACGGTTTTTCCGTCAGCAGACACGGTCCCTGAATAGATCGCTGATTTCCGCGGGATTGAAAACTCAAGATTCTGGCCTGCAACCGGCGCAAATCCTTCGGCGGGAAACGCATCGCCGCCTTCATCGAGACTCACGACTTGCCATGTGTTGGCATCTTTTGCGTCAGCAGTGGGCTGAATTCGAAACTTGAAGTCGCGAGAACCGGCATCGACCAGAACCGTCAACGGCGCAACTTCTCCAGCCGGGAAATGTCGTTGAACAGCCTCAGCACCATAAACGCTTCGAGCCGTATCCGGCAGTTCGGAAAGCAGACCATAGCTCAAATTTCCGAAGTAAATGATCCCCACAAGAGTAAACGGCATCATCATCGCCATGCTGCCAATCCACGCAGCCCACGCTCGTCGCTCAATCAGGCCACCAATCCAGTGCCAGCCAGCCGTCAGCAAATTCTTTTTCTGCAACCGTGCGACGAAATCCGAGCTGCTTGGGAAACTGGCGTCGCGACGAGATGCCAATGACGGCACATTTGGCCAAAATGCCCATCGACCAATAAGCCTCAGGATTGCCGGCGTTAACGTCAGGGCGGCCAGTAAGCAGATCGCCAGCCCAAAGGTAATCGCGAGACCGGCCTGCCGAAACTTCCCGAACTCTGCGAAGACCAGCATCCCGATGCCACACATCACAGTGCCGGCGCTGGCAGTCAGAGCAGCCCCGATCCGTTGAAGTGTTCCGGAAATGGCGTCTTCAATTGTCTGCCCGCCATCAATTTCTTCACGGTAACGCGCAATCAGGAACAAACAGTAATCCACACCAGCCCCGTAAATCAGGACGGTCACATAAGTTTCAATTCCGTTGAACAAACTGATGATTCCTGCATCCGCCGCCATGGACAGCAAAGTCAGAGAGACCGCAGCCGAAACGGCAACCGTGATCAGCGGAATCATTGCCAAAGCAGGAGCACGGTAGATCAGAATCAGCAAACCCACCACCAGAATCACGGTCCACTTTTCCGTCGACTTTGCGCTGTTCTTCGCTTCCCGAATCATGTCACGCCCAAAGGTCGCGCTACCGCTGATTGCTATCTCAAGACCCGCAGGCAGGGACGTTTCTTCTCCCGCCGGAGTTCTCGAAAGCTGTTCAACGAACTTCTCGACCTGATCCACAACATCTGTGTTTTGCTGATCGAGAAACTCGGTGGTCAGCCCCATCACGATCGTGGTCGCCTGCTTGTCTTCGCTGATCAGAAGATCGCCGATTTTCTTATCCGCAAACCACGTAATTCCCTGCACAATTCTGGGCGGCGAGTTCTTGTCCGTGAGTGCCACCTCCGTGACGGCCGCATTCGCCGACTCAACCCCGGCATCGGCCGCAAGCTGATCTTCAGGCATCGGCAGCCTGGCGATCCTGTGAATCTCCGGAATCACACGAGCTGTCAGGTAATCGTAGTCAGACTTCAGCAGCCCATCGGCACTTTCCCGACGGACCAAAAGCACCAGCGTACTGGCGAGCAGATCGTTGGGAAATGCTTCTCGAAATCCTTCGGTCGCGATACGGCTGGGAGAATCTTCCGGGAGGAAAGCAAACTCCCCATTCTGCACGACATCTTCCCACTTCGGAGCCGTGGAAATGCAAATCACCAGCAGCGCGACCCATGCTGCAAGTATAAGAAAAGCGTGTTTCGCTGTGATGTCTCCAAGACGTTTAAACAGCATTGAAAAAGCCTGATCACCAATGGAATGTTGAGGACATACCGTGAAAGACGCCCATCCGTTCGTCTACAACCGAGAACCCTACAAACAACGGCCGTTGAATTCAATCTTAGGTGGTAGCCACAATCCCATCGTCGTCAGAGAAAAACTGACAATTACCTCTGCCTTAGCCCAATCGGTAGAGTTTCTCAGCGAGCCATTGATCATCTGCAAATCGACTCAGGACCCACCTAAGTGCGTCTCGAGGCTTCTCCAGATCCTCGTCCGATGGTTCCATTCCATTCGCATCTCGAAAGCCTGCATGAGTCAGCAAAACGCTCCAGTTTTCCCGAGAAGCAAACTGATTGACTCGTTCCTGAATCCGCCGTGCCCAGACCAGTCCGTACAGATCCTGAAACAAAACCCACGACGCGTCGACGAGTTCCGACCTTGTGCGAGCGGCTTCAATGGCACGGAGTCTGATTTTGATGTTCCTTGTGGCCAGGGTCACTGCGACGAGCAGCAACAAAGGAATCGTACACTGCCAGGGTGATATCAGATCCATCCAGCCCATCGCGGGGAACAACCCCAGCGTGACCGCCGAGAAGAAAAAAAGTGAGGCGAAGGTGAAGGATGTGCCCACGCAAGTGCTCATACTCATCAGCAGAACCAAACAGAGCCCGGAGAACGCAGGCACACCGATTCGCAACGGCTCCTGTCCTCGACTGCTGACGAGATCGCTCAACCCCGGCCACAGCAGAACAATGATTAAGGGCAGCACAACAAAAATCTGCCACGCGCCGACCCCGGGATTTCTCGCCCCCAGGGTAGACACCGCAGGAGTCAACATCAGGACCACGGAGATGAGCTGGAGCAGAGAACTGACTTTAGGAGAAATCACGAAAAGGCGACCAGACAACGCGTTGGACAGCAGCAGCGATACGGCTGCAATCAAAGTCCATCGCCAAGAGTACCTCACCGTTAAACCCGCGAAGACCCCCTGCATGCCTGCAAGCTTAAAAAGCAGAGCCACAGACGCAACGAGAGAAAGCAGAACAACGACGAACATCATCGGAAACTGGCTTCGAGCAAAATGGAGTGGAATACCAGACCTGAATCGCCTCGTGAACTTAAGCGTCACAAGGGCTGCGGATCTAAGAATAATGAAATGCTGTCCGACATGCGATTCGCACCAATTTTGCGAAAAGGATCAATGTCAATACCTGTGCGGATCCGATGACATATCAGGGGAGTGTCCATCGCCAGGCGATTGACGTATGGACCTTTGCCAATGATTGCACTGACTGCGACGTCATGGCTCCGGTTGGTGGACAAAAAATTCGATCTATCGGCAGAACGATTCGAGGCAAAGAGTGCCTGAATCCGGGGGTTCGCCGCGTCCGGGGGGACTTTGAGCTGGTTTGGAGGAACGCCAAATCGGACGAGGAGCAGGGATTTCGATGAGATTTCGACACCCATTGGTAATGCTGTTGGGCGGACTGCTGTCTGCGTCGAGCGTTGGATGTTCGGCGGTCACTGCCGTCGTTTCTGACACTCGACCAGCTGCCCGACAGGGGCGTGGTTCGGCCGACAAGTATGCTGCTGTGGCGCGGGTTTATGAAAACCAGGGGCAGTACGATAAGGCGGAAGCCATGTATCGGAAAGCTCTGAAGCAAAGCCCGAACAATACCGAAGTGCGCAATTCTCTGCAGCAAATCGCCAGTCGCAAAGCTGGACGAAGTTTCGGTAACTCCGTCAAGACAGAGGCGGTGGCGAAAACAGAGGCTGTCCAGAACAAAGTGGCAGAAACAGCAGTTGCGCTCAATGCAAAGGCACCGCAGATCTCTGCTGAGCTGAAAGCCGCAGAAACAGAACTGAGAACGGCTTCGCTTGAAGTTGCTGAGGTCACGAGTGAAGTGCCTTTCCTGCCAGAACTGACACCGGCCTCTTTTGAAGACACTGGGGCCGATGCAACAGTGACTAACGCAAATGCATCCGCGTCAAGCTCGTCCAGGACTGTATCGGCTGGGTCGGCCACTGTAGAAGTGAATCTGGAAGAAGCCACAGTCGTCACCAACTTTATGCCGCCCGCAGCATTGCCTGCTCAACCGCTCGTTTCAGCAGAGCAGATTCTGGCAGTCGTGGAGACACCAGCGGAGCATGCGAAGCTTCTGCTCAATGGACTGAAGCATGGTGATTCACTCGAAACACAATGTTTGGCCGCGACGCTCTTAGGAGATTGTGATCGATCAGATGAGTCGATCAGAGAAGCCTTAAAGAAGGCGAATGCAGCAGCCACGGACGGATATCTGCGACTCGCCATCTGCGATTCTCGAATCCAGCGAGCCGAGCAGGACGAGGTTACCGCCACGTGCCTGATCAGCCTGCTTGGAGACGCTCTCCCTGAACTCCAGATTCAGGTCTGCTCTTCAATGCATCACTTTGTCGGTTCCACTGCGGAACCGAAATGTGCAGCGGCACTCGAATCGGCCTTGAAGAGTGAATCGCCCGAGCTTCGAGCGAGTGCGGCGGTCGCGTTGGGAGACTTCCCGAATCTGCCAGAGTCCGCAAGAGCTCAGCTGAAGAAAATGGCACAGACGGATTCGGAAATATCGGTTCGCGAGGCGGCGGAATCAACTGTAGATCGCTCAGAGCTCTCCACGAGAGCAAAGACGACGGAAATCGAAGTGACCCCTAAGAGCAAATAGTCCGAAACACGTTAGGATAATAACGGTCAAGAGAATTGTTCTCCGTCATTCGGAGACAGTGCGGCATTTGAAGAGAAAAGTGTGCGCCACGTGACGTCGCACCACTCGATAAGACTATTGCAATTGCACGTTAAAAAGACGTTGATTTCGCCGATTGCCAGGATGCATGCTGACTCAAGTCGGCGGAACGGAGACCGGTATCATGATTAGCAAATCTGCAAGCGCATGGCTTGCGCTGCTGTTGATGTCCTCAGCGGGTTGCAACGCCATTCAGGATCATTGTGTGACCCTTGAGACCAACACCAGAAATATGGTGTTGGCGGAGAAGGGCTGGCTCAACTGGTCTTCCTGCTACAAGGGTGTCAAATACAGGACACACTTTGCGAAAGGCTTTAAGGACGGCTATACAAACGTCCTCGAAGGTGGCAAAGGCTGCCAGCCAACGCTGCCACCGCGATGCTATTGGAAACCGCAATTCCAGACCCTCGACGGGAAAGCGAAAATCAATGCTTGGTTCGATGGCTATTCCCACGGAGCGACTGCTGCACAGCAGGACGGACTCGGAAGCCTTCAGCAACTTCCGATTTCTCCTACGGCTCGCGCAAACTTCCTTGCGAGTAAGGCACCCCCTGCAGCATCCTGCTTCACCGGGATGTCTCCAGCAGAAGAGACTGAAGGCATAAAGCACCCTGATATCCAAGGTGGCAACGCGATTGATGAGCCTCCTGTGGAACTGCAGGGAATTCCGGAAACGGTAATTCCTCAATCATTGAAGTTACCAGAGTCGGTACATCCTTATGAGGACGGTTTGGCTCCACCAAAAGAATAGCATTCCACCAGCCAAATACTAACGTGGGAAGAGCAACGATTCTTTTCGCATACCAACGATGTTTGACTGAACCACTTCAAGACGTCTGAAGAAGACGAATTCCGGGATCACGGAGAAGACTCCAATGACACAAATAACCAAGCCGTTCGGCAGACGGCCCAATTCAGAATCATATAGTTGCAAGCGTATCGGACTAACGGGTCTCATGACGCTCGCATCTCTGGTTCCTGCGGGCTGTCAAACGATCAACGCCGTGCCTGTCTCACGTGTACCCGCTGAGATTCTCTCTACGGAACTAAAAGACAACTATAAAGACATTTCCCTGCTTCGGCTCCGACAGGATCCACCGGAGACCTATCTCTTAGCGGCAGGTGACGTCCTCGGAGTCTACGTAAAGGGCGTACTTGGCAGTGAGGAAGAATTGCCTCCTGTGCACTATCCGGAAGACAGCAACCGGCCGCCGGCGATAGGATACCCAGTACCGATTCGAGAAGATGGGACGTTGGCCCTACCAATCGTTGATCCGATCAATGTCAAAGGCATGTCTCTCGTTGAAGCCACAGAGGCCGTTCGAAGCGCCTATACGTATCCTCGAGAGATCGTCAAGAAGGGCGAAGAAAGCATAATCGTTACGCTGATTCAGTCCCGAAAGGTTCGAGTTCAGGTAATTCGAGAGGAGTCGGGGGGCACTGAGGGTGTTTCAAAACGTGGCACCGGCAAAGTTGTTGACCTGCCCGCATACGAAAACGATGTCCTGCATGCTCTGAACGAAACGGGAGGGATGCCAGGCACCGATGCGAAGAACGAGATCCTGATCTATCGAGGCATGTTCCAATCAGGTGTGGAGGCGGACACCATTCTGAATCAGGTATGCCAGAGCAACTGCGACGACGACTGCCTGTGTAACGAAGCACCACTGCCGGATCCTCCGAATGTGACTCGCATCCCGCTACGCTATAACCCGGCAAATCCTCCATCATTCAGTCAGAACGACATCATTCTGAATGACGGCGATATCATCATCATTCGCAGTCGCGATCGTGAAACATTCACAACCGCTGGCGTACTGGGTGGTGGAGAGTACCCTCTGCCACGAGACAAGGATCTGGACATTTTGGGTGCCATCGCAATGGCTCGTGGTCCATTGGGCCAAGCTGGTACCGGAGTGGGCGGACTTGGCGGGAATAACGGTGGTGGCGGCGGCTTCGGTGGCGGGGGAGGCGGCGGGAATGGAAGAGTGAACTGTGCACCATCGGAAGCCATCATTGTCCGCGAACTCCCTTGCGGAAGCTCAATTGCAATGAAGGTCGACCTCAACCGTGCACTTGAGAACCCGTCGGAGCGAGTGTTGATCCAGCCAAATGACGTAGTACTCGTGCGATACACGCTGGCGGAGGAAGTTGGAAATGTTCTCCTGAACGCATTCCAGATCAACTACCTGCTGGGTAGTGGTATCAACAACTGATCTTCCTGGGCAGAGTAACGAGCGTAAAGCAGCACAACAAACCCGCCGCATTCCGGCGGGTTTGTTGCATTTCCTGTCTTCTGCTCCGTTTGCACGGTCGCAAACGTGTCTGAAAACTGCTGCAAACCACAGCGACCTTCTCTGACGCATTGATCTCGCAAACACCGACTACTGAAGTGTTGCCGCGTCATCGTCTTCCTCCGCCAACAACTTCTCCTGCAGTCGGTCACCGAGCCGATGCCCAGCGGCGTAGCTCTCAAAGGCGACCGCAACTTCCATCATGCTGCGTGGCCGATAGCAGGGTTCACGATCCAGCATTCGATTCAAAAAACCCGCAATACTGAGCGGAAGGTCCGGACGGAGACTCTGAATTTCGCGAACATCTGAATCACGAATGGCCATCATCAGCTTCAGGGGACTTCGACCAGCCTGCTGAAATGGCGTAACTCCCGACAAGAGCCGAAAAGCAGTTGCCCCGAGTGAGTAAATATCCGTGGAACAATCAACGTGATGAGAGTTCGAGAGTTGCTCCGGGGACATATAGTCCAATGTCCCCAAAGTCTGGCCTTCTTCCGTTAACGTGCTGTCACATTCCAGACCACGACTGATCGCTACTCCGAAGTCCAGAATCTTTACTTGAACATGCCCGTCGGAACCTGGTGTCAGCATCAGATTAGACGGCTTGACGTCTCTGTGGATGATCATCTGCTCATGCGCTGCAGCCAGTCCCATCGCTGCTTGCCTGACAATCTCGCTGACTTCTGCCAGCGACAGAGATCTTCCATTGGACACCAACGAGCCGACATCGGTCCCATGAATGATGGGCATCACAAGATACGACGACTCTTCATTCGTCTCCGAATCGACATACTGCACCATCGCAGGGTGATTCAATCGGCGAACACTACTGATCTCTCGTTGAAATCGAGCTTTCGTCTGGCTTCCCGATCGAGCCATATCCGGAAGCGTTTTCAGAGCATACTCCTGAAGACTTTCACGATCTCGCACACGATAGACCACTCCCATTCCGCCCCGCCCCAGGGTGGAGAGTACGTCGTAGCGTCCAATCCGAACTGGGCTGACGGTCGCTGGATCGCCACAGAGATTTTCACGAAGACGACTTGCGGTGGCAGATTGGAGTCGTGCTTCCACGTTTGCAGTAAAGTTCCTGTCGAGATCACTTCGCCCGCGCACTGCTGAACCAAACTCCGCTGCGATCTCATCCATCTCCGCCTCAATGGCAGCCTTCGACTTTTGGCAAATCACACAGGGAGAATCCGCGACAGTCAGCGACGCATGAATCATCTTCGTCAAAAGACAGTCATGCGTGGTCGGTAGCCCACAAGAGCTGGATCCCATTGTCTTCAAAATCGACTCTCCTTCGAGTTCTACCAGTATCCAAGAAACTCACGAAGTCTCGCAAGGACCCGGAACCGAGCCTGACGAATTGCGTTGGCGGTCATACTCAAACGCAATGAGATTTCGTCGGGAGGCAGGTTCTCTACCGTTGACAGCCAAAACGCCTGCCACGTTCTCTCCTCGAAATCTCCTCGAATCATCTCCGCTGCACGCATCAGCACCTCACCAGCGCCGTCCTTGATCCCGGACGCTGATTCTTCCCGAATCCAGTCAGGAACAGAACCCATCAAGACCATTGTGTCTGTTCCACCAACAGCATTCACACCGTTGCGACGCCGCTCGAAATGTCTGGAGAGACATCGCCTCGTGATTGTCCAGAGCCAGCCACGAAAACTATGGTCAGGGCCAAACTGGAGACCAGTAATCCCCGCATTGACTCCCTGAAATACCTCCTGACAGATGTCTGATGCGTCCGCCTCCTGAAGTCCAGCTTTCCGACACCAGGCGGCCACGAGAGGAGTATACAAGTGCAGGAATGTTCTCCATGCAGTCGCTCCACCGACTCTCAGGTCGCCGAGCAGCGTCAGGGAAGTTGACCATTGTGTTTCCATCGGGCACCAGGATGACTACGGTCCGCCAATCATGAACACCGCTCAGTATCCCGACGAAGAGCACTCTTCGTCCAACGACTTTGAAGCTGTTCTCCCGGAGGAATGTAGTTTCCTTCGCCCGCAGGGCAACAGGACGTGGACACCAGGCTCTACCCGGGAGACATCGACCGGCTCATCCGGCTGGGGGCATTCTGACGGCGGAATGACATCGAACTTCACATCACAGCGAAAGAATGCGTTCCACTCGAACCTTCGTTGTTACTCAGCCGATTCGATCTTGTCTGCAACCGGAGGAATCGCAGAGGACTCACGTTTGTCGGTCTCGCTCACAAGACTGGACGACCCGAGCTCGCCTGACGCTCCCACGACCTTTGGCGTCAGTTGCTGCGATGGATCTGCCGGCACGGCCTCGATCACCGTTGTCGCGGGTTCAATCGGTTCTGCCGCCGGAACAGCTTCTTCAACCTTAGCGGCTGGCTCAATCAGCTTGCGTTCCCGCAGAGTTTGCCCTAGCTGAAGTTTCCAGAGACCATCCTTATCTCTTAACGTCACATAACGATGCGTCACGGCCACAATTTCAACATTGATTTCTGAAACCGCAAGTGTTTCAGCGACCTTCAATTGCTCCGTCTTCCCTGTCCCCTTGTTTCTGAACCAGGCGTACCAGACTCCGTCTTTCGATAACGCCGCAGATAACAATGTCAACGCGGCATTGTCGTCCTGCACATCAAGAGAAATCTTCTGAGACGCCGATTTCGGTTCTTCTCCTGAATCCGTGACCCTGACTTCGACGTCATACTTTCCCGGTGTAAAGGTGCGAGCGGGTGTCCATTTCAATTGCCCTTTCACCGCATCGATCGTCAAACCCTCCGGCGTTCCTGTCCCCAGCGAATACTTCAATGACTCGGTCGGACCATCGTCAGTCGCGGTCGCCGCTATGGTAAACTCACGCCCAATGACCACGACGGCTGTTTCGGCCAGCGTCAACACGGGGGCCTGATTATCACTCTTGATCGTGAACTTCACCTTCGAATTCAACTTGAGTTCCGGATTGCCAGCCTGAGTCAGCAGCACCGTCGTCACATAGTCTCCCGCTCCCAAACTCTCAGCTGGCTTCCACGAGAATTCTCCGGTCTTGGGATCAATCGACATGCCGTCAACAGGTTCCGTGAGCGAAAACCGGGGCTCGCCAAGCTCAGGATTAAAGCTCTCAGCCCGGGCCGTAAATTTGACTTCTTCACCCGGCTTAATCGTCTTGTCGCTGACACCAGCCAGTCGAGGATTCCAGGTTTTTGGCGGCGACGGAATAACAAAGACCGATCCTTTCACGAAGTCCGCGTACTGCTCCAGAGTTTTCTCCTGACGGTCCCACGCCACTGGCAAAAGCTCAACGGTCGCCTTCTCCGCATGCGAAGCAGCCTTCGTTCCGCTGAACCCACGCTGAACTTTCCACGCCGAGCCGTTCACAGATTCAACTCGCAGTAACTCCCGATCGACACGCACCAGAAACGGCCGGAATGGATCTTCGATCATGATCGACTCGTTCGGAACCACACTAATCTCCGACGCAGTCTCACTCATGCCGCTTGTGATCGTGGTGCGTGGCTGCAGCTCCGTTTTGTCGTCGCCACCGATCACACTCATTCCCTCGGCCGTGAACGATACAAGCAGACGCGGATTTCCCTGAGCACCGGGGCTGTCGATTTTCATGGCCGAGATTCGATGCAGCATATCCGCCTGATCAAACAGGAACAGAAAGCGAGTCAACCCCTGCAGATCCGTCTCCGCCTTCTTCACCTCAACTCCGACAGTCCCAAATTCCTTTTGCTGCGATCTCGCCCCGGGAGTCACCTCAAAGCCCGGCCCGCTAAAGCCACACTGTCGAGTCAGCTCGTGGACCCACTCCCGATAAAGACGCTGAGCATCATCCTGATTCTGAGGCAGACTGATGTACTTCCAGTCATCCAGATTCTTTCGCGCAACCTTGAACTTGATCTCCTGAAGTTTCAGAGATTCATTCTCGGCATTCGCCATATTAAGATTTCTCTGCAGGTCACGAATCGGCTTCATCAGAAACCCATCCAGCGTCGACCTCAGACTGTACACGGCGATCACCGCGACAAGCCCGGCAGCAAGAATCTTTGTCCGCTTCTTCTCATCCATTGTCTTTAGCCTGATACTGATTCCGGATTCGCAGGAAGCGTCACTTCCAGAACAATCTGAACACCATAATCCTGCGACACCGCCGACGCACGGTACTCAGGCTCAAACGGCTTCACGCCATAGCCCGCATCCCGAAGCTTCCTTGCCAATTCATTGACGTCCGCCTCTGACTTCGCAAAGCCAACAAGCTTCACAGACGGCAATGCTCCTCGCTGGATTGCAGAGAATTGGAAACTGTCGATAAACATTCTGTCTGTTGCAGGAAGAATGGCTTTCAGACGAACCATTTCGTCCAGCCATTCAACATCCCGATTCACCCACTCCGCAACACTTTCAGCCTGAGTCATCTCCTTGCTGCCAGCGGCCAGCATTTCTTTGATCTCAGCATTTTCTGTATCCACCAGATACTTAACGTCGGCCAGCTCATTAATCTGCCCCTGACGCCAAAAGTACCCGCCAGCCAAAATAATCACACCGGCCAATGATCCCAGCAGAACTCGAAGCCGTCGCAAATCCTTCTTCACCGGAGCGCGACGCGGATTGATCAAATCGACAACTTCAACGCCAATCGTGGCCTCGCCCAAAATGGCCCCCGCAAGCGTCACGACATCGGCCGCATTAATTCCCTCGGGCAATGCTCCGGATAGAAAAGCTTCAGCCGGGTTGACTCGTTCAATTCGAGCCCCATCCAGTCGTGTCGAAATCTGGTCAGTAACGGCCGAAGTCACTTCCGGAGCACCGATCAGAATCACTCGATCAATCTTATGCTCGCCCAGTATCTCGGCCGCCGACATCCGCGCTCGAGTCAACTCTGCGCGAATGGTCTTCTCGACTGTCTCCAGCGAAGTCCACGAACTGCCACTGTGTGAAAAGACGACTGAGGTTCCTCGGACAAAAGTCAGTTCGATAAAATCTCGCCGCATCACAGCAACAACATCGACCTTCTCGAGGTCGGCAGATGCTCGCAGGAAGCCCGCTCGAGCAGCCGCCTGAGCCACACAGTATGCACTGACACGAACTTCAGACAGCTCCAGACCCGCGTCATTCAATGTTCTTCGCGCGACGGCAACCTGATCGCTGGGCACGGTGACCAGCAGGACGTCCCGCGTCGCGCTGCCCGGCTGTATGGGAAGCGGGGTGAAGTCCATGCAGACGGATTCGACCGGCACTGTCAGCCGCATCGACGCCTGCATGCGGATCATGTCCGGAATCTCGCTGTCCGGCACCTGAGGCAACTGGATGCGATGAATTGTGACCATCTGCCGCGGAAACACGATCGCAGCAGAGGCACGCTTTCGATCCGCCCCCGTCGGGAACAACTGCTTCAGCTGATCCACCAACATGAGCGTGTCATTTGAATCTGCCTGGCGGTCAAGGATTCTGACCAGCCGGAACTGAGCTTTCTCGCCAGCAGCCGTCCCTTCGGCGACAACGAGACGGTCGCGATCCCATTCGATGAACTTGTCTGCCATATTTCGGGAACCTGCGAGTGACCTGATGCCAAACGACCAATCTGATTCTGAGCCCGAATTTGGATCGGAATCCCGCGTGATTTCAGCACTTCAGGCGGAATCTCAAGCCAAATCGAATCAACTACTCCTATATGAACACCACAACGGGCATGGTGGGGCCGCCGTTCGGAAGAAACAAGCATAGGTTCTCTATGTTCGCTGCTCCACGTGGGAATCTGCTGATTTTTCCAATTTTCCGCCCAGCATCGTCTTCGCTTCCACGGTTTGAAGTTGCGCTGTTCAACAGAAGGGGAGATCCACGGTTCAAAAAATATAGGGAATCTTCATAGCCCCACGCATCAGCCTCAAAGTTTCGAGTTTGTGCCAGTCCCAACCCGCCGCGTGAGTTTTGAAGGTCCGCATTTGCCGCCATCGCAACCCGAAACGTGACAGACTGTTGAATTAATCAGCCGGAACGCGTTAGCGTCCGGTTTTCGCTCCTGAAACCCAGGAAAAACAACCGGGGGCTAACGCTTAGGTTTAACCACATTTATTCATTATTTTCATGGCATCAGCGCCGCAGAGCATT
>JBPOIW010000313.1:0-6477 GCA_052034165.1 Planctomycetota bacterium | reverse complement strand
TTGCATTTGAGGCTACGAGCTTGTACGTCTCCGGCAACGACAGCTGAAAATACTCGGACAGCTTTTTCACGGTCCACAATTCTTGTTGCTCTTCCATTGTCTGACTCCTCGTTCATTGACAGCGCCTTACAACTGAGGGCTGCTGGCGATAATGCATATTGTTTGTCTTCTTTCTGCTGTATGTCTCCAAAATTGGCTTCGGCCGGTTTTTGGCAAAACGAGGCTGGAGCACTGGACTGCTGGAATTGCTTCCGCTGCGAGGCATGATCCTGAGCTACTCAATTCTCAATGTCCTAGAAGAAACACATGATGTTCTGAGGGCCAGATCATCAGGAATTTTCTGCTCGGCACCGATTTCGGAACGGTTGCCCCCACGAAAGCTTGCGATCATTGTGTTATTTGTTGTATTAAATTCAACACCATTATACACTACGCTTGAAAGTTCTCTGCAGATTCCTTCTTTTTTTTCTTGGGCGCGTAGCGATGGGCGTTGACAAGTCTGAAATCTATCGCGTTCGGATCCGGCAAATAGTTGATCGTTTGTTCGCGGGGTCGCAACGCGCGATGGCGCATCGAGTTGGTTTCAGTCCTGGTTTGGTGAGCCGCGTTCTAGCCGGACACGCGCCCGTCAGTGAGAAGTTACTACAGGCGATCGCCCAGCTACCGCAGGTCAATGAACAGTGGCTTTGGACCGGGGAAGGGGAGCCAATCCAGACGAAGCCACAAGTGCTGACCGATATCGGTGCCATTGTGCCCGTGGCAAAACAACTACTGTCGGGAACGCTTCTGGAATCAGAGGAGTTGTTGAGTCACCGATACGTCAGTGTCATGAGAGCTTTTTTTTCGTCTACGGCATACGCAATAGTCGTCGCGTCGTGCAAATGCGATAAGGAGTTGCGGACGAGAGAGTTTTTGAAGCCCGACGATACGCTGATTATCGAGACATCGCCCGATCAATTGCGCGACGTACCCAGGGACGATTCCCGAAAGCTATTTGTCATGCACACTTCAGAATATGGTGCAGCACTCGCAGGCAGCGAATCTGACTACTATCGAATCACGGAGGGATTACCACAGTCGAAACAAAAGATGGACATTCCAACAACCATAGATGGGAGAAAGGGTCGAGCGATCAAATTGGATGAAGACGATGAAAACAATCTGGACGTACCCTTGCAAAAGATGGACATACCAATAACCACAGATGGGAGAAAAGGTCGAGCAATCATATTGGACGAAGACGTTAAGAGTTATCTGGACGAACCCGTAAACCGTGGTACCGCCCAGCGAACCGGAGGTGGGAAAGAATCACCCGTCGTCGTGGGACTGGTGACGTTGCTGATGCGGGAATATCTGCAGTCGTGAAAGTTGTGGGATGTCTGCTTCCTGGGATGGGTCGAGCGGACTTGATTGCGTCGGCTGCAAAATAGTCGATGTGTATGTTGTGTGTTCAGCATTCAGCCAAATGGCAAACAATGCCGAGGTGTGGCTACTGCTGAGGCGATTTCGCGACGGCTGATTTCAACAAATCCCGTGCGCGAAGGGAGAGTGCAATCTAGTGATTGCATGCCAGGTGCTGAAGTTCGAGGCACCTGCAAATCAATGCACCGCGTTGTGCATTTTAGGAGTTGCGTGAGCCAAGAATAGGCTCAGCCTGAATTGATTCCGACCTGCAGCCTGTCTGGATGGTTGCTGTGGGTAATCCCTTTCGTCGAATGCCGGTGACGTCAGACCGTATGGGGCCTGCCGCCGGTGTTTGGTATGTCGCCTCTTGCTTACCAGCTGACAACCATTCGTTTCGTCAGCAGCGACCTGATCTGCGAGCCGGGATAATTTCGGGCTCTGGCAATAGGTGTTGCGCGGTATCGAGAGGTATTGACCAGCCGCTGGGATTGGCGGTGTTGGGCATGCTGATCATCGGCCTGAATGGCGGAGATCAACGACAAATTGCGTCGGGTTTGCCGACGTTCGGTTCCGTAGAGCCCAGGGATCGGGAGGTAGTCATTCCCTCATTCTGCTGCCGGACGTTATCCGGCAGTCACGCAGCACAGGAGCAATGTTCACGATGTCCACAAGCAATGTTAATCCGTCGCAGCATCCACGATTAATTGGCTTTATTCCACCCGTGTCAGAATCACCCCGCTATGCTGACAATCCATTTGCCTCCAGGGAGATCGCTCTCGCGTGGCTCTCGGCGTTCTGGCGGTTGTTCATCGGTCGATATGACACATATGCCCATCGACCACTTGGTAACGGCAGAATTGGGCGTGTCCCAAGGCAATTGAGCAATGAAGTTCTATGGGACCACCTTCGGGGTAACCATGTTCTTTATGTGTATGTTCAACACCACTTTCGACGCGGTGTGAAGATCTGTGTGCTGGATGTCGACTGTCACGGGAATGTCTCGGAAGATGAACTCTCCGCGAAGTCCGAAAGAAATTTCAGTTACTTGGAGGCCGTATGGCGGCGTCTTCGGGAGTTGGGGCTTCCTGTGCTGCTGGAAAATAGTGATGGCAGAGGCGGGCTGCATCTTTGGATGTTTGTCCAGAATCTCTCAAATGCAGAGGCGATCACCGTGGCGGCGTGGATGGACAGCCTCGTGGATCGGGGCGATGTCAATGTAGAGCGTTTCCCACGTGGGAATATCGCCGACGAAACTCACCCAGGACTGTGCATCCGTTTGCCGGGAAGCCACCACAGACAGTATCACTTTTCCACCTTCTGGAACGGCGAAGGCTGGATCAACGGAGCGGCCGCTCTCGCTGGCTTGAATGAGATTCATCCGGTTGCGGCGAACGAGTTGCCAGAAGAGGCGTTGCGATTTCGGGCGCCGATTCCGCCAACACGAGCACTGCCGACAACCGCACGGCAGCACTCTCGGGCTAATCAGGCCGCTCCACCACTTGATGTCATACAGGAGGCGTTGAGGTGTCTTGGCTCTGACTACTACGACGCGACACGTGATGAATGGCTCAGGGTTGGCATGGGACTTCACAGTTGTGTGCGTACCGCTGCAGAATTACAGCTCTTTTTTGATCTTTGGGCCAGCTGGTCAAGACAAGCTCCCGCTCGTTGGAATCCCGATGCCGCGGTGCGGGACTGGGATTCCTTTAGCGATGGACCGGACTGCTTCCAATGGCCGAGTCTCTTTCGATTGGCGATGGCGGAAGGCTTCAAGCCGCCGACATGCTGGCATCCGGATTACAGGGATCAGCTGCAGGTCGACACATTCAACGCTGTGCCCTACGAACCAACACCGCCAACTGGTGAAGCTGTGTCGATTGACGTTTTACGGCAAGCCGTTCTGCAAAGTCGATTAGACAGCCTCGGCCAACCAGGCATATTCTTGGACCGCAGCGGGACGGGAAGCGGAAAGTCCACAGCCGATCTGGAGATCGCAGAGAGCGGATGCAGAATCCTAGTGATCGTGCCCGACCATTTGAACACGAATGAGATCGCTGAATCGGCAGAAGGCCGCGGCTTGTCAGTCGTTCGCTATCGGAAACGTGTCTACGGCAGTCGGGATGTGGACCAAAACAATCCCCAAGCCGCTGGAATCAACTGCTGGAATCCCGATGCCGATCGAGCTATTGCCGCAGGCCTCGCCATTGAGCACACTGTATGCAGGCTTTGCCTGCACAGGGAGGTTTGCCGCAGGGATGGCTATCGCGGGCAGGTCGAGGCTTCAAGACGGAATATCGGTCAATCGGCAGTCGTATTGATGACACATCGACGCGCTCAATTGATTGATCTTTCAGCATACTGCAGAACCCACCGTATCGATTACGTCGCAGTGCACGAGAGTCTGGTGGAATTCCTGGGACCGGTTTACAGCATTACTTTGGAAGACCTGCACCAATTTCAGCAACTGCTAAATGTCCTGCGACGTCCCGGACAGTTTCTCAACCAACTTGGCGTGTTTGGTGATCACTTAACAAGCAACTCTTCCCAATTCGCCAGGACGCAACTCGCCATTCAGTCAGAACGGGAAGGCGAAGCGCACCAAAGGCGTGAAGGTCTAAGAGTTTGGATACGGCATGTAGAGCGTATCGTTCCGAGACTCGAAGAAACGCTGACACAGGGAGCAAGCACCGCGGTCGAAGTTGATCTAACCGAAATGACCTTTCCCCCAAACAATGACCTGATACCTGAACTGCACTCGTTGTTTTGGCATGCGAATCAGTTAAACGCTCGCAGTGAATCAACTTTTCAATTGGGCTCTTGCGATCGTCAAGGAATGGACATGACCGGCGGAGACCCTACACTTGTATTCAGGCTACTGCTGGAGTTAACGACAGGCAAATTACGCCGATTGGTGAGGTCGGCAGGGGCACGACGCCAACGTCTGGTTGCCGTCTCGCAGATGGAATTGCCAAGCGGAATT
Source organism: Planctomycetota bacterium (assembly GCA_052034165.1). Taxonomy (GTDB): domain Bacteria; phylum Planctomycetota; class Planctomycetia; order Planctomycetales; family Planctomycetaceae; genus SXXK01. The sequence continues at coordinate 2,093 of JBPOIW010000313.1, read as the reverse complement.
CCGGTCTGGCTCTGCGACGCCACGGCCGACCCGGAGATCCTGGCAAGGATTGTCCCGGGGCTTGCGGACCGGACACCGTTGATGCACGTCCAAAGCCACCACAGTGTGCTCCAAGTGCCGGAATACGACATTTCACGCAGCCAACGGACGGGACCGAACTCAACTATCGGCAAAGCCGTACGACATGTCCTGCGGAGCTATCCCAACAAGCAAAACATCTGTGTGTTTTGCCACAGCAACCATCTTGAGGGAATTCGTTCCCAATTACCGGTCAGAGTGACGAGCAGGAACTATTTTCATTCTGCCGTCGCACGCGGGAGCAACTCGCTGTTCGGCCAGCATGATCTGCTCGTGATTTTGGGGACACCCCGCGCAGGGGGGCCCAGATCCGTAGTAGATCGCTTGATCCAGATAGGGGATATCGATGCGATCAATGAACCTTCCGAATGGGGATCACAGTCATTTCAGATCACAGACCGTACCAGAGCGACGCGGGTGATTAGGTCGAGCCGATACGGCCATCCTCTGTGGAATGCGGCCTATAACTCAATTGTTGAAGCAGAACTGAAGCAGATCGTAGGACGGGCGAGGCCGGTACTGTTTGAAGGAAGTGACGTCGTTGTTGTGAGTTCACATCTGATCTGTACTGAGTTTCTGGAACACTCAGAGCTCAGCCTCACAGCTTCAGAGGACCGTGTCTGGCAAGTCTGCCGCCAGTTTGAGGGCTCGTTTGCTGCGCGAGACATAAGGCGTCACGTCCCTGACCTCAGCATCAGAACCGTCAGTTTGGCCCTGCAAGCTCTGCGAAAACGTGGATACATTGAGTATTGCGGCACGGGGCGCCGCCGCAGCACTCGCTATCAGCTTGTCAGACGATCGCCGGACGGGCGAGGTCCTGCCTCCGATGGGTGTGAGGGGGAGTAGGATTCAGAATGATTTTTATGACGTGCTAATCGCGCAAAACCTCTAAAGGGATCTTATAGACGTTTTGCGCGATTGCGCCTGCCCGTTTTCAGGAACCAGCTCTGTCTCATGTGATTACTGAAAACAGTTGTCTGCGCTGATGCTTGATGACTCTCAGACATTTGTCAAATTCTTCATATCTGTCTGTAGAACTCATTGCGCAGCCCAATCACCACTGCGGTCGTAGTTGGGTACCCCGCCGAAAATTGGATGTGTGAGGCAGCCTCCTGAGCTTCTGTGCCCGGTCCAGGCGCTGACTTCCGCGTTTTGAGGCTACGACCAGCCAACCTGTCATGTTGGTAGAGCGTGGCTGGTAAACGCACCACGGCGACAGTCATCAATACACGCATCACCCCAAGTCCCGGTCAAGCAAGTCCCAGACACCGAACAGCATCCCGCCAACGAGTTCATGGAACAACTCACTGCGTGCAAGGACTCAAAGCCAAAGCGACCCGCATGGCTCGCATCAGAATCGAATATCGCCAATCCGTTTGTCAGCGATCAAACGAGCTTCAATGTCTGCCGTCTAATGAAATCGGAAGCTTCCGGGCTTGTGAAGAGTATTCCGCACCAAATGGAGATGACCATGACATCACAGATTCAGTTTTCTGTTGTGTCCAACAATCTCGTCTAAGGCATCTGACGTGAGCTTCAGATCTGCAACAGTTTCGTGATTACAAACAACCAAACCGTTACGAAAAACGTGATCTCCGAAATGGCTGTCTGACAGAGCGTTTTGCAGTCTGTCCTGACATGAATTCTGCGCCCATACTGATCAGTTTTTCTGGGGACGAAATCATCTTCAGAAAAACGAAAAACAGATGTGGAATTCACATGTCAGGTTCTTTGAAACGCACGTAGGATCTGTGTAACTGCAGAGGTCATTTTGATGGGTTCACTGACCGAACTCCGCCAGTAGAAAACGAGGTGATCGATTGTGAAACAATCAGCGCGGAACGCGAAAGACACAGGTCGTCGCTCGACGGCTTTCGTGACCAGCTCTGGTTAGCCCATCGTCTCAGCAGTCTCCAGTGACGATCTAACGATTGGTATGAAAGAGGAGTGTTTCATGAATCAGCAGCATAGGGATGGTTCCGTAGATTTGCTCTTGCCTTCGGAGGCACCAGCAA
>JBPOIW010000211.1:0-8925 GCA_052034165.1 Planctomycetota bacterium | reverse complement strand
CGGATTTCTTGAGATCCTGAAGGCTCCGCGAAAACCGAAGCTGGGCTTCGACAGTTATGCGGGGGCGATTGCGTATCTGGCTCCCAACGACCTGCTGTTCCTGAAACGGTTCAGGACGTTCCCTGATCGAGTTTACAACGAAGCCGCCGGGCTGACTGTTTCCGTTTGGTATCCGGATGGCGACATGATTGAACTGGAGCCGATCGGACCACGAGAGCGATTGCAGCCCGGGGAGTCAGCGAGTTTCACCGAAGATTGGTGGCTGGGCGAGATGAAGTATCCGGAAAACAGTGAGGCGGATCTGAATGCTTTGAAGGCCGCCATGGAGCAGTTGAAATAGGTGAGTCAGCGGCGTTCCGTCGAAATCGCAAACATCGTGCCATTCGAGAATAACGGAGTTGGCGGCAATCTTCCTGTAGGAACGAATAGCGATCGCCGATTAAACTGCGTAAGGAAGCTTGGCCGTCGAAAGACGACCCGGTGATTTCAGACCTGTCCTCTGTAACCCCGACGGAGATCTCAAACCAACCGCGTAGACCCGGATCAATAAGAGTGCATGTTTAACATGACTCGATCCTCGACTGTCTCGCACAGCATCCACCGTTCGCAGTTCAGGACAACTCTGAAGCCCTCATGGCCGTGGTCAGGTCAAACTGATCACGGCCATTTTCGTTGGCAACGTCGTGTGTCGGAGCATAGGTCTGCAGTTGCCAGCGGCTGAAGAGTGACACTGTCAGACTGTTGGATTTTTGGCTTTTCACAACCCGACACGTCAGTGAGGGATAAACGTCGTTGCTGTTTCAACCACAATCCCTCGCTGACGCAGCGGGTTGGGATTTAATCAAAGGCTGCTGGCGTTTCCCAGGCTGCTTGCTACCTCCAGCGATAGACAATCAACGCGTCCAGAGCACGGACGAAGACCTGGTCATCGGCCACGGCCAGATGAGCCCAGGTAGATGCATCACTGACGTGTCGAGACGACAGTTGGGAATACTCATTGGGGTTGGCGTTAATCAGAAGCAAATCCCCGGCTGAATCCAGTGCGAGGAGTTTCGATCCATTGGAGACGATGCTCCAGTAGTCGCCAAAGGGAGTCGTCCGCCAGAGCGACTCACCGCTCTGAGGTTCGATGCAGCTAAACCGTTTGTTGCGGAGATGCAGATAGATCTTTTCGTCGATGACAACAGGAGAAGACATGTACGCCTCTGTGGTATTCTTCCAGAGCTGCTGAACGTCAAATTCTGTTGCGGATCCCGGAGCGGCTTTCTTGATCTCGTAAAGTGTTGCACCACCGCCGTAGCTGCTGGTGAAAATTCGATTGCCAATCACTGTCGGGGTGAGAATATTCATGTCTCGGAATGACGGGATATCGATCGTCCAAAGCTCTGTGCCTTGGTCTGGATCGACGCCGCATAATCTCGCCCGTGTCTGAACGACCAATTGTCGGGCCCCTGCGACTTCTGCAAGGACCGGCGACGAAAAGGCTCCGCCCATCATGCCGCCTTCTTCTTTAAGGCTTCTCCACACGATGGACCCTGAAGAGCAGTCGATCTTCACCAATCCACCCGAAGTCTGCACAAACAAAAAGCCACCGTCGATCAGAGGCGAACAGACTGAACCGAATGTCTGGCCATTTGTTCCAAATTCCTTTTTGAAGTCGATGCGCCACGCTTCTTTTCCTGTTGCTCCATCCAATGCGACCAGTTCATCAACCATGCCTGCGACATAGAGTTTTTGACCGTCGTAAATTGGTGTTGAACGAATCCAGCTGCCGTTGGAGGCCGCGAAGAACGGTACATTCATTGCGCCGGGCCATTCGACGTTCCAGAGTTCTTTGCCGGTCTCTCTGTCCAGCGCTTTGACGACTTCCTTTTCCTTGTTGACAGTTTCCGTGACGAAGACTTTGTCGGCCGTCACGATCGGGCCGGAGTAGCTTGACTGCAAAGGGACGCGGTACATCTCGACAAGCGAGTTCTCATCCAGTGTTTCAGGCCATGGAGCTGCAGTAATGGCACATGTTCGTGAAGGTCCTCTCCACTGAGTCCATTCTGCTCGATCCGCCGCACAGAGAATTGCGGGGACCGTGATGATGAGAGAACAGAATAGGGCAGACAGGATTCGCATAAACAATGTTCCTAATTGGCATCTACAAAGGAGTTGAGATCGCGATATCAGCCGGAACGCGTTAGCGTCCGGTTCTTACCGCAAATTCAACCGGGGCTGGCGACCGGCGCCCTTCAACCCATAGTGAACGTTTTAGACACGATCTTGATTCTGTCCATTGCCCGTTGGCTTCTTTCTGCGACGCTTTGTTGCAGGGGTTTTGGCGATTGCCGTTTTAGGCTGTAGCCTTCGAAGTACTGCAATGACGAATTCCTTGGCTCTGGGGTACATGTCCTCTGAGGAGCTTCCTCGTGGTCCGGCGATGTTAAGCACGCGGATTTCTTCGCGCTGAATCCATTCGACGACCGACTCCACCTTTTCCGATGGAGATTCATCGACAGTCAGGAGGCCGGATGATTTCGGGGCTGCCAAGTGCTCAATCTTTAGCGGCTTGCCGTGGGACTTCGCTGCATCGACCGTGAGTCGAGTTCCACTGGAGATTTCATTGAGTACCAGGATCAGAGTGCCGTCCGAATCGCGTACGTTCCATTCGGTCCGAACGGCGTAAGAGCGAGCCGCGGTCTCGCGGAGTGGATATTTTGTCGGAACCGAACCATCTTCCGAACGGCGATCTCGAGGACACCAGCCTCCGACTTCGAATCCCAGCTCCATCGCGGCATCAAGCGCGGCGCGGTCGACGCCGGTCTGACCTCCTGAGACGACCTTGAGCGAACTGGGGCTGGAATCGGCCGAAGTAATGGTGGCAATCCTTTGTGCAGGTCGGATCGATTTGGTGCGATCAGGGCAGGGCTACGGAGTAACGATTCCGGCTGCGTGATTAATCCTGTGAAATTTGGGCAGCGTTCGAAGCGGCTTCAGGCAAACGCGGAAACTAATGCCAGCCCTTCAGGGTGACCTCGACACTGCGTGAGCCACCCTCGTCCTGAAGTCCATTACTTCGAATATGCAGCAGGATCTTGTCGCCAACATCGAAACTTCGCAGCTGAGTCACAAGCTGATCAAAGTCTGTCAGCTTCTTACCGTTCATTGCAACGATTAAATCGCCTGAACTAATCCCGGCTGCGTCTGCAGAAGAACCCTTCTGCACGCTCCCCACCAGAATTCCTTCTTCAACACCAAATCGTGGTTCGTTCAGGACACCGAGGCAAACTCGTCCACGTTCTGCAATTTGCGTATCTCCAAAAGTCCCCTTGAGAATCGCGACCTGTTCAATCGCCAGAGGATGACCATCGATCAGGTAAATGGAGACCAAACGAGGTTGCGTCATAAACGATTCTGTCTGAAGCGAGTCCAATCGCCGCAGTAGTTCAAAGGCTCGATCGTTGCCGGGCCAGTTCTTATCGATATAGATCTTCAGATGTCGGGATGATGTCGGATCAGCCTGCCCAAACATCTGCGGCGGAGCATCGGGACTCTGTTTCCAAAGTTCTGACGGATCTTTGGGAGAAAGTGGGACGTTCATCGACACCAATTCGACCACAGCAATTTCAGTGCGGCGTTGCCAATGACGATCGAGAACATCGCGGGCCGTTTCTGAAACAAACCAGCGTTCAGAATGCGCTGATTTCTCAAGGGCTTCCGACGTGATGCGGACATCGTCGGAACCCAAAGCGGCTTGTTCGTAGCGAAGTTCAAGGACTTCGATAATTCTTCGAGCCGACTCGCTGTCTTTGCCTGTTTCCAGAACCTTGCAGATTTCCTGGAGTTGTTGGCCCTGGGCGTTTCGAAGCGTCGCGACGGCCGCCTGTCGACGAGAAAACTCCGGAGAAGCCAGATCAGAGACAAGTTGAGTGATTTCGATCGAGACCGTTGCGTCTGGCGATGTCTCGGGCGAACGGCCGCTGACAGCTGGTGTCTCCCCGACTTGAGGTGGGTCACCAACGACAATGGATGCTGCGGAATTCAACAGAATTGGAAACAGGATGAACTGCAGCATGCGGGAAAACACTCGGCAGGATTTCATGGAACGCAAACTCCTGTTGAGAAACAGTATGCCCAGCATTGTTTCCGGATAGCTCGGGTTCCGCAAGACCGAGGATTCCATAAGACAGGCTGTCAAAAGGATTGTACAGTGCTCAAAGAGTTGTTTGCCGATTGGCGGTCACCCGACCGGACTGGAAAAGCGTGATTTATGCTGCAAATAATCCTGCTTCTGTTTATCGTGCTGGATCCTTTCGGGAATCTGGTCACGATCAATTCGCTGCTTCACAACCTTGAAGCAAAGAAACGCCGAAACGTGATGCTTCGCGAGAGCCTGATCGCGATGCTGATTCTGCTGGGCTCTGTTTTCGCCGGCGGCCCAATTATGTCAGCGCTGGGGTTGAAGCCTTATGCATTGGGAATTGCGGGCGGAATCGTGCTCTTCATGATTGCCATGGGGATGGTGTTTCCGGCACGGCGAGTTGTTGATGAAGAGGACGTCGGCGATCCTGTCATTGTTCCGATCGCGATGCCGTTTATTGCCGGCCCCAGCACAATCTCACTGATTCTGCTGCTTGCGGAAAAGCATGATCGCGGGACGGTCGCGATGGCGGTCCTGATCGCCGGAACAATCTCGGCTCTGATTCTGACTCTCTCGCCTGCCATCTATGCGTTTCTTGGCCATCGAGGTTCTCGAGCCATGGAGCGGCTCATGGGAATGCTGCTGGTCATGATGTCCGTGCAAATGGTGCTGGACGGAATTCAGGCTTACTTGTTGACCAACGCCGGATGATCTGTTCGCGGACCCTGCGAAGGCCGGAAGTTTCAACGCGATGCCAACTGATTGCGAGACTTGGCTCATCCCATTCGGAAGGCCGCCAGCACGTCGTCTGGGATCTCATATCCGATGCCGGGCTTTGTGGGAACATTGATCGTCCCGTTGCTCACCGGAAATCCAGCGCTCTGGAGTTCTCGACGAAGCGGCGATTCAAAAACTTCCGCTGGAGCGAACTCAATGAAGGGAGTAATCGGTGAGTAGGCCGCCAGGTGAACGGAAGCAGCGCCGAGGATCTGCGTGGACCAGTTGCCAGGGCACATTTGTGCTCCGCGCGGCAGAGCCAGTTCCACGATGCGTTTGGCTTCGGTGAGTCCTCCGCAGGTCGTCATATAAGGCTGCACAACAGTTACACCGCCGCGGTCCATCATGTCCAGAAACTCCCAGCGTGTGACGCCATGTTCGCCCATCGCCAGGGGAATGCAGGTTTTGGCCGCCAGTTTTGCATATGGCTCAGGGTTGTCGACCGGAAAAGGGGTCTCAAAGAAGGTGAGGTTCAGTTCTTCAAGTTCTCGACAAACGCGCACCGCCGTTGGAACATCGTTGAACAGATAGCCCACATCGACCATTAGCGCGAGGTCATCTCCTATCGCTTTACGACAGCGGCGAGCCAGTTCAACCACGTCATGGGGTGATGACATCATGGGTTCAACTTTAAACGCTTTGTAGCCCATGGAGGCCAGCGATTCGGCTCGCGCGACCTGCTGCGAAAACATTGCTTCGCCGCCCCACACGTCCGAGACCAATGTGCAGTACGGAGTCACTTCGACGGTTGAGCCGACTGTTGACTGAAATGGTCCTCGCTGGATTCCTCCGAGCAATTGCCAGACAGGCTGCTTGAGCATCTGGCCGTAGATGTCCCAGATCGCGACATCAAGTGCTCCCAGGATGATGATTTCCCAGCCGCGCCGATTTGTATGCATCAACGCGTCCCACATGTGTTGCCACAGACGTTCGGGATGAGTGATCTCCTGGCCAATCAGAAGTCTTCCGAAATGCGTTTGTGAGTCGCCAACAGTGGCCTGCACGACACCGGGGGGAACTCGGAAAACTTCCGACAGCCCTGTGATCCCTTCGTCGGTGTGAATGCGAAGACAAGCCAGGGGCTCAATGCCGCCCTTATCGGGATCAATCTCGGGGCCGTCACCGATCACAAAGACTTTGAGCTGCGAGATTTTCACGGATAAGTTTCCTTCCAGCGGTGCTTAAATCAGCTGCTATCGTGGCAAGGATAACTTATTGACGGCTGAGACCCAAATGCTGATCGGGAACGCCTATTCGCAGATTTGCAGACGACAGCGGCGATGTTCTGCGGTGTGTGATCGACAGAGAACCGGCCAGGTTATTTTCGCAGAAAGCGATAACCCACGCCCCGAACGGTTTCGATCAGGTCCGGCGTATCGCCCAGCTTTTTGCGAAGCGACCGCACGTGGACATCGATCGTGCGTTCCAGAGAGTTGGCGTCTTCGCCACGAGATGTTTCCATCAGTTCGTTGCGTGAAAATGGGCGACCGGGCTGAGACATCAAAGTCCACAACATTCGAAACTCAGTTGGGGTCAGATCGAGTTCCACTCCATTGAATTTCGCGGAGTGAGTCGAACGATCAATCTCAACGCCATGCAGGCTCAGGAAGTTCTTGCCAGCTTCAGCGGTTTCGGTTCGGCGGAGCAGGGCTTTGATGCGGTGAATCAGTGGCTGGACCCGAAAGGGTTTGGTCACATAATCATCGGCACCCATGTTGAACCCGACAATTTCGTCGGTCTCAGCGCTGCGGGCGGTCAGCATCATCACGGGGATGGATTTTGTTCGGGAATCGGATTTCAGCAGTCGGCAGATCTGTAGTCCGTCAATGCCCGGCAACATCAGATCCAGAACGCAAAGATCGGGCAGGAGTGATTGAGCTCGAGCCAGTCCGCTGCGGCCCTCGCGTTCCCAGTGAACACTGTAGCCTTCTTTTTGCAGGTTGTAGATGACCACGTCGGCAATCGACTGTTCATCTTCAATCACAAGAATGGTCGGCGACATGGAGCGGGCTTTACCTTCGAGCGCTTGCGGAACATTCGAAGGCTTGAACAAGTCTCGAAAGTCCTGATTCGTTACGCTCCCCCAGTGGCGCTCGCACCGGATCGGCGGTGTAGTCTCGGATGCCGAATGATGGCACCCTCAACCAGATAAACTACATCTTCTGCAATATTGGTGGCATGGTCAGCAACTCGCTCTACGTGACGGATCACGGAAAACAAGTGCAGACCCGGTTCCACCAGGTCCGGTCGTTGTTTCATCATGACAACGACCTCATCGATCAACTCACTGTTCAGGTTGTCAACATGCTCATCACGCTGACAAACCTTTCTGGCCGCTGCGGCATTCTGTTCGACAAACGCGTCGATACTGTCGTGCAGCATGCTGAGTGCTTCGCGGGTCATTTCCGCAAGCCGAGTTGGCATGGGAAACTCACCATAAAGCGCGATTCCGGCGGAACGTTCTGCAATGCTGACGGCGAGGTCCGCCACACGCTCCAGTTCTGCCGTAATCTTCATCACCACCGCGACACGACGCAGATCGTTGGCTACGGGGTGATACAAAGCCAGAATCTTCAAACACTCTTCTTCAATTCGAATATCCCACTCATCCACTTCTCGATCGCGACCAGAAACTTCCTGAGCAAGTTCGCTGCGACCGTGTTTCAGCCCATCGACAGCATCATTGATCAGTTCTTCGACTGCAGAGCACATCGAAAGGATGTCACGATGCAGATGGTCCATCTCGCGAACAAAGTGAATGGTCATTGAGCCGGTACTTTGAAGAGTGTGTGTTAATGGATTGTTAAGATCGCCGCTGATTCTGAAGCAGCAGAAACTCTTTTGTTAAGATTCTGCCCGGCGATTCCCTGCAGATCGCTTCTTCTTGTGGAATTTCGGACGTCGGTTAGGGGCGTAAATCATTGCCCTGATTTGTTTTATGTTTCTTGTGTGCCGGGTGGAAAAGTCGCATTAACCGAATCGCCCTGTGATGTAATCTTCGGTCTTCTTTTCCGAGGGATGTGTGAAGATCTTCATGGTCGGGCCTGATTCGATCAGCTTGCCTTTGTAGAAAAATGCGGTCTGATGGCTGACTCGGGAGGCCTGCTGCATGTTGTGAGTGACGATCACGATCGTGTAATTCGCACACAATTCTCCGATCAGGTTTTCGATGCGATCAGTGCTGGCAGGATCGAGTGCCGATGCGGGTTCATCCATCAGGATGATTCGGGGATCAGTCGCCAGTGTTCTGGCAATACACAATCGCTGTTGCTGACCGCCGGAAAGGGACATCGCCGAGGTTGTCAGGCGATCTTTCACTTCTTCCCAAAGAGCCGCTTTGCGGAGGCAGGATTCGACCAGGTCGGCCAGTACCGCGCGGTTCTTTTCCCCGGCGACTCGGGGTCCATAGGCGACGTTGTCCAAAATCGATTTGGGAAACGGTGTCGACTTCTGAAAGACCATGCCCACGTGTTTTCGCAGCAGCACCACATCGACGGCCGGATCCATGATATTCTGGCCCTCCACCAGGATTTCTCCCTGGCAGCGAGAACCTTCAATCAGATCATTCATCCGGTTCATTGTCCGGAGGAACGTGCTCTTGCCACAGCCTGAGGGCCCGATCAATGCAGTGACTGAACGTTCCGGAACTGTCAGCGAAACATCAAACAAAACCTGATGCTCACCATAAAAGAAATCCAGATGCCTTGCCTCGATGGCAGCCGGGTGAGCTGACATATCGAGGTCCCGATCGACGCCTGCGACGGATGGAGGTACGTTACCTGAACTGATTGTTGGCATGATAAGGGAGCATCAGTTGACCGGAACTCTGCAGGCAGGTCCGGGAAGGAGGTGAACCGGAACAATCCATCCGGAACGACTTACGACGTTCCGGGGATAAACTATTACCATTTCAGACGTCGTCTGGCAAAGTGTCGAACGACCATGGCTACAGAGTTAATCGACAGCAAAACCACCAGCAGCACCACAATTCCCGAGGCCGCCACTGCCGTGAATCGAGCGTC